>JBDTKZ010000062.1:0-47007 GCA_039935075.1 Bradyrhizobium sp.
GTGGAACTTCTGGCACGCAAGGTCGACGGTTCTGTGATCAATGCCGGCGACGGCGCCCATGAACATCCGACCCAGGCGCTGCTCGACGCGCTGACCATCCGCCGCAACAAAGGCCGGCTCGAGGGCCTGGTGATCGCGATCTGCGGCGACGTGATGCATTCCCGCGTGGCGCGTTCCAACATCCTGTTGCTCAACACCATGGGCGCCCGGGTCCGCGTGGTCGCGCCCTCCACGCTGCTGCCGCGCGGCATCGAGCGGATGGGGGTCGAGGTCGCCCGCGACATGCGCGAGGGCCTCAACGGCGCGGATATCGTGATGATGCTGCGGCTGCAGCGCGAGCGCATGAACGGCTCGTTCGTGCCGTCGAGCCAGGAATATTTTCACTACTTTGGTCTCGACCAGAAGAAGCTCGCTTATGCCAAGCCCGACGCGCTGGTGATGCATCCGGGGCCGATGAACCGTGGCGTCGAAATCGACTCGATCGTGGCGGATGGCGCGCAATCGCTGATCCGCGAACAGGTGGAAATGGGAGTGGCGGTGCGGATGGCGGTGCTCGAAGCGCTGGCCCGCAACCTGCCGAACGCGTGACAGCATGCTGACCGACCGTCGCCCGATCCTGCTCGCCAACGCCCGCGTCATCGATCCCTCGCGGGATTTCGACGGCACCGGCGACGTCCTGATCGCCGATGGCGTGATCCGCGATTCAAAGCGCGGCATCGGCGCCGCCGGCGTGCCTGAAGGCACCGACATCATCAATTGCGCCGGCAAGATCGTCGCCCCCGGACTGGTCGACATGCGCGCCTTTGTCGGCGAACCCGGCGCCAGCCACCGCGAAACGTTTGCTTCGGCCAGTCAGGCGGCTGCGACCGGCGGCATCACCACCATCATCTGCCAGCCGGATACCTCGCCCGTGATCGACAATTCGGCGACGGTCGACTTCGTGCTGCGCCGCGCCCGCGACACCGCGATCGTCAACATCCATCCGATGGCGGCGATCACCAAAGGCATGCGTGGCGACGAGATGACCGAGATCGGCCTGTTGAAGGCCGCCGGCGCCGTGGCCTTCACCGACGGCGACCGCAGCATCACCAACGCACAGGTGATGCGGCGGGTGCTGACCTATGCCCGCGATTTCGACGCGCTGATCGTGCACCACACCGAAGACCCCGATCTGGTCGGCGAAGGCGTCATGAACGAAGGCGAATTCGCGACGCGGCTCGGGCTATCAGGCATTCCCAATGCCGCCGAAGCCGTCATGCTGGAGCGCGACATGCGGCTGGTCGCGCTGACCGGCGGGCGTTATCACGCGGCGTCGCTGAGTTCGATCGAATCGCTCGAAATTCTCAAGCGCGCCCGCGATGCCGGGCTCGACGTCTCAGCCTCGGTCTCGATCAACCATGTCACGCTGAACGAAAACGATATCGGCCCGTACCGGACATTCTTGAAACTGTCGCCGCCGCTGCGCACCGAAGAGGATCGCCGCGCGCTGGTCGGCGCGGTCGCCTCCGGCCTGATCGACGTGCTGATGTCCGATCACAATCCGCAGGACGTCGAGGTCAAGCGGCTGCCGTTCGCGGAAGCCGCCGCGGGCGCGATCGGGCTGGAAACCATGCTGCCGGCGGCGTTGCGGCTGATCCATAATGGCGAGATGGATTTCAAGACGCTGATCCGGGCGATGTCGACGCGACCGGCGGAACTGCTGGGCTTGCCCGGCGGATCGCTGCGCGCGGGCTCGCCCGCCGACGTCATCGTGATCGATGCCGATATTCCCTGGATCCTCGATCCGGCCGATCTCAAATCGCAATGCAAGAACACGCCGTTCGACGAAGCGCGGTTTTCGGGCCGCGTCGTGCGCACCATCATCGGCGGACGGACCGTGTATGAGCATGTTTAGGACATGCCAGGCAGGCGGAAGGAGCAACCTCGATGTCTGCTGACATGTTTCTCGTCGTAGCGTTCATGATCGGCTATCTCTTCGGCTCGATCCCGTTCGGCCTGTTGCTCACCAGATTGGCGGGCACGCAGGATTTGCGCTCGATCGGCTCCGGCAGTATCGGCACCACCAATGTGCTGCGCACCGGACGCAAGGACCTCGCCGCCGCGACATTGATCGGCGACTTGCTCAAGGGCACCATCGCCGTCATCATATCCGGTTATTTAGGCGGACCCGACGCCGCGATGGCGGCAGCCCTCGGCGCCTTTCTCGGCCATCTGTTTCCGGTGTGGCTCAGGTTTCGGGGCGGTAAAGGCGTCGCGGTCTATATCGGCGTGCTGCTCGGCCTGTTTTGGCCGGCGGCGCTGGCGTTTTGCCTGATCTGGCTCGCGGTCGCGCTCGTCACCCGCTACTCCTCGCTGTCGGCGCTGATCGCGAGCCTGGTGACACCGATCCTGCTGTGGTGGCTCGGCCACGTCGCCCTCGCCGCGTTATTCACCCTGCTGACCCTGCTGGTGTTCTACGCGCACCGCGAAAACATCAAGCGGCTGCTGGCGGGGACCGAAGGCAAGATCGGGCAGAAGTGAGATCGTCATTCCGGGGCGCGCGAAGCGCGAACCCGGAATGACTAATCTAAACTATCTGCCGTAGCGCCTTCTCCACAAACCGCGCGGCCGCCAGCGCGCCGGCGTCGTTGCCATATCGCGCAATTACCTGCACGCCGACCGGCAACCCACCTTCCGCGACGTAAGCAGGAACGTTGACGCAGGGAACGCCCATCAGCGTCCATAGCCGGTTGTAGCGGGCGTCGCCGGTCGACCCCAATCCCTTGGGCGCGGCGCCCGGCGCAGATAACGTCAACAGCACATCGACCTCGTCGAACATCGCCGCCAATGCATGCCTGGCCTTGTCAGCAATTCGCACAGCTTCGTCATAGGCCGCCGGCGTCGTACCCTTGCTCTCGTCGAGCCGGCCGCGCAGCTGCGGCGCCATCGCGTCGTACTGTGTGCTGTACTCCCAGGCGAGAGCCTGATGCGCCTCGAATTCCTGCACGATGGGATGGATGCGCCATGCCTCCGCGACGATCTCGGCCGGATTGCGCGTGCGCACCGATGCGCCAGCGCGCTCGGCCGCGGTCGCCGCGATCCGCAGCGCTTCGGCGCCGGTGTTGTCAGGCGCGCCGGCAAAATCCTGGGTCACGATGCCGATCCGCGGCATTGCGATCGCGGCCTGCGGCAATAGTTCAGGCCGGCCGGTGATCGCCGAAAGCCCGCGCGCGAGGTCTTCGACGCCGGCCGCGAACAGCCCGACGGTGTCGAGCGTCCACGAATAACACTTCACGCCGATCGCCGGCAGCATCCGGTACGACGGCTTTATCGCGGCCGCACCGCAGAACGACGCTGGCCGGATCACCGAACCACCGGTCTGCGTTCCCAGCGCCAGCGGAATCATCCCGGCGCCAACAGCCGCGGCCGAGCCTGCCGACGATCCGCCCGGCGTATGACCGTGGTTGTGCGGGTTGAGTGTCGCGGTCGGATCCGACGATGCGAACGCCGTGGTCGTGGTCTTGCCGATAATGGTCGCGCCGGCCGCCTTCAGCGCCGCGACAACGGGAGCATCCGCGCGGGGCTGCCAGCCGCGATAGATCGACGAACCGATTTCGGTCGGAAAATCCGCCGTGTCAATATTGTCCTTGATGCCGACCGCGATACCACGCAGCGCACCCTTGCCTGCGGCGCGGGCGCCGGCGTCATGCCGGACAAAGGCGCCGATGGTCTTGTCCTGTGCGCCGATCGCCTCAATCGATTGCGCGATGGCAGCCTGGGGCGACAACTCGCCGGTTTCGATCCGGTGCTGAAGTTCGGCGAGCGATATCATGGGCGTTGTTCCCTGCGACGACGGGACCGTTTTACGGATCGGGTTGGAATCCGGCAAGCGCATGACGGCCATGTTTTTCATCGCGATGACGGCAAGCGGTCAGCTGGTTCACCCCCTTCCCCACGCGCTCTGGTTGAGCCATGCTGCGATCCGCAGGAGCCACCTTGGACAACAGCAACATCACACGCACGACACATCTCACCGACGCCGAGCGGATCGATTGGCTGCGGCTGATCCGGTCCGACAATGTCGGGCCACGCGGTATTATGGCGCAAACGCCACAAGCAACTTAGCTGATTCCCGGGGTCATTTTCGGCCCCCGGTGGCGTTTGCGCCATAATACCGGGGCCACGCACGTTTCGTTCGCTGCTGAGCCATTTCGGCGGCGCACGCGCGGCGCTGGGGCGGTTACCCGATCTGGCGCGGCGGGGCGGCGCGGCGCGTGAGGGGCGTATCTGCAGCGAGGACGATGCGCGCGCCGAACTCGCCGCTTGCCAACGACTTGATGTCAGCCTGGTGGCGCCGGGTGAAGCCGGCTACCCGCCGCGGCTGGCGATGCTCGACGATGCCCCGCCGCTGCTCGGTGTCCGCGGCGCGGTCGAGGCGCTGATGCGGCCGATGATCGCGATCGTGGGCTCGCGCAACGCCTCCGGCGCCGGACTGAAATTCGCCGGCCAACTGGCGCATGATCTCAGCCAGTCGGGTTTTGTGATCGCTTCGGGCCTGGCGCGCGGTATCGATCAGGCGGCGCACCGCACCAGCCTCAACGGCGGCACGGTCGCGATGCTGGCCGGCGGCCACGACCGGATCTATCCGCCGGAGCATGGGGATTTGCTGGCCGCGATCCTCACTTCCGGTGCGGCGATTTCCGAAATGCCGCTCGGCCATGTGCCGCGCGCGCGGGATTTTCCTCGGCGTAACCGGCTGATCTCAGGTGCCGCGCTCGGCGTCGTCGTGGTCGAGGCCGCGCATCGCTCGGGCTCGCTGATCACCGCGCGCATCGCCGCCGAACAGGGCCGCGAGGTGTTCGCGGTGCCTGGTTCGCCGCTCGATCCGCGCGCCGCCGGCACCAACGATCTGATCAAGCAGGGTGCGACGCTGATCACGGAGGCCGCCGACGTCATTCAGGCGGTCGAGCCGATCATGGAGCGGCCGATCGAGTTGCGCGAGCCCGACGGCAACGAGCCCCTCGACTTCGAAGCCGACACGAGCGAACGCGCCCGCATCATTGATCTGCTCGGGCCGACACCGATCAGTCTCGACGATCTGATCCGGATGACGGACGCCTCGCCGGCCACCGTGCGCGTGGTGCTGCTGGAGCTTGAATTGGCCGGACGGCTGGAGCGCCACGGCGGCGGGCTGGTGTCGCTGATTTAATCAGCGCGCTTCATTCCGCCCGTCGAACCGCGCCCGCGCGCTTTCGATTTCGGGCTGATGCTCATGTGCCCAGGCGCCGAGCGCTTCGACTGGCTTCCAGAGCCCACGCCCGAGATCGGTGAGTTCGTAATCGACCCGTGGCGGAATGGTCGGGAACACGGTTCGCGTCACCAAGCCGTCGCGTTCCAGCCCGCGCAAGGTCAGCGTCAGCATCCGCCGCGAGATGCCGCCGACCATGCGCTTGATCTCGTTGAAGCGCCGCGGACCGCCGCCGAGCAACATGATCACGAACACGCTCCATTTGTCGCCGACCCGCGCCAGCACCGAGGCCACCCCTCGACAATCGGCCCCGAGATGGGCGTTGGGCGGCAACGGCAGGCCAGGAACTTCGGTGTGCTCAGGTTTCAAGGATGTGCCCGGGTTTCAAAAATGTGCGTTCTTGCGGGGATTCCGCACAGTCACTCATATAGCTCCAGTTACAAATTTATACCAAGGGTGACCCACATGAAACTTCTGCACATCGACTCCAGCGTCCTCGGCCCCCATTCCGTCAGCCGCCAGGTTTCGGCCGCGATCGTCGATCGCCTGCGTCAGGCGACGCCGGGCCTGGAAATCGTCTACCGCGACCTCACCTCGACCCCACTGGCACATCTGTCCGGCCTGCATCTGGCTGCCGCGCAAGGCGCGACACCGGAAGCCGCATTGCTGCCGGATATCGCCGCCAGCCAGACCGTGCTGGAAGAGTTTCTCGCCGCCGACATCGTGGTGCTCGGCGCGCCCATGTACAATTTTACCATCCCGAGCCAGCTCAAGGCCTGGATCGACCGCGTCGTGGTGGCGGGCAAGACTTTTAAATACGGCGCCCAAGGCGTCGAGGGTCTCGCGGGGAACAAGCGCGTCATCGTCGCCATCTCGCGCGGCGGATTCTATGGCGCCGACACGCCGATGGCGGTCGGAGAGCACCTCGAAACCTATTTGCGTTGGGTGTTCGGCTTCATCGGCGTGACCAACGTCGAATTCATTTCCGCCGACGGCATCCAGATCGGGCCGGAACATCGTGAAAAGGCGCTAGCAGGCGCACTGCAAGCCGCGACCAATCTGCACGCGGCATAATAATAAGAGAGACGCGATATCGCCTGCCGTCGCAAACCGCGGCGGCAGGTCGGTGTAAGCGGGATCGTAACGGCTAGTACCAGGCGACCTGCACGCCCATCAGCGCGGCGACCAACGAGGCCAGCAGGCCTATCCCGGAAAACAGCGCAACCGACGCCAACGGATGGTCGTCGGACTTCGGTGACGTGGATGAAACCGGAATCGATGCAGCGATGCGCGTCACTTTCGGCATGTCCATCTCTCCAATGCGTGAGCGATCAAAATCCCGGCCCTGGAAAAGAGTCTGCGCAGCTGCGCCGAAGGTTCAATGCGTCGTGCGGGTTCCATCAAATGCGTCCGCAAGCTGAAGACGCTGCCAGCACAACCGTATCACCGTTCGCCATGGCCGGGCTTCCGCCCCAGCCATGGCGCACTCCTGGGGTGAGCCTGTTCTTGGCGACCTTCGCAATTATCCCCGATAGATCGGAGCGCCGGCCGGCGATGCCGTCGAACCGCCATCGACGAACAGTTCCTGGCCCTGCACATGCGCGGAATCATCCGACGCCAGGAACAGCACCGTCTTAGAAATGTGATCGGGCTCGCCGATACGTCCGAGCGGGGTCGACAATCCGATGCGCTTTTCAAATGCCTTCTCGGCTTCCGGCGTCGCCACCGCAGGCCCCCAGATCGGCGTGCGGATCGCGCCCGGCGAGACCACGTTGACGCGAATGTTCCGCGGCGACAATTCCGATGCCATCACCCGCGCCATCGCGCGCACGCCGGCCTTGCTCGCCGCGTAGGCGGCGTAGCCGGGATTACCCAGCACTGAAATCACCGAGCCGTTCAAAATGATCGAGGCGCCGTCGTTCAAATGCGGCAGCGCGGCCTGCACCGTGAAGAACACGGCGGTCACGTTGGTCCGCAGCACATTCGCGAAGGTTGCAAGCGTGGCGCTGCCGAGCGGCGTACCGCCGGCAATGCCGGCATTGGCGAACACGACATCAAGCTTGCCGAATTTCTCGACGCCCTGCTTGATGGCGGCTTCGGTCGCCGCGATGTCGGTCGCGTCGGCCACGATCGCAAGTGCGTTCGGCCCGAGTTCCCCGGCCACCGCCTCCAGCGTCTTCTTGTTCCGTCCCGTAATGATGACCTTGGCGCCCTCGGCCACGAAAACCCGTGCGGTCGCCAGTCCGATGCCGCTGTTGCCCCCGGTAATGAATGCCGTCTTGTTCGCCAAACGCATGATCGCCTCTAGTAGTTGCATTATTAAACTAATCTGCTATCTAGGATATTTGGTTGCATAATGCAACTACACAAGCGAGTGATCGGTGATATTGGGGACAACGGTCAGACGGAGGTCACAGTGAAACGGACGAGTTTTAAAGGCGCCGAATGCCCGATCGCGCGATCGCTGGAATCGATCGGCGACTGGTGGTCGCTGATGATCATCCGCGATGCCTTCCTCGGCGCCCGCCGCTTCGGCGAATTCCAGAAGAGTCTGGGGCTCGCCAAGAACATCCTCACGGTACGGCTGCGCGCGCTGGTCGACGATGGCATCCTCAGTATGGCGCCCGCCTCCGATGGCAGTGCCTACCAGGAATATCTGCTGACGCCGAAGGGACGCGGGGTATTCCCGGTGCTGGTGGCGCTGCGGCAGTGGAGCGAGGAGTTCGACGGCCGGCCGGAAGAGATCGCAACGATCCTGGTGGACCGCGAAAAGGGCCGCCAGGTCCGCAAGCTCGAACTGCGCTCACAGGACGGCCGGCTGTTGGGCCGCGCCGACACCATGCTGAAACCACGTCCGAAGGCGCGGGCGGCATCTTCCCGCAGCTGAGAAATTACGACAGCTTGGTCTTGGCCCGCAGCCGCAGGTATTCCTCCGCTTCGAGTTCGGCCATCCGGAGCAGATGGCCGAGCGGCTCAAGCTGATGGCTGCGCGCCAGCCGGACCAGATCCGCCACGGTTTCCGCGATGAAGGTTGCGGCCTCGTCCGGGCCACCCTCCCCGCGCGGTTCATCCTCTCGCGAAGGTCGCCCCTTGGCCGAAGAACCCTTCCGGCCGCCCTTTGTCTTGCTCAAAACGCTTCCAATGCCGTGTATTGACCGAAGATACCCTTTTTGAGAGCGCAACTCTAGGGCGGTATTTTACAACCTGGTAGACACTAAGTCGCGGTCCAAACGCGCCCCTTCAACATCTGTCGATTTGACAGGGGGCTCCGCTGCACCCATGTTCGGTTCGAAATGGCCGGCGCGAGTCTCGCGGAACCAGCCCTTATTTTCCCCGTAAGCTATTGGAATGACATGAATATCGTCATTGTCGAGTCGCCGGCGAAAGCCAAGACGATCAACAAATATTTGGGGCCGTCCTACGAGGTTCTGGCCTCGTTCGGTCACGTCCGCGACCTTCCGGCGAAGAACGGATCGGTCGATCCGGAGGCCAATTTCCAGATGATCTGGGAAATTGACCCCAAGGCCGCCGGCCGGCTTAACGACATAGCCAAGGCGCTGAAGGGCGCTGACAAGCTGATCCTCGCAACCGACCCCGATCGCGAGGGCGAAGCGATCTCCTGGCACGTGCTCGAAGTGCTGAAGGAAAAGCGCGCGATCAAGGACCACAAGATCGAGCGCGTGGTGTTCAACGCCATCACCAAACAGTCGATCATGGATGCGATGAAGCATCCGCGCCAGATCGATGGCGCGCTGGTCGATGCCTATATGGCGCGCCGCGCGCTGGATTATCTGGTCGGTTTCACCCTCTCGCCGGTGTTGTGGCGCAAATTGCCGGGCGCGCGCTCGGCCGGCCGCGTGCAATCGGTGTCGTTGCGGCTGGTCTGCGACCGCGAACTCGAAATCGAAAAGTTCGTTCCGCGCGAATACTGGTCGCTGGTCGCGACCCTGACGACGCCGCGCGGCGAGGCCTTCGAGGCGCGACTGATCGGCGCCGACGGCAAGAAGATTCAGCGGCTCGACATCGGCACCGGTGCGGAAGCCGAGGAATTAAAGAAAGCGATCGAAGCCGCCAATTTCTCGGTCTCAACGGTCGAAGCCAAACCCGCGCGCCGCAATCCGCAGGCGCCCTTCACCACCTCCACGCTGCAGCAGGAAGCCAGCCGCAAGCTCGGCTTTGCGCCGGCCCATACCATGCGGATCGCGCAGCGGCTGTACGAAGGTATCGATATCGGCGGCGAAACCACCGGCCTCATTACCTATATGCGAACCGATGGCGTGCAGATCGACGGCTCGGCGATTACGCAGGCGCGCCAGGTGATCGGCGAAGATTACGGCAAAGCCTACGTACCGGAGGCGCCGCGGCAGTATCAGACCAAGGCCAAGAACGCGCAGGAAGCGCACGAAGCGATCCGCCCGACCGATCTGTCGCGCCGCCCGCCGCAGATGCGGCAGCGGCTCGATGTCGATCAGGCCAGGCTGTATGACCTGATCTGGACCCGCACCATCGCGAGCCAGATGGAATCCGCCGAACTGGAGCGCACCACGGTCGATATCTCGGCCAAGGCCGGCGCTCGCACGCTGGAGCTGCGCGCCACCGGCCAGGTGATCAAATTCGACGGCTTCCTCGCGCTCTATCAGGAAGGCCGCGACGACGATGGCGACGACGAGGATTCGCGTCGCCTGCCCGCGATGAGCGAGGGCGAAGCGCTCAAGCGCCAGGCGCTCGCCGTCACCCAGCATTTCACTGAGCCGCCGCCGCGCTTCTCGGAAGCCTCATTGGTCAAGCGCATGGAAGAACTCGGCATCGGCCGGCCCTCGACCTACGCCTCGATCCTGCAGGTGCTCAAAGACCGCGGCTATGTCCGGCTCGACAAGAAGCGGTTGCATGCGGAGGACAAGGGCCGCGTTGTGGTCGCGTTCCTGGAGAATTTCTTCGCGCGCTATGTCGAATATGATTTCACCGCGGCGCTGGAAGATCAGCTCGACCGCATCTCCAACAACGAGATTTCCTGGCAGCAGGTGCTGAAGGATTTCTGGGGCGATTTCATCGGCGCCGTCAACGACATCAAGGACCTGCGAGTGGCGCAGGTGCTGGACGCGCTCGACGACATGCTGGGCCCGCACATCTATCCGCCGCGTGCCGATGGCGGCGATATCAGGCAGTGCCCGACCTGCGGCACCGGCAAGCTCAACCTCAAGGCCGGAAAGTTCGGCGCCTTCGTTGGCTGCTCGAATTATCCGGAGTGCCGCTACACCCGTCCGCTCGCGGCCGACAGCGAGGCCAGCGCCGATCGCATCCTCGGCAAGGATCCCGCGACCGATCTCGATGTCGTGGTGAAGGCGGGACGGTTCGGCCCTTATATCCAGCTCGGCGAGCAGAAGAATTATGCCGAGGGCGAAAAGCCGAAGCGCGCGGGTATCCCGAAGAACATGTCGCCGGGCGACATGGAACTCGAGATGGCGCTGAAGCTGTTGTCGCTGCCGCGCGAAATCGGCAAGCACCCGGAAACCGGCGAGCCGATCACGGCGGGTCTCGGCCGTTTCGGACCGTTCGTGCGCCATGAGAAGACCTATGCCAGCCTCGAGGCCGGCGACGAGGTGTTCGACATCGGGCTCAACCGCGCAGTGACGCTGATTGCCGAGAAGATCGCCAAGGGACCGAGCGGCCGCCGGTTCGGCGCCGATCCCGGCAAGCCGCTCGGCGATCACCCGACATTGGGTGGCGTCGCGGTCAAGAGCGGACGCTATGGCGCCTATGTCACCGCCGGCGGCGTCAACGCCACGATCCCGAGCGACAAGACGCAGGACACCATCACCCTGCCCGAAGCCATCGCGCTGATCGACGAGCGCGTCGCCAAAGGCGGCGGCAAGCCGAAGCGTGGCGCCAAGACGGCGGCCAAGAAAACTGCGGCCAAGCCGAAATCCGATGCTGCCGCCAAGCCCGCCAAGAAAGCCGCGGTCAAGAAAGCCGCCGCCAAGCCGAAATCCGATGCCGCGAGCAAAGCGCGTGCTCCGGTCACGGCAACCGCCAAGACGTCGGCTACCAAGACGTCGGCCGCCAAAACCACCAAAGCTGTCGCCAAGAAGAGTGCCGGCAAAGCCAGCGGATAAGAAGCGGATCGAGTGGCTCAGCAACGCGACAAGGTATTTCCAAGCCGGGACGCCATCGTCGCCTTTATCCGCGCGAATCCCGGCAAAATCATCGGGACCCGCGAGATCGCGCGCGAGTTCGGCCTGAAGAATGCGGATCGCGTCGAGCTGAAGCGCATCCTGCGCGAGCTGGCCGACCAGGGCGCGATCGAAAAGCGCGGCAAGAAGATCCTCGAGCCGGCCGCCCTGCCCCCGACCATGATGGCCGACGTCACCGGCCGCGACAGCGACGGCGAATTGATCGCAACGCCCACCGAGTGGGATGAGGAAGCCAACGGCACCGCGCCGAAAATCCGCATCCACGTCCCGCGCCGGCCGCAGCCCGGCACCGCGGCCGGTGTCGGCGACCGCGCGCTGCTGCGGATTGAAAAGCTCGATGACAAAGAGGGCGCGGCCTATCGCGGCCGCATCATCAAGGTCATCGACCACGCCCGGACCCGCGTGCTCGGTATCTTCCGCCAACTGCCCGATGGCGGCGGACGTCTCGTTCCCGTCGACAAGAAACAAGCCGGCCGCGAATTGAATATAGCCAGGGCCGATACCGGCGGCGCCGAGGACGGCGATCTCGTCAGCGTCGATCTGATGCGTTCGCGCGGCTTCGGTCTGGCGAGCGGCAAGGTCAGGGATCGACTAGGCTCGTTGTCGTCGGAGAAAGCGGTCAGCCTGATCGCGATCCATTCCCACGATATTCCGCAGGCGTTCTCGCCGGCCGCGTTGCGCGAAGCCGAAGCGGCCAAACCGGCCACGCTCGCCGGCCGCGAGGATTGGCGCGAGCTGCCGCTGGTCACGATCGATCCGCCCGACGCCAAGGACCATGACGACGCCGTTCATGCCGAGCCAGATCCCGATCCCAACAATAAAGGCGGCTACATCGTCACGGTCGCGATCGCCGACGTCGCGTTCTACGTGCGGCCGGAATCAGCGCTGGACCGCGACGCGCTGATGCGCGGCAATTCGGTGTATTTCCCCGACCGCGTGGTGCCGATGCTGCCGGAGCGGATCTCCAACGATCTATGCTCATTGGTGCCAGGCGAGCCGCGTGGCGCGCTCGCGGTGCGGATGGTGATCGCCAACGACGGACGCAAGCATTCGCACGGCTTTCATCGCATCCTGATGCGATCGGCCGCCAAGCTGAATTACGCGCAGGCGCAGGCTGCGATCGACGGCCGGCCCGACGACACCACCGGTCCCCTGCTCGATCCGATCCTGAAGCCGTTGTACGACGCCTATGCGGTCGTGAAACGTGCGCGCGATGAACGCGATCCGCTCGATCTCGATATTCCCGAGCGCAAGATCCTGCTGAAGCCCGACGGTACGGTCGATCGCGTGATCGTTCCCGAACGGCTGGACGCGCATAAACTGATCGAAGAATTCATGATCCTGGCCAACGTCGCGGCGGCCGAAATGCTTGAAAAGAAGACGCTGCCGCTGATCTATCGGGTGCATGACGAGCCGACGCTGGAGAAGGTTCATAATCTCCAGGAATTCCTCAAGACGCTGGATATGCCGTTCGCAAAGAGCGGCGCGTTGCGCCCGGCGCTGTTCAATCGTGTGCTGGCCCAGGTCAAGGGTCACGACTCCGAACCGCTGGTCAATGAAGTGGTGTTGCGCTCGCAAGCCCAGGCGGAATATTCCTCGGAGAATTACGGCCATTTCGGCCTCAACCTGCGTCGCTATGCGCATTTCACCTCGCCGATCAGGCGCTACGCCGACCTGGTCGTGCACCGCGCCTTGATCCGCGGTCTCGGCCTTGGCGAAGGCGCGCTGCCGGAAACCGAAACCGTTGAAAGCTTGAGTGAAATTGCCGCGCAGATCTCCGTCACCGAACGGCGCGCCATGAAGGCCGAGCGCGAAACCGCCGACCGGTTGATCGCGCATTTTCTCGCCGACCGGATCGGCGCCACCTTTCAGGGCCGCATTTCCGGCGTCACCCGCGCCGGACTGTTCGTCAAGCTCAGCGATACCGGCGCCGACGGCCTGATACCGATCCGCACGCTCGGCACCGAATACTTCAATTACGACGAGACCCGCCACGCGCTGGTCGGCACACGCAGCGGAGCCATGCACCGGCTGGGTGACGTGGTCGATGTTCGTCTGGTAGAAGCAGCACCGGTGGCAGGTGCGTTGCGCTTCGAGCTGCTGTCGGAAGGCCAGATCGTGCCGCGCGGAAGGCAACGCGGGCGCGGCGAAGGTCCGAGAGCGCAGATGCAGGCGCCGGCCAAGAAATATCCGGGCCGCAGCTCGCGCAAGAAAGATCGCAAGTCGGACAAGGGCAAACCGAGCGCGTCCGGAAAAGGCAAGTCGAAGCAAGGCACACCCGGCAAGAGCAAGTCCGGCAAGGGCAAATCTGGTAAAGGTCAGTCCGGAAAGGGCAAGTCGTGGGCACCATGAGCGCAACACCGAGAACCTGGAGCCAGGAGACCGCCTTCGGTGAAAAGCGCGACGTGTGGACCTCGATCAAGCGCGGCTTTCGCGGCCGCTGCCCGCGTTGCGGCGAGGGCAAGCTGTTTCGTGCCTTCCTGAAGGTCGACAATAATTGTTCGGTGTGCGACCTCGATTTCACGCCGCACCGTGCCGACGATCTGCCGGCCTATCTCGTGATCGTCATTGTCGGCCATATCGTGGTGCCAACCGCGCTGCTGATCGAAACCGATTATTCGCCGCCGGTCTGGTTGCAACTCGCGATCTATCTACCGTTCACATTGATCGCATCATTGGCGCTGTTGCAGCCGGTGAAAGGCGCCGTGGTCGGGATGCAATGGGCGTTGCGCATGCACGGCTTCGACGAGAACGCTGCCAGCGACATTCCGCCGGTGTAGCCTGATCGAAATGCACATCATTCAAAAACAAAATAGTTCTGGGGGTGGAATGACCGAAGCTGCGAAAGTCGAGAAAGAAGAAAAAGAAGCCGATCATCATCCCTACTTTCGCCCCAAGGACGCCGCCACGCTGATCCTGGTCGATCGCAGCTCGGCGATTCCAAAGGTTCTGGTCGGCAAACGCCACGACAAGGTGGTGTTCATGCCCGGCAAGTTCGTGTTTCCCGGCGGCCGGGTCGATAAATCCGACAACCGCGTCCCCGTCGCGGCGCCGATGACCCGGGCGCTCGAAGCCAATTTGCTGAAGGGCAGCCCAAAGATTAACGCGTCGCGGGCGCGCTCGCTGGCCGTCGCCGCGATCCGCGAAGCCTGCGAGGAAACCGGGCTCTGCCTCGGCCGCAAGAGCGATGGTGCTGCGCCAAAACTCGAAGGCCCGTGGAAGCCGTTTACCGAGGCCGGGCTGCTGCCCGATCCTTCCGGCCTGTTCCTGATTGCGCGCGCGATCACCCCGCCCGGCCGCGTGCGCCGCTTCGATACGCGGTTTTTCACCGCGGACGCCTCGGCCATCACCCATCGGGTCGAGGGCGTGATCCATCCCGACGCCGAACTGGTGGAATTGGTCTGGGTCGAACTCGGCTCACAGCCGCTCGCCGATTTGCATCCGATGACCAGGAACGTCCTCAACGAACTGAACAAGCGCCTCGCCACGGGGCCTTTGAGCCACGACGCGCCGGTGCCGTTTTTCCATTTCTACGGTGGCAAGATGCAAAAGGACGTGTTGGGGGCTTGAGCTTCGCGCGAGATCGGCGACGCCGCATCGCGACGCCTCCGGCCTCATCATCCTCGTTCATAATGTGCCCAACCTTTAAAACGGTAAACGGGTGTCTGCGGGCCGCGGTGACGGGTATGGGTGCTTTCGACTGAAACGTGCCAGCCAGGAAAGTGAGACGCATGCCGAGCAAGACCTACGGGACCGTAAGCGCCGAGCAGCGCAAGGAGATGAGCGGCCTCGAGTTCGTCCAGGGGCTGGCCGATGGCACCCTGCCGCTCAACACGATTGCCCGCACGCTCGGCTACGACATTGCCGAAGCGGAATCCGGGCGCGTCGTGGTCACGGCCGAGCCGACCGAGGATCTGCTCAATCCGGCCGGCACCGTGCATGGCGGTTTTTCGGCGACGCTGCTCGACAGCTGCATGGGGCTGGCGCTGCAGACCACCCTCGAAAAAGGCCTCGCGCAGACCACGCTCGAGTTCAAGATCTCGTTGGTGCGTCCGATCACGCCACAGACCGGGCCAATCCGCGCCGAGGGCGTGGTGTTGCAGCGAGGACGCCGCGTCGGCACCGCCGAGGGACGGATCACCGACGCCAGCGGAAAACTGCTGGCGCATGGCACGACGACGTGTCTGGTGTTTGAGGGATAGAGGGGCGGCTTAAACACCCTCGGTCATTCCGGGGCATCGCGCAGCGATGAACCACGATGTGCCATCGCACATCGGAGAATCTCGAGATTCCGGGTTTGCGCAAGAGCACGCCCCGGAACGACGGCCGTTTTGCAGACCGCCCCAAAAACAAAATATTCTTCCTGCCTCGCGTGATAGCGCCGCGCCGCTTCGTCCCTATCTGTTGGGCAACAACAACCATAGCGGAATGGGGCGATGGCACAGCGGCAACTCAGGCTCGGCGCGTTCATGCGGCCGGTCTCTATTCACACCGGCGCGTGGCGCTATCCCGGCGCCTGGCCGGACGCCAATTTCAATTTCGGCCATATCAAGCGGCTGATCCAGAAACTGGAAGCCGGCAAATTCGACGCCTTCTTCATGGCCGACCATCTGGCCGTGCTGAACATGCCGGTCAATGCGCTCAAGCGCAGCCACACCGTCACCTCGTTCGAGCCGTTCACGCTGTTGTCGGCGCTGGCCGGCGCCACCGAACATATCGGCCTGATTGCGACCGGCTCGACCACCTTCGATGAGCCCTATCACGTCGCCCGCCGTTTCGCCTCGCTTGACCATATCAGCGGCGGGCGTGCCGGCTGGAACATCGTCACCACGTCCAATCCGGATGCGGCGCTGAATTTCGGGCTCGACGATCACATGGAGCACGCCGAGCGCTACAAGCGGGCGCGCGAGTTCTATGACGTGGTCACCGGTCTCTGGGATTCCTTCGCCGACGACGCCTTTGTGCGCGACGTCGAGTCCGGGCTCTATTTCGACCCGGCCAAGATGCATGTGCTCAATCACAAGGGCAAATACCTCTCGGTGCGCGGTCCGCTCAATATCGCCCGCCCCGTACAAGGCTGGCCGGTGATCGTGCAGGCCGGCGCCTCCGATGATGGAAGGCAACTCGCGGCCGAGACGGCGGAAGCCGTGTTCACTGGCGGCGGCCCGCTGCCCGATGCGCAAAAGCTTTACGCCGACATCAAGGGCCGCATGGCGAAGGTCGGTCGCAACCCCGAGCATCTGAAGATCCTGCCCGGCGCCTTCGTCGTAGTCGGCGACAGCGTCGAGGAAGCCAGGGAAAAACGCGCCAAACTCGACAGCATGGTGCACTACGAGAGCGCCATCGCCTCGCTCTCGGTCCAGCTCGGCACCGACGCCTCCGGCTTCGATCCCGACGGGCAATTGCCGCCAATTCCCGAAACCAACGCCAGCAAGAGCGGCCGCCAGCGCCTGGTCGATGTGGCCGCGCGGGACAAACTGACGGTGCGCCAGCTGGCGCAGCGGGTCGGCGGCTATGGCGGCTTGTCTTTCGTCGGCACGCCCATCACCATCGCCGATCAGATGGAGGAATGGCTGACCGGCGAAGGCTGCGACGGCTTTAATATCATGTTCCCGTTCCTGCCCGCCGGGCTGGACGATTTCGTCGACAAGGTGGTGCCGGAACTGCAGAGGCGCGGGATTTTCCGCAAGGAATATGAGGGACGGACGCTGCGGGAGAATTTGGGGTTGCCGAGGCCGAAAAACCGCTTCTTCGAGGGTTAATCGACCGGAATTGAGCCGGTTTTTGCCGCCGAAACCTTGACTTTGGGCGATCTGAGGCTAGGTTGCGCGGCAAATGCAGGCCATTTCGGCCAGCTTCCTGATTCCCCTGATATTTGAGGTTTGAACATGGCCAAAGCGGTCACCATCAAGGTCAAGCTCGTTTCCTCGGCGGACACCGGCTTCTATTACGTCGCCAAGAAGAACTCGCGCACCATGACCGACAAGCTGGTCAAGAAGAAGTACGACCCGGTCGCGCGCAAGCACGTCGAGTTCAAGGAATCGAAGATCAAGTAATTCGCCGGCTCATTGCCGATGGATTTGAACGGGGCCCTTGTGGGCCCCGTTTTGATTTTGTGGCGACTCGACCTTGCTCAGGCGTTGCCCTCCACGGTGCCGGTCGGTTCATCGCTGAGCCAGCGATAGATCACGCCGCCCAGCACGCCACCGATCAGCGGCGCGACCCAGAACATCCAGAGCTGCTCCAGCGCCCAACCGCCGACGAACAACGCCGGTCCCGTGCTGCGCGCGGGGTTGACCGACGTATTGGTCACGGGAATGCTGACGAGATGGATCATCACCAACGTCAAGCCGATCGCGAGCGGCGCGAATCCGGCCGGCGCCTTGCCATGCGTCGCACCCATGATGACGAACAGGAACATCATCGTCATCACGACTTCCATGATGAAGCACGCGATCATGCTGTAATGGCCCGGCGAATGCGCGTCGTAACCGTTCGACGCAAACCCCTTGCTGACATCAAAGCCCGCGGCGCCGCTCGCAATCACATACAGCAGCGCCGAGGCCGCGACCGCGCCGATCACCTGCGCGATGACATAAGGCAATATCTGACCGGCCGGAAAGCGCCCGCCCGCGGCAAGGCCGACCGTCACCGCCGGATTGAGATGGCAGCCTGAGATATGGCCGATCGCATAGGCCATGGTCACGACGCTCAACCCGAATGCCAGTGACACCCCGACCAGCCCGATCCCCACTTGCGGGAAGGCCGCGGCAATCACCGCGCTGCCGCATCCGGCGAAGGTGAGCCAAAAGGTACCGATGACCTCAGCGACGTATTTTTTGCTGTTCATTTGGTTTCCCCCAAACCGTTTCGATTCACCGATCAACCACCGGATGCGCCGCAATTGCGGCGCGAATTGGCCATGGTCATTAACGCCTGTGGATTGCTGCGAGGAGGTAAATTCAAACCAGAGGATTCGATACGCAATGTCGGCTTCACGTCATCCGCGTGTCGCGCACACGCCGTGCAAGACCGGGACCGATCACGCCCTTCAACGCGCGTGGCGTTTGTTAACCATCGGTCGCTAGCGTGACGCCTGATGCAGGCTCTCCTTGCGTCGGAAAGCAAGGGTGTGCCGTGCAAACGATTGAGACAGCCGAGATGACCGAAGCGCGGCGTTGTCGCTTCGCTCAATTCAGAGGGATGCCGACCACCCTGCAAGTGGGCGGCGTAACGGTTCGGGGCCTGGTCCGATCGGTCATGGAACTCAAAACCAGCCCCACCCCGCGATGGGCCGTTACCATCATTTCGAAATAACAGCGGCCCCGTACCAGCTGGGAGACCAACATGAGTGAGCGGCAGGATACGCTGAAGAAGGCACGCGATCGCATGATCGAGGACCGCGATGCCCATGCGAAAGTCCTCGCCGCGCCTTTCGATCGCGACAAGGCGGAGCGCGCCCGAATCAAATTCGTCGAGATTCAGGGCGTTGTCGACGCCATCGACCGCGCGATCGCCGGCGGCGAATAGACCACCGCGTTTCACGAATTTCCTGGTCCCGCACCGGACGTCGATGCCCACGCAGAGTTTGACGAATCCGAGACGCGTTAGCCCTGGCGCGCCGTCACCAGCGGCGGCTCGCTCGGCCGGATCAGCGCGAACGTGACCTGGATGATGCCGCCGGCGAGACCGAGCGCGACGCCGATCCGCCAGGCCATATTGTAGGAGCCGAGCTGATCATAGATCAGCCCTCCGCCATAGGCGCCGAGGAAGCTGCCGAGCTGATGGCTCATGAAGGCAAGACCCTGGATCATCGCCTGCCAGCGCAGCCCGAACATTTCGGCGACGGCACCCGCGACCAGCGGCCCGACGCCCATCCACAGGAAGCCCATGATCGCACCGAACAACAACGTCGTCGCCGGCGTCGGCGGCAGCATGAAATACCAGCCGAGCGCGATCGACCTGAAAATGTAGATCCCGCCCAGCAGCGCCAGCTTGTTCCAGCGCTGACCGGCCCAGCCGAAAAACAGGCTGCCCAGCACGTTGAAGCCACCGATCATGCCGAGAGTCTGCGCGCTCAGCATCGGATCGAGGCCGCAGATCGCGAGATAGGACGGCAGATGCGTGGTGAGAAAGACGAGCTGCATGCCGCAGACAAAATAGGCGCAGGTCATCACCACGAACGAGGCATTGCCGAACGCGACCTTCACCGCGACGCCGGCCGAGGTGTTGCCGAGTTCGTCCGACGACGGTTTTGGCAGCGGAATCCTGTCGACACCGCCGGCGAACCAGGCGGCCGGGATCAGCGCCAGCGACAGAATGACAAAACCGGCGAGACCAGTGCGCCAGCCATAGCCTTCATTGAGGATCTGCCCGAGCGGCGCCGATAACAGCGCGCCAAGCGATCCGGCGCCGGAGACGATGCCCATCACGGTGCTGCGCACGCTCGCGGGCACCGCGCGCGCCGCCACCGACATCGCAATCGCCGCCGCGGTGCAGGCCAGCGAGATTCCGATCAAAACGCCGCCACCGAGCATGACGCTGACAAAGCCATGCGCGCTCGCCATCAGCGCAAGCCCGGCGATGTAGAACAGCGCGCCGATCACCATGATGCTGCGAAAGCCGAAGCGCACCGTCATGGCGCCGGCCAGCGGCTGCAGAAATCCCCAGGCGAGGTTTTGAGCGGCAATCGCCAGCGTGAAATCGGAAACCGATATGCCGATATCGTGCGTCAGCGGCTGCATGAAGATGCCGAGACTTTGCCGCAGGCCCATGCTCAGCGTCAGCATCAAGGACGCGCCGATCAGGATGGGAAGCGTGGGACGCAGGATTTGCAGCAGGGGCATCGTTGTTATTCTCCCTTCGGGCCGCGGCAGAGCCGCCACGACCTGCGATTCCCGCCTGATTTGGTTACACAGACCTGTGTAATTACGCTATAGAGTGCCCAGGCTGTCAAGACCAAAGGAACCCGCGCGCTCGCATGGCAACCCTGCCCCCCAAAATCGCAATGAAGGACCGGATCCTCGAAACCGCGGACAGGCTGTTCTATCTGCAGGGCATTCGCGCCATCGGCGTCGATACCATTGCCGCCGAAATCGGCATCAGCAAACGCACGCTTTACAACCACTTCCCGTCCAAGGATGCGCTGATCTCGGCCTATCTGGAGCGCCGATTCGTGCGGCCTCGTCCGTCCGACAAGCCGCCTGCCGAACAGATTCTCGCTACCTTCGATTCGCTGGAGCGGCGTTTTGCCAGCAAGGATTTTCGCGGCTGCCCGTTCGTCAATGCGGTCGCCGAGCTCGGCACGGAGGCTCAGTCGGTCCGCAAGGTCGCGATCGCGTTCAAGGAAAGCCGCCGGCTCTGGTTTCGCGATCTCCTGATCCAGCTCGGCGTCACCGACGCCGAAGCGCTGGCGACGCAACTCGCACTGCTGGTCGATGGCTCGATCGCGCAGGATCTGGTACGCAACGATCCCGCGATGGCGCGGGCCGCCAAGGATGCCGCGCGCGTGCTGCTGCAGAACGCGGGCGTGAAGCTCGGCGAACCACGCGAAACTGCCAAAAGGCCGGCCTGATTCCGGTTGCGTCCGAGCATCCCGTTTGGTTGGTAGCATCGACAACGCCGAACATATTCCGTCAGGCGAGATTGCCTGCTGGCGACGCGACGAGGGAGCGACCATGGAAGATTTGAAAGTGACCCGCACCGGCTACGATTTTGCGCCGGCACGCGCGGCCATGCAGCGTTACATCGACAACGATCTGCTGTCGGGCATCTCCTCGGCGGTCATGGTCGGGCGCGAGCTCGTCGACGTCAGTTGCGTCGGCTGGGCCGACAAGGAGGCGCAGACCCCGCTGCGGGAAGACCACATCTTCCGCATCTTCTCCAACACCAAGCTGATCACCTCCTGCGCCGCGCTGCTGCTGTTCGAAGACGGCAAGCTCGGGCTCGACGACCCCATCGAGAAATTCATTCCGCAGCTCGGCAACCGGAACGTCCTGCGTCCCGGCGCGACGTCACTGGACGAGACGGATCCCGCCAAGGGCTCGATCACCATCCGCCAGTTGCTGAGCCACAGCTCCGGTCTGAGCTACGGCTTCTTCGACCCCGGCACCCTCATCTTCAAGGCGCTCAACGAGCGCGGGGTGCACAACCCCAATACAACCTTGGCGCAGATGGTCGACGTGCTCGCCGACCTGCCGCTGATCTATCAGCCGGGCATGTCGTGGGAATATTCGCTCGCAATCGACGTGGTCGCGCGGCTGGTGGAAGTCATCAGCGGGCAGCGCTTCGACAACTTCATCAAGGCACGCATTTTCGATCCGCTCGGCATGGTCGACACCGGCTTTTTTGTACCTGAGAGGGACCAGAAGCGGCTCGTCGCCTATTACGCCGGCGCCGACCTGATGGAGCCGATGAAGCCGGGCCTCACCCGCACCGACAACGCGCCCTTCCCCGGCGCCTATCTGCGCCCGATCGCGCGGCTCAATGGCGGCGGTGGCCTGGTGTCGACGCTGCCTGACATGGTCGCGCTGATCCGCAGCCTGCTGCCTGATGGAAAGACCCTGCTCAAGCCCGAGACGATCGCGCAGATGATGACCAACCAACTGCCAGCGGGACAATGGATCCGCTTCGCCCTGCTCGGCGAGCAGCCAGGCAAGGTGCACGGCTTGGCCGGCGGCATGATCCAAACGCCCTCGGCGGTCGATCATCCCGACTCGGCCGGCGAGCTCTATTGGGGCGGCGTCGCGGGCACGCAGTGGTGGATCTCGCCGAAGCAGAACATGGCCGGCGTGATGATGGCGCAGCGGCAGATGGCGTTCACCCATCCGTTCTCGTTCGAGTTCAAACGGATGGCGTATGAAGCGATGAGGCGGGCGCGCTGAGACGACAGCTTACGCCGCGGCTGACACCACCCGGTTACGGCCGTCGTGCTTGGCACGATACAGCGCAGTGTCGGCGCGTTTGAGCACGTCGGCGACGGGCTCGCCCTTGATTTCCAGCGTCGACAGGCCGATCGAGATCGTGACTTCGATGCGCTTGGTGCCCTTGTTGACGGCAAAGGTTTCGCCCGCGATCGAGCGACGCAGCCGCTCCGCCACCATGCCGGCCACGTGCAAATCCGTTTCCGGCATCACGATGACAAACTCCTCGCCGCCGTAACGGCAGGCGAGATCGATGCCGCGGATCGATTTGCGGATCCGCACCGCGAATTCGCGCAGTACATCGTCGCCGGCGTCGTGGCCGTAATTGTCGTTGATCGATTTGAAGAAATCGATGTCGAGCATCATCAGCGCCAACGGCTTGCCGCGGCTCGAAGCCTGCTCGGCCAGGGTCGAGAGATGGCTTTCCATGTAGCGGCGGTTGTGCAGGCCGGTCAGCGCGTCGGTGATCGCCATTTCGATCGAATTCTGCACATTGTCGCGCAGATGATCGGTGTAGCGCCGCTTGCGGATCTGGGTGCGCGCCCGCGCCAGCAATTCGTTCTTGTCGACGGGACGCAGCAGGTAGTCGTTGACGCCGATTTCGAGCCCGCGCAACAGCCGCGCATTGTTGTCGGCCTCGGCGATGGCCAGGATCGGCACGCCGCGGGTGCGCTCCAGCGAACGCGCCTGGCTGCACAGCCGCAAGCCGTCGAAATTCTCAAGGCCGAGCGAGACGATCAGGAGATCGTAATTGCCTTCGGCGGCGTGAAACAACGCTTCGGCCGGGTTGGTCTCGACATCGACGGTGTGCTCGGAACTCAATACCGGCGCCAGCCGCTCATAGGATGAGGCGCGATCATCAACCAGCAGAATACGCCCGCCCTTGCCGGTTTCGGCGATCGCGCTGCGCTCCGGCGCCTGCACGCCGATCTCGAGCGAGGTGATGGCGCGCATGCGCAATTCGTCGGTCATCATCTTCAAGCGCGTGAGCGAACGCACCCGCGCGATCAGCACGACGTCGGATACCGGCTTGGTCAGGAAATCATCGGCGCCGGCTTCCAGTCCGCGGACGCGATCGGCCGGGCTATCCAGCGCCGTGACGATCACCACCGGAATGAAATGCGTCGCCGGGTTGGACTTCAGCCGGCGGCAGACTTCAAACCCGTCGATGTCGGGCATCATGACGTCGAGCAGGATGATATCGCATTCAGCGCGCGCGCAGACCTCAAGCGCCTCGGTGCCGTTGCACGCGGTCAGGACATCGAAATACTCCGCCGACAGCCGCGCTTCCAATAGCTTGACGTTGGCCGGAACGTCGTCGACGACCAGGATACGCGCGGACATCGAAACTCTCCCCTAACTACCCAACAAACCGACGAACGGTCTCGATAAATTTTCCAACTGAAATCGGTTTGGACAAATACGCCTCGCAGCCGCCTTCGCGGATACGTTCTTCATCACCCTTCATCGCAAACGCCGTCACCGCGACCACAGGAATATTGCGCAGCTCGGGATCGTCCTTGATCCATTTGGTGACCTCGAGGCCGGACACCTGAGGCAGTTGAATATCCATCAACACGAGATCCGGACGAAGCTTGCGGACGAGATCGAGCGCCTCGAAACCGTTGCTGGTCCCGGAGGTCTGATAGCCATGCGCTTCCAACAGATCGCGAAAGAGCTTCATGTTGAGCTCGTTGTCCTCCACGATCAGGACGGTTTTGGCCATCCGTCCCTCCAATCCAAAAAAGCAGCCCCGGCAGGTCGCGTGTTCAGGCTGCGCCGGACGTCGAAAAAACTGAATTCAAACTAGCGCCAGATTCGTTCTAACCCGTTAAGCCGAGGTGGTAAGTTTCCGCGCATCGATTTGCACTTGCTTGAACAAGCTTCGCAGACTCGGGCATGATGGCTTCAAACTAGAGACCAGAAGTTACGGAAAGGCAAACACACCAGTTGAAGAAGCCTGTTCATAACCCCAGACAAGTGGCTGAAATCGTTGCAGTTCAGGCGCTTTCTTTCATCGCGGGCGATCCCGAGCGGCTAGGCCTGTTCCTGGCCGAAAGCGGGATCGGCCCGGAGACCTTGCGCACGGCCGCGACCGATCCGCATTTTCTGGCCAATGTGCTCGATTTTGTCATGCGCGATGACGCGACCGTGAAGGCGTTCGCAGCGGTCTCGCAGCTTCATCCCACCAATATCGCCGCAGCCCATCAGGCGTTGAACGATCCGCAATGGGAACGCGACGTGCCGTGAGCGCGTCCGCGCCCACGCTGGATGGCCCCACCTGCTTTTGCCGGGATTGCCTTGGCGATCTCGATATCGCCGCCCGGCGCTGCGGCGCATGCGGGTCCCCTCGCCTGGTTCGTCACCATACATTGCCGGCGCTGACCTTGGCGCACATCGATTGCGATGCGTTCTACGCCACCGTCGAGAAGCGCGATAATCCCGACCTGGCCGACAAGCCCGTCATCATCGGCGGCGGCAAGCGCGGCGTGGTATCGGCGGCCTGCTACATCTCCCGCACCTTTGGCGTGCGTTCGGCGATGCCGATGTTCAAGGCGCTGGCGCTGTGCCCTCATGCTGCCGTGATCCGGCCCGACATGGCCAAATATGTCCGCGTCGGCCGCGAGGTACGCCATGCGATGCAGGCGCTGACGCCGTTGGTCGAGCCGCTTTCGATCGACGAGGCGTTCCTGGACCTCGCCGGCACCCAGCGCGTGCACGGCATGATCCCGGCAAAAGTTCTGGCGCGCTTCGCCCGCGAGGTCGAACGCGATATCGGCATCACGGTTTCCGTGGGGCTTTCGACCAACAAGTTTCTGGCCAAGATCGCCTCCGACCTCGACAAGCCGCGCGGCTTTGCCGCACTCGACCCGGAGCAAGCGCGCACGATGCTGGCGGACAAGCCGGTCGGCTTCATTTATGGCGTCGGCCCGGCAACCCAGGAAAAGTTGGTACAGCGCGGCTTCCGTACCATCGCCGATCTGCAGCGCGCCGATGAAGTCGAGTTGATGAAGCAGTTCGCCGGAGAAGGCCGCAGGCTGTGGCGGCTGGCGCGCGGGATCGACGATCGCCGCGTGGTGGCCGATCGCGGCGCCAAGACGATTTCCAACGAAACCACCTTCGAGACCGATATAGGGGATTTCGCGACGCTGGAGAAAACCCTGTGGCGGCTGTCGGAGAAGGTCTCCTCGCGCCTGAAGAGCAGCGAACTCTCTGGTTCAACCGTCACCCTGAAACTGAAGACCGCCGATTTCCGGCAGCGCACCCGCTCGCAATCGATTCACGCGCCAACCCAGCTCGCCGCGAAGATTTTCGCGATCTCACGGGAAATGCTGACCAGGGAAGTCGACGGCACCGCGTTTCGCCTGATGGGCACCGGCGTCAGCGCGCTACGCCCGGGCTCCGCGGCCGACGACACCGACATGCTCGACCGCCGCTCCGCCGATGCCGAGCGCGCGATGGATGATCTGCGCAAGAAATTCGGCAATGCGGCGGTGATCCGGGGCATTGCCTATGAGGGGCCGGAGAAGGAAGAGGACGAGGAATAGCCGACATCGTCATAGTCGGTTTGAGGGAGCACAGCGCTGAAAACGTGACGGCCGCAGCCATCACTTACAGGGCTTGGAATCCTTGACGTCGAATTTGCCCATCGCGCCGGCAACGACGAAATCATTGTAGTCGAGCACCAGCGCGCGTGAGACACCATTCTCGTAAAGCTCGAACGACATCGAATAGACCGGCGTCTGCTCGCCTTCCGCGGGCTTGGCGTCGTGATCGTAATAGCTGACGGTGACCGGCCACCGTGTCAGCGATTTCATGACGTCGCTGGTGGTGGAGGGATCCGGCGCGGCGATGACCTTGTCGCCAGGGATCGCCTGCCCGATCACCGACAGCGTGTTGTAGACCTTTTCGCCATTGTCGGAACCGTCATAGACCGTCAGCTCCAGCACCGATTTTCCAGCCCGCGCGGCCTCGATGATGCGCTGGATCTGCTGGGTCGGAAATACCGTGTTGCCGTCGAGCGTAAACGTCTTGGCTTCCGGCTGTTTCAGTTTGACCGTGACGCGGTCGCCGGTCCGCTCGGCCACCCCGTCGACCGGCGTTGAGTCGGTGTCGTTCATCCGCGAATCAATCTTGAAGCGGTAGCTCTTGCCCTCGCCGTCCTCCCAGGAGGTCGAGCGCAGGTCGCTCAAGGTCACCTTGTCCTCGCCGCTTTCCAGCTCCGAGACCTGCCTGAATTCGGAGGTGTAGCCCTCGCAGGCGCTGCCGGAGAAATTATACAGAATGCGGCCCCGCGCACTATTGATCGAACTGGAGCCGCGCGATTTGACCAGGCTGAGGTCGTACAACGCCTGATGCGGCAGAAATGGGCCGCTGGCGGCGTGGGCCGCACCACCGGCGAGGCCCGATCCAAATGCGAGGGCGGCAACCGCCAGCGCCAGCGATCTGGCGCCACGCGGCGAAATGAGCGAGCCGGTCATGTCTTTTCCTCGAACAAGATTTGTCAGATTAGTGACGGTCCTATTGCGCCGCAACTAGGGCAAACATCACAAATTGCGGCCAGACCGCCAGGTTTTCCGGCCAGGCGCGCGTGCTGCCGAAAGCGGCAACCCGCCTTGCACCGCGTTGGCTTGCATGTAAAGGCGCAATGCGCGAAACAATGCCAACCCGATCACATCTTGTCGGGTGCAGGTCACATCAAACGAGGACGAAACATGGCGGGTACGGTCGAACAGAAACTGGCGGCTCAGGGCATTGTGTTGCACGAACCCGCCTCTCCGATCGCCAATTACGTCGGCTTCGTGCGCACCGGAAATCTGCTGATCGTGTCCGGTCAGGTCTGCGTCGATCCGCAGGGCAAGCTGATCGCCAAGGGCAAGCTTGGCGCCGGCGTTACCGTCGAGCAAGGCAACGCCGCGGCGCGCGGTTGTGCGATCAACCTGCTGGCGCAGGTCAAGGCCGCGCTCGGCGACCTCGACAAGGTGGTTCGCGTGGTCCGCCTCGGCGGCTTCGTCAATTCCGCGCCCGACTTCCTCGACGGACCGAAGGTGTTGAACGGCGCGTCCGACCTGATGGTCGCAGCGTTCGGCGACAAGGGCCGCCATGCCCGCACCACCGTCGGCGTCGCCTCGCTTCCGGCGGATGCCGCCGTGGAAGTCGAAGGCATCTTCGAAGTCTCGTAACGAGGCCGCGTCTCTTGCGTGCACCAGACTGGTTGACCGCACGGCCGGTGGCCCATCGCGGCCTGCACGACCGCGCCCGTGGCGTCATCGAGAACATGCCGGGCGCCGTGAACGCGGCGATCTCGGGCAATTTCAGCATCGAGGTCGATATCCAGCTTTCGGCCGATGGCGAAGCCATGGTGCATCATGACGATGTGCTGGGCCGTCTGACCGATGGCGCGGGCGCCTTGCGCAGCCTGAGCGCGACAGAGCTCAAGGCGGTCGCGTTCAAGGATACGGCGGAGCGGATGATGTCGCTCGGCGATCTCTGCGCGCTGGTCGCCGGCCGCGTTCCGCTGGTGATCGAGGTCAAAAGCCATTTCGACGGCGACCGCCTGTTGGTGAAGCGGATGTCGCAGGTCCTCGCCGCCTATCGCGGGCCGGCGGTGGGCATGTCGTTCGATCCGGACCAAGTGATGGCGCTGCGCGAGTTGATGCCGCAGCGACCGCGGGGCATCGTCGCCGAACGCCATTACACCGAAACCGACTGGCCGGAGGCTTCGCCGGCCCAGCGCCGGGACATGACGCATCTGCGCCACGCCTTGCGCACCCGGCCGCATTTCGTGGCCTATTGGGTCAACGAACTGCCGGCCATGGCGCCCTGGATCGCGCGCCATCTGTTCGGACTGCCGTTGCTGACCTGGACCGTGCGGACAACCGAGCAACGCGAACGCGCCGCCCGCTACGCCGATCAGATGATTTTCGAGGGTTTTGTGCCGGGAACCTGATGCGCACTTTCCCGCCCTTGAAGTCACGCGTGCAATGCACGATCTTGGGCGGGTTGGTCACCATGTGCGATGGCTGATCGTGATATGAGACCGGTCCAAGTCGTCGATGGCGCCATCCGAAATATCCCTCGAAGCGGTTCCTTCCGTCAGCGACATCAGGGCTGACGAGTGGGATGCCTGCGCCAACCCGGCGCCTGGTGAGGCGAGCCTCCAAAGCCTCGACACATTGGCGCCCGAAGGCACCGCAGACGGCTCCTGCGTTAAATTAAAGCCGATCTATAACCCTTTTGTTTCACATGCCTTTTTCCTGGCGGCTGAAAAGTCCGGATCGGCCTGCGCACGGACCGGCTGGGGACCGCGGCATTTGCTGGCCAAACTCGACGGCCATATCGCCGGCATCGTGCCCTGCTATCTGAAATCGCACTCGCAGGGCGAATACGTATTCGACCGCGGCTGGGCCGATGCCTATGAACGCGCGGGCGGACGCTATTACCCAAAACTGCAGGCTTCGGTTCCCTTTACGCCGGCGACCGGGCCGCGGCTGTTGATCCGCAATGGTGTCGACGCCGAAATCGTTGGCACCGCGTTGGCGAGCGGGCTTGTCGCACTGTGCGAGGCAACCAAGGCCTCATCGGTTCACGTTACCTTTGCCCGAGAGGCCGAGCAGAAATTTCTCGCCGAGCACGACTTTCTGGAGCGCACCGACCAGCAGTTCCACTGGCACAACCAGGACTACGGCAGTTTCGACGATTTCCTCGCCACGCTGAATTCGCGCCACCGCAAGGCGATCAAGCGCGAGCGGCGCGAGGCGCTGTCGGCCGGGATCACCATCCATCATCTGACCGGCAGCGACATTACCGAAGACGCCTGGGACGCCTTCTTCGAATTCTATATGGAGACCGGCTCGCGAAAATGGGGCCGCCCCTATTTGACCCGCGCATTCTTCTCGCTGATCGGCGAGAGCATGAGCAAAGACGTGCTGCTGGTGATGGCCAAGCGCGATGGCCGCTGGATCGCCGGTGCGATCAATTTCATCGGCTCCGACACGCTGTTCGGCCGCAACTGGGGCGCGGTCGAGCACCATCCGTTCCTGCATTTCGAGGTCTGCTATTATCAGGCGATCGATTTTGCGATCCAGCGAGGCTTGAAAACCGTCGAGGCCGGCGCGCAAGGCGAGCACAAGATCGCGCGCGGCTATCTGCCGCAAACCACCTATTCGGCGCATTACATCGCCGACCCCGGCCTGCGTCACGCCATCGCCGACTATCTCAAGCGCGAGCGCGCTTATGTCGCCGAAGCTGGCCGCGAACTGGCCGAGGCCGGCCCGTTCCGAAAATCCGACGAAGACCCGGATTGACCGTCCGCTACAACGGCATAAAAGCTAACTCGAAAATTCCAGGAGACGTCATGACCGCGTATGACAGCAACAACATCTTCGCCAAAATCCTGCGCGACGAGTTTCCCTGCTACAAGGTCTACGAGAATGACCATGTGCTGGCGTTTCTCGACATCATGCCGCGCTCGCCGGGGCATACGCTGGTGATCCCGAAGGCCCCTGCCCGCAACATCCTCGACATCTCCGCGGAGGATTTCGCCCACGTCGCACGCGCTTCCCACAAGGTCGCGCATGCGGCCATGAAGGCATTCGAGGCCGACGGCATTACCGTGCAGCAATTCAGCGAGCCCGCCTCAGGGCAAGTGGTCTATCACCTGCACATGCACGTGATGCCGCGTCACGACGGCGTCAGCCTGCTTCCGGCGGCCAGCCGCAAGGAAGACGCCAAGGTGCTGGAAGCCAATACGGCCAAGCTGATCGCGGCGTTGAAAGGGGCGTAGCTTCCCCATCGTCATTGCGAGCGAAGCGAAGCAATCCAGTCTTCGCTTGTGACTCTGGATTGCTTCGCGGAGCCGGTCATCGGGTGAGCATTCGCCCGACCCGTTGGCTCGCAATGACGGAGTAACCTCTCACTCCGTCTCGAAGTCCCCGGCCTGCGGCGGCGCCAATGGCGTGAACTCGCAGCGGTCGGGCTTGATGTCGAGCAGCGGCGTCTCGTCGAGGCAGTCGAGGCCGCGCACCAGCACCACATTGCCTTCGATGCCGACCAGCTTGACGATCGAGGTGCCGATCAGATTGGGCCGCACCGGCGAGCGCAGCGAAAACGTTCCGCGGGTCGATTTGTTGTTCTTTGGCGACTGCAGCACCAGATCGCGGCGCGACTGATGCAGCCAATAAAGCACTTCGAGGTTGGAGTAGAAGTCGACGCCCTTCAGCGCCGGCACCCAGGGATCGAAGATTTCGAGCCGGCAGACCGGGCCGTCATGCCGGCCCTGCCGCGGGGTCGCAAGCCGCGACGTCCACGGCGTGCGGATGCGACCGATATAGACCAGACCCGCGTGGCGCGGCTCCGGCGCATCGACGGCAAGTTCCCCTTCGCGGACTTCGCTCTCTCGCACCATGTCGCAATCCAATGATATGCTAATCTCGACTCTAGCCGATTGTCGCGGCGCTGCAATGCGGACGCAGCATCAGCCGAGCCACCATTTACCGGCCACGATCACGATCTCGCCGCACACCACGCCGGCAAAAATCGATTTCCGCGAAGCCATGAAGCCGGCAAATCCGACGAGAACGGCGGCGTAGCGCAGCCACTCCGGCACGCTCGCCAGCGCACCCGGCGGCTGCACCACGATCTCAGCGATGACGCCGGCGAGGATCGCGGTCGCCACCGCCCTCACCCAGATCAGCAGTTCGGATCCCTCATCGATGCCGCCGCCGAACCACAATCCGAACATGCGCCATATCTGATTGGGGATCACGCCCGCGACCACGAGAATCACCAACGCGTGCCAGTCGCCCAAGAAACTACCAAAGAAATCGCTCATACGCGCGCCCGCCAGCGGTGAACGCCATAGGCGATGGTACCTGCGACCACGCCGCTGATCAGGATATCGACGCCGCTGTCCAGCTTTGCCGCCAGCGGGAACAGCAGCAGCCCGAGCACCAACGCCACGATATCGGACAGCTCGCGGGAATTGCGCGCGGTCGAGAACAGAAACGCCAGCGGCGTCAGCATCAGGATCGCGGCAGCGAACAGTTGCGAAAGATTGGCCGCCAGGCCGTAACCAACCGCGGTGGCGGTAAGGCAGACCAGCACGAGGCCCGCGCCGAGCCCGTGGACGAAAGCGATCCGGCGGTCACGCGGCACCTGCGGCAGGAAGCGAAAGCATTCGACCCAGAGTGTCACGGCCGTCAGATGCGCGACGAGTATCAGATGCCGCCGTTTGGTCTGCGGCGTCCGCAGCATCGGCAGCACCGACACCACCATGGGAAACAGCCTGACGGCGCTGACGGTGACGGCGATCGCGGCCTGGATCACGGTAGCACCCGAGCCAAGCGTCGAGATCAGGATGATCTGCGCCGGCCCGGCCCACACCAACAGCGTCGCCGCCAGCGCCCATCCGAGGCTGAAGCGGCTGTCATGGGCGAGCGCGCCGATGCCGAGATAGGTCGCGAACAGCACCATGGTCAGCACCGTCGAACCGATCGAGCGAAAACCCCAGCGAAAGGCGCCGAGAGAGCTGTGCCATTGAGGTGAATCGAGCGGAGGAAGCGCCACGGGAATCCGAGGGGTTGAATCGCGCCGTCATAACGCTGGCCAAACCATCCCCCGTCAAGCGAAGCGCCGTACAGGGCCGCTATGCAGATACGGCCATTAGCCCTTGAAATTCATGTTACGCAGCACGAAACAGGCGCCGCCGGCACGGCGGATGCGACCGCAGAGATCGTCGGCGGCGGGACGCGTGTCGGCGCCGATCCGCACCTGGTAGAACGCGCGGGTGCCGCGGTTGCGCATGACCGAACTCAACAGGCTCGGGTCCTGGTCGCCGATCACCGCGCTCAGCCGCCTGATGGCGCGGGCATACATCGCCAGCGCCTTGTCGCGGCTAAAGCCCGCGGCGAGTTGCACACCCCACAGCTTGGCCGCGCCAAGCTTCACATGCTGTTCCAGTTCGGTGACGAACGGATTGGGCGCGCGCCGCAGCAACGCCATCAGCTCGCGGCACCCCAGGCTCGACGTGGTCGGTGCGCGGTCGGCGGGCTTGCCGCTCTTGCTGGCCGCGGCCCAGTCGTCGATGGGGGTGCCGGTGATGGCGACGACGTAATTGCGTGTCTCCTGCGGCATGCCGCCAGAGCCGGCGAGCCAATCCTGCACCCGGCGCGGGCCTGCATTGTAGGCCGCGGCGGCCAGGCCCAGATTGCCGAACTGGTTGCGCAACTCGTTGAGAAACTCGGCCGATTTCGGCAGCGCCTGCACGGGATCAAACGGATCGAGCAGCCGGCGTTCGTTCGCGGTGCCCGGCATGAATTGCGCGATACCCTGCGCGCGCTGGCCGCTACGCGTCACCGGCCCCACCGCGTCGGATTGAAAGCGGCTTTCCTGCCAGATCACGCGGGCGAAGAACTCGACCGGCAGGCTGTTCGACCTTGCCGCCGACTCGACCATCAGGCACATCGCCTCGCGGGTGTCGGCGTCTCCCGCATCCTTGCTGTCGCCATTGGGAATCGCGAGTTCTTCGACGCTCGGATGCACCACCCGAAGGTCGGCGACGGCCGGCGCATCCTCCGCTGTCGCCGAAACGCCCGGCCACCCCAGCACTATGCCGGCAGCGCAGAGCACCGTTCGCAGGCAGATCAGCGTTGGCGCCGCCATATCCCGATCCCTTGGGCCCGTATGCGGACCGTGTTATTTCGCAATCATGGCGCGTCGATGGGCCGGCCGGTACACCCAAAATCCCCGAAATGCGTCTGATCGGCGCCGTGATCGGTTTACGTTAACGCCGCATTTTACCGCCCGCACCCTTACGCCGGAACCGTAGCAGGGTAAGGTTCCGCCTCTTTGTTGGGAGCATGACCGATGCAGGATCGACGCCAGACCACGCGCGACAAGGTTCTTTACGGTGGCGTCGCCAAGTCAGGCGAAACCGGCGCGACCAAGGATTGCGTGGTGCGCAATATCTCGGAAAAAGGCGCCAACATCGAATTCTCCAACGTCGTCAAGTTTCCCAAGGAGCAGATGTCGCTGACCGTGGCCCGGAAAGGCCGCTCCTTCCTCGCCAAAGTGATCTGGTGGCGCGACAATTTCGTCGGCGTCGCGTTCTCGGACCAGCCCGCCGCTCCGCCTGAATCCGACCTCGATGAACGCTTACGCAAAAGCGAAGCCAAAAAACGCCAGCTGCAGCGCCGGATCAAGGAATTGCTGGGCGAGGGCTAACGCCCTTTCAGGCGCGAACATAAACCCAGGCCTTGTTTCCGGAACGAAGCAGGACCTCGATACGCTTGTAGTCGGCGACCTCATAGGCGTCAGCGGCCTTCAGTTCGGCCTCCGTGATTCGGAATACCTTGCCCTGTACCTCATCGCCTGGATTGTCGCTCGCCTCGACGATCGGATGGAATCGCTTGCCGCTTGTCTTGATAACTTCCGGGTCGGTGATTTCGATCTGGGATTGACGGTATCCGACCATGGCGTCCGCCTGCCCTTCCAGCCGGCGACCGAAGGACGAAAGCTGGACCTCGTCCAGTTGCAGCGTTCCATAGGAAAAAAGCAGAACTGTTCGCTCGTCGGACATGGCGCCTCGTCGTCCCCTGTATCGCGAAAGCAGGATAGGACATGCGGATATGAAAGTCTCTGGCACGGCACGCAACCCGCTATCGGCATTCACATTACCCCGCGCAAAACCGGCTATCGGGCCACCACCAAATGCGCTAGCCAGTTGATGTGAGAAGCCAGGATGCGATTGCTGCGATAGAGCACGCCGATGGATTGCCCCAGCCGCAACGGAACTGGGCGATCCTGACGATTGGGCTTGGCCTGGTGATGGCGGTGATCGATGGCGCGATCGCCAACGTCGCGTTGCCGACGATCGCCGAATCCCTCAACGCCAGCCCGGCATTTTCGATCTGGATCGTCAACGGCTATCAGCTCGCGATCACGATCTCGCTGCTGCCGCTGGCTTCGCTCGGCGAAATCATCGGCTACCGCCGGGTCTATCTGGCCGGGCTTTTGCTGTTTACGCTGGCATCGCTGTTTTGCGCGCTGGCGCATACGCTGCTTCTGCTGACGTTGGCGCGCATTTTCCAGGGGTTTGGCGCCGCGGGAATCCTGAGCGTCAATGCCGCGCTGGTTCGCTACACCTACCCGCGCGCGCAGCTCGGGCGCGGCATCGGCGTCAACGCGCTGGTGGTCGCGATCTCAGCCGCGGTCGGCCCCACCGTCGCCGCGGTGATTCTGGCGGTCGGCACCTGGCCGTATCTGTTCGCGATCAACGTGCCGCTCGGTATCGTCACGCTGGCGCTGGGCTGGCGTATGCTGCCGCATACGCTGCCGGCCGTGCACCGGTTCGACTGGCAAAGCGCCGGGCTCAGCGCCGTCACGTTCGGGCTTGGCATCGCCGCGATCGACAGCGTCGGCCATGGTGAGACGCTGCTGCTCTGTCTGTCGGAGTTTGCGATCGCGGCCACCGCGGGCTTTCTGCTGGTGATCCGGCAGACCCATATGGCCTCGCCGTTGCTGCCGCTGGATCTGTTGCGCATCCCGATTTTCGCGCTGTCGATCTCAACCTCGATCGCCTCGTTCTGCGGCCAGATGCTGGCCTTTGTCTCGATCCCTTTTTACCTCGAAAGCCGCTTCGGATATTCCGCGGTACAGATGGGCCTGCTGATCACGCCCTGGCCGATCGCGGTCGCGTTCGCGGCTCCCCTGGCGGGACGGCTGGTCGAACGCTATCCGGCCGGATTGCTGGGCGGCATTGGGCTGGCGTTGTTCGCGGTGGGTCTCGGCACTCTGGCGATGTTGCCCGCCAATCCGATGGCGTTCGATGTGATCTGGCGCATGGCGTTGGCCGGCGCGGGTTTTGGTCTGTTCCAGACCCCCAACAACCGCACCATGATTGCGGCCGCGCCGCGCGAGCGCACCGGCGGCGCCAGCGGCATGCTGGGAACGGCGCGGCTGTTGGGACAAACCACGGGTGCCGCGCTGGTCGCCCTGTTCCTGGCGCGATATCCGTCCGACGGCACCCAGATCTCATTGTTGGTAGCCGTCGGCTTCGCGCTGCTCGGGGCCACGCTCAGCCTGCTCAGGCTGTCGCCCGCCGGCGCACAAGGCGCCGAACGGGTTCGGGTCCAAGACGACCAGCGCCTCAAGGGCGAGTGACCGCGATCAGCTTTGAATAAGACAGCGCGCGGCGAGAATTCCCGCGCGCGGAATTAGAAAGAGCATCCTGACACCTTCCCTCCCACGTCGAGATAGTTGCCGCAACAGTAAGCGATCCCTATGCTGATGAAAAATAATCAGCGCGAGGAACCGCATGATCACGCCGCTCGACCCCGTCATTGCCGAGATCATCCCAAAACTGCCGCTGCGCGATGCCGCGACGATGACACCACAGAGCGCGCGCGATGCGCTGCGAGCGCTGGCGGCGGCGCGCGCGGCCATTCCGCCGCCGCCGGTCGCCAGCGTGAAAGATATCACCGTGAAGGGCGCCGCCGGTCCCCTCGCCGCCCGCGTCTACCGAAACGCGCATGACAAATCGCCGACCGTGGTGTTTTTCCACGGCGGCGGCTGGGTGGCGGGCGATCTCGAAACCCATGACCGCCAGGCGCGCCTGCTCGCAATCGAGACCGGTGCGGTCGTTGTGTCCGTCGATTACCGGCGCCCGCCGGAAACCCGCTTTCCCGGCGCGTTCGAGGATGCGTTCGCCTCCGTCAGGGATATCGTGGCCCGCATCGACCAGTTCGGCGGCGACAGCCAACGCGTCGGCGTCGCGGGCGACAGCGCCGGCGGCAATCTGGCGGCAACCGTTGCCATTGCCTGTCGCGACGAAGGCATCGCGCTCGCCGGTCAATTGCTGGCCTATCCCGTGATCGATGCCGTCGGCAATTATGCCGATCCGAAGGAGAATGCGCGCTATCCCTCGCGCACCGAAAACGCCGAGGGTTATTTCCTGTCGCGCGCGGTGATGGAATGGTTCGCCGGGCATTATCTTGGCGACACCAAACGCGGCACCGACTGGCGCGTGTCGCCGTTACGCGCAAACAGCCTCGCTGGACTAGCGCCGGCGATCGTCACGACGGCGTGGTTCGATCCGTTGCGCGACGAGGGCAAGGCCTATGCCGAGGCGCTGAGGGCTGCCGGTGTCGCGACCAAATATTACGATGGTCCCGGCCTGATCCACGGCTATTTCGGCCTTGGCGAAGCCTCGGAGATCGCGAAAAAAGAAGCGCAACGCGCCCGCGCCGATTTCAAGATCTTGCTCGAACGGGGGGCATAGAGCGCGGGGCGGCGTCCTCGGCCTCTGCAGACCATGATCAGCGCTATCAACCTGGACGAGAAACGATCCATGGCACCCAGCACGTCAAAGCAAGAGGAACCCTCGAAGGAAGTTGGCGCGGTGTTCGACGCCGTGGTCGTCGGTGCCGGTTTCGCCGGCCTTTATATGCTGCATCGGCTGCGCGGACTTGGCTTTACCGCGCGGGTCTATGAGGCCGGCGGCGGCGTCGGCGGCACCTGGTACTGGAACCGCTATCCCGGCGCGCGCTGCGACGTCGAGAGCATGCAGTATTCGTTCTCGTTTTCGGAAGAGCTCGACCAGCAATGGGACTGGTCGGAAAAATATGCGCCGCAGCCGGAGATTCTCAGCTACGCCAATCACGTCGCCGACCGGTTCGATCTTCGGCCGCATATTCGTTTTGATACCCGCGTGACGGTGGCGACCTTCGACGAAGCCGAAAAATGCTGGCGTATCGAAACCGATCGAGGCGATCAGGTCTCGGCCAAATTCTGCATCATGGCGGTCGGCTGCCTGTCGGCGGCAAACCGTCCGCCCTTCAAGGATATCGAAGCGTTTCGCGGCCCGATCCATCACACCGGCGAATGGCCGCATCAGGGCGTCGACTTTACGGGCCTTCGTGTTGGCGTCATCGGCACCGGCTCCTCGGCCATCCAGTCGATCCCGATCATTGCGCAGCAGGCGTCATCATTGACGGTGTTTCAGCGCACCGCGACGTATTCGGTGCCGGCGTGGAACCAGAAGCTGACGACGGAATATCGCAAGACGATCAAGGCGGACTATCCGGCGCTGCGCGCCAAGGCGCGGGCGCGGCCGACCGGTTTCTATTTTCCGTTCAACATGAAGCCCGCGTTGGAAGCTACCGCCGAGGAGCGCGAATGCCAATACGAGGAAGCCTGGGAGCGTGGCGGCCTGCCCTTCCTCGGCGCCTTTGGCGACCTTCTGTTCGAGAAGGCCGCCAACGACACCATTGCCGAATTCGCGCGCCGCAAGATCCGCGAGATTGTCGGGGATCCGGCGACCGCCGAGCTGCTGTGCCCCGACAATGTGTTCGGCTGCAAGCGGCTATGCGTCGATACCGGCTATTTCGAAACCTATAATCTTCCCCATGTGAAGCTGGTCGATGTGTCGAAGACGCCGATCGAGCGCTTCACGGCTAACGGTATCGCGGTCGATGGCGTCGAATATCCACTCGACGCCGTGGTCTGCGCGACCGGCTTTGCCGCGATGACCGGATCGTTCGACCGTATCCGGATCACCGGCCGCAATGGCCTGACGCTGTCGGAGAAATGGCAGGCGGGCCCTCGCGCCTATCTTGGCGTTGCCTCCGCGGGCTTCCCCAATTTGTTCACGATCACCGGACCCGGCAGTCCCTCCGTGCTCGCGAGCATGATCCAGGCGATCGAACAGCATGTCGACTGGATGGTGGATTGCATGGCGCATTTGCGCGATCTCGGCGCCGCGACCCTCGAACCTCTTCAGCGTTACGAGGACGAATGGATCGAACACGTCAATGAAGTGTCAAAGGTCTCGCTGCGGTCGACCTGCAGTTCCTGGTATGTCGGCGCCAACATTCCCGGCCGGCCGCGCGTCTTCATGCCCTATATCGGTGGCTTTCCGGTCTATGTGCAAAAATGCAACGAGGTCATGAGCAACGGCTTCGAAGGTTTTGTCATCGATGGCGCCGGGGTCGCCAACGAAGCGCCGCGGGTGCGGCTGACCGAACGGTGGCGTGTTCCACTGGATATCGACGTCATCTCGCCCGCCGCCGTCGCAGCCCGGCGCGTACCTGTAGTGTAAGGGCGGAATGATGCGTCCGTCGTCAACAAGACGTCGGCGGCGCGCTCGATTTAGAACACCAGCCCCATCCGTCGGCCCTTGGTCCAGACGATGCGGCAGCGTTTCCTGGAGCGACCAAACACCAGTTCAAACCGGTTCGGAAGTTTGGTCTCGCCCCATATCTCGATGCATGCACCGCTGGCGGAATAATCCACGATCCTGCAATCAACAAGTGGAGCTTTCGGGTCAATGATGATTTTGGCCGCGCTCGACATGCCGCCTGACGGTCGAACGCGAGCGGCTCGCCGCGGATGCATTTCCGGCCCCTATCCATCACTGAAATTTCAGTCTGCAGCTTCACCGATGATCCACAAGACTTCGTGTGGCTTTATAGTTATCAAATCCCTTTAGCGCCGCGGTCGTTGGCGTACCCGACATCTCGGACCGATGGCTTGTCAGGCCTCCTTCGACGGGTTCTGATCTTTCGATCATCGGGAATAAATTCACCGTTTGCCGATCTGGATCAGGGCGACGAACGGACAATCGCCGCGTGGGCGGGTGCCGCGCCTATTTTCTGTCCACACCTATTGCCGGGCGGGGGTTTCGCGCCGACCCGCGAGCCGTTTATTGTGACCGACGCAAAACGCGATGGAGAGCGGTTGGGCTTGAGATGATGATCAGGACTGCTCCAGCTTGCGTTGCAACACTCTGCCTGCTCCTGCCAACGATTCCATCGATCGCGGAGGCCGGTGAATGCCCTTCGCCGACATCGGAAATCGCCACCGATCGCCCCGACGTCACCAACTCCAGCCTCGTGGTGCCGGTGGGCACCCTGCAAGGCGAAAACGGCATCAATTCAACCGAACACGGAATCGAAAAAACCTTCGATGGCACCAACAGCCGATTGCGGCTGGGCATCGCGCCCTGCCTCGAACTGCTGGTCGATCTTCCGAATTATTTTTGGGGATTCCGGGGACCGACCGACAGCGGATTTTCCAATGTCGTTCCCGCCGTCAAATGGCAGCTCAATTCGCTTCCGGAGCCATGGAATTTGTCGGTGACGGCGGGCGCGGGGTTGCCGACCGGTGCCACCAGGATCGCGGGCCTCGGCGTTCAGCCCTATCTGCAATTTCCGTGGTCGCATGAACTCGGCAACGGCTGGGGCACCAGCGGCATGCTCACGACATTCTTCTTCCCGTCCGATCCCGTCAATCATCAGACCACCGAAGCAACGTTCGTGGTCGAGAAGAAAGTTACCGATCGGGTGTCGCTATTCGTCGAGTATGTCGGCGACTATCCGATCCATGGTCGCGACGTCGAACTGTTCAACATGGGCGGAGAATATCTGCTGACGCGAACCCAGCAGGTCGACTTTCATTTGGCCTTCGGCCTCAACCGCAACTCGCCGGATTACATTGCGGGGATCGGCTACTCTTGGCGTTTCGACAATCTGTTCACGGCATCGACGCGCTGAGATGCGCGGGAGCCCCAACGCCAGACTAGAGTCTTTTCCGTTTCGATTGAATCGAAACGGGGCTCTAGACTTTTGATTTGACGCGTTTTCTTGACGCGAACCGTACCCACTTCGCTTGAAAACGCTCTAGCAAGCTAATCCACAAGGCTCGCCAAGAACACTTCGCGCAGGATCGCGATCGGCGGCCGCCATTGGTCCTCCGTCGCGTAGTTGCCCGCGGTCACCGCCAGCACGAACTCCAGTTCCGGGAAAACGAACAGGCGCTGCCCGCCGAGGCCGAAGGCGCCGACCCATTTCGTGCCATAGGTGCCTGTTTTGCCTCCCAGAGCGAGTTCGCCTGTATACCAATGGTAGCCATAGCGCCTGTTGTCATCGACCACTGCGGCGGGACGGAAACTGGCTTCAAGCCAATCGGCCGGGACGATCGTTCGATTGTCCGATTTGCCGCCGGCCACGATCATTTGGCCGATGCGCGCGAGATCGCGCGGCGCAAGCCGCAGGCCGGATGCCGCCGATGCCACGCCATCCGGGCCCTTGGCCCATTCCGCGGGCCAGATTCCCAGCGGTTCGAACAACGCGGTTTTCGCGAATGTCGGGAGATCGACACCGGTGCCGCGCTCGATCAACCGGCCCAACAGAGTGGTGGCGCCGCCATTGTATTTGTAGCCCTTGCCGGGCGGCCCGAGCATTGCGCGTTCCAGCACGAAACGATAGCGATCCGGCGCGCTATCCATCAGCACTTCATCGGAATGATGCAGCGGATCGTCTTCATTCCAGTCGAGCGCGAGCGTCATCGTCAGCGCATGGGCAATCGTCAGGCGTGCCTTGCCGGCGTCTTTGGCCAGATCCGGATATTCGGGAAATTGCGCCAGCAGAGGCTGGTCCGGAGCAGGAACGCGTTGTTGGCCGAGCGCGATGCCATAGAGCAATCCGACGATGCTCTTGGTCACCGATCGCATGTCGTGCAGCGTGTCCGCCTTGAAGTCGACCGTGCCGAGAGGCTGTCCCCACATCTCATCGGCGCCGGGCATGTAGCGCTCGAACATCATGCGCCCTTTCCGGAATGCGACGACGCCATGCACGTTGAGCAATCGCCCCGAATCCTGCAGTGCGGCAAACCGCGACGGCAGATCGGCTGCGAACCCCACGCTTTCGGGAGCGACCGGCTCAAGCGCAACCTCCGCCGAAGCGATGCGCGGGCCGATGGCGTTAGCCATCAGGATCGTGCCCGCGCCCTTGAGCGCATCACGTCGGGTTATCGGTGAGATCACTGGATGATTCCATCGCGTGGGATGAACGAACATCGCGCAACCGAGCGGCGATGCCAAGCAGCGTCAGGCCCAAAATGGCATGACGGCGGAGTGAGACAGCAGGCGTTCAGCAGAAAGCCGGCGGTCTTGCGACACGCCGGCCTTGCTGTTCTCGATATCGAAGGAAGGCTCAAGCCTTGACCAGCGGCCCCCGCGAGGCCGGTCCCTTGGACCCTCCACCGCCACCATTCGGGCCGCTCGGCTTCGGCTTGCGCTTGCGTGCGACCGGCAGCTTCTCCGGCTTCGGCGTGACCGGACCCTCGACGAATTCGAAGCCGATCTTCTCCGCGCCTTCCGCACCCGCCTCGTCCTTGACCAGGACGACACGAACGTGACCGCCGCCCTTGAGCTTGCCGAACAACACCTCGTCCGCCAGCGGCTTCTTGATGTGCTCCTGGATCACGCGCGCCATCGGCCGCGCGCCCATCTGCTCGTCGTAACCATGCCGAACCAGCCAGGCCTTGGCAGGCTCGGACAATTCGATGGTGACGTCGCGGTCGGCGAGTTGTGCTTCGAGTTGCAGCACGAACTTCTCGACCACCATGCCGATCACGTCGGCGTTGAGATGCGCGAACGACACGATCGCATCGAGCCGGTTTCGGAACTCGGGCGCGAACTGCCGGTTGATCGCCTCGTGATCGTCGCCTTCCCGCTTGTTGCGGGTGAAGCCGAACGCCTGGCGCGCCAGATCGGCGGCGCCCGCATTGGTGGTCATGATCAGAATCACGTTGCGGAAGTTCACCTGCTTGCCGTTGTGATCGGTGAGCCGGCCATGATCCATGATCTGCAGCAGCACATTGTAAAGATCCGGATGCGCCTTCTCGATTTCGTCGAGCAGCACCACGCAATGCGGATGCTGATCCACGCCATCGGTCAGAAGACCGCCCTGGTCGAAACCGACATAGCCCGGAGGCGCGCCGATCAGACGCGACACGGTGTGCCGCTCCATATATTCCGACATGTCGAAGCGGATCAGTTCGACGCCAAGCGAGGCCGCGAGCTGTTTTGCAACCTCGGTCTTGCCGACGCCGGTGGGCCCCGAGAACAAATACGAGCCGATCGGCTTTTCCGGCTCGCGCAGCCCTGCCCGCGCCAGCTTGATCGAAGCCGACAGCGCGTCGATCGCCTTGTCCTGGCCGAACACCACGCGCTTGAGCGTCTGCTCGAGATGCTTGAGTACCTCGGCATCATCCTTTGACACGCTCTTGGGCGGAATCCGCGCCATGGTCGCGATCGTGGTCTCGATTTCCTTGATTCCGATGGTCTTCTTGCGCTTGTTCTCCGCCACCAGCATCTGCGCCGCGCCCGATTCGTCGATCACGTCGATCGCCTTGTCCGGCAGCTTGCGGTCGTGGATGTAGCGCGACGACAACTGCACCGCGGCCTCGATCGCCTCGTTGGTGTATTTCAGCCGGTGGTAATCCTCGAAATAGGGTTTCAGGCCCTTGAGGATGGCGATGGCGTCTTCCACCGTCGGCTCGTTGACGTCGATCTTCTGGAACCGGCGCACCAAAGCGCGGTCCTTTTCGAAGTGCTGACGGTATTCCTTGTAGGTCGTCGAGCCCATGCAGCGGATCGTGCCGGAGGCAAGCGCCGGCTTGAGCAGATTGGACGCATCCATCGCGCCGCCGGAGGTGGCGCCGGCGCCGATCACGGTATGGATTTCGTCGATGAACAGGATCGCGTTCGGATGGGCTTCGAGTTCCTTGAGAACCTGCTTCAGCCGCTCCTCGAAGTCGCCGCGGTAGCGGGTACCCGCCAGCAGCGTGCCCATGTCGAGGGAGAACACGGTCGCGGCCGCCAGCACTTCCGGCACTTCAGAGTCGACGATTCGCTTGGCGAGGCCTTCCGCGATCGCGGTCTTGCCAACGCCGGCTTCGCCGACGAACAACGGATTGTTCTTCTGCCGGCGACACAGCACCTGGATCGCACGGTTGATCTCGGCATTGCGCCCAATCACCGGATCGATCTTGCCGTCGCGCGCCTTCTTGTTGAGGTTGACGCAATAGGTATCGAGCGCCTCACCCTTCTTCTTGGAATCCTCGTTGCCCTTGGTCTCGGTCTCCTCGTCGACCCCGCGCACGGGGCGCGCTTCGGAGACGCCGGGCCGCTTGGCGATGCCGTGGCTGATATAGTTCACGGCGTCGTAGCGGGTCATGTCCTGCTCCTGCAGGAAATACGCGGCATGACTCTCGCGCTCGGCGAAGATCGCGATCAGCACATTGGCGCCGGTCACTTCCTCGCGGCCGGACGACTGCACATGAATCACCGCGCGCTGGATCACGCGCTGAAAGCCGGCGGTCGGCTTGGCGTCATCGGCGCCGTCGGTGACCAGGTTTTCGAACTCGGTTTCGAGATAATTGACAAGACTGGTGCGCAGCTTGTCGAGATCGACGCTGCAGGCACGCATCACCGCCGCTGCATCGGAGTCATCGATCAGCGACAGCAGCAGGTGTTCCAGCGTCGCATATTGGTGATGACGCTCATTCGCAATCGCAAGCGCGCGATGCAGTGATTGTTCAAGGCTTTGGGAAAAAGTCGGCATTCGCGTCCTCTGTGGCCCCCTGCCATCATGATCGCCGTTGCCCGGTCAGGCAACAACAACCTTTGTCATATAGTTACATCCGATCCAGGCGAAAGACCGGTTCCGCCATTCGTTTACGCCACACCATCCCACGCTATCCCCAAGGCAATCGTCAAGGCAATCGTCAAGCGAATCACCAAGGAAATCGTCGGGAAAATCCAGGCAACTCCCGAGCAAACCGGCCGCGCCCGTAAAAGCACGTACGGACCACCTACACTGCCGCCTTCAATGCAAAACCTGAAAGCAAGACCCGTTCCGGATTTTGCCGGTTTGGCGCGGATTGGATTACTTCTTTTCCATCACGCATTGCAGGGGATGCTGGTGCTTGCGTGCGAAGTCCATGACCTGCGTCACCTTGGTCTCGGCGATCTCGTAGGTGAACACACCGCATTCTCCGATTCCATGATGATGGACGTGGAGCATGATCTTGGTCGCGGCCTCGACGTCCTTCTGGAAGAACTTCTCCAGCACGTGAACGACAAACTCCATAGGGGTATAATCGTCGTTGAGGATCAGCACCCGATACAGGCTCGGACGCTTGGTCTTCGGCTTGACCTTGGCGATAACGGACGTGGCCGGTCCGCCGTTGCCACCGGAGCGGTTCTCGTCATCGCCCATTCGGGGGACAGATGCAGCGACCGGGAGCGGCGCGGAGCGATTGAATCTGGAAGTTAATTGCAGCATGGCACAGGCGTTCGAAATCCCCACGGAAGACCGGACAGCGGCCGGGTGATACGCAGAGTTCCCAGACACACTGCCAGATCGCCGCTTCCCTTCCGCATCGACCCGTCCGCTGGATCGATGACAGCAATATGGGTCTGCCATCGGTTCACCGCAAGCATGTAAATACCGGCGGAATGCAGCTTGCGGTAGGCCGAGACCCGGTTCGGCGATCCCGCCAAGGTTAATCAATTCCAACCGATTTGACAAAGCAACGGGGCTCGCAATTTAGCGGGTATTGACGATAGCGAGCGGTTAGTCGCCCTGATTCGCGACTCCGGCGCTATTGACCGAGTTTTATCAGGACCAATTTACCACCTGTTTAGTGGCGTCGACCGAAATGGCAGCCGAGCCCGCCTTAGGGGGTCCAACCTCGGTGATAGCCATGTTCGGTGCATCCATTACCCATCACATTCGCGAAGCCGCGAAGCGCTTCATTGGCGCCAATGAAGGCAATATCGCGGTGATCTTCACCATCGCGGCCATTCCCATCATCAGCTTCGTCGGCGCGGCGATCGATTACAGCCGGGCCAACAGCGCACGTTCAACGATGCAGGCCGCGATGGATTCGACGGCCTTGATGCTGTCGAAGGACCTCTCCAGCGGCAAAATCGCGTCGGACCAGACCACGGTCTCCAAAGCGGCGCAGGTCTATTTCAGCGCGCTCTACACCAACAAGGACGCCACGATCGCGCCCATTACCGCGACCTACACGGCGAATAATAGCACGTTGGGCAATACCATCATGGTCTCCGGAAACGGAACGATCAACACTGATTTCATGCGGGTGTTGGGTTCGAATTTCAACACGATGGGCTTCGGCACCACATCGACCACCGCCTGGGGCAATGTGAAGATGCGAGTCGCGCTGGTGCTCGACAACACCGGATCGATGGCCCAGAACAACAAGATCACCGCGTTGAGAAACGCGGTTGCCGGAACCGGCGGTCTGATCGACCAGCTCAGCGCGCTGGCCAAGAACGATGGCGACGTCTACATCTCCGTTATTCCGTTCGCCAAGGTCGTCAACGCGGGCGCCAGTAACTATGGCGCTACCTGGATCGACTGGACCGACTGGTTGAACCCGCCGACGTCGCAACCGGCTAACGCTCTTCCGAACATGCCAAGTACGCAAGCCACGCTTCCCATCAATTGGCACGGGATTGGGCCGGGTATGAACTGTCCGTTCACGAACAACAGCGGCGGTTTCACCTGCATGACCGCCCCCGCCAACGCCAGTTCAAGCGCTTCGAAGATTCCGTCGACCGGCGCCTATACGGGCTATATCTGCCCGAGCGTCGATTATAACTCGCACACCAACTACAACGGTTGCTGGGACAGTGAGCTCGTCACCGACGCTAGCCCGCAAGCGTTTTGCACGGGATCATCATGCACTTGCCCGAGCGGTGCCCCCACGACTGGTCCCAACCTTTGCAAGTGCACTGGCACCGGCAGCAGCACGGTGTGCAAAGGGCCTCGTTACATTCATAATTGGACCCAGCCCTCCCCCAGCGACACGACGGATAATACCAATCAGCCTCACCTTATTCCTCCGGTTGGTTTCAACACTCAGGATACCGCTGCCCATATCCCCACTACCGCCACCCCCAACCCCAACCCGGCCTGGATTGGGATCGGTTCGACGCCGACCATCTGTGCTACCCCGGCCGCTCTCAACTGTATGACCTCGGTCGCCAACAACTGGAAGCAAGCTTCCACCAACCCCATCAGCACCTGGACCGGTTGCATCACCGATCGCTTCCAAAACTATGACGAGACCGGCGATGCGCCAGGAGCCGCCCTAGCCACGCTATTCCCGGCCAATCAGTATTACGAGAACAGCACCGCCTATTGTAACGCGAATGCTTCGACCCCGCTCGAGAAGGTCATCCCGATGTCCTATTCCTGGTCGACGCTTAAAACCGCTGTTAATGCGATGCAGCCGACCGGCGGTACCGATCAGTCCGTCGGGCTGGCCTGGGGATGGCAGTCGCTGTTGCAGACCGGCCCGATCCCGGCGCCAACCGAAGACGCGAATACGACTTACAATCGGGTAATCATTCTGCTGTCCGACGGTCTCAACACCGAGGATCGCTGGCCGGCTTACGGCGACGGCAGCACACAGAACACCAACAGCAGTGGCGTTGGTTATATCGACGTCCGGCAGGCCGCCCAGTGCCAGAACATCAAGAACGCCACCGATTCCAACGGCAAGCCGATGTACACGATCTACACGATCCAGGTCGACACCAGCACGCCGGCGGATCCGACCTCGGCAATCCTTCAATCCTGCGCGAGTTCCAATGGGCAGCAGGATTCCAGCAAGTTTTTCCTGCTGACCAACGCCAGCCAGATCGTCACCACGTTCAACACGATCGGAGTCGCGCTCAGCGAGCTGCGCGTCGCGAGATAGCCGCAGCACCCCCCGACAAGGAAAGCCCGGCCGCAACGGCCGGGCTTTTGATTCGCAATGACGCGAAGGCCGCTTAGCCTTTGGTGGCCGG
>JBDTKZ010000063.1:0-89272 GCA_039935075.1 Bradyrhizobium sp.
CGGACATCAGGCATGTTGCCGACCTCATCCTGAGGAGGCGCGAAGCGCCGTCTCGAAGGATGCGCCGCACGCCCAGGACACACTTCCGCATTCTCGCGACACCATGCGCCCGAGTTTTGCAAATTCATCGGCCCAACGAAAATGAAGGGCGCAGTGCTACCCCAAGAGGGGAGCAGGCGACCCTCAAAAGAGGGCGCAGGGAAGACCGGGTGCGCGCTGCACCCGCGGTCTCGCGTGCAAATGACAAAAAATGACGCACACGAGCATACAGGTTCAGCGGAGGCAGTCCGGCCTTCCCTGCGCAATGGTTTTACGGCTTATATCGTGCTCTCCTTGGCGACCGGCTTTTTTGTCACCATCGCTGCGCAGAAAAACTTCCGCGCAACTTGACGCCAGCATCGGGGCGTCAGGACCACACGACTTCGCCGTCCGCGTCACGCGCTGTTCGTCAAAAGCGCTGCCGCGTCCACCGCATCCCATCCCAACGTTCGTGACGATGGCCAACGTCCCCTCGTGAGGGATGAGACGGGACAAAATAAGCCGGTGATTTGGGTCAGAAGAAAACAAAAATATTTTTGCAAATGGGGCTGGACACCGATTTGCTGATTTGCCCGTCGGGTAACCAGGCTTGAGTAACGGATACCTGGCGGCGCATAATCCCCATCCAGCCGGAGGAAACAGCGATGCAGATGCGAGTGTTTGGACGCACGGGAATGCAACTCTCGGTGCTGGGCTTCGGCTGCGGCGCAGTCGGCGGATTTATGGTGCGGGGCGACCCCCTCGAACAGGAGCGCACCGTCGCGCGGGCGATCGCGGCCGGCGTCAATTACTTCGACACCGCCGTGCAATACGGCGATGGCGAATCCGAAAAGAACCTTGGCCGCGTGTTGCAAACCCTGAAGCCGGCCAACGCGTTCGTCGGCACCAAGGTCCGGTTGCAGCCAAACGAGTTCGGCCGCATCGCCGATGCCGTCGCGAAATCGCTCGAAGGCAGCCTGGCGCGGCTGCGGCTGGAGCGGGTCGACATCTTTCATTTGCACAATCCGGTTACCGAGCAGGGCGGCGGCACGGCGCTGAGCGTCCGGCAGGTGCTGGACGATGTGGTGCCGGCGTTCGAACGCCTGCGTCAGCAGGGAAAAATTCGCTTCCTCGGGATGACGGCGGTCGGTGACACCGCGGCGCTGCATCAGCTGATCGATGCCGGCGCCTTCGACAGTGCGCAGATCGTCTACAACATGCTCAATCCATCCGCCGCGGTCGAATTGCCTGAAAACTATCCGGCGCAGGATTATCGGCGCTTGTTCGATCACACCAGGGCCGCCGGCGTCGGCGTGGTGGGTATCCGCGTGCTGGCCGGCGGCGCCTTGTCGGGCTCGGCCGAGCGTCATCCGATTGCGGGTCCGGCGCCGGAGCCGATCGGTTCGGCGATGAGCTACGACGCTGACGTCGATCGCGCCCGCCGTCTGTTGCCGCTGGTCCAGAAGGGCTTCGCCAGTAGCCTGACCGAAGCCGCGACGCGGTTTGCGATCTCGCACCCGGCTGTTGGCACGATCCTTGTCGGCCTGGCGACGCCGCAGCAGTTCGAGGACTCGCTCGCCGCGGTCGAGAAGGGTCCGCTGCCGCAGGCGGCATTGGATCGGCTGGCGGTGCTGCAGCGGTCATTCGCTGGCGAAGCTCGCTGATTGGCCGTAGCCCGGATGAGCCAACAGGTCGCGCGAATGCGCGCCCGATGACAGGCTCCGCGATATCCGGGTAATGGTGTTGTGTCGCATATCGTTCCATTTATGCAGGCAAGTTCTTGCCGTTCACCGTTTCTCGTAGTATGTTAGCGCCATGATCGCGTCGTGGCGGAATTCAGCGGCTCGGAAAGTTTGGGACGGCGAGCGGCCAAACCAGTTTCGCGGGCTGGATTTCGACGCCGCCATCGATCTGCTGTTGGCGTTGAACGTTTCCAAATCGCTCAACGACCTGAGTCCGTTGAAGAGCGTCGGATTGCACAAGCTCAAAGGCGATCGCCGAGGGCAATGCGCAATGACGGTCAACGAACGCTGGCGTATTTGCTTTGAGTTTCGCAAGGGCGACGCTTACGAGGTCGAAATCGTCGACTACCACAGAGGTTGAATATGGCTCCCATCGTACATCCCGGCCGCCTGCTGAAACGCGAATTGAGCGCACGCAAGCTCAGCGCCAACCGCTTGTCGCTCGATATCGGCGTTCCCTCGGGCCGCATTACCGATATTCTCAATTTTCGCCGCGCAATCACCGCCGACACCGCCGTAAGGCTCGGCCGTTACTTTGGTAACGGTGCGCAGTTCTGGCTGGACTTGCAGGGACAGTACGACATCGGCGTAGTAGAGCGAGAGAAGGGAGCGGAAATTGCCAAGCGCGTGAGGCCCGCGGACGCAGCGTGAACTTCGCGCTTCGACGCCATATCGATCCTGTTACCGCAATTTCCGCACGTGAACATTGATATCGAGATCGATGCGCGCCACGCACTTCTGCGTCGTCTTGTGCGAGCCACCCGAATGCCAGCGGCCGTCGCGGGCATGCGCGTCCCTGACATTGGCAAGCTTCAGGCATCGCCATTGCGGCAGCTTGCCGCTGCTCATGCCGGCGAACTGCCAGGCCAGCACGACTTCTTCGCCTGACAGATTGGTGCCGATGATATGCGGGCACAATTCGCGGGGACGGCCTTCGTAGCTGCAGACGACCTGTCGCTCGCCGAGGATGGCGTTACGGAAGAGGGTGTAGGTGGCGCTGGGCATGGACTGCACGCTCAAGATGGTTCTTGTTTCGTTCCAATGGCTGTGGCAGAGAGTTATTCCGGGATTGGAGCGCCGGACTGCGTCCGTTGTGGGGTGAGCGCGCATGGCAAGACGGAACAAGCCGATCAATGCGCCGGCGCCTTACCTCAGGCGGGTCTGGCTGGATCCGTCGCGGATCGTCGATCGCAAGGCCTACCCGTTTTGCCTGCCGTTCCTGAACGATGATTTTGAACTGAGCTTGGATAGCCCGATCACCATCATCGTCGGCGAGAACGGCGCTGGCAAATCCACTTTGCTGGAAGGCATCGCGGTACTCGCCGGCTATGACGAGGCCGGCGGCGGCAAGGGGTACAGGCCGGTCGATCACTCCAACGCGCTTGAGGTGATGGGCGGCACGCTTTCCGGTGCGCTGCGCGCAAGCTGGCTGCCGAAGATCACCAATGGCTGGTTCTTCCGCGCCGAGAGTTTCTTTTCGGTGGCGCGATATCTCGATGCAGTCGGCGGGGGCGGGGGTCCCGATTACCTCTCGCATTCGCACGGCGAAGGATTTTTGCGCTTCTTCCAGGAGCGCTGCCAACGTCAGGGCATCTACATCTTCGACGAACCGGAGTCGGCGCTGTCGCCGTCGCGGCAGATGGAATTCCTCAAGCTGATGCGGAAGATGGAGCAGTCGACGATCTGCCAGATCGTGATGGCCACGCATTCACCTGTCCTGATGGCCTATCCGGGCGCGAGGCTGCTGCAGATGTCGAAGTACGGGCTGGAGCCCGTGACCGTCAAGCAGACCGACCATTTCAGGGTGATGCGCGAGTTTTGTTATGACCCGAAGGGTTTTGTCGAAGCAGCGCTCGCAGAATAAAAAGGCGGCTGGCAAGGATGAGCCGAAAACGAACCCGCACGATCAATCTCCCGGCGCCATACCTGCGGCGTGTCTGGCTCGATCCGGCGCGGGTCAGCGACCCCCAGGCCTATCCGTTCTGCCTGCCGTTCCTCCGGGATGAATTTGAGCTGAGTTTTGACCGCGCGATCACCATCATCGTGGGCGAAAACGGCACCGGCAAGTCGACCTTGCTGGAAGGCATCGCGGTGCTGGCGGGGTACGACGAGGCCGGCGGCGGCAAAGGCTACATGCCGGTCGATCATTCGAACGCGCGGGAGACGATGGGCGGCAGTCTCTCGACCGCATTCCGCGCGAGCTGGCTGCCCAAGATCACCAACGGCTGGTTTTTTCGTGCGGAGAGTTTTTTCTCGATCGCGCGATACCTTGACGAAGCAGCCAGGGATGCCTTTTCCGGGCCGCCTCCGCCCGACTTCCTCTCGCATTCTCACGGCGAAGGCTTTTTGCGCTTCTTCGAGGAGCGCTGCCAGCGCCAGGGCCTCTTCATCTTCGACGAACCTGAATCCGCGCTGTCGCCGGCGCGCCAGATCGAATTCCTGAAATTGATGGGGCGGATGGACGCGATCGGTCACTGCCAGATCATCATGGCAACGCACGCGCCGATGCTGATGGCCTACCCGAACGCGACGCTGCTGCGGCTGACGAAATACGGGCTGGACCCGGTGACCGTGAAGCAGACGGATCACTACAGGGTGATGCGGGAGTTTTGCGACGATCCGAAGGGGTTTGTCGAGGCGGTGTTTGAGGAGTGAGGGCAGGAGGCCGATGGGTCGGGTAGAGCGAAAATCGTAGGCGCGGCCTCCCCGTATGTGGGTTAGGAGTCACGCATGGAATTCATCGCTCAGGGTCTGGTTCAATTTCAACGTGTTGACCAAGTTTATGAATAATCCAGTCGCGTTTAGTCGAGAACCCCGGTGTCTGCAGCAGAATTCGAAAGTCATACTGGAAGAGACTATTAGGCTGCGGAAAATTCAACGATATAGAGCAATCCGGCAACCCATAAACGTCTTCTTTGAAAATAGGCATGTCGTGGGGCACCGCGAAATGCCGCCTGTACCAGCTAAACAATTTTCCATCCTTGTCAGTCGATTGGGCTATGCCAGTCAAGCTGTCCACGTGGTTCACCTGCAAACGAGTGTCTAGCGCCGCGAAGAACGAAAGAGAGAAAGCACGCCTCGGCTATTCTACCGACGAGCTAAGCGATATCCGGGTTCGTTTTGTGTTCTCACATATCGCATGTGCTTACGCGGGCTACTTACTATTTGCCAATTTGGAGCAAGCCACCACCAGTGAGAATGGATGTAGCATTGCAGCTATCGCAAAAATAATATGGATAGTGCTCGTCGGATTTGTAACCTTGATACCCTTGCAAGATGATCTTTCGATTTTTGCAATGAGGGCATCGCATCCTGCGCTTTGCGATGTAAGCGCGAACAGCATCTAAGGTGGGTTCGGAAAAGAAATATAGAAGATAGTATGCCGTGATCGCTGCCAGAAACCAAAGTGGGTTAATTCTCGTTGTCGTAATAGCGATCACCAAGAGGGCAATCGGTACGACTATCTTTGCGTCGTCCCGATCAAAATCATATTCAAATTCCCAAAGTTTGATTTTCATATCGAATCTCTGGCCACCTCACTCCGCCGCCTCACTCGCCCCGCTGCTGCGCTTCCTCGGCTTCTCCGCTTTCTCCAGCACCGGCGCCAAGAACTTCCCCGTGTAACTCCTTGGTGCCTTGACGATATCTTCCGGCGGGCCCCAGGCGACGATTTCGCCGCCGCCGTCGCCGCCTTCGGGGCCGAGGTCGATGACCCAGTCGGCGGTCTTGATCACTTCGAGATTGTGCTCGATCACCACCACCGTGTTGCCCTGCGACACCAGCTCGTGCAGCACTTCCAAGAGTTTCTTGACGTCGTGGAAATGCAGCCCCGTGGTGGGTTCGTCCAGGATGTAGAGCGTGCGGCCGGTGGCGCGCTTTGACAGCTCCTTGGCGAGCTTGACGCGCTGGGCTTCGCCGCCCGAGAGCGTGGTGGCCTGCTGGCCGACGTGGATGTAATCCAACCCGACGCGATGCAGCGTCTTGAAGGTTTCGCGGACGCGCGGCACTGCCTTGAAGAATTCGGCGGCTTCCTCGACGGTCATGTCGAGCACGTCGGCGATCGACTTGCCCTTGAACAGCACTTCCAGGGTTTCGCGGTTGTAGCGCTTGCCCTTGCAGACGTCGCAGGTGACGTAGACGTCGGGCAAAAAGTGCATCTCGATCTTGATGACGCCGTCGCCCTGGCAGGCCTCGCAGCGGCCGCCCTTGACGTTGAAGGAAAACCGCCCGGGCTCGTAGCCGCGCGCCTTGGCTTCGGGCAGGCCGGCGAACCATTCGCGGATCGGGGTGAACGCGCCGGTGTAGGTCGCGGGGTTGGAGCGCGGGGTGCGGCCGATCGGCGACTGGTCGATGTCGATGATCTTGTCGATATGCTCGAGGCCCTCGATGCGGTCGTGCGGGGCGGCACCTTCGCTGGCGTTGTTGAGTTTGCGCGCGATCGCCTTGTAGAGGGTGTCGATCAGCAAGGTCGACTTGCCGCCGCCGGACACGCCGGTGACGCAGGTGAACAGCCCGAGCGGGATTTCCGCCGAGACGTTTTTCAGATTGTTGCCGCGGGCGTTGATCACCTTGATGGTGCGGCGATGGTTCGGCGGCCGCCGCTCCGGTATTTCGACCGACAATTCGCCGGTGAGGTATTTGCCGGTCAGCGACTTCGGATCGGCCATCACCTCGGCGGGCGTGCCCTGGGCGACGATGTGGCCGCCATGGGTGCCGGCGCCGGGGCCGACGTCGACGACATAATCGGCCAGGCGAATGGCGTCCTCGTCATGCTCGACCACGATCACGGTATTGCCGAGATCGCGCAGCCGCTTCAGGGTTTCCAATAGCCGCGCGTTGTCGCGCTGGTGCAGGCCGATCGACGGTTCGTCCAGCACATAGAGCACGCCGGTCAGCCCCGAGCCGATCTGCGACGCCAGCCGGATACGCTGGCTTTCGCCGCCGGACAGCGTGCCCGACGCGCGCGCCAGGGTCAGGTAATTGAGGCCGACATCGAGCAGGAACGACAGCCGCTCGCGGATTTCCTTCAGCACCCGTGCCGCGATCTCGTTCTGCTGGGCGTTGAGCACCTTTGGCACGGTCTCGAACCATTCGCCGGCGCGGCGCACGGACAGCTCCGAGATCTCGCCGATATGCTTGCCGCCGATCTTGACGCACAGCGCCTCCGGCTTGAGCCGGTAGCCGTGGCAGGCATCGCAGGGCACGTCGGAGAAATACTTCGCCAGTTCCTCGCGCGCCCATTCGCTGTCGGTCTCGCGAAAACGGCGGTTGATGTTGGTGACGACGCCCTCGAACGGCTTCTTGGTGTCGTAGGAGCGCACGCCGTCTTCATAGGAGAATTTGATCTCGTCCTCGCCGGAGCCGTGCAGGATGGCGTCTCTCGTCTTCTTCGGCAGGTCCTTCCATTTGGTGTCGAGGGTGAATTTGTAGAATTTGCCGAGCGCGGTCAGGGTCTGGACGTAATAGGGCGAGGAGGATTTCGCCCACGGCGCGATGGCGCCCTTGCGCAGGCTCAGTTCCTTGTCGGGAATGACGAGGTCTTCGTCGATATGCTGCTCGACGCCGAGGCCGCCGCAGGCCGGGCAGGCGCCATAGGGATTGTTGAAGGAAAAGAGTCTGGGCTCGATTTCCGGAATGGTGAAGCCGGACACCGGGCAGGCGAATTTTTCCGAAAACAGAATCCGCTCCGGGCCGCTCTTATCGTGGATTTTGGCGGTCTTCTTGTCGGGCTTCTTTTCTTCGGTCGCCGCCGTTGCGGGTGCGTCGGCATATTCGACGACCGCCAGACCCTCGGCGAGCTTCAGCGCGGTTTCAAAACTTTCCGCCAGCCGCTGGCCGATGTCGGACCGCACCACGATGCGATCCACCACGACGTCGATGTCGTGCGGGAATTTCTTGTCGAGCGTGGGCGCCTCGGCCAACTCGTGAAAGGTGCCGTCGATCTTGACGCGCTGAAAACCCTTCTTGAGGTATTCGGCGAGTTCCTTGCGGTACTCGCCCTTGCGGCCGCGCACCACCGGCGCCAGCAGATAGAGCCTTGTGCCCTCGGGCAGCGCCAGCACGCGGTCGACCATCTGCGACACGATCTGGCTCTCGATCGGCAAGCCGGTCGCTGGCGAATAGGGCACGCCGACCCGCGCCCATAACAGCCGCATGTAGTCGTAGATCTCGGTGACGGTGCCGACGGTCGAGCGCGGATTTTTTGAGGTGGTCTTCTGCTCGATCGAGATCGCCGGCGACAGGCCGTCGATCTGGTCGACATCGGGCTTCTGCATCATCTCAAGGAACTGGCGCGCATAGGCCGACAGCGACTCGACGTAGCGACGCTGGCCCTCGGCATAGATGGTGTCGAAGGCGAGCGAGGATTTTCCGGAACCCGACAGGCCCGTGAACACCACGAGTCTGTCGCGCGGGATTTCGAGGTCGACGTTTTTCAGATTGTGCTCGCGCGCGCCGCGGATCGTTATCGATCGCAGGCTCGAACCCACGTTGTTTTGGCGCTTGGCCTTGATGATTTCATCCATACCGGCGATTCCAGACGCGCATGCGTGTTCGGGCGCGCCATCGGAGAAATCCGGAAAGCCGACGCCAAGGGGGTGCGCTTGGAACGTAGGAAGAACGGGGGCGGATTTCCAGTGCCGCGCGCAAACCATCAACGGTTTGTTGCGGAGACCGGAAATGGCAGCAGGTGGCACGCGCCGAGTGGCGCGGCGTCTACATTCGCGCAAATAAAAAGGCCGGCGCGAGGCCGGCCTTTTCGGGATGCTCAGCTTGGGCTGAGATCGTTATTGCTACCTGTTATCAGAACTTCCAATCGGTCCCAGTACTTGCTCAGTATTTCGCGATCATCGGGCCACCCCAACGATAGTTCAGACGACCGAGCACGAGATCGGTGTCGCCGCCGGCACGAAAGCCGGTGAAGGCGACGCCGCCCGGGGTGGTGAAGGTCGCGTCGTGACGACCCTCGAAGATATGATTGTACTCGACGCCGATCGACCAATTGGGGGCAAAGCCGACTTCGAGGCCGGCACCCACGGTCGGGCTCCAGCGGGTGTCATAGCCGGTTTCGGAGGCCAGAGCGCCGCCGGGCGCCAGGAACTGATAGTTACGGTCGGTGACCGCAGCACCGCCCTTCGCGTAGAGCAGGACATTGTTCCAGGCGTAACCGACCTGGCCGGTGAACAGACCGAAAGCATCCATCTGCGAACGCACAAGCCCGCCCGGAAGAACAAGGTTTGCGGTGCTGCCGTTCAGATCGGCCCAGTTGCCCTGAGCTTCGAGACCAAACACCCAGGGACCGGCCTGCCAACGGTAGCCGACCTGGCCACCGACAGTGCCACCGTCTGCCCTGTGATCACCGAGCAGGGTCGCCGTCGGCTCGAAGGTGCGACGATCACCGGTCTCGCCCCAGCCGCCGTTGATACCGATGTAGAAACCGCTCCAGTCATAGATCGCGGCGACCATCGCGGGCGCCTTGGTGTAGACCGGACGCGCAGCAAGATCAGCGGCGGAGGCGGGCGCCGAGGCCATCCCCAGCGCAACCAGTCCGACCGTACCCAACAAAAACTTCTTCATTTTGGTTCTCCAGCTTGTTGGCCCCGGTGTGTCCGGGGCGTTGTTGTTCGGGCGTTTCCGCCGCGAGGCCCATCAATTTCCGAGGCCAATAATACGTAATCGAAACGAAAAAGCCGTCTCCGAAATGCAACACTCGGGAGTCAAGTGACTCGTTGGAACTTAATGATTTGTTTAGCTAATCTGGGAACTCGTTGGAACTTTTCGAGTCGGAAATCCGGCGATTTTGTGACACGACCCACCATGATACCTGGCGCAAAATTGTTCCACGTTCGCTGAAATTATTTTCTGGAACAAAACTGGAACATTTGAGGCCGGAATGCTATATGTGGATAACCCCGACATCACAGGGGATCATCGAGATTGCCGGATCGGCGAGCGTATAGGGTCGGCCTGGCGGCGGTCCCGTGGCCCAATATCAATTCAGGCCGGCACGGGCGAGCGCATCAAGTCCAGTAATTCAAGTCCTGTAATTCCAGAGTGGAGAGCGGCGATGGCGGGAAGTGTGAACAAGGTCATTCTGATTGGCAATCTCGGGGCCGATTCGGAAATCAAGCGGACCCAGGACGGACGGCCGATCGCGAATTTGCGGATCGCGACCTCGGATACCTGGCGCGACAAGGCGACCGGCGAGCGCAAGGAAAAGACCGAGTGGCATCGCGTGGTGATCTTCAGCGAGGGGCTCTGCAAGATCGCCGAGCAATATCTGAAGAAGGGCGCCAAGGTTTACATCGAGGGCCAGCTGCAGACCCGCAAATGGACCGACCAAGCCGGCGTCGAAAAATACTCGACCGAAGTGGTGCTGCAGAACTTCAACTCGACCCTGACCATGCTGGACGGCCGTGCCGGCGGTGGCGGCAGTGGCGGCAGCTTTGGTGGAGATGATTCCGGCGGCGACTTCGGCTCCAGTGGCCCGTCGAGCAGCCCGGCGCCGCGGCGCGCGGTCGCGGCCGGCGCCCGCAGCAACAGCGACATGGACGACGACATCCCGTTCTAAGCGGCGAAAAATCGGCGCTGGCGGGTGCGGTCGATGTCGCTCCCGCCAACTGGCATGTATTGTCGTATTCTAATGTTTTAGTTCAACATTATAAATGTTATCCAATCCATTGTTTTAGATTAGAAAAGATCAGCGCTTTCGTCCGCAATCCGGAGGATAAAACCCCACGGACACTAAAGCGGGACATCTGTCGTGAGCCTGGCGCCGCTGCTCGATGCCGCTCCCAATCCTGCTCGGCGGCGATGGCGGCCTTTGGGCTCGGCATGATCCAGTTGGTGGCGCCAAAGGGCACATTGCCCCACCGGACGCTTGGCTGGATCTGGGTGGCGCTGAGGCGGTCGTGGCCGTCAGCGCGTTCTGGATCCATCAGATCCGCTTATTCGGGCTGTGGGCCCCGATCCATCTGCTGTCGATCTTCACTTTGGCGATACTGCCGCTCGGCGTCTGGCGGGCGCATCGCCACCACGTCCGGGGGCACCGGCGCATCATGATCTTTACCTTCTCCGGCGCGCTTGTGATTGCCGGCCTGTTCACGTGGCTGCCGGGGCGGATCATGCACGCGGTGGTGTTCGGAAACTGAGCGGCCAATCGACAGCGGCTTTCGTGGAACTTTCGGCCTCGGCCAACGCGCTTGAGGAGCAGGTTTCAGTCGCCGTTTTCAGGGTCACGCCAAGGACCGCCGCTCTCCCCGTAAGTCTCTGGAAAAACGAAGGGAAAAACCGGTCGCGCGGGTGAGTTAAGGGTGGTTTGGAAGCCATCGATACGCTATATGATTCCCGATCAAGAATTGACCGGATTTCCCCTTTGTCTGACCCTGAAGATACGAAGCCGCCTGAGCCGCCGGCGCCCTCGGATATTCGTCCTGTATCCATTCTCGACGAGATGAAACGCTCCTACCTCGATTACGCCATGAGCGTGATCGTGGCGCGGGCGCTGCCTGACGCGCGTGACGGCCTCAAGCCGGTGCACCGGCGCATTCTCTATTCGATGTACGAGCAGGGGCACACGCCCGACAAGAAATACGTCAAGTCCGCGCGCGTGGTCGGCGACGTCATCGGTAAATACCATCCCCACGGCGACCAGTCGATTTACGACGCGATGGTCCGGATGGCGCAGGATTTCTCCATGCGCGTGCCGCTGATCGACGGTCAGGGCAATTTCGGTTCCGTGGACGGCGATCCACCCGCCGCGTATCGATATACCGAAGCACGTCTGAGCCGGTCGGCGCTGGAGGTCCTGGGGGATATCGACAAGGATACCGTCGACTTCCAGGCCAATTACGACAATTCCGAAACCGAGCCGTCGGTGCTTCCGGCGAAATTTCCGAACCTGCTGGTCAACGGCGCCGGCGGCATCGCGGTCGGCATGGCGACCAATATCCCGCCGCACAATCTCGGCGAAGTCATCGATGCCTGCGTGGCGCTGATCGACGATCCCGCGCTTTCGATCGATGATCTGATCAAAATCATCCCGGGGCCGGATTTCCCGACCGGCGGCATCATTCTGGGACGCCAGGGCATCCGCTCGGCCTATCAACTCGGCCGTGGCTCGATCGTGATGCGCGGCAAGGTCAGGATCGACAGCATCCGCAAAGACCGCGAAGCCATCATCATCACGGAAATTCCCTACCAGGTGAACAAGGCCACCATGGTCGCGCGGATCGGGGAGCTGCATCGCGAGAAAACCATCGAGGGCATCGCCGAGCTACGCGACGAATCCGATCGCGACGGCTATCGCGTCGTCGTCGAATTGAAGCGCGACGCGATGGCGGATGTGGTGCTGAACCAGCTCTATCGGTTCACGCCGCTGCAATCCAATTTTCCGGCGAACATGCTGGCGCTGGACCAGGGCCGGCCGCGGACGATGACCCTGAAGGACTTGCTGACGCTGTTCGTGGCGTTCCGCGAGCAGGTGATCACGCGTCGGACCAAGTTCCTGCTCAACAAGGCCCGCGACCGCGCCCATATTTTGGTGGGCCTTGCGATCGCGGTCGCCAATATCGACGAAGTGATCCGGGTGATCAGGACATCGCCCGATCCGAACACGGCGCGCGACACCCTGATGGCGCGAGACTGGCCGGCCAGGGATGTCGAGACCATGATCACCCTGATCGATGATCCCCGGCATCGGATGACCGCCGAAGGCACCGCGCGGCTGTCGATGGAGCAGGCCAAGGCCATTCTCGACCTCCGGCTGCAGCGGCTGACCGCGCTCGGGCGCGAGGAAATTTCCGAAGAACTCGACAAATTGGCAGTCGAAATCGCCGATTATCTCGAGATATTGGCGTCGCGTGCCCGGGTGCAGGCGATCGTCAAGGCCGAGTTGGCCGAGGTGAAATCGAAATTCGCCACCCCGCGCAGAACCGAGATCATCGACCAGGAAAATGAGGTCGAAGACGAAGACCTGATCCAGCGCGAAGATATGGTGGTCACGGTCTCCCACGCCGGCTACGTCAAGCGCGTGCCGCTGTCGGCCTATCGGGCCCAGCGCCGCGGCGGCAAGGGCCGCGCCGGCATGACGACCCGCGACGAGGACTTTGTGAGTCGCCTGTTCGTGGCTTCGACCCATACGCCGGTGCTGTTCTTCTCGTCACGCGGCCAGGTCTACAAGGAAAAGGTCTGGCGGCTGCCGGTGGCGGCGCCGAACGCCCGCGGCAAGGCGCTGATCAACATTCTGCCGCTGGAGCAGGGCGAGCGCATCACTACGATCATGCCGTTGCCCGAGGATGAAAGCTCCTGGGCCAATCTCGACGTGATGTTCGCAACCACCGGCGGCAATGTCCGCCGCAACAAGCTGTCGGATTTCGTCGATGTCCGCCGTTCCGGCATCATCGCGATGAAGCTCGATGAAAACGAGGCCATTGTCGACGTGCAGATCTGCACCGAACGCGACGACGTGCTGCTGACCGCCGCCGGCGGCCAGTGCATTCGCTTCCCGGTCACTGATGTGCGTGTCTTCACCGGTCGCACCTCGATGGGCGTGCGCGGCATTGCGCTGCCCGATAGCGACAAGCTGATTTCGCTGTCGATCCTGCGCCATGTCGAGGCCACCTCGGACGATCGGACGGCCTATTTGAAGATGCGCCGCGCCGTTGCCGGCGAGGCGACATCGGAGGAGCCTGCCGACGCCGAGGGCGAGGAAACCGCGGGGGAAACCTCGGGCGCGATCCAGCTCAGCCAGGAGCGCTATATCGAGATGTCGGCGCAGGAGCAGGTGGTCTTGACGGTGTCCGTCAACGGCTATGGCAAGCGCACCTCGTCGTTCGAATACCGCACCACCGGCCGCGGCGGCAAAGGCATCGTCGCGATGTCGGTCAACAACCGCAACGGGCATCTGGTGGCGTCGTTCCCGGTCGAGGATTCCGACCAGATCATGCTGGTGACCGACAAGGGACAACTGATCCGTTGTCCGGTCGAAGGCATCCGCATCGCCGGCCGCTCCACCCAGGGTGTCATCGTGTTCGACACCGCCGAGGACGAGCATGTGGTCTCGGTCGAGCATATCGGCGACGATGGCGAGAATGGCGAGAACGGTAACGGGGGCTGAGCGCATGTCATTCCGGGACACGCGTCTTCGCGTGGACTCAGATGCGCGATGGCGCATCGGGGAATCTCGAGATTCCGGGTTCGACGCTTCGCGCCGCCCCGGAATGACGGAAACTTCTAAATCTCGATCTCGGTCCCGAACTCCACCACCTGCTTGGTCGGCAGGCCGAAGAACGCCGCGGAGCGCTCGGCGTTGCGCTGCAGGAATGCGAACACGGTTTCACGCCACACCCACATGCCGGGAATGTCCTCGCTCGGAATGATGGTCTCGCGGCCGATGTAATAGGTGATGTCGGTGAGGTCGATGCCGGGCAGCTTGCCCTGCTGGCAGGCCAGCACCAGGCCTTCATAAATTGTTGGATACTGCATGAAACCGTAATGCAGGATTACCCGCGTGATGCCGGGGATGACCTCGATCACCTCGGCGCGATCTGCTTCCGCGATGCGCGGGGCTTCCGCGATCAACACGGTGACCAGAACCACGCGCTGGTGCAGGCAGTGGTTGTGCTTGACGAATTGCGTCAGCGCCAGCGGTACGCCGTTCGGCGCGGACGCCAAAAACACCGCCGTTCCGGATAGCCGCGCGTGGCATTTGCTGACGGCGGTCTCGATCAGGTCTTCTTCCGGCTGTCGCAGGCTGCCGCGGGCGCGCTCGACCAGTCTGACGCCGCTGCGCCAAGTCAGCATCAGGAAAGCGACGATGCCGGCGAGCAGCAGTGGAAACCAGCCGCCTTCGATCAGCTTGGTCGAATTGGCCGCGAAGAAGATGCAATCGATCACCAGGAAAAAGCCGTTCACGGCGATCACGATGACAGGTGAGTAGCCCCACTGGATCGCGACCAACGCGGCGAGCAGCGTGGTGATCGCCATCAACAGCGACACCGCGATGCCGTAAGCGCCCGCCAGTGCGTCCGAGGTGCCGAAACCGATCACCGCGCCAAGCGTCGCCGCCGCCAGCAGCCAGTTCACCAGCGGCACATAGATCTGGCCGATGGCGTCGCTGGTGGTGTGGGTGATGCGCATGCGCGGCAGGAAGCCGAGCTGGATCGATTGCTGGGTCAGCGAGAACACGCCCGAAATGATCGCCTGCGATGCGATCACGGTGGCCAGCGCTGCGATCGCGACCAGCGGATACTGCGCCCAGTCGGGTGCGAGTTGATAGAACGGGTTGTCGATCGCGGTCGGATCCGTGATCAGCAGCCCGGCCTGGCCGAAATAATTCAGTACCAAAGCGGGCAGGGCGATCGCGAACCAGGCCAGCCGGATCGGGTTGCGGCCGAAATGGCCCATGTCGGCGTACATGGCTTCGCCGCCGGTCACCGCGAGAAAGGCCGCGCCGAGAATGGCGAAGCTGATGCGGAAATCCTGATGCACCAGGAATTCGAACGCATAGAGCGGGCTCAGCCCGGCGAGCACCGCCGGCGCCTTGATGATGCCGTGGATGCCGAGTGCTGCCAGAATGGCGAACCAGCCCAGCATCACCGGGCCGAAGATCTTGCCGATGAATCCCGTTCCCTGCTTCTGCATGATGAACAGGCCGATCAGGATGGCGATGGTCAAGGGCACCACCATCGGCGTCAGCGACGGCGCATCGACCTTCAGGCCCTCGATCGCGCTGAGCACCGAGATCGCCGGCGTGATGGCGCCGTCGCCGTACAGCAATGCGGCGCCGATCAGGCCGACGATCAGCAATTGCGCGCGCCATGTGCCCGGCTGGGCATTGCGCGCCGAGAGCAGCGCCAGCAGCGCGACGATGCCGCCTTCGCCGCGATTGTCGGCCCGCATGATCAGCATCGCATATTTGATCGAGATGATGAGGATCAGCGCCCACAGGATCAGCGACGCGACCCCAAGGATCGCGTCATGCGTCAGCGCCCCGCCATGGGCGGCGGCTTTAGCGGCTTCCTTTAGGGCGTAGAGAGGGCTGGTCCCGATGTCGCCGTAGACGACACCCAGAGCGCCGATCGTTGCGGTGACGGGTAGCGCGCTGGATTTGACGTGGTCGGCAACGGGTGTGGCGGTCACGGGCTGCTCCCAAAGCGATCGCGCCTGCCGATCGGATCGCCGGCAGGTGAACGGTCAGGTGCCAGTCTGCGACGTCACGCCGCAAATTGCCATGGGATGCTGAAAGCCGTCTGTGAAGAAAGCTACCGTCGCTCTACGGGGTGCGGTCCACGGTTACCAGCCGGGCTTCCCGTATGTTGGTGGCCTTGGTGCCGGCAACGCGCAGGCAGGAGGCTTCAAAATTAGGCCATGCCTGCTGCGAGCAATCGCGGCCAACCGGGTGAATGTCGATCCGATCGGCCTTGGCGAGGGCCTGAGGCACGCTGGCTTCGACCTGCGGGGCAAAACCCGGGAGAACGGTGAGAGCTGCGGCGATAAAGGCAGCGATAGCCACGGCGGAAAGAGCTTTGATCATGACGGTCCCCTGTCATTAGGCCGTTTCGGCCCGTCGTTTCGTTGGCATCTTAGTAACCACCCGCCGTTTCCGGACGTCTTCGCCGGGGTCGAAAATGGTTTCGTGGCGCCGGAGTTTTGTTTCGTCACCGCCCGGGCGATGAAACATGCGACCTGCCCAGACAGACGCGCTGACCCCGCAAGTGGTTCATTTACCGGCTTGAAATAAAAAACCGGCGTTTGACCCGGGTTTCTGGAACCAACGCGCCTTGCGAGGCCGCCCGGGGCGGGGTAGAGGGGTTTATGCCCCGTATCGCGCTGTATCCTGGCTCATTCGACCCCGTCACCAATGGCCATCTGGACGTGGTTCGCCACGCCGTCGGCCTGTGCGACCGGTTGGTCGTCGCTATCGGGGTGCACCCCGGCAAAAAGCCGCTGTTTTCGGTGGAAGAGCGTCTCGCCATGGTACGGGCGGTGTTCGCGCCGATCTGCGATCAGGCCGGTTGCACCTTCGATTGCACCACTTACGACAACCTTACTGTCACAGCGGCGCAGAAGATCGGCGCTACCGTCATGATTCGCGGCCTTCGCGATGGCACCGACCTCGACTACGAAATGCAGATCGCGGGCATGAACGAGACCATGGCGCCGGAGGTGCATACCGTATTCGTTCCGGCCTCGGTGGCGGTCCGCCCGATCACCGCCACACTGGTGCGCCAAATCGCGGCCATGGGCGGCGACGTCTCGGCGTTCGTGCCGCCGTCGGTTGCCGCCAGCCTGAAAGCCAAACTCGCCTGATCGCGCGCCGGTTTGCCAAACCGAAACCTGCTCCGTGATCGCACCACGCCCACTTCAAACGCTGTTTCTTCACCCGATCCGGAGTTCTCATGATCCGAATTCTTGCCTTCCTTGCCGCGCTCGTATGTGCGGCTCCCGCGATCGCGCAAACGCTGCCGGCCAATCTCGACAAGCAGAATGCGATCGTCATCGACACCACCAAGGGCCGTATCGTCATCAAGCTGAGGTCCGATCTCGCGCCGAAACACGCCGAGCGGATCAAGCAGCTGGCGCGAGACGGCTATTACAACAACGTGCCGTTCCATCGCGTGATCGATGGTTTCATGGCGCAAACCGGCGACGGCAAGAATTTCAACGGCACCGGCGGTTCGAAATATCCGAATCTGCCTGCCGAATTCTCCAACGTGCCGTACAAGCGCGGCATCGTCGGTATGGCGCGTACCAGCGATCCCAACTCGGCGAATTCGCAGTTCTTCATCATGTTCGCCGACGGTTCGTCGCTCAATGGCCAATACACTGTGATAGGTGAGGTCGTGTCGGGCATGGAGGTGGTCGACAAGCTCAAGCGCGGTGAACCGGTCGCCGATCCCGACAAGATGGTGAAGGTGCAAGTCGCCTCCGACATCAAGTGAATCGAGGGCGCTGAACCATGGCAGTGCTGCATCGCAAACCCCTGTTCTGGGTTGCCGCAGCGCTGCTGTTGTCTTCGGTTGGAGCCTGGGTCGGCGCGTGGGTTGGTCCAATCCATGCCCAAACCCGGATCATCCCCGCCATTCCCGAGCCGGACGAGGTCGACAATCTCAAGGAATTGTTCGCAAGGTTGCTGTCGTGCTGGAGGCCGCCACAGCGCGCCAGCGCGGCGATCGACATCACCGTGCTGGTGAGTTTCGATCGCAGCGGCAATATCCTGGGCCATCCGAAAATCACCTATGAATCGGCACAGGCCACCGATAACGATCGCTTGCTATATCGCATAGCCGTCATGGAGACGTTGCAACGCTGCACGCCGATGCCATTTACCGAGGGTATGGGCGGCGCCTCCGCGGGCCGGCCTTTCGCCATTCAATTCAAGACCCGAAGACGTCAACCCCAACCCACAGAGAAACGAGCATGGCTGTCACAGAAAATACTTTGATCCTCGAAACCACCCAGGGTCCCGTCACCATCGAGATGCGTCCTGATCTCGCGCCTGGCCACGTCGCGCGGATCAAGGAACTGGTCCGTGAAGGTTTTTACGACGGCATCGTGTTCCATCGCGTGATCGAGGGCTTCATGGCGCAAACCGGCTGTCCCCAGGGCACCGGGACCGGCGGTTCCGGCAAGAAGCTGAAGGCCGAATTCAGCAAGGAGCCGCATGTGCGCGGCACCACCTCGATGGCACGCGCGGCCAGCCCGGATTCCGGCGACAGCCAGTTCTTCATCTGCTTCGATGACGCGTCCTTCCTCAACAGCCAGTACACGGTCTGGGGCAAGGTCACCGAGGGCATGGACAACGTCGACAAGATCAAGCGCGGCGAACCGGTCAAGAACCCGGACAAGATCGTCAAGGCCCACATGGCCGCCGACGCGGCGTCCTAAGCCACTGTCATTCCGGAGGCCGTGCGAAGCACGGCAATCCGGAATCTCGAGATTCCGGGTTCACGCTTCGCGTGCCCCGGAATGACCCTGTTGGGTAGTGTCCATGCGCACCGATCTGTTCGACTTCGATCTCCCCGCCGAAAACATTGCGCTGCGGCCGGCGCATCCGCGCGACTCCGCGCGGATGCTGGTGGTGCAGTCCGGCGGTGTCCTGCGCGACCAGCGCATTGCCGAGCTGCCGAAATGGCTGGAGCCCGGCGACCAGCTGGTGGTCAACGACACCAAGGTGATTTGCGCGCAACTTAAAGGCCGCCGCATCGGCCGCGAGACCGAGCCCAAGATCGAGGCGACCCTGATCAAGCGGCTCGACGGCTCGCGCTGGCAGGCACTGGTCAAACCAGCCAAGAAGCTTGCGCCGGGCGACGTGGTTCGCTTCGGCAATGAGGGCAAGGTCTGTCTGCTCGGCCATCTCGACGCCGAGGTCGAGGCCAAGGGAGACGACGGCGAAATCACGCTGTCGTTCTCGTTCCACGGGCCGGTGCTCGACCAGGCCATCGCCGATCTCGGCACGCCGCCGCTGCCGCCCTACATTGCCTCCAAGCGCGCGCCCGACGATCAGGATGCCGCCGACTACCAGACCATGTTCGCGGTCAATGAGGGCGCGGTTGCCGCTCCCACGGCCGGGCTGCATTTCACCCCGGCCCTGGAAGCCGCATTGCGCGGCCATGGCGTCGTCATTCATCGCCTGACCCTGCATGTCGGGGCAGGGACGTTCCTCCCCGTCAAGGTGGACGAGACCGCTGAGCACAAGATGCACGCCGAATGGGGGTGCATCTCCGCCGAGACCGCCGCCGCGTTGAACGCCGCCCGCGCCAATGGCGGCCGCATCATCGCCGTCGGCACCACTTCGTTGCGGCTGTTGGAAAGTGCGGCGGACGAAGACGGCGCCATCCAGCCGTTCTCGGACGAAACCTCGATCTTCATCACGCCGGGTTATCGCTTTCGCGCCGTCGATATTCTCTTGACCAATTTCCATTTGCCGCGCTCGACATTGTTCATGCTGGTGTCGGCATTCTCCGGCCTCGACAGCATGAAAGCCGCCTACGCCCACGCGATCGCAAGCGGCTACCGGTTCTATTCGTATGGCGACGCCTGCCTGTTGTTTCGGGGACAAGCGTGAAGCCAGCCTCGTTTTTCGGGCGACGCTAGTGTAGTGGAGTAGCTGCGGTTGAGCCTCACGACTGCGCCGGATGCGCAGTCCCTGATGTGACGATGTTTGGCTCACTAAGTCGTCCCGGCGAACCGCGCTGGAATTTCGTGTGGTTTGATCGCTACCTTGGAGTATACGTGCCAGACCTTCGAAGGACCGCGGAAGAAAAACTTGCTGCGCTCAGGGAGCAGCTTGCCATGCTGGATGCATCCGCAGCGAGCTATGACGCTGGCACGCTTTGGGAAGCTAAACGTCTGGCCACGGTCTGTGGAAATCTCCTTTTGGACGGACGGGGAAAAATATTACCACTCCTCGTTCAACTTGGGATGAGAAGCAAAATTCCCTTCATCAGTACAGCCAGGGAAATACCTTCGAATATGGCACCTCGTCTCGCTCTGGTGTTGATTGGCATGGGCGGTGCCGATGGTGTCAATTTTACGCCGTACTGCAAGGCTGGATTCTCTCCGCCATGGACCCATCAGAAAAAATTCGCTGATTGGTGGGAACAACCAGTGTTTGGCTCCGCTGATGGGCGCACGCTGTCCCGGAAGAACGTTGTATTTTCGCTCAGGTCGCAAGACGGCGGAGCACACTTCGACGAAGAATGGGGCAGCGACCTATCTCGCTTGATTGCGACGACTGGCGATGAACGTCTCTCGTCCGATGGTAAACCCATAGCCAATGCTCATCTCGCGACGATGCGGCAAATCGCGTGGGAGCTGACCGAGACGCTCAAGACTGCACTAAGATAGCGCGTGAATCGTAGGGTGGGTTAGCGAAGCGTAACCCACCGATCCACCCGGCGAGATGGTGGGTTACGGCTGCGCCTAACCCACCCTACGAAGCTACGAATCTTTGCTCACGCCATCACGCGCTGCGGCAGCAATTCCGCGATCTGGATCGCGTTCAGCGCCGCTCCCTTCAGCAACTGATCCGCCGCGACGAACATCGAGATTGAATGTCCGGTGGGATCGCTGAGATCCCGGCGGATGCGGCCGACCAAAACGTCATCCTGACCCGAGGCATCGATCGGCATCGGGAAATGGCTTTTGGCGCGATCGTCCACGATCCGGACGCTCGGCGCGTTCGATAGCCACGCGCGCACCTGGTATTCGGTGATCGGTTTCTCGCATTCGAAGGTGATGGCTTCGCAATGGGCGCGCAGCACCGGCACGCGGACGCAGGTGACGCCGACGGCGATCCGCTCGTCCTCAAGGATCTTCCGCGTCTCCTTGATGACCTTGGTTTCCTCGTCGTTGTAGCCGGTCTCGGGATCGACAGCGGTGTTGTGGTTGAACAGGTTGAACGCGTAGGGGTGCGGCATCACCTTTGGCACGAAGGCCTCGCCGTCGAGGTAGGCGCGGGTCGATTGCACCAGCTCTTCCATGGCGGCAGCACCTGCGCCGCTGGCCGCCTGATAGGTCGACAGAATCAGGCGCTTGATGCGGTTGTTGCGATGGATCGGCCATAGCGGCACCAGTGCAGTGATTGCTACGCAGTTGGGAACCGCGATGATGCCTTTGTGGTCGCGGATGCGGCCGGCGTTGATCTCGGGGATCACCAGCGGCACGTTGGGGTCCATGCGGAAGGCGGAGGAATTGTCGATCACAACGACGCCGGCCTTCACTGCTGAAGGTGCAAACTTGCGGGAGATGCCGCCGCCGGCCGAGAACAGCGCGATATCGACGCCCTCGAAGGAGCGCTCGGTGAGTTCCTCGATCACGATCCGCTGCCCGCGGAAATCGACGGTCTTGCCGGCCGAGCGGGCGCTCGCCAGCGCCTTCAATTTGCCGACGCGGAAGCCACGTCTGTCCATGGTGGCGATGAACTCGGCACCGACCGCGCCGGTCACGCCGGCAATGGCAACAACGGGATCGTTCTTCACATTTCTCTCCACTGATCTGAGCGTGCAGGCAATAAAAAAAAGCCCCGGTCCTTTTCAGGCGGGGCTTCGGGTTGAGTTGATGCGATCGTTCGACTACGCGCGCACGCCTCCCGAGGCCCCAGAGGGCTTGGTGGTTTTGGTCGTGCGTTTGGTGGTCGAAATCATCATGGCGCGGACTTATGCTGAAAACTTCGATCGGCGTCAACGTCTTTTGGGACGAAAATAGCCGTCAACGAGGTTGAACAAAGCAGGGTTGTCACGCCATAAGCTGGCGTATGAGCCTACCCAATCACCTTGCCAATCATTTCGAACTGCTCGCAACGGACGGGCCGGCCCGCACCGGCCGGTTGACCACGCCGCATGGCGTGGTGCGGACGCCGGCCTTCATGCCCGTGGGCACCGCCGGCGCCATGAAAGGCATGCATTGGCGCGAGGTGCGCGACGCCGGCGCCGATATCGTGCTCGGCAACACCTATCATTTGATGCTGCGGCCAGGCGCCGAGCGGATCGCAGCCCTCGGCGGCCTGCAGAATTTCACCGGCTGGCGCGGTCCGATGCTGACCGATTCCGGCGGCTTCCAGGTGATGTCGCTGTCGGAACTGCGCAAGGTTACCGAGAAGGCCGTCACCTTTCGGTCGCATATCGACGGCGCCAAGGTCGAGTTGTCACCGGAGCGTTCGATCGAGGTGCAGCGGCTGCTCGGCTCCGACATCGCGATGCAAATGGACGAATGCGTGCGGCTGCCTGCCGAGCACGCCGATATCGAGCGCGCGATGCAGCTCTCGCTGCGCTGGGGCGAGCGCAGCAAGCGTGCGTTCGAAGCAGCCCCCCCCGGGTACATGCTGTTCGGTATCGTCCAGGGTGGCGACGTTCCGGCACTACGCCACGCCAGCGCACGCGGGCTGATCGATATCGGCTTTCACGGCTACGCGATCGGCGGGCTTGCGGTCGGCGAGCCGCAGGCGGTGATGCTGGCGATGATCGAGGAGGTCGCGCCGATCCTGCCGGCGGATCGCCCGCGTTATCTGATGGGTGTCGGCACTCCGGAGGACCTGCTGGAAGCGGTCGCGCGTGGTGTCGACATGTTCGATTGCGTGATGCCGACCCGCAACGGCCGTCACGGCATGGCGTTCACGCGGTTCGGTCAGATCAATATGCGCAATGCGCGCCACATCGACGATCCGCGGCCGCTCGACGAAGCAAGCGCGTGGCCTGCCGCGAACAGCTATTCGCGCGCTTATCTGCATCACCTCGTCAGGGCCGGCGAGACGCTTGGCGCGATGCTGTTGTCGGAGATCAACATCGCCTACTACCAGCACCTGATGCACGGCATCCGGGATGCGATTGCGCAGGGAATTTTTTCCGAGTTTCGCGCGCGCACGCTGGCCGGATGGGCGCAGGGCGACATTCCGCCGCGCTGACGGCGTTCACGTGAGATGAGATCTTGCACGTGAGACGAGATCTTGCACGTGAGACGACCTTCACGTGAGATACGATCTTGAAAGGTGGTCTCGCGCGAAATGGTTTCAGCGCAGCCTGGAAAAATTCAGTTACAGACGAAACGCTTGACCGCGTGCTTGGTGACGAAACCATAGCCGCAGGTATCGCAGGTCCAGAGATAGCTGATGACATCGTCGGAGATGAAGGCGGATGCTTCGGCGGCGACCATCGAGTCAGCGCAAACAGGGCAAGTCGGCAAGTCACTCCCGCGCGGGCCGGGTCTAGGCGCGACGGTCGACAGGACTTCAGCAATTGCTGGCATCGTGACCTCCTTGCGAACTGAACCTGACGCCAACCTACACCGATTTGCTTGACGATGTCGCAACACAAATGCGTTGGTTTTACGTTATTCAGAGTTGTTCAAGTCGCGTCGCGCGCTCGTCAGCTTTTTGCAATGCAGCGAATTTGTGACTGTTTGAATTCCGGACCTTGCATCGCAGTGAACGCCAGAGCGTCGCGGCGAACGCCAGACGGGAATCCCGCTGCGCATTCGAACGCCCGCTAAATTAGCAGCCGGCGCATCATCTTATCGCCAAATCACTCACACTTTGCATCGTCAATGCGCTATGCATGGCGCAGCTTAACGTTTGCCTAAAAGTCTTTCACAGGAGGCCATCATGGATGCATCTTCTGCGGCGAGTGCAGTGCACCGTCCCGGCCGCGGCCGCGTGTTCGACAGCATCGTCGATGCTGTCGGCGACACGCCGATCGTCCGCCTGCGCAAATTGCCGCAGGCGCAGGGCGCGCATGCGACCATCCTCGCCAAGCTGGAATATTTCAATCCGGCGGCGAGCGTGAAGGACCGCATCGGCGCCGCGATGATCATCGCGATGGAGAAGGCCGGCCTGATCAACGCCGACACCGTGCTGATCGAGCCGACCTCGGGAAACACCGGCATCGCGCTGGCGTTTGTCGCGGCCTCGCGCGGCTATCGGATCAAGCTGGTGATGCCGGACTCGATGTCGATCGAGCGGCGCAAGATGCTGGCGTTTCTTGGCGCCGAGCTCGTGTTGACGCCGGCGGCGCAGGGCATCAAGGCATCGATCGCGGTGGCGGAAGAACTGGTGCGGACGACGCCGAACGCGGTGATGCCGCAGCAGTTCGAGAACCTCGCCAATCCGGAAATCCATCGCCGCACCACGGCGGAGGAGATCTGGAACGACACCGGCGGCAATATCGATTTCTTTGTCGCGGGCGTCGGTACCGGCGGCACCATTACCGGCGTCGGGCAGGTGCTGAAGCCGCGCAAGCCGTCGCTGCGGGTGGTCGCCGTCGAGCCGGAGGAGAGCCCGGTGCTGTCGGGCGGCCAGCATTCGCCGCACAAGATCCAGGGCATCGGCGCCGGCTTTATCCCTGACATCCTCGATCGCTCCGTGATCGATGAGATCGTCAAGATCAACAGCGCCACCGCGCTGGAAACCTCGCGGGCAATGGCGCGCATGGAAGGCATTCCTGGCGGCATTTCGTCGGGGGCGGCGATCGCCGCCGCGATCCAGATCGGCAAACGCCAGGAGAACGCCGGCAAGACCATCCTGGCGATTGTGCCGTCGTTCTCGGAACGTTATTTGTCGACCGTATTGTTTGAAGGAATCTGACCTTGGCAGACCAACCGCGCCGCCCGCGAACGCTGAACGACGCCCGCACCGAAGCGGAGGCGGCGTTCAAGAAGACTACCACCAAGGTGCCGGAAGCGCCGCCGAAGCCGACCACGCTTCCCGGCGTCAAGGAGCTGGTCTCCCTGCGGATCGATCAGGATGTGCTGGAGCACTTCCAGCAGGGCGGCCCCGGCTGGCAGGACCGCATCAATGACGCGCTGCGCAAGGCGGCCGGGAAGTAGCCGGCCGCGGTCGCGGCACGAACTAAAAAGACCCGACGAACCGAAAAAGCCCGGCGTGAGCCGGGCTTTTGTGTTGTTCGCGGCACTGTGCGCCGAGGATATCAGCGGAACATTCCGCCGACCATGCCGCCGATAAAGCCGCCGGGACCGCCACCGCCGCCGCCGCCGCGATAATGACGGCCACCACCACCACCGCCACCGCTGCTGTGATGACGACGCGACGAATGATCGTCCGAAGAATCGTCATCGCTGGAGGTCGCCTGGGCCGAGACGATCTCAGCCAGCAGCGCCTTGTGCTGCAGCGCATTGAGGTAGCCGCTCTTGGGATAGCCGCGGGCGGCCTGCCAGCGCGTGATCACGGCGCGGGTCGATTCATCGAACTTGCCGGTGACCTTGGTGTCGAAACCGAGGCCGTTCAGCCGGCGCTGCACGTCGCGGCGCTGGCCCTTGTCGAGGCCGATCTGGTCTTCGGTGACCTGGTTGGAATCCGCGTTGAAGGTCGCGGGATCGACGCTGGTCAGATTGCGGGTCTGCGGATTGTTGCTCGCGGCCGGGTCACCCAGCGAGGCGATCCGGGCCAGCGCCAGCGATTTGAACTGACCGTTGGGATAGCTGCTCAAATAGGCGTTGAGTTCCTCCGGCTTGTTGGAGTCCTTGATCGAGCGCCAGAACTCCAGTTCGACGTCGGCATTTGCCGACGTCGAGGCCAGCACGGGCGCGGCGGAAGCCGGTGCGGCCGCCGTCGGCGCGGGCGCCGGATTGAGGTACACCGAGCCGATCAGGTTGGTGTGGCCCCAGGGCAATTGGCCCTTGTTGGTCTGCTCGTTGACCTCGGCGCGGACCTTGGTCATGGCCTGTTGGATCTCGACGCCGGGTTGCGTGATGTTGTCGATCAGCGCGCGGGTGAACGGGCTGTTGCCGCCGCCCTGGCCATCCAGCGCGGTCTGTCCCGGACCGGTCGCAAACGCGATCAATGTGCCTTCGCCGGATTTCATTTCGGCCAGACCGGCTCCGACCGACACGCTGCGGGTTGCCGAGTTCGACTTGATCTTGGCGGCAAACGGATTGTCGCGGCAGGCATCGAGGAACACCAGCTTGACCTTGGCATCGCTCATGGTCTGGTCGAGCGTGAGGTCGATGTTGATCGCGGCGCCGAGCTTGACGTCCATTTCGGATTTGATGTCGGCATCGACCGGCAGCAGATAATTGGCGCCGCCGATCGCGATGCCGTGGCCGGCGTAGAAGAACACCGCGACGTCTGCGCCTTGCGCCTTCTTGCCGAATTCGAGCAGCCGCTCGGTCATGGTGTCGCGGGTGAGGTTGGTGCCTTCGACGACGTCGAAGCCGACGTTGCGAAGCACCGCCGCCATCGCCTTGGCATCGATCGGCGGATTGGGCAGCGCCGCCACGTTTTTGTAGGCGCCGTTGCCGACCACAAAGGCGACGCGCTTGTCGGCCCTTGCCGAATCCTGCGCGGCGTCGGCGGCGAACAGCATGCAAATCAACGAAAGAAAAATGGTGAGATAGCGCATCGGGAAATCCCCTGGCTGAGTCGCGTAATTTCGACTGCACCGTGTCGCCACAGGCTACACGAACAAACCACACTTCGTCGCGGAAAATTTAGGTCAGTCGCGGATTTCGTCCATGGCCGAGTTTAACTAGGACCTTCGACCTAAGACCGTTTGCAGCCTGCGTTTGGTAATCGGCAAATCGACATGCGGATACCGCTGGCGGAACCAAGCGGCGCGATCAGGCACCCGCGCGCGCGGGAACCTGTGCCGGCGGTTTCAGGTTCAGGAGATTGCCGGTCAGGATCAGCATCGCGCCGAGCACGGTCAGCATATCCAGCCGCTCCGCATAAAGCAGCCAACCGAGGGTCGCGGTCAGCGGCACCCGCAGGAAATCCATCGGCAGCACCACGGTAGCGTCGGCATGCAGCATCGCGCGCGCCATGCAGTAGTGGGAAAACGTGCCGCAAAACGCGATCACGGTGATCCAGCCCCAGGTTTGGGCGGACGGCCACTGCCAGACGTAAAGCGACGGCAGCAATCCGGCCGCGGACTGCACCACCAGCATCCAGAAAATAATCGCGACCGTCTTCTCGGTGCGAGTCAGCGACTTCATCATCGCGACCGAAACGCCAAACCCGACCGCCGCGGCCAGCGCGATCAGTTGGCCCTGGTTGATCTCGCCGGTCGCCGGACGAACGATCACGATCACTCCGACGATGCCGAGTACGATCGCGGTGACTTTCCAGATCGTGATGCGCTCGCCGAGAAAGCTCGCCGCCAGGATCGCGGTCCAGATCGGCATCGTGAACTCGATCGAGACCACCTGACCCAACGGGATCAGCGTCAGCGCAAAGAACCAGCCGATCTGGGCGCCGTAGTGAATGAGATTGCGTCCGATATGCTGGATCGGGCGCGAGGTCTTCATCGCCGCGAAGCCGCCGTTCCGCCGGATCAAGGGATAGAGCAGGACGAAACCGATCAGCGACCGCAGCTCCATCACCTGAAATACGTTGATTTCGCGCAGCGCCTCGCGGCCGGCGACCGTGACCATCAGCATCAAGCACAGCCAGCCGGCCATCCAGAGCGCGGCCATCGGTTTGGAAGGTGTTCGGTCCATCAGCGCGGAGCCTGTTTTGGAAAGCGAAACGTGCGGCAGGAGGGGGCGGCGAGCGGGCCGGTATCGGCGACCTCGTGGCGATTTGCAACGCTCAAATATGCCGAGGCAGTGCTGCGCCCGGTTCAATTTCCGCAACCTGCGATTTCGATCTGGGAGCGGCCGCCCAATCGGTGCTAAGGCTTGCATCATTGAGGGGCTGGTCTTCGGACCATCCCGGAATGACAACCCCATCAGGAGGATCCGTCGATGCGCGTCTTGCAACCGGCCGAATGGTCGAAGCCCCGGGGGTTTTCGCACGGCGTCGCGGTCGATGGCCCGGGCCAATGGATCGTGCTGGCGGGCCAGACCGGCGGCGATGAGAAGGGCGACTATCCCACCGACATGGCAAGCCAGGTCGCCGTCGCGTTGAAGCGGATCATGAAACTGCTGGCCGAGGCCGGCGCCGGTCCGCAGCACATCGTGCGCCTGACCTGGTATTTGACCAGCCGCGCCGAATATGACGCGGCGGGGGCCGGCATCGGCGCCGCCTGGAAGGAGACGCTCGCGCGCAATTTTCCACCTTCGACGCTGCTTTACATCGACGGCCTGGTCGATATCAGAGCCAAGGTCGAGATCGAGGTCACCGCGTTCGTGCCGGCGGCCTAAGCTGCGGCGCCATCTACCTTGCCGCGGGCGGCGCTTTTTCGTACGCGGCCGCCTCGCGACTTCAATACACGTTTGAAATGTTCGAAAGGGACGTCCAGAGATGACGAAGCGATCTACCTCGGCGGATTATGTTACGGCCTTCGCCACCGGCTGGCCCGAGAAGCAGCCGGACATCATGCTGCTTTCGCTGACGACGCATAAAGGCGTTCAGGACTTTGCGTTCAACAAGGAACAAGCCCTGCTGGTTGCAAAAACCATCAAGGAAACCGCCGATCGGCTCAAACCGCCGAAAGGCCAAGGCTGAGTCTGCCAAAAGGGCTGAGCCGGCTAAAAGGGCTGAGCCCGCGAAAGGCGATTGAGTTCAGGAGCGCGTCAACGAGATGTTGGCGCCTTTGAACTGGGTGTCGGCCCGGATCGTCACCGACTGCTTGTTGCCGCGGGTCGTCAATGAAATGTTGGCGGTGAAGCCGGCCGAGCTGGCGACGACCTGGATGTTGCCGCTGGTTGCGCGTCCCTGAATGCTGCCGCTGACGTTACGGCTGCTTTCGCTCCAGCTTCCGGAAATCTCGGAACCCTGGGCGATGACGTTGGCCTTGAGCTCGAATTTATAGCTGTCGCTGGCGCAGGTCAGGGACTGATTGAGCCCGGCGCCACCCTCGCCGACGGCGTAGGTCGCACGGCAGCGAATGCGCTCGCTGGATCCGTCATCGAGCATTACGGTTCCGCCGCCCGACCAGACCCCGGCGAGGCCAGCAAACGGCCCCGATTGTGCGTAGCTTGTGGAGCTTGCGATCGAGGCCAAGAAAAATGCGAGGGCCCCGAATATCAATCCTCTGGCGATCGCGATACGGTCGGTCGCCTGGCTTGTCTTATTGCCGCGATGCTTCCCATCGACCGCTGCAAGGTACGCCCGCTGATGCCCCATTCCACTTCCCCGATCCTGCGTTGCCACTGAGCTGGCCGTTCGCATATGCACCATGGATTGACACACGCACAAGACCCTCGCGTCCCACGCTCCCGGAAACATCAGCCCCCGGCGCCGAAACCTTTCCGTCCGACACAGTAAGTGTGGAACTGGTCTGCGCATCGCAACTACCGGTCTTGGTCACAACGGTGACTTGCCAGAGTCCGTCATAGGGCGTCTGGGCCACTGCGGGAGCGGCGACGAGGCCGGTTGCTGCTATGAGCAAGGAGCCGAAAAAGGCGGTTCGAATGCGATCGTGGCGCATGAAATGATATCCCCGATATGTGTGATGACACGGCTTATTCGGGTCAAATGTGTCCAAAATTTGCTGCGCCGCGGCATCGCAAATTGTTCCAGTTGATCAAACACATAGAGGTGAGGTTGGTTCCCGGTGAAAAACGAAAATTTGGTTCGTCGGACCACAAAGGAGAGATTGGTGTCATGATACCGGAGGGCTATTCGGGCAGATTCGGCGCGCTGGTGGCGAACTCCTCGTCCTGCGGCTTGGCCGGCAGGCTGTTATGGGTTTTGGCATAGTCGATCACTTCGCCCAGCAACTTTTGCCCAAGCGGCGCCAGCGCGCGCTCCCACAACTGACGCGCCGTCTCGCCTTTCTTGACGAAAATCCATTCCTGGGCGGCGATGGCCCCGGCATCCATCCGCTCCGCCAGATGGTAGATCGATCCGCCGGCGATCGGATCGCCTTCCCGGATTGTCCATTCGACCGCGGCGATACCGCGATGCCGCGGCAGCAGCGACGGGTGATAGCCGATGCCGCCGAGCTTCGCTGCGGCGAGCGCGTCCTTGGTGATCCGGGCGTGGCTGTGCGCGGTGACGATCAGGTCGGTCCCGGCGGCGATCTCGGAAGCGACCACGCGCTTGGGATCGGCCTGCACGACGACCTCGATGCCGGCGGCGCGCGCCGCCGTGGCCAGCCGGTCCTCGGCGTCATGGACGACCACCCGGACGATGTCGACGCCGTGCTGGCGCAGCATGTCCAGTGTCGTCACGCCGAAATGGCGGGAGCCGACGAGGGTGATCCGCATGATGGCTTTTCCGTCGTAACCGAGTGAAACGAGGCGCAGGACGCCGGGCACAAGTCATCTGAATGCCATAGATGGTCCGGCGTGCGGATGCCCTAACCCGGCTAACGGGGCGTGATCCACATCTTTTCGTGCCTTCGCGTTGCCCGGCCGCGTGACCGAAATCACGGTTGCCGCGTCGGGCGCGCCCTAGATTGGCGACGACGAACGATACCGCTCGTCACCCACCTATGGAGACGCGTCATGGTCAGGTCTGACAGCAGGTTCGGTAAATCGTCCGCGATGTTCCGCAAGGTCGTATTGACGGCGGCCATTTTGAGTTTCGCCGGTCTCGGGAGCGCCTATGCCGGCCACGTGCATGGCCCCGGATCAAGTCACAATCCGATTGTCGAACGCCCGCCGGTGCACGGCCCGGGCTCGAGCCACAACCCGATCGTCGAATGCGGCGGCATGCGAAGGTATAATTGCCAGGCCAGCGGCGACGACGGTTGTCTCTGGACGATCATGCTGATTTGGCGTGAAGCCGATGGCTGCGCGCTTTGCGACGCGCGGTCTGGCGCAGCTAGCTCGATCGGGTCGATCGGCGGTGTGCCAGATTATTTGGCGTCCGGCAGCTTGACCGGGATGTGCGACGAGGTGCTGACCACGCGCGGACCACCGTCCGGGTAGCTGCGGCTCTTGAAGGTTTCCAGCAGCAGAAAGAATTTCTCGGCAAGCATCACCGTGGCCTCCGTTGGCGCTGGTCTCGCGCGGGGTCGAAGGAACCCCGTGCGGCTAGATCCAGCGGTGCTGATGCCTGGCAACGCCGGCCAGATGTTTGCTGCAGGCCCGATCGTAAATCAGGTTGAGGATGAATGCCCACATGACCGAACCTCGTCGTTTGATCGAGGTTTTGATAGCAGGATCGTATTTCGAGACGGCTTCGTGTGCCGCGGGAAACGGCTTCGTCAGCGGACAAAAATGGTTTCGATGGCAGCGGGCAGGGCGGGGCTAATCTTTAAAGAGGGCTAATCCTTGAAGGCGACGCCGATCCGGTTTTCCTTGTGCCACATGACCTGGCAATGGCGGCTGCGGGTGCCGGAAATCAGCAGCTTGAACTCGGGGGGGATGCCCACTGGGCTGGCGACTTCGAGTGCGGCTCCGGTTTCCGAGATATTCCGCACCGTGCAGTCGATGGTGCCGCCATTGAATTCGATGATGCCGGCCTTGAGCACACGCTGACGCAAAGCCGCGCGCTTCTGTTCCATTGTTGGAACCGGTTGTTGGGTGGTCGGATCTCCCTGCGGTCTTGCACCCGGCGATTGCTGCTCGGCGTGCTGTCTCGCGATCGCGATCGCCTGCTCGGTGAGCGTGGGCCTGATCCTGGTCCAGGCGAGATTGAATCGAACCTGGCAATCCTTGAAATTGATGGCGGGTCCGCGGTCGTTGGCTATCACTGGCTGCCCGTAAAGATTGCAGCTCCACCACCAATGTGGACTGTCGGGCTGCTTCAGGATCCGCCCAACGGGTAGCCCGCGCCAAACGACCTCGTAGTCGTCAGTTTGGACCTGTCCATCGACCACCATGGGGCGTAACGCAACGGTCTCATCGTCGGCCATTAACAGACCAGCCTCGCGCGCCTCGAGCCTGCAGGTTGCACACCGCCGAATCCGGTCATGTGCATGGGCCGCCAGTGCACAATGATCATAGTAGCCGCTGCGCGCGAGTTAAAGCGTATCGGTTGATACATCCGAACAGGGATATCTGTCGATAAGACCACCGGTTCAGGCGGCCTTGCGCCGGGGAGATTTTCTGACGTTCGGGCTTCGGTTCACGCCGACCGAAAATGACAGACGTTCGCGCCCCTCCGCGATTTCAAGCGCCAAATTGGATGCGATCTGTCGCAGGCGATTGTTTTCAAGCTGCAGTTCGGCAACCAAAAGTTCCCCGGCTGTGGCATCGCGCGGTAAAATTGCGTATTTTTGCCAGCGATGCAGCGTCATGACGCTAATGCCCAGCGTCCTGCATATCGCGACCTTGCTCCGTCCGGCGGCCAGCAGCTCGGATGCACGCGACAGCTTTGCTGCGATCTCCTGCGCGCTATGACGCTGCGACACGGCTTTTCCGAATCCCTTTGAACTCCGACCTGTTGCTAGCGCTCTCAGCTTACACAGACCTTACAGGGCCGCCCCGTGACGGCCTTCAGGCGCGGCATCGCCTATGGCAACTTGTCGCTGGCGGGTGGTTTGGCAGATGCTGTAAAAAGTCAGTGCCGGTCTCGGCCGCGCCACCCGGGTATGCGCGCCGATGGAACCAATCTGCCGGGTCGGCTGTTTTGAGCTTGGGAGGCCACCGCATGGTTCGAGCTGCTGGTCTTATCGTTCTGGCGGTCCTTATGGCTTCCTGCTCGCCTGACAGCGATGTCACGGGGACCACCAACAAGTGTGCGACCAATCTTTTCCCGTCGTACAATCCAAGAGATTTCAAGCAGTGCGTGGCGGCGTGCGTGAAGTGCGAAAATGGCGTCACGACGACCTGTGCGACGTCCTGCACCTTGAAGGGCGCGCACTGACCCGACAAAAGCCGCTCCGGTCAACGGTGGCTTCCGTGTCGGCCCGGAGCGGATTCAGCTAGTTTCCCAATGCCGCGGCGACCTGCGCAACCAGCTGTTCCGCGAGCATATGATAACCTTCCGGCGTGAGATGTTGCCCGTCAGGTTGGTGCGGCAAGCCGTGAAGCATCCCGTTTGGCAACATCACGACCTTGATGCCCATGGCACTTAGCCGGCTTTGAATCTCGGGAGTGTTGTCGGCCGCCAGCTTTCGTCGGTCGTTGCCACCCGGTTGCAGGATCACCACGCTTGTTCCTTTCGGAACCACCCGGTCGAGCCGAACCAGCATTCCGCCCGTGGTGTCGCCGTTGATACCGGCATTGACGACGCGCACGCTCAATCCCCTGGCGCGAAGCAGGGCCTCCAGTTGGGCCGGGTAGGCTTGACTGCGTGAGACGCCTTTACCGAACGTATTGCTGGCCCCGAGCGCCACAACGGTCGAGGCGTGGGCAACGCCCTCCAACAACAGCGCGCCGAGGCCGGCGATGAAAAACACCAGATGTGACTTTGCCCCGAGGACCATTTTTCCACCCGCAGATTGAAGGAATTCAACCATCCAACCGCAACCGGAAGGCGAGGGCAAGCGGGGGCGAGCGAAGCACCTGACCTCATCCGGCAGATCGAACGCGACGAGAATGACTAAAATTCGCAGCGACGGATCAACCGACGGGCAACCGTGCCGGCAAGCACCTCAAGGTCTTAAACCTGACTTTTAGAACGAGCGGCGCACCCTTTTTTAAAAGGGGAGTTAGCTCGCCGATGCCAGTTATCAGATATGTTACGGTGGTAGGATCCGCGTTGCTGGTGTTTCTGTTCGTCTCCGACGCTTACTTCGGTGACGACAGCAATTCGCGCTTCAACGGATCGCTGTACGAAAGCGCCACGTATGTTCCTCGCGTGGAGGAAGCCGCAACGGTGGCGGAGCTCCGCTTTACGCGCGACGCGTCTCCCGCCGACCACGTCAGGGAAGTCTTTGCCCAATTCGTGGCCAACGAAGGTCGGCGCGTAAGGCGGTAATCGTTGAGCGATGCGTCGGCGAGCGCCGTGCATTTCAGATCGACGATCTCGCGGACCTCGCGCGTTTTGTCGCGCTGCGATCGTCTCGCAAGGCGAGCTTGCCGTGCGGCTTTGCTGCCGATTCAGCCTGGCGCGCTTTGATTCCGGGATGGTGAGCGGCATATTCCTTGCCGTCGATCGGCGCCATGTGCGGGGGATCTCTACCGAGATAGGGGCGGCCGATGCCAAATTCGGTCCCGTGCGTATCGACCCATTTCCAAAGGGTTTCACTGGCGGTCAATCGCTGCGCCCGTGTCGCGCCATTGACGCTGACGATGTCAGCCGCAAGCCCGTGGCCATAACCGCCACGGAGACTACCTCCATGATAGGACCTGTTGTCGGCCGCCTTCAGGCCGCTGGCAATCGATTGGCGATAGTCATCGCGGAATGCGCTGGTGATGCCGGGTGTCAGGCCAGCCTGCTCGGCCACCTGAAGCAGATGAAACAATTTTAGCTTGAAATCCCGGTCCATGCCTCCGATCACGTAATCCGCCATGGGCATGCCTGCGCGTTCGGCGGCCTTCGGATCCTTCCAGGAAAAATCCTCATCGACGAGTCTGGTAAAGGTCCTCGTGACCGTCACCAGTTTGCCCCTTTTCTTGACGGTCACTTTTCTCTGGTCTTGCTCCTTCACACTGTCTTCCTTGGGCGTGCGTTGATAAAGCGCCCAAAGATAACGGTCGACGCAGCGTTCCACGACCAAACACTCATCGAGAACTTCCGTGGAGCCGACGGCCTGATTGGCGGCGTCAGGTATCGGCGTTGCCGTGCCGGTTTCGGCGGCCGGCTCCGGCGGTGTTTCGGACCGCAGCTTTTCCGACGAGCCCGTCAACGCGGCTGTCACGATCGGTTCTGGTTGATGTGACACCGGCGTGGTGTCGGCGACGGCCGCCTCCGGTACCCATTTGCTGGCAGCCGCTACACCGGCGGTGCCAACCGCGATCGGCTGTAGTTTGTCGGCGAAGTTGGCGTCGGCCGCGAGCGACGGCACGAGGCGCTCGACCATTGGCGCCGCGCCAGAACCAAACGTTGCGAGCCACATAAAAACCGACGCCGGGATAGCGACCTCTCGGCACAATGCGGCCATTGCTGCCAACCGCGGGTTCATGATCACCGTCTCCAATTGGATCGGATTGCATAGCCAAGCACATGACGCGGACGATTGTTGGAGCCTCGATCGGGCCAGGCAATGGCGGAAACCCCAGGATATCAGGTTTTCAACAGCAGTGTTGCCCAAATGCAACGCGCGGCTTTGCTGTCCTTTGCAGAGAGAGGCCGCCGGGTGAGGCGGCCTCGTGGGTTCAGGCCCGGTGTCGAGGCCGCATCATGAGCCAAAGATTGCGGCGCCTCCAGAATATCGCCCGGAATGCTGTGCACGGGCCCGTCCTTGACGATCCACATCATCGATGCGTATCGGCGACCACCCCGCTATCGATGCCGGATTGCCCGAGCAGACGAAAATCAACCACCTTGACACGCGTGGCTGTGTTTTCGGCAAGGCGCATGCGAGACCGGGTGTGTTCAGCTTGGACCAGTTCCAGGCATCGCTGCAATTCCGCGCCACAGCGCTTCATTTCGTTGCGCAACTCGCGTCGTTCGAATGTCGTGAGTGAAGAACCCGACAGGCTGCGCCAGGCGTCGCTCAAATGCGCCCGGAACTCGCCGATCTTGTCCTCTAAAAACTGCAGCTCGGTCATTGGCGCCCCTCACCAAATCAGATGCTTGGCCGATCATTGCTGATTCGCGGTCTTTGCGGGAGGAGGGGGTGCAAAAAAGCGATATAGAAAACTAATTAGGACCAGTAAAACACCCAAGCCTTCGGTTCGATCACGCAGCGAATGCGTGCCGGACCGCTTCTGAAAGCAACTGCTCTCCGCTTGGGGTCAACCGCGCGCCCCGGGCAAGCCCGATGCGCCTCAAGGTCAGGAGAGCCACCGGATCGCACAGCTCGGGCGAAACACCGTCCGCCAGCATCGCGATCGCGCGTTGCTCACCTGCATCCAGATCAGTCCAGCAAAGTCCTTCCATCGCACACCTCGGCCCACAAAGTCCCCCGCGCGCTATGACAGGCCGCAAAAATTAAAGATTGATTAAAATTCTGAAGGCGCTGGCAGATTGCGGCCGTGCGGGCCGCGTACCACATGAGGACGGCGGTGGCCGATTGGAGCAATGCGATGCGTTCTGTTTTAGCCTTGGGCCTGCTGATCGCCCTGTGTGGTTCTGCTGACGCGGCACCGGTGCATCGCTCTAAACCGCGACCTCATGTCATCGTTAGTCCCGGCCAAATCGTTAGTCCCAGCCAAAGCGTGACCGCCCCCGGGCGCTTCGCGGTTCCCAGCTGGAGCGACGACGCGACACGGCGCTGGTTGGACAAGGACAGCGCTGCCGCCAACCAGGCCTGACGGCAGCTGCCGATCATGGTGTGGAGAAGTTCGCCTGCGTATCCGTGAGAACGCGCGGGCTTTGCGCCGAGCCCTTCGTAACCCTCGATTAACCTCGCTTGCGCCGGGCCTCACGAGGAACCTCGGACGAACATAATTGGCTCGCAATGGTCGTAGAACGATCATGCATGGGTATTGCGTATATTTATAGGTGGCGAACGATGCTCGCCGCGGGGGCGCTGTTGTTGAGCTTCTCGCTCGGTGGCTGTGCGACTTCCACTGCTGGTTCGTCACTGATGGACGCGCGGGCCGAGGCACCAATGCCGCCGAAAACAACGGCTTATCTCCCGGTAGAAGATCTGCCGCCGCCGCGCCAAATGGCGGTCATGACACCCGACGAACGGTCGAAGCTCCAGAAGGAATTGATCGCGGCGCGCGACCGCCAGGCGACTGCTGCTAAAGCCCAAGGCAATGAGCCCGCCAAGCCCAATTAAAGCTGGCTGTTGATCGGTTCATCGGTGAATAGTGCGATAGTGCGGAAATGGGTACCAGGGGCCGGGACCAACATAGACCGGTCCGCCGTAATACGCGAAACTTAGTCCGTAGGATTGGCTGTAAAAGCCTGGGCCATCAACGTAGCAATATGCGCCATTGGCGCTGCAAGCTCCGGCGGCATAAATCCCCCGCGCTTCGGCTGGCGCGCTCATTGCCATTCCGAAACCAGCGACGGCGGCCAAAATCAATGCTGTCTTCATTACTATCTCTCCTTCGGAGTAAAGGCATACTCATAATGTTCGGAACCTAACTGAACCTGGCTGGGAAAAGTTCCCGCCGCTGGAATCCTGTCGCTGATCCAGCAGCGCGGCCTCGTCAGATCCACAAATTCGCCTGCCGAGAAACTTCGCCCAGGTATTTCTCGCAGGACTGGTCGTAGACCAGGTTGATGATGAATGCCCACATGACCGAACCTCGTTGCTTGATCGAGCGTAATCATGGCGCGTCTCGGTTTCAGGCCGGCTTCGTCGGCTCGGGAAAATGGTTTCGTCGGTAAACTGTCAGCGGGCTGCCCATGGTGGTTGGCGCCGCCGTCGTCGGAAAAGCCGAAGCGGGCGGCTTTACCTTGCCTGTGAATTGGTGCGCAGCAGGAGTGATGGCGGCGATAAACGAAGCTGCGGGCAATGGCCCTTAAGGCCGCAATCAATTCACGCGGCAGTTTCGTGATTTCAGCGGGATGTAGGGCTTTGGCAAAAAACGCCCGCCCTCCGGCAAATCGCCGGGACGAAGTTTGACGCGTCCCGAAGTGGCCACGATCTTGATAGGAGGCCAGTGGTCCCGAACCGCGGCAGCAAGCTTGAGACCATCCATGCTGCCCGGCATTTGGATGAATACGACAGCGATGTCCAAGCGACCTTCAAGAATTGCAATGGCTTCATCCGCACTCGCCGCTTCGACGACTCCAAATCCTGCCTCTTCGATCATTTCGACGGCGGTCAACGGATCAGCAATTCATCTCCAACGATCAGGATGACCGCGCGTCTCGCTACTGAAATCATCGGCCCGTCTTATCCGCTAATTGGGCACCGGCATCACCCGCGATTTATCCGTCGGGAGCCCAACACATCTGTTCGAACCATTTGAGGTCGGCGGAGTTGGTTCCGAAGCTGCGATTTCGCAGATCCTCCGGAAATTTCTAACTCGGCATGTTCAGCCGGGATCGTTGTTGTGCCGGTCTAATCGACCGAGCCCGATAAAGTTGATATTGCCAAGGGAAAAACATGGAAGCGCAAGATGATAGTCTGGTCGAGGCGGTTGCTGTACCGAAGATTTCCGCAAGCCCCCCGGAGAAATGGCGCCCGCCAGTTTGGGGTGCGGAACAGTTACGCTTGGCTATTTCCGCGGCGGGGGTCGCACTGTGGTCGTGGAACGTAGACACCAATCGATTCACGATGGACGAGAGAGCTTTCCATCTTTGGGGCGTGCCGCTCAGCGGATCCGTGACGTTTGACGACCTTTCTTCGCATATTCATCCGGCGGATCGCGACCGGGTGAAAGCCGCGTTCGCCGCCACACGCGCCATCATCGGTGCCTATGAAATCGACTTCCGCATCATGGTCGGCGACGATGTCAGGTGGGTGTCGGCGCGCGGCCAGGGCAACGATGCGGATATCGTCGGTCGCATCATGTACGGAATTTTCATCGACGTTACGGGACGCAAGCAAGCTGAGGAAGGTCACGAGTTGCTCGCGGGCGAAATGAGCCACCGGGTGAAGAATCTACTGGCCATTGCATCCGGTCTCACGGCCATCACTTCGCGGTCCGCAAAGACGACCGCCGATATGGCGAAGGAACTCACGCATCGGCTGACCGCGTTAGGTCGCGCCCATGATCTTGTCCGTCCGCTTCCGGGTCAGGGAGGAAAAGCCGCGCTGCTCGGTGACCTGTTGACGGTACTGCTTGCGCCTTATGACGACATGGGAGCATTCAGCGGTCGCGTCCGGGTCTCGGTCCCCCGTATGGGCGTGGGCGAGCAGGCGGCAACAACGCTTGCGCTCGTTGTCCATGAACTGGCCACCAATTCGCTGAAGTATGGCGCGCTCTCGTCCTCAACCGGCACACTCGACATATCTTGCGCCCCTCACGACACGGAGGTGGTGGTAGTCTGGACCGAACGCGGCGGACCGCCAGTCGCGGCTCCGGCTGGTGAAGGCGGGTATGGAAGCAAGCTGCTCAACCGGGCCATGACAATCCAACTGGGCGGCTCCATTTCGTGCGATTGGAGCGCGGAGGGTGTCATCGTGACGCTTCTTATGACCAAAGATCATCTCGCCAAGTGAGAGATCGACAATACGGCTGGTCCCCAACCGAGCCACTTCCTGTTTGCTCTTTCCACTGCTCCAGAGCGCTTGCCGCCATGACTGCAGCGAGTGGCGTGGCAGGGAGTCGCTGTGCGGCGTTTCCATGTCATTTTTGACATCTTAAACCGACCATTGTCCGAGGCCGAATTAGTGTCCGCCGCGGGTGCGACGGCAATCCTGAGCAGTGGGAGGCTGAACTAATTGCCGTAGTAGTATCGCCGGCGCAGCTGCGGCTGATAGCGCTCATCACCGCCGTAATACTGCTGGCGGCCCTGCTGAAACCGTTGTGGCACCGTCCCTGTCGGGTAACAGAGTCCGTCTCTTATGTCAGCGTCTGCCCCATTGCCGCACGGTACCGGTTGGCGGCCGCCACGGTAGCCCCTGTAGCCTTGGCGAGCTGCCTGATACTGCGGCGGTATCACTCCGTTTGGGAAGCAGCGTCCGTGAATGTCGACGTCATATCCATTCCCGCACTGCTGAACTTGAATCAGCGGAATCGTCGCGCTCGGCAAAGCCGCGCTGAGGTGGAGACCTATTACGGCAGCGGCAACGCTCATAAGCATGACAGTATCCTTTCGGATAGCCAATGCGGTGAAGGCCGCAAAAGTTCCGGTCATGTACCAGGCGACCGCTGCCCCTGAAACTGGGTCCCGCGCGTCTTTTGGATCGAAGCCTGCTCGACACCACCGTCTGCCACTTCATCTGGGCAAGCTCGGGCGCCGACTTGGCGTCGCGGATTCAACGACCTGCTCGCCCGCACCTTTTCATGATGATGAACGGGTGCGAGCCAGATCAATGGGTCAGGTGAGAAACACGCTCCCAGCCCGTGAATGCGAGGTTGAGCGACCTATCCAGAGTAATTGCAGATCACCCGTGATAGATGCCGCCCGGCAGCCACGGATTCGGGCCGGCCGGCTGGTGCGTCGTGACCCGGAACGCATCAGGCGCGTGATCGCTGATGATGAGGTATTCCTCACAGCGCATCCGGCGCGAACTAAGAGCAGCGCCTTCATGAAGCGCCGGCGCCGAACGGTCGGCTGGCGAGCCGTAGCCGGCGGCTGCGATGATAACGCGGAATTAATCTCATCAGCCCATAATCCGGGGCAGTTTTAGTTGGTGCCGCGTAAGGGAGCCGTCGCGAGGACGACCCAGCGAGGGCTCCCTTTGTACCCATTTGAGGTCGATGCACGTGACCATGACATCGGAAACGCAGAGCCAAACCGAACAGCCCGAATCCATCACATCGAGCAAGAAATCCGGCCGAAAGTCGATTTTGGCGCTGTCGGTGTTCGCTCTTGGCCTAAACGCTACTGCGGCCGTCTATACACTGTCGCCTTCCGATTTTGCGTTGCCAAATGTCAGCGGTTTGGTGGCCGAACTGCTTCCGCACGAGGCAGCCTCAGTGCCAACCCCGGATGCGGTTGTCGCAGCCTTGAGCGATATCCAGTCGGCTCAGCAGCAACACGTCGCCTCGCTACAAGAGAATACTTCCTCATTGCAGCAAAACACAGCTCTGCTTCAGCAGGATTCAACGACGCTCGCCTCTCTAAGACAGAGCGTCACGGATGAACATGTCGATGTGAAGAAAATATCTGCTCAAATATCGGATGAACATGTCGACGTGAGGAAGATAGCTGCTCAGATTTCCACGCTGATAGCGAAGGTGGACTCGCTGCAAAATGCAATTGCGCCGGAAATAACTTCCTCCATTCCAAAAGGGCGCGCGCGCAACCGGCTATCCGGACTGGTGCGAAAAAGGATAGCTCGGCAGCCTAAACCTGTGGGGGCTGTCTCGCTGGGCGGAGCTCCCCTAAGTGTTCCGGCTATCACGCCAGATCCACAAGGTTGAGACACGTCAAACAGGAGAGCAAGTCGCGGGGCTTTGGTCCCGCGGTCACTGCCGTCACTGACCTGGCTTTACCTCCGCTGCCCCAATGCGTCTCTTTGCGATCGGGGTTATGATTCGGAGCATGGAGCGCGCGCCGATCGCCGGTCAGTTTCTCCACGTAATCGTCGATCGCCTTCCTCAGGTTCTGACGCGGAACGCCTGCCTTGTTGCCGAAGATCAAGTAGTGCGGGAGGCGTCGCAGTTCCTCGAGATCCGCGGGACGGTCTGGGCATGCGCTTCCTCACGCCACCGGCGTTCCTTCTCCTGGTGATATGTCTTCGCCGCGGCTCGGCTTTCGGCCTTAGTCATCCCGCAACGAAAGCTTTGTCACGCTCGCGGCGCAAATTATCAATCTGTTGGGGCAGGGAACGACGTCGAGCCACCGGTGGTCGCGGGTGTGGAGAAGTCGGGCCGACGGATTATTTCTTGTCGGCGGCCAACTCTGGCAAGATCCAGTGCTTATCGGCGATCTCGACGATGTTAGCGGGGTCGACGTTTTCCCACTTGATAGTCGCCGCATTCACTTTTGAGAACTTCACCATGACGGCGCGGTCAACAGTATCGTGTCCGCGCTTATCGCGCAGCGCGAGGTTGCCAATGACCTGGACGCTCTTGATCTTCGGGAATTTGCTGAACACGCCTTGCGCGATTTTTTTGGTTATCTCGCCAAAAGCCCGGACCGCGGTTGCTTTGCCGGCTGAGTAAGGCTCAAGCCGGAACTCGACGATCAAGCTCTCGTCTGGGTAGCTCACAGTCGCAAAGGTTTGAGAGCCGCGCTCGAAAACCACGCTCTTCGCAAATGCGACAGGTGAGGATTCGGCAGCCCAGGCGCACCGGGAGAGGAGTATGGCTCCGACAAGTAGAAAGCGGACAATGCTCTTCATCTTGGCTCCATAAAAGCCCCATGCGCGAGAAAACCTGCTCGCGAGACTACTTCCCTTTTTAGCCTCTTCATCAGAAGAGACCACTGTGCTGCAGGGATTTACATGGTGAGCGCGGAGGGACTCGAACCCTCGACCCCATGATTAAAAGTCACGTGCTCTACCACCTGAGCTACGCGCTCACTTGCCGCGCTGTGTAGGGGGCGGGGCGTCGTGGGTCAATAGCGTGGCAATCCGCGCAGGCGTCGCGGACCAAGCGTCGATTTGCTTGGACTTTCGGGTGGTTGTCCCGCCTTCTTCAAGCCGATTACCCACAGGAAATCGGCCGATCCGTCAGTTGGTTTCGCGGTGAATGTCCGAGGCGACCACCGGGGGAGAGGCGCCGATCACGGTCGGCATAGCCACCGGCCGCAGGCCAATCAGTTCCGCCGTCCGCACCGCGCTGTCGCGCCAGAACGAGAACGAATTGATGCGCGATTGCTCGAGAATGGCGATCGCTACCGCCGACAGGAACGGCAGGCTTTCCAGCACCAACACGCCGGCAAAAATGTAGATTTCACGGACCTGCTTGTAACTGTTGGTGGCCACCAGCACGGCGGCGCCGGCCAGCAGCAGCACGCCGATCACGGCTTCCCAGAACGCCTGGAATTCGATCGACATCCGCGACAGCCCGCCCTTGGAGGTGCGGGCGAACGGCAGATGCTCGGTGACCAGGCCCTGCGCGACCGCGCGCGATACCGTCCATTGCACCGACATCGCCGCGATCATGGCGCCAAGCATCTGGCCAGCTTTGACATGGACGCGCAGGCGGTACAGCGCGACGAAATGCACCAGCGAGACGATGAAGGAAGCGATGATCGGAAGGGTGAGGATCTTGTCTGGAATGGCGATGTCGGCGAACGCCACGATCGGCACCCAGATCAGATTGAGGATCGCGACCACCACGCCGAGGCTTTCCGCACCGAGCCAGTTCAGCCAGCCCAGCGAGAATTCGCGACGTTGATCGGGGGTCAGCCGGCTCGCGCCGGGCAGGAAGCGGCGCCAGTGCTTCTTGACGATCTGGAAGCCGCCATAGGCCCAGCGATGGCGCTGCTTCTTGAACGCCTCGTAGGTGTCCGGCAGCAGGCCGTAGCCGTAGCGGGTATTGGTGTAATGCGTCAGCCAGCCATGCTCGATGATGGCCAGCCCAAGGTCGGTATCCTCGCAGATGGTATCGCCGGCCCAGCCGCCCGCCATGTCCATCGCCGCGCGCCGCATCAGGCACATGGTGCCGTGAACGATGATGGAATTGAACTCGTTGCGCTGGACCATGCCGATGTCGAAGAATCCGGCATATTCGCCGTTCATGATGTAGTGCATCAGCGAGCGGTCGCCGTCGCGATGCTCCTGCGGCGCCTGCACGATGCCGACATGCGGGTCGGCGAACAAAGGCACCAGATCCTTGAGCCAGTCCGGCGTCACGACATAATCGGCATCGATGATGCCGATGATTTCGGCGTCCACCGCGGTGCGTTCCATCGCGATCTTCAGGGCGCCGGCCTTGAAGCCCTGTACCTTCTCCGCATTGATGAACACGAAGCGTTCGCCGAGTGCGCGGCAATGGTCCTGGATCGGTTGCCAGAACTCCGGATCGGGCGTGTTGTTGACGATGACCACGCATTCGAAGTTCGGGTAATCGAGCCTGGCCACCGCGTCGAGCGTCTGCTTGAGCATCTCCGGCGGCTCGCGATAGGCCGGGACATGGATCGAGACCTTGGGGAAGGTGACGCCTTCGCCTGTTGTCGCCGGCGCCAGTTCCGCGCCCCTGGTGATCAGGCGGCGAGGGGCGTGGCCAAAGGCAATGGCGGCGATCTCCTCGATCCGCGCCATCGCGATCAGCACCAGCGGAACCAGCAGGATCAGGCCCAGCGTCAGGGCGAAGGCCGAGCCGAACACGAAATAATGCCCGGTCCAGTATTCGAACACGATCGCAGCCCAGGCGCCGACGCCGTTCGCCGCGGCCGACAGCATCAGCGATTGCATCATGGTGGGACGGTCAAGCCGCAGGATCGGCAGCGACAGCAGGATGCCGACCAGGAGGGCGATGCCGGCGAATTTCCAGTAATTCTCGTTGACGACCGGACCGGTCCAGGAAAATTTGGGTTCGCGGTCGGCGTTCAGAATGCCCCAATACGGTCCGACGCCGCCTTCGAAGAACTTCCAGGGCTGATCGATCGCCTCGACGATGTTGTATTCCATGCCGACGGCTTCGGCGCGGGACACGAAGTTCCGCAGCACCGCGGCCTGCTGCAACGGACCGGGATCGGCATTGCGCAGATTATAGCCGGCGCTCGGCCAGCCAAATTCGGCGATCATGATGCGTTTGCCCGGGAACTGGTCGCGCAACAGCTGGTACATCGCGACCGCTTGATCGACGGCCTGCTTGTCCGTAAAATTTTCCCAGTAGGGCAGCACGTGGGCGGCGATGAAATCGACGGAGTTGGCGAGCTGCGGATGGTCGCGCCAGATGTTCCAGATTTCGCCCGTGGTCACGGGAACGTTGACCGACTTCTTGATCCGCTGAATCAGCTTGATGAGGCGATGAACGTTGTTTTCCGCCAGCGCCCATCGCAACGCCTCGGCCTTCTTGTCGTCGGGCTGCGCTTCGGCATCGCGAACCCGGTCGCTCTCCTCGCGAAGTATTCGCGCGGCCTCGCCGGCCTCGAGCCCGGTTTCCTGTATCGGCCCCAGGTTCTCGATCGGGACTTGCTCGCCGCGGTAGATGGTTTCGTTGCCGACCACGAGCCCGATGACGTTGCTGTTGCGCCGCGCCAGATTGATGGCGGCTTCGATCTCCCGGTTGTTGCGATTGCTGTCCTTGTCGATCCAGGCGCCGACCGTGACCTTCATGCCGAATTCCGCGGCAATCGGCGGCACCAGTTCGTTGCCTTCCGTCGACGAGTACAGGCGGACCGCGCGCGTCAGGGTGGAGAGTTTCTTCAGGTCGGCGCGGACCTTCTCGGAGTCGGCGTTGACGTCGGCGACCGTGTGACCCGGTTCAAACGGTGCATAGGAAGCACTCGGCAGAATGCCGCGGAAATCGGGCGCCGATTGCTTATCCTGGAATAGACCCCAAAGCGCAGCGTGAGCGGCGGTGACGAACAACAGAACGGCGACGACGGCGCGCATCGCGGGGAAACCATACGGGGCCTGGATCAGGGGGAAGCGAACCCGTCCCCTAGGTTCGACCGACACGGCGGCACCGAAAGGATAACGCTGCCACACGATTTAACAACTGGTATGACGCCATGGCGTTTTAAGGGCGCCAGGCCTTCTTTCTAATCGCGCAGGTCTTCTTTCTAATCGCGCAAGACTTCTTTCTAGCCGTGAACGCCGTTCTGCCCGCAAAAAGAACGATCGTTTCTTGCCCGGATCGTTCTGACGTCGAAGGCGGCTATTTCGCCGCCGGTGTGGGCGAGGCGGACGGCGTCGGCGAGGGGGCAGGGGCCGGCGGGGCGGGCTGCGCATTGCCGGCGGTGGCGGGCGCCGGGGGTGGCGTTGCGGCGGCCGCGGCCTGCGGCTGGGCGCCCGGATTGATCCAGCAGGCATGGATGCGGCTGTCGAGCGAGCGCGGCACCTTGTCGTCGATCTGCGCGCCGAACCGGGTCAGGCAGCGGAAGGTGGCTTGAACATGGCCGCCGGGGCAGCCGAAACGGTCATAGAGGTCAAGGTGGCGGAACGCGGTATCGAGGTCGTCCTGCCACATCAGGCGGACCACGCGGCGGCCGAGCCAGACGCATTCCGGGTTTCCGGCGGGGCCGCTGATGGCCTGCGCTGCCTCGCTGAACTCGTCGACCTTGCGCTGGTTCTCCTTGTTTAGTTCGGCGGCCTTGTCGGCCGCCGGCTTGGATTGGTCCTGCGCGTTGGGGGTGCCGCTCTGGGCGAAAGCACTGCCAGCCCCGATCAGAAGGACGAGGCCTGTAGCGGCGAAGTGGCGCAAAACCGCATGTTTGAACTCAAGCACCCGTCGACCCATGCATTCCCCGATATGTTTCCTGCCCGAAGACAATCCTAGAAGACAATCCTAGAAGACAATCCTGGACGACAATCCCAAGCGGCCCGCCGGGCGGCTTGGCTTGTTGCCGTCCAAATAGGTCCCCAATGCGGCGGAGACGCCAGCGAATTCCCATGACGCGTATTTCGGATTTTGTCCAGCAAACTCACAACTTTATCGTTGCGGGGAAAAACTGTCGCAGGACAAGACGGGGTTTGGCTTGAGGATGCCCTTGGCAGATCGGCGATGACCGGCTAATCGACGGGCTTCGCCCGGAGGATGGAACCGATTTCTCTTCGTACGCCGCTGGCGCTTCTCCTGATATCGCTATGCACGATTGCCGCAACGTGGTGGTGGCTGGCCACGCCGATCATCCTGGCGCGGGCCCCGATCGACCCCGACGCCAAGCTGCAATGCGTATCCTATGCACCGTTCCGCGGCGCGCAGACGCCGTTGGTGCCGACCACACATATTTCGGCGGAACAGATTGCCCAGGATCTGGCGCAACTCGCCAAGATCTCCGATTGCGTGCGGACCTATTCGATCGACAACGGTCTCGATCAGGTTCCCGGGCTTGCCGCCAAAGCGGGCCTCAAGGTGATCCAGGGTATCTGGCTCGGCAGCGATCGCTTGAAAAACCTGGCGCAGGTGTCGACCGTGATTGGCCTGACCAAGCAATATCCTGACGTGATCAGCGCCGTCGTGGTCGGCAACGAGGTGCTGCTGCGCGGCGAGATGACGGCGTCGGACCTTGCCGCTCTCATCCGCTCGGTCAAAGCCCAGGTCACGGTTCCCGTGACCTATGCCGACGTCTGGGAATATTGGCTGCGCAATCGGGAAATCTATGACGCAGTCGATTTCGTCACGATCCATATCCTGCCGTATTGGGAAGACTTCCCGATCCGCGCCAAATACGCCGCCGCCCATGTCGATTCGATCCGCAAGCGGCTGGCGGTGGCGTTCCCCGGCAAGGAGATACTGATCGGCGAAACCGGCTGGCCAAGCGAGGGACGGATGCGCGCAGGTGCGCTGCCGTCGCGGACCAATCAGGCGCGGGTGGTCTCCGAAATCCTGGCGATGGCCAAGCAGGAGCATTTTCGCGTCAATCTGATCGAGGCCTATGACCAGCCCTGGAAGCGTCGGCTCGAAGGCACGGTCGGCGGCTATTGGGGCCTGATTGATTCGGTGCAGCGAGCGCTGAAATATCCGCCCGGCCAGGCCGTCAGCAATTTTCCGCTGTGGAAGTGGCAGATGGGCGCCGGTATGGCGCTGGCCGTGCTGGTGTTCGGCGCGGGCTGGCTGACGTTGCGTCGTCGGCCCTGGACGCCACGGCTGTCGTCCTGGATCGCGGTCGCACTCTCCGCGACGTCGGGCGGCATCCTGCTCGGCGTCGCCGCCGACAAGATGTACTACGAGAGCTACGGTTTTGGCGGCTGGCTCGGCTGGGGCGCGTTGCTGGCGGCGGGCACGGCTTCGCCCTTGCTCTGCACCAATGCGCTGATGTCGGGGCGTGCGCTGCCGACGTTTCTGGAATTGCTCGGGCCGAGCGATCTAAGAGCGCGATCGCTGTTGCCGATCCTGCTTGCTTTGGTGCTCGCCGTGACCAGCTTGATGGCGGCGGAAACCGCGCTCGGCTTCGTATTCGACCCGCGCTACAAGGATTTTCCATTCGCCGCGCTGACCATGGCCGTGATTCCGTTTTCGACCCTGATGCTGCTTAACCGCCCGAAGCAGGGCGCGCGGCCGATCGCGGAAGCGGTGTTTGCGGGACTACTCGCGGTATCGGCGTTTTATACCGGGTTCAACGAAGGCCCGGACAATTGGCAGTCGCTGTGGACCTGCGCGATCTATCTGCTGTTTGCCGTTACGCTGTGGCAGGCGCGGGCCGTGCAAACCCCAGAATAAGCAGCCCGATCGCGAGCCCCGACAGCCCGATATTGTAAAGCACGATGCCGAAGCCGGCGGCGATCAGCCCGGCCGTCAGCAGCACGATCGACGGCCGCAGAATGTGCAGCGTCGCGACGATCAGGGCGGCTATTCCGAACACCGAGTTCTGGAACAGGGAGGTCGCCAGCAGCCGCGTCTTGCACAGCATGGTCTGCAACCCGGCGTCGCAGGCCAGCGCCACCGTGGAGAATTCGATCGCGAGGTAGCGCAGATACAGCGCGCAGCCGACGGTGACGAAACCGACGATCATGAGCCATTGGACCTGGTAGGGCGTCAGCCGGAACGGAGCTTTTTTCATCGGGCGAATATGGTCGGGAAAGGCCGGCGGAACAACCCGCTCGCTCGGGTGACCGGTGGGTTGGCCGGTGAAAGAACACGAGAAACCCGCCGCAAGATATTGTTGCAGTTGGCTTTATTGAGAGTGGATACGGCTACTGAAGAACGAGGAAATGCCGGAGGAGGTTTCCGGCTTCTTGGGCGGATCCTCGACCACGGCAGCCCGCTTCGACGAGGAATAGCTGCGCCGATGGAAGTATCTGCTCGAGCCGGGCTTTGTCGCGGCAGGTTTTTCCGACGCCGGCTTCTGTTCGGAAGCCGCCTCCGGAGCCGACTTTTCTGGCGAGGGTTTTTCCGTTGAGGGTTTTTCGCGTTTGGCCGCAATGGATTCCGTCCTCGCGGGGGCGTCATCGGCCTTGAAGGCGAGACGCTGGCCGTCGAACACGGAGGTCTCGCAGGGGTGGTCGTTTTCAGCCAAACGGGCGCAAATCTTCGCGGCCGCGGCGGCATCGCTGAGCGGGCCGGCGACCAGGCGCAGTTGCATGCCGAGGCCGTTATCGCGCTCCTTCACCACGATGATCGGTTGCAACGCCGCCAAGGCCGCGTTCGACCGCGATTTCAGCAGCCCGCGCCACAGCGCACGCAAGCCGCCGACCGAATTGGCGCCTCCGACATCCACCCCGAATTCGGTGTGCTTGACCGCGAGCGGAGGGGACGCCGATAAAGCCGGTTCTGCGGCTGCGACCTTTTCAGGGGCAGGTTTGGACGCCGCCGCATCGGGTGCAGGTGCTGACGCCATTGATGCGGGCGGCGGCGGTGAGGGCGCCGGCATGGCGGCAGCAGCCTTCGCCGGCGGCTCCGGCTCGATCAGCTTCCCGGCCGTGGCGTCCGGCGGTCCCATCAGCGATTTCGAGGCCATCAACGGCGCCGACGATGGCGCGGCCGGCGGAGTTGAAGGTACCGCGGAGGCAGCCGGCGCCGCTGCGACGGTCGCGGCAGCCGGCGGCGCAGGCTTTTTGGCGTCGGCGCGCGGCTTCTCAGGCGCGGGTTTCTCAGGCGTCGGCGTGGCCGTGGCGGCGGTCACCGGTGCGACGCTTGTCGTTACCGGGGCTACCGCCGGAGCAGGGTCAGGCGCGGCGGTTTGGTCGACGGGTTGCGGGGCAGCAGCGGCAGCCGGGGGGGTAACCTTCGGCGGTGTGGCGGGCGGTATGGCCGGGAGGGCCGCCGCCCCCAAATTTTGCTTGGTAATCGCGCCGGTCACCGAATCCAGCCCTTGTTCGATGGTGGTCAAACGGGAATACAGCCGGTCGCGATCGCCATTGAGGGTATCGATGGCGGAGGCCAATCGCCGCGTCTCATTCTGGCCTTCGCGGGCGACCGACTGGATCTGCTGCGACTGTCGCGTCAGATCGAGCGCCGCGACGTCGTCGCGCCGCGTCTTGATCGCGGACTGGTTGGCGAGCACTGCGATAACCACGGCGCCGACCGAGGCCACGCCCCAGGTGCCGAGCCTGAACATCGCGCGACGGTCGAGATGTTCTTCATCGGCCAACAGACCGGACAGCAGGCCGCCCGTGTTTTCAGTCTCGAAACCGCCAGCCAGCTGGTCACTTTTTTTCGCCATACGACTTCTTCGGCCCTCCTGAGGCCCCGCCGAATCACACAGCAAACATTAACAGGAAATGCGCCGTGTTCCCGGATCACACCGTGCGATCCCCGGGATCGCTGCGCGACCCCCGGGATCGCTGCGCGACCCGGAGATCACCGTGTTTTGCCGGGGTGGGGATTCGAGTTTCCCCTGCACGGCAAAACGCTTTATGACGGCGGCTGAATGATCGCCCCGATCCAAGGACCACAATGACCGCCCGATCCAGCCTCACCGTCGTGCTCGCGGCCGGCGAGGGCACCCGTATGCGATCGTCGATGCCAAAGGTGCTGCATCCGGTCGCCGGCCAGTCGCTGCTGGCGCATGTGTTGGCCGCCGCCCCGAAAGGCCCCGTCGCCGCGCTCGCGGTGGTGGTCGGACCGGATCACGCCGGCGTCACGCAGGAGGCCAAACGGGCGCGCCCGGATGCGGTGACCTTCATCCAACGCGAACGGCTCGGCACCGCGCACGCCGTGCTGGCGGCCCGCGAGGCGCTGGTGCGCGGCGCGGACGATCTGTTGATCGTGTTCGGCGATACGCCGCTGATTTCGGCCGAGACCTTCGCGCGGCTGCGGGCGCCCTTGAAAAGCGGTGCGGCGCTCGCCGTGCTCGGCTTTCGCGCCGCCGACCCTGCCGGCTACGGCAGGCTGCTGGTCGAGGGCGATCATCTGGTGGCGATCCGCGAGCATGCCGACGCCAGTGCCGCCGAACGCCAGGTCGATCTCTGCAATGCCGGGGTGATGGCGTTCGATGGCCGCCGCGCGCTCGGCATTATCGACAAGATCGGCAACGCCAACAGCAAACACGAATACTATCTGACCGATGCGGTCGCCATCGTGCGCGAGATGGGATTGAAGGCGGTCGTGATCGAAACCAGCGAGGATGAAGTGCGCGGGATCAATACCAAGGCTCAGCTCGCCGAGGCCGAACATGTGATGCAGGCGCGCTTGCGCAAGGCAGCGCTCGACGCCGGCGTCACCCTGATCGCGCCGGAGACGGTTTATCTCGCGGCCGATACCAGCTTCGGTAACGACGTCACCATCGAACCGTTCGTGGTGATCGGGCCCGGCGTTTCGATCGGCGACGGCGCGGTGATTCATTCGTTTTCTCACATCGTGCAGGCTTCGATCGGCAAGAACACTTCGGTCGGGCCGTATGCGCGGTTGCGGCCGGGCACCTCGCTCGGTGACGGCGCACGGATCGGCAATTTCGTCGAGACCAAGGCGGCGGTGCTGGAAGCCGGCGTCAAGGTCAACCATCTGAGCTACATCGGCGACGCCCATGTCGGCGCCAACAGCAACATCGGCGCGGGCACCATCACCTGCAATTACGACGGCTTTTCCAAGCACAAGACCGAGATCGGCGAGGGGGCTTTCGTCGGCACCAATTCGTCGCTGGTGGCGCCGGTGAAAATCGGCAAGGGCGCCTATATCGGATCGGGCTCGGTGATCACCCGCGACGTGCCCGACGACGCGCTGGCGCTCGAGCGCAGCCCGCAGACCGTCCGCGAAGGCGGTGCGGCGCGCTACCGCGAGATCAAGACCCGCGGCAAGAAGCCCAAAGCGCCTTGATTGACGAGCGGCACAATCACGGGGGTAAGCCCGTGCGGCTCCGTTAAGCTTTCCGCTTAACGCCGTCTCAATCCGCAACAATTATTGAGTATCTGGGCGTTCGCAAATCTCGTTAAGAGAGGCGGTCTGCTCGGGCTTTCGTGCCGTTTCGGCCATTTTCGTTCGATTTGGGGATATCGATCCGCATGTGCGGCATTGTCGGCATTTTGGGGCGCGCTCCGGTCGCGGAGCGATTGGTGGATTCGCTCAAGCGGCTTGAATACCGCGGGTATGATTCCGCCGGGGTGGCCACGTTGGAAGGCGATCGCCTTGAGCGGCGCCGCGCCGAAGGCAAGCTCAAGAACCTTGAGGCCAGGCTCGCGAAGTCACCGCTGCAGGGCCATAGCGGCATTGGCCACACCCGTTGGGCTACCCATGGCAAGCCAACCGAAAACAACGCGCATCCGCATTCGACCGAACGCGTCGCCGTGGTTCACAACGGCATCATCGAGAATTTCCGCGAGCTGCGCGAAGCCCTCGAGAAGAAGGGCACGGTCTTCAGGACCGAAACCGATACCGAGATCGTGCTGCATTTGGTCGACAGCTTCCTCGCCAAGGGCGTGGGTCCGGTCGAAGCGGTCAAGGCGACCTTGTCGCAACTTCGCGGCGCGTTCGCGCTGGGTTTTATCTTTGCCGGCGAGCACGATCTCCTGATCGGCGCCCGCAACGGACCGCCGCTGGCAATCGGCTATGGCGAAGGCGAGATGTATCTCGGCTCGGACTCGATCGCGCTCGGTCCGTTCACCGACACCATCAGCTATCTCGAGGACGGCGACTGGGTGGTGCTGACGCACAATTCCGCTGTTATCTACGACAAGAATGACGCCATCGTTCAACGCGAGACGCACAAGCACAGCGCCGCCGCTGCACTGGTCGACAAGGCCAATTACCGGCACTTCATGGCCAAGGAGATTCACGAGCAGCCCGAAGTGGTCGGCCACACCTTGGCGCGCTATGTCGATATGGCGACCGAACGCGTCACGCTGCCGCTGAAACTGCCGTTCGATTTCAAGGATATCCAGCGTATCTCGATCGTCGCCTGCGGCACCGCAAGCTACGCCGGCTACGTCGCCAAATACTGGTTCGAACGGCTGGCGCGCGTGCCCGTCGAACTCGATGTCGCCTCCGAATTTCGCTACCGCGAGGCGCCGTTGCGCCAGGGCGATCTGGCGATCTTCATCTCGCAATCCGGCGAGACCGCCGATACGCTGGCGGCGCTGCGTTATGCCAGGTCGCAGGGCGTGCATACGCTCTCGGTGGTCAATGTGCCGACTTCGACGATCGCGCGCGAAAGCGAGACCGTGCTGCCGACGCTGGCGGGCCCGGAGATCGGCGTCGCCTCCACCAAGGCCTTCACCTGCCAGTTGATGGTGCTGGCCGCGATCGCGGTCGCCGCCGGCAAGGCGCGTGGCGAATTGTCCGACGCCGACGAGGCCAAACTGGTGCATGGCCTGGTTGAAATCCCGCGCCTGATGGCAGCCGCGCTGCGCTGTGAGCCGCAGATCGAGAAACTGGCGCGCGACATCGCCAAATGCCGCGACGTGCTCTATCTCGGCCGCGGCACCAGCTATCCGCTGGCGCTGGAAGGCGCGCTGAAGCTGAAGGAAATCTCCTACATCCACGCCGAGGGCTACGCCGCCGGCGAACTCAAGCATGGCCCGATCGCGCTGATCGACGAGAACATGCCGGTGGTGGTGATCGCGCCGTTCGACCGGGTGTTCGACAAGACCGTGTCCAACATGCAGGAGGTGGCGGCGCGCGGCGGCAACATCATCCTGATGACGGACGCCAAGGGGGCGGCGGAAGCCACCATCGAGTCCCTGGTGACGATCGTGCTGCCGGACATGGACGCGACCTTTACGCCGATGGTTTATGCCGTTCCGGTCCAGTTGCTGGCCTATCATACCGCCGTGGTGATGGGCACCGACGTCGACCAGCCGCGAAACCTGGCTAAATCGGTCACCGTCGAATAGGCCTGCGGCAGTTCGCTGGATATTGGGTCTTCAAAAGTCTGCTAGGATGGCTTAGCTGAGCTTTTGGGCGATGGGCGCCCGATCGACCTCCGACCTATCTCGGACTTACCTTGGGAACCCGATGAACCGCGACAATCTGCCCCCGACCGTGCCTCCGGCGGAACTGCCTCCGGCCGCGCCCCGAGGGTTTACAGCCCGGTTGCGGAATTACTTCCTGACCGGCCTGATTGTCGCCGGTCCAGTGGCTATCACGCTGTATCTGACCTGGTGGTTCGTGACCTGGGTCGATGGCCTGGTGCGCCCGTTCGTTCCGGTCGCCTACCGTCCCGAAACCTATCTGCCGTTCGGCCTGCCGGGGTCCGGCCTCGTGGTCGCCGTGATCGCGCTGACCTTGCTCGGTTTCCTCACCCATAATCTGATCGGGCGGACGCTGGTCGATCTCGGCGAAAAACTGCTCGGTCGCATGCCGGTGGTGCGCGCGATCTATCGCGGCCTGAAACAGGTGTTCGAAACCTTGTTCTCGGGCTCGGGATCGAGCTTCCGCCGAGTTGGCCTGGTCGAGTTTCCCTCGCCGGGCATGTGGTCGATCGTGCTGATCTCGCAGGCGCCGAGCGTGGAGATCGCCAACAGCCTTCCCGGCCAGGAGGAGCATATCTCGGTGTTCCTGCCCTGCGCGCCGAACCCGACCACGGGCTTTTTCTTCTATGTGCCCAAGAGCAAGATCATCGAAGTCGATATGAGCGCCGAAGATGCCGCGACCCTGATCATGTCCGCCGGCGTGGTGCAGCCCGGCTCCGATCCACAGAAGAAGATCGCAGCGTTGGCCGGAATGGCCAATGCCGCGCGGGTGGCGAATTCAGCCGCCCTGCAACCGGTGACGGCGAAGGTCGATTGATTGCACCGTCACCCTCCGTCATTGCGAGGAGCCACCGGGTCGCGCGAATGCGCGCCCGATGACAGGCTCCGCGACGAAGCAATCCATTCTTGTGCGGCGAGATGGATTGCTTCGCTTCGCTCGCAATGACGGATGAGCGGGCGCGATATCAAATGAGCGTCTGGTAGAGGTCCTTCCATTCCGGGTTCAGCGCTTCGATCAAAGTCAATTTCTTCGCGCGGCTGCCAGCTTTGATTTGCTTCTCCCGTGTAATCGCTTCGATCATGGTCTCGTGCGCTTCATACCAGACCAACATCTTGCAACCATACTTTGCCGAGAAGCCCTTCATCAGTCCCTCGCGGTGTTCGAACGCGCGCCGCGGTAAGTTGGAGGTGACGCCAGTGTATAGCGTACCGTGGCGCTTGCTTGCCACGATGTAGACGCAGGGTTGTTTCATCTGCTTTCTCCGACCGCAGTAAGTTTACTCCGTCATTGCGAGCGCAGCGAAGCAATCCATTCTTTCGTTTCGCGGAGAGATGGATTGCTTCGCTGCGCTCGCAATGACGGTTGTGGAAACTCTATCCGGCCCCGATCAGCGGTACCGCTTCGTCGCGTTCGTAGAGATAGAGCAGGCAACGCAGCGCTTCGCCGCGCTCGCCTTTGAGCTTCGGATCGTCCTTCAGGATGCGCAGCGCTTCGTCGCGCGCTTGCGTGATCAACTGGCCATGCACCTCGGAACGAGCGATCCGGTAGCCGGGCAGGCCGCTTTGCCGCACGCCCAGCACATCGCCTTCGCCGCGCAATTTTAGATCCTCCTCGGCGATCCGAAAGCCATCGGTGGTCTCGCGGATCACCTTCAGCCGCGCCTTCGACATTTCGCCGAGCGGTTCCCTGTAGAGCAGCAGGCAGGTCGAGGCTTCAGAGCCGCGGCCGATGCGGCCGCGAAGCTGATGCAGTTGCGAGAGCCCGAAGCGCTCGGCGTTCTCAATCACCATGATGGTGGCGGCCGGCACATCGACGCCGACCTCGACCACGGTGGTGGCGACCAGCAAGCCGATCTCGTGGGCGGCGAACTGCGCCATCACACGGTCTTTCTCCGTGCCCTTCATCTGGCCATGAACGAGACCGACGCGGTCGCCGAAACGCTTTCGCAGGGACTCGAAGCGCTGGGTGGCGTTGGTGAGGTGTTCGGTGCCCTCCGCCTCGGATTCCTCGACCAGCGGGCAGATCCAGTAGACCAGCTTGCCCGCCTCGAGTGCGCGGCCGACGCCTTCCGTGACTTCCTCAAGCCGGCTCATCGATATGGTGCGCGTTTCGATCGGTTGGCGGCCTGCCGGCTTCTCGCGCAATTCGGAAACATCCATGTCGCCGAAATAGGTCAGCACCAGCGTGCGCGGGATCGGCGTGGCGCTGAGCACCAGCACGTCGACCGCTTCGCCTTTCGACGTCAACGCCAACCGTTCGCGCACCCCAAAACGATGCTGTTCATCGACCACGGCCAATGCCAGTGCCTTGTAGACCACGTCGTCCTGGATCAGCGCATGGGTGCCGACCAGCAAATTGATCTCTCCGGCTTCGAGCCGCGCCAGCAGGTCGCGCCGCTCCTTGCCTTTCTCGCGGCCTGTGAGAATGGCCACTTGCATGCCGGCGCGTTCGGCCAGCGGCGTGATCGTCTTGATATGCTGCCGCGCCAGGATCTCCGTCGGCGCCATCAATGCGGCCTGCTTGCCGACTTCGGCGACGGCCGCCGCAGCCAGCAGCGCCACCACGGTCTTGCCGGAGCCGACATCGCCCTGCAGCAACCGGAGCATGCGCAGCGGCTGGCGCAGATCCTCCGCAATCGCGGCGGCCGCCGCCTGCTGCGAGGCCGTCAATGCATAGGGTAGCGCGTCGATGATCCTGTTGCGCAGATGGCCGTCGCCGGCATGACGGTCGCCTGCGGGGCGGCGCAACTGCGCACGCACCAGCGCCAGCGCCAATTGGCCCGCCAACAATTCGTCGAAGGCGAGCCGCGACCAGAACGGGCCGTCAGGCAGGATGTCGGTCAGTTCGACCGGCACATGCACGCGCGTCAGCGCTTCCCGGACAGGAGGAAACTTGCAGCGGCGGATCACCTCGGGGCTGATCCATTCGGGCAAATCGGGCAGCTTCACCAGCGCCTGCGCGACCGCGCGACGGAGCGAGCCGAGCGCAAGCCCTTGCGTCAGCGGGTAGACCGGATCGATGCCGCTGAGCTTTGCAAAACCCGCCTCGTCGATGACGCGGTCCGGATGCACGATCTGCGGGATGCCGTCATACATTTGCAAGGTGCCGGAGACGTAGCGTTTCTCGCCGACCGGCAGCAACTTCTCGACATAGCCGGGCTTGGCGCGGAAAAACGTCAGCACCACGTCGCCGGTGTCGTCGCTGGCATAAGCGAGGTAGGGCGCGCGCGAATTGCGGGGCAGCGGCGGGCGATGGCGATCGACCGTGACTTCCAGCGTCACCATGGTTCCCTGCGCGGCATCGCGGATTTTCGGCCGCGCCCGACGATCGATCACGCTGGCGGGCAAATGCAGCAACAGGTCGACCAGTCGCGGCGTCTCGTCGCGGCTGAGCAGATAGCGCAGCAACTTGTCCTGCTTCGGGCCGACGCCGGGAAGGCTCGTGACCGGAGCAAACAGGGGATTGAGCAGAGCAGGGCGCATCGGAAAAACCTAAAACCGTTCCCGCCCGTCATGCCCGGCTTTGGGTCCGGCTTCCATGGGTTTTTCCTGGCGCACCCCAGCCCCGCATGAGGTGTAACCGCCAGCCGCTCGCTCAGGCCGCCAGGAGCCGCTTGATTTCCGTCTCGAACTCAAAGCGCAGTTGAGCGGCTTCCTCATCGGGCAGCCAGTTCGTTATCTGGAGGAAGATGGTCCGGTAAAGTAGAACCGTTCTGGGTTCCCACGGTAGCTTCCACGCCACGCGGGCCTCGGCGAGAATCTGGTAGAGTTCGGCGCGTACGGACACAGGGACTGCTCGGTATTCGGGCGTGGTTGCGTTATCGCCGAACAGATCGGGTTGCTCGTCCTGCCGGAAAAGATCGGGTTGGTCCTCGTGCGGAATTCAATACTGCCCTTCAAGCGAGGCATCCAGCAACTTGATTTCGTCAGGGGTCAAATCGAACAGCTTGTAGACGATGGCGTCGATCCCCCCCTCTATGGCTTCGATCTCTGCCGTCAGCTTGATCACCTCGGCGGATTTTTCTGCTAGATAGCTTTCCCAGTCGTCGCGATCCTTCACAGGAATTTCGGTCTTGAAGGTTCTTGTTACTTCCGCGCGGAACGCTGCGAAATCCAGCTTCCAAAACTTTTTTAGCTTGCCCGTGAGTTTTTGGTCCGTGCGCGAGGCCAAGTCAGTAAGAATGCGATTCAAGAAAGCGTCCGCGACGGTCAATTTGCCGGACCATTTCTCAGTTAAACGACGACAACCAATCTCGAACCACCGGATACTTTTCAATATCAACCTTACCTTTAGGCGTGTTGATGAGAAACAGACCTTCCGGCTCAATCCGCCATCGCTGAACATTCTCGCCTTTGAGAAATGGCTTCAGTAACTCGGCAGAATTCTTATCCAGTTTCACTAAGCGGTTATACGTGTCCGTATTAACGATAAACGCATCGTTCAAACCGGTCACAATGCCACGCATTGGCTGACCATAAACATCTGACAACGTCTTTTTACCCGACACAATCTTGTCGCGCAGCTGCGCTAACGCATTGTCCTCGAGCTGCCAGGAGCTAGAGCCAAGCCGATTTCGTGGCATCATTTCCGATTGGTCGGTGAAGACGGATCCAAGGTCGTTTGGAAGAACGTCACTGACTTTCATGAACGACACCGATCCTTTGTCGGCTTTGCGCTTTACCAACGTCATAATAGCGGGCGCGGTGGTGACACCTTCGAATATTTGTAGGTTGCCGAAATCGACGATGGCTTCGATGGCGACATTATCGCCCAAGAAGGTGCGTAGGTTCTCGCCCGATCCAGTGCGGAAGAAGGTTGAGGACGAGATGAACCCTAGTCGGCCACCCTCTTTTAGAATGCGGACGCCCTTCTCAAAGAAAAATGCATACAAATCAGTGCGGTCCGCTGCGACAACGTAGTTCTTTTCCAGATAGGGCTTGACTGGTTTGATCAATTCCATCCGAACATAGGGCGGGTTTCCAATCACGACGTCGAAGCCCCCTGCTGTAAAGACATCGGGGAATGCCGCGTGCCAGTCGAATGGCCGCTCGGTCCATTTCTGGTCGTCAATAAGGCTGTCGCCGATCTTGATAGTGGCTTCAAGATTCTGCAGTCGATGTTTGTTGCGCGCGGTTTTAAGCCACAGCGCGAGGCGCGTGATTTCCACTGACTCGGCATTTATATCCACGCCGTAGAGATTCTTTGTCACGATCTCGTCGAAGGGATCGAAATCGACGGTCTCACCCAATATTGCCAGCAACTCGACGACGCCACGATATTCGCGCGCAAGCAGGTCGAACGCCGCGACGAGAAACGCTCCAGAGCCGCAAGCCGGATCGACAATGGTGAAAGCGCGGAGGGCGGTGAGGTAGTCTTTCCAAAATGCGCGCTGCAACGCGTCCTCGCCGGTGGCGAAAATCCTGTCCGGACTGGAGCGCAAGGTTACCTGTTTGCCATGTCTTATCAGCAGCGCTGCGAATCGCTCTTCCAGATTCACATCGATGGTACGTTCGACCAGAAAGCGCGTGACGATCTCCGGCGTGTAGACCACGCCCTGTCGCTTGCTTTTCGAGACTTTAGGCGGTTCCTCGCCGCGCGCCATGGCGCGGAGCCTTTCAATGTCGGTCACCGATTGCTCGAAAATATGCCCGAGCACGGTGACCGGCACTTCACTGCGATAATCCCATTCGCCGAGGGTAGCGAGATTGGTCGCCAGCGGATCTGGGATGACCAGCGCGTCGGCGAGGGGATCGGGCGCAAACAGGCCGCCGTTGTAGCCCCAGATATTCAGCGAACCGCTGCCTTCGTCAACCGCGCGGAACAGCCCCTGAAAGTTGTACCATAGCGGCTTGGGCACATATTTGCTGATTTCCTCGGCTGCGCCCTTCAAGAGCCGATCAGGTAGAAGATCGGTGCGCTGCGCAAAGGCGATGAACAAGATACGATCGAGTATCTTCTGCGCCAGTTCGATGGCCACCGACATCGGATGTTTCGGCCCGCCGGTCTCATCGGTCAGATAAGAAATGAGCTGACTGCGAAGAGCACTGTAGCTCCTGTACAGGTTGCCGGTGATCTCTTTGTAGGCGCTCTCGGTGCTGCGCAGCAGCGCTTCGGTGGCGCCGCCGAGTAGGCGGTCGGCCGACAGCAGCAGGCAGAGACGTGCGTGAACCTCTTCCTCGCCGAGTTGGCGCAGGTCGAATTGCTCGAAGGCGTCTCTTCCCTTGCCGAATCCATAGAGCCTAATCTCGATACAGTTCGATACCAGCACCCATTTGGAGCCCGGCGCGTCGATGGCATAGTCCCAAGCCTGCTGCACGGGGGTGCGGCCACGTCCCGGCATGATTGCATCGAGATCGATGGTGGTCGGTCCCTTCAGTTCGAACGGGGCCACGATTTCGCGCGCTCCATCGGGCAGCCCGAAGCGGCCCAATGCGACGTCAACCGCGCCACTCCGGATCGGCTCTTCGAAGGCGAGTGAAAATGCTCCCTCCGCCCCCATTTGCTGGTAGCCTAGGATCTCTCCCAGCACCTTTTCCGCGAAGAGCTGGCGGACAGACGTTTCCTTCTGCTTGGCAAAACGAGGGCTATTAGCGAGCTTTGCATAATCCGCGGCGGCGGCCTTTTGCCGATCGCTGGGATTAAAGGTAAATAGCTTGCGCGCGTCCGCGACCACCTTGTAATTGAGCAAGGGAACTCGCAGCGTACGTGGCACAACAGCCCGGCCGGGGCGACCGCCGCGTCCGCCGTCGCCCACATTGATGCCCGCCGCTGAGAAGAGGTCCATTGTTGCTACTTTAGGGAAATCCGGGCAGTCAGTCGATGGACTACCAAATCAACCCACAGCCAAGATGGCCTTGTTTTTTGGAGCGCGCCTCCGCCGCTTCGTCGGAAGTGATTTGCCCGACGGGCAGTTCCCGGCAATGCGTGTCCAGCCCCTTTCGCAAAAATATTTCCGTTCACATCTGACCCAAATCACCGGCTTATTCTTGGCTGTCCCGTCCCACATGAGGGGCGGCTCGCGATCGTCACGGACGCGGGGCGGGATGCGGTGGACGCGGAGGTGCCGATAACGAACGGCGCCAAGGCGGACGGCGAAGTCGTGTGGTCCTGACGCCCCAGTGGCTGGTGTCAAGTTCCTAAGAAGCAAGCTTCTTGGGAGCGACGGTGGCAAACAAGCCAAGTCTCGCCGGGGAGAGCACGAAGTAACCCGTAAAACCATTGCGCAGGGAAGGCCGGACTGCTTTCGCTGAACCTGTATGCTCATGTGCGTTTTTTGTATGCCTTTGCACATGAGACCGCGGGTGCAGCGCGCACCCGGTCTTCCCTGCGCCCTCTTTTGAGGGTCGCCTGCGCCCTCTGTTTTTAGGGGCGAATGATTTTTCAAAACTCGGGCGCATCGTGCCGCGAGAATGCGGCGGCATATCCACTTTTCATGCCCGCGCAGGCGGGCATCGGGTATGACGGCCGGTCGTGGCGCGGATGCCTTCTATTACAATTGACGCCAGGGGCTATGGATCCCGGCTCAGGGCCGGGACGACGATGTGCCCTGATGCGGGGCGCATGCGCGCCACGAGATTGCAAAGTTGCGTCAGCAGGCCAGTCAGTCGATTTTGGTGGGCGAACAGGTGCTGACATCCGCATCTCCCACCGCTATATCAAACCCGCCCGGCACCACGTCCGGGTTTTTGGCGTTGGATTGGAATGGCGGATGACGGGATCGACACGATCGAGCGAGGGGCTGGATGTCAGGCGGAAGCGGCTGTTGTTTCGCTGCTGGCATCGCGGTACCCGCGAGATGGACCTGATTCTCGGCCGGTTCGCGGACGCCGAGATCGTCGGTCTGACCCACGAAGAACTGGCTGATCTCGAAATCCTGATCGAGGTGCCCGATCCCGATCTCTATGCTGCCCTGACAGGTGCCATCCCGCCGGCGGCGGAACATGCCGGCCCGCTGTTCGAACGGATCAAGGCGTTTCGCGCCGGGGATCACGACGCATGAAGGCGCCCGTCCAATCGCCGGCGCAATTGCTTGCGCCCGGCCGCGCACTGACCTTTGCTAACGTCGCCGAGGGTGCCGAAGGCCTGGTGGTCTCGGATCTGGCGCGGGCGGTCGCGGCGCGACCGAAGCCGCCCGCAATCAGCCTCGCGGTGGTCTGCCGCGATGGCGCCCGGATGCAGCAATTGGCGCGCTCGCTGGAGTTTTTCGCGCCGGATCTGCCGGTGCTGCAGTTTCCGGCCTGGGATTGCCAGCCCTATGACCGGGTGTCGCCGCATGGCGGCGTGCTGGCGCAACGCCTGACCACGCTGGCGCGCCTCGCGCGAATTCAAGGCAGCGACAAGCCGCTGATCGTGCTGACCACGGTCAACGCCATCGTGCAGCGGGTGCCGGCGTGGGAAATCGTCGCGGCGCAGGCGCTGTCGGTGGCGCCAGGTCATGTCGTGCCGATGGACTCGATCGTGTCGTGGCTGGAACACAACGGCTATAACCGCTCCTCGACGGTGCGCGAGCCTGGCGAATATGCCGTCAGGGGCGGCATCCTCGATCTGTTTCCGGCCGGCCTCGATCAGCCTGTCAGGTTCGACTTCTTCGGCGATAGCCTGGAGTCGATCCGCACCTTCGATGCCGAAACCCAGCGCACGCTGCTGGACATGCGCGCGCTCGATCTGGTCCCGATCTCGGAGTTTCAGCTGGTCACCGAAACCATCCGCCGCTTCCGGATGGGCTATGTCGCGACCTTCGGCGCGCCGCAACGTGACGATCAGCTTTATGAGGCCGTCAGCGAAGGCCGCCGCTATCCCGGCATGGAGCATTGGCTGCCGCTGTTCCAGGAGCGGATGGACACACTGTTCGACTATCTCGGCGCCGCACCGATTGCGATCGAGCCGCAAGGCGAGGACGCCGCGCGCGAACGCCTCAAGCAGATCTCGGATTATTACGAAGCCCGGCGCGAGGCGCTGGATCATCCGGGCGGCGGCGCGTTGTACCTGCCATTGCCGCCGGACCGGCTGTATCTGACCGACGACGAATGGACCAAATGTCTTGACGAGTCATCGCTGGCGCGGCTGACGCCGTTCGCGGTGCCGGAGGGCAGCGCCGGCGTCGTCGATGCCGGGGCGCGGATGGGGCGTAACTTCACGCCCGAGCGGGCCGACTCTTCGGTCAACGTGTTCGAGGCCGTGGTGGCGCACGTGCAGGCGCTGCACGCTCAGCGCAAAAAAGTGGTGATCGCGCTGTGGAGCGAAGGCTCACGCGACCGCATGGGCAGCATGCTGCGGGATCACAAGTTGCTCAACCTGACCAGCGTCAACACCTGGCGCACGGTGCAGGCGACGCCGCGCAACGAGGCGATGCTGGCGGTGGTCGGCATGGAATCCGGCTTCGAGACCGATCAGGTCGCCGTCATCAGCGAGCAGGACATTCTCGGTGACCGGCTGGTGCGGCCGCGCAAGGCGAGCCGCAAGCTCGACAACTTCATCTCGGAGGTCACGAGTCTGGCCGCCGGCGATCTGGTGGTCCATGTCGAGCATGGCATCGGCCGGTTTGTCGGGCTGCAGACGCTTGATGTCGCCGGGGCGCCGCATGATTGCCTTGAACTGCGTTACGCCGCCGAGACAAAATTGTTCCTGCCGGTCGAGAATATCGAACTGCTGTCGCGCTACGGTTCCGATCACGCCAATGTCGAACTTGACCGGCTGGGCGGCGGCGGCTGGCAGGCGCGCAAGGCCAAGCTGAAGAACCGTATTCGCGAGATCGCGGGCGAACTGATCAAAATCGCGGCCGAACGGCATCTGCATGAGGCGCCGAAGATGCCGGTGCAGCCGCATGTCTATGACGAGTTCTGCGCGCGCTTCCCCTATGAGGAGACCGAAGACCAGTTAGGGGCGATCAACGCCTCGCTGAAGGACCTCGAAAGCGGCCGGCCGATGGACCGGCTGATTTGCGGCGACGTCGGCTTCGGCAAGACCGAAGTGGCGCTGCGCGCGGCCTTTGCGGTGGCACTCGACGGCAAGCAGGTCGCCGTGGTGGTGCCGACGACGTTGCTGGCACGACAGCACAGCCGCACCTTTACCGAGCGCTTCAAGGGCTTTCCGGTCAATGTCGCGCAGGCCTCGCGCCTGATCGCAGCCAAGGAATTGACGCAGGTCAAGAAGGGCCTCACCGACGGCAGCGTCGACATCGTGGTCGGCACCCACGCGCTGCTCGGCAAGGCGATCAAGTTCAGGGATCTCGGGCTTCTGATCGTCGACGAAGAGCAGCATTTTGGCGTCAGCCACAAGGAGCGCCTGAAGCAATTGCGCGCCCAGGTGCATGTGCTGACGCTGAGCGCCACGCCGATCCCGCGCACGCTGCAACTGGCGCTCACCGGCGTGCGCGATCTCTCGATCATTGCGTCGCCACCGGTCGATCGTCTCGCGGTGCGCACCTTCGTGGCGCCGCACGATCCGCTGATGATCCGCGAGGCGCTGTTGCGCGAGCGCTATCGCGGCGGACAGGCGTTCTATGTGGTGCCGCGGATCGAGGATCTCGCCGGCGTCAAGGATTTCCTCGACAAGACCGTGCCGGAGATGAAGGTCGCGGTCGCTCACGGCCAGATGCCGCCGACCGTTATCGAAGACATCATGTCGGCGTTCTACGACGGCAAATACGATGTGCTGCTCTCGACCACGATCGTCGAGTCCGGCCTCGATATTCCCAACGCCAATACGCTGATCGTGCATCGCGCCGACATGTTCGGGCTGGCGCAACTCTATCAATTGCGCGGCCGGGTGGGCCGCTCCAAGCTGCGCGCCTATGCGCTGTTCACCTTGCCGGCGCAGGCCAAGATCACCGCGCAGGCCGAACGGCGGCTGAAGGTGCTGCAATCGCTGGAGACGCTGGGTGCGGGCTTCCAGCTTGCTTCCCACGACCTCGATATCCGCGGCGCCGGCAACCTGCTCGGCGAGGAGCAATCCGGCCACATCAAGGAAGTCGGCTTCGAGCTGTATCAATCGATGCTGGAGGAGGCGATCCTCAACCTCAAGGCCGGCGTGGTCGAGCCAGTCGCCGATCGCTGGTCGCCGTCCATCACCATCGGCATGCCGGTACTGATCCCGGAAGACTACGTCAACGATCTGGCGGTGCGGCTGTCGCTGTACCGGCGGCTCGCCGATCTGGAGACCGACGAGGAGATCGACAATTTCGCCGCCGAACTGCGCGATCGTTTTGGCGTGTTGCCGGACGAGGTGCGCTATCTGTTCAAGGTTGCGGAGATCAAGGCCTATTGCCGCCGCGCCAATGTCGAGAAGGTCGATGCCGGGCCGAAGGGCGCGGTCATCACCTTCCGCGACAACAAGTTCGCGCAGCCCGACCGGTTGGTCTATTTCATCCGCCAGCATGGCCAGGCCGCCAAGGTGCGGCCCGACATGAAGGTGGTGTTCCTGCAGGATTGGGAAACCCCGGAAGATCGCCTGATGGGCACCACGGAAATCCTGCGGCAGCTGGCGAATTTGGCCGAGAACAAGAAGGCGGCGTAGTTTTTCTCACCGTCATCCTGAGGTGCGAGCCTCTTCGGCGAGCCTCGAAGGATGGCTACGGTGCGCGGCCCCTCCTTCGAGACGCCGCGCAAGCGCGCGGCTCCTCAGGATGACGTCGTGAGTGTTGATCCGATGAACGAGTTCGAATTCGACACTCTGACGCAAAACAGCCGCCGACATTGCTGCCGGCGGCCGCTGTTATTCAGTCCGATATTAGCAGCTTACTTCGGATATTTGAATTCGGGCGCGGCCTTCAGCGCATCCTTGGTGGTGTTCATCGACGCCAGCCATTTGTCGTTCTTGCTGTCATAGCGGATGTTGACCGATGACGGCGATACCGCGACATAGCGTTCGCCGACGCCGAGGAATCCGCCGACCGAGAGGATCAGCGCATCGATCTGATGGTTCTTGATCGCAAGATCGGTGATCTCGCCGACCGATTCTTCCTTCTGGTTGTAGACGTTCAAGCCCTTCAGCTTGGAGCTGAACATCTCGTCCTTCTGCACGGTCGAGAACTTGGCTTCCGCGGGTGCCGTGCCGGTTGTCTTGGCGTCTTCGGCCAGCACCGGCGTTGCCAGAATGGCGAGCGACGCGGCGATCAGTGCAATCTTCTTCATGGTATCCTCCAGTGTAGAATTGATGCTCTACAATGCGAGGTGATGGGTGTTGTTCCATCGGTAGCGGAAACATTCAGGACGCGGCGCGCTGGCCTTCGTCGGCAAGCCGGGCCAGCAGCGATTTCGCCGAATCCGACGGCAGCATGGTCGCCAGCGTGACGACCGGTTCCGAGCGTACATCACGTTTACCATGGCTGGTGTGGCGCATCACGCTGGACAGCCGGCGGGCGATGGCGTGCGCGGTGCGCAGATCGGTCTCCGAGAACGCCACGATCACCGATCCGTCTTCCTGGGCCGTGCCAAAGTCCATCTGCCGCATCAGGCGACTGATGATCCGCGCTCCGTCGAGTTGCGCGCGGGGATGCGTCGGATCGAATCCGAAGCGCGCCACCGACAGGCCGCCGCCACGCGAGCGCGTCTGCTCGACCGCGGTGGTGAAATCGCGGCTGAAGGCAATCGGCGTGAGCAGGCCGGTTTGGGGATCGAGCAGGCCGCCGGCGTCGATCGCGCGCAGCGTCCGGCTCAAGTGTGTCGCCAGCGCACGCTGGCGGATCAGCGGCAAGGCATTGTTCGCAACCAGGGCCGGCTCACCGATGATGATTTCGAGGTTCGGCAGATCGTAGGCCGGCGCCAGTTCATCCGAGGTCAGCACCACCGGCAGGTTGCGAAAGCGTGCATCTTCCGCCAGCACGGTGAGGAACGCATCCACCACGCGCGGGCCAAATCCTTCGCCGAGCACGACACCGTCGATGTCGCGTGCGTTGAGATGTTTTGCGGCCGCCTCGATGCTGAGTGCGCCGACCACCGCCATATGCCCGCCAAGCGACACCGACAGCGAAGGATAGGCCGCGCCGCGGCCGATCAGCAGCACGGTCGCATCGCGAACCGGATCGGTTTCCGACAATGTCGTCGGCGCCTGCGGATCGTTGTCGAGCCGGCGCATCAGCGCCGAATGCAACGTTCTGACCCGCAGCGCGGCCCGCAGCCGCGCCATCAGGCGATCGAAATTGTCGCCGCTTTGCGCGAACGGAATGGCGTTTTCCGGTAGCCCCCCGTGGGGATCCACGGCGATCAGCGGAAGATAGGGTTTCGCGGCGGCCATCTGGCTGGCCAGGGCCGCGAAGCCGGGCTCGATCGTGCCTGACATTGCGACCAGAACCGCCGCGGGTTGCATCTGGTCGATGGCCTGCGACGCGTCATGCCATGTCGCGTCGATCACCGGAAATATCCGGGCATTGTCCAGCGCGGCCGCGAAGGACGGCCGCCCGCCGGTCGATACGACGATAACAGGGCCTTGCTGGGACATCGGATAATCAGGACCAACGCAATGGACTAAGCGGGCAAGCCTAATTTGCCGTCCTTAATGCCGCGTCAACGCAACCGGCCGATTTTCGTCAGCCGGTCTTCGAATCAGGCAGAACTTGAATCAGACTTGGCTGTTGCGATCGCGAAACGCTTCCACCATCAGCGGGTTAAGCCCGAGTTGCGCCAACGCGTCGCGGGCGCGGGCGTTGTCCTGGGCGCGACCGGCGAGGCGATAGCCGCTCAACCGGTCCGGCAGCGCCGTCAGCAGCGCGCCCTGGCCGAGCCGCTTGGCCCATTCCTGCAAATCCTGCGACAGGAACCGATAGCCGCCGACCGCCATGGTGCCGGAGGGCGGTGCCGTAATCAGGATCCTGCCGGTGGCCCGATCCAGCCGCGCGGCGTAATCGGTGTCGACATAGTCGCGCGGCGGCGGCGCCATCAGGGAGTCGCTGGCGGGGGCCGGCGGCGCGTAGGCCGCAAGCGTGACCATCGGTCCGCGCAATCCCAGCGTGCCCTTTGGCGTGATCACGGTTTCCCCGGCGATCGACGAGCCCTTGACGTCGCGCGGCGCGCCATGGGGCCCGGGCAGGATCGGCGCGGGCGAGCCATCGGCGCCGCGACGGGCACCAAACAGCCCGGCTTCGCCGAACAGGTAAACGTCGGTCAGCGTGGCGTGCGGGACGGTCCAGGACGGCGACGTCGCGATCTGTTCCGGCGCGCGCCACAGCGCGATCACGTTGCGCAGGGTTGGCAGCCGCGACGGCATATCGCCCTCGGTTAGCCGCAACGCCAATGGCGCCGGCGCGACCAGCGTATCGCAACCATCCTCGTTGATCTGCTGTTCGAGGATATCGGCGTCGAACGGATGATGCAGCGCCAGCGTTCCACCCGACAGCAGCCAGACCAGCAGCGATGAGGTGAGGCCCGCGAAGGACGACGGCGCGAAGGCGGACATTATCCTGGCGCCCTGCGCCACATCGCCTTCCAGGAAGATGGCAAGACCGCCGGCGATCAGGCCGAGATGCGTGCGCGGCACTGGGCGAAAGCCATCCGCGGTCACATCGAACGAAATCACCGCCGCCTTGCGGCCGTCCTGAATATACGCGCGCGTGGTCTCGGACGGATTGGCCATCGCGTGGTCGAGCGAGGCCATGCCTTCGGGCAGATCATCGCCGAAGCCGCAGACATGACGGATCGAAAATGCTTCGGCCGCGGCGTTCATGGCGAGATCAGCGTGGCTGACGCCGTCGATCCGGCTCATGGTCACGATCGCCCTGGCGGCGGTGCGATTGAGCGCCACCGTCAACTCGGCCTGGCGCCACAGCATCGGAAAAAGTGCCACGATCAGCCCGGCGCGATGCGCGGCGAGCACCGTCAGCATGAATTCGACGGTATTCGGCAGTTGAACCGCGATGATGGAATTGGCGGGCAGCCCGGATTCGATGAAATGCGCCGCCAGTGCGGAGACGGCGCGGTCGGCCTGCGCGAAGGTCAGCCGTTTGGGCGGCCGGCCGGTGACCCGCGCGGCGTTGAGCGGATCGAGCAGGGCCAGCGCCTCCGGCTGACGTGCCACGTTCCGTCGAAACAATCCCTCGAGCGTCGGTGATGGCGCGGTCTGAATCACAGGCTCACTTTGCTAGGTCACTTCGATTTGCGGGTTACTTCGATTTCGCAGCCGGTCTTTGCCACCACGTCTCCGGAAGGTACCCGGTCAACGCCGTGGTGCTGGGCCGTTCTATCCGATTCCAGCGCGCGATCCATTGCTCTCTGACGTTAAACAGGGGGATAGCGTAGAAGCCGGACATCAGGGCACGGTCGAGCGCCCGCACTGCCGAGACGAAAGCGGGCCGCTCGCGCGCCGCCAGCATCGCCGCGATCATGGCATCGATGGCGGGGCTTTTGGCGCCCATGTAGTTGCGGGTGCCCTGGCTGTCGGCGGCCTCGCTGCCCCAATAGAACCATTGCTCATTGCCCGGCGATAACGATTGATCCCAGCGGTTCTCGATCATGTCGAAGTCGAACCCGAGCCGGCGTTGATCGAACTGGACGGAATCGACCGAACGCACCGTTGCCTCGATCCCGGCGCGCCTGAGATCGCGGGTATAGGCCAGCGCGATCCGCTCCTGGTCGCGCGTGGTCACCAGAATTTCGAAGCTGAAGGGTGTTTTGGTCGATCGTTGCCGCAACACCGTGCCGTCGAGATCGTAACCGGCCTGGGAGAGCAGCGTCAGCGCGGCGCGCAGCGTGGCGCGATCACGGCCTGAGCCATCGGTGACGGGCAGGCGATAGCTGCCGTCGAGAATATCAGCGGCGATATCCGCTCCGAACGGCTTGAGCAGTTCGCGTTCGCGGCTATTGGCGGGTTTTTCATAGGCCGACAGCTCCGATCCGGCGAAGAAGCCGCCGGAGCGCGCATAGAGATCGAAGAAGTAATTGTGATTGATCCAATCGAAATCGAGCAGCAGCGTCAAAGCGCGGCGCACGCGGACATCCGAAAACAGCGGCCGCCTTGTGTTGAAGACAAGGAACTCCGACGGCTGCGGCACCCCGGTCTTGATGGTGTCGCGGATCACTTGGCCGTCGCGCGCCGCGGCAAAATCATATCCCTCGTGCCAGCGCAACGGCTCGGTTTCGGGACGAAAATCATAAAGGCCACGTTTGAAGGCTTCGAACTGACTGTTGGACTCCCGATAGAAATCGAGCCTGATCTCATCGAAGTTCCACAGCCCGCGATTGACCGGCAAATCGCGGCCCCAATAATCGGGGTTGCGCGTGAAGGTGACGCTGGCGCCGGGCTTTACCTCGGTAACGCGATAGGGACCGGAGCCAACAGGCGGTGCCAATGAGGTCTCCTCGAAGGTCGCGACATCGACGGCATGCCTGGGCAGGATCGGCATCAGGCCGAGGATCAGCGGCAGCTCGCGGTCGGGAACGCCGCCGAAATCGAACCGCACGGTCAGCGTATCCAGCGCTTCAGCCTTGGCGACCTTGCCGTAATATTGGCGATGGTTGGGACGGCCATGGTCGCGCAGCAAGGCCCAGGAGAACAGCACGTCGTCGGCGCGCACCGGTTTTCCGTCGGAGAAACGCGCCAGCGGATCGAGATGGAAGGTGACGTAGGTCCTGAGGTCGTCGGTCTCGACGCTCTTGGCCAACAGGCCGTACAGCGTGAAGGCCTCGTCATCGCCGCGCGTCATCAGGCTTTCATAGACATAGCCGCGCTGGAAATCGTAGCCGCGGACCTGCTGTACCGCGATGCCGCGGACGATCAGTGGATTGAGGCTGTCGAAGGTACCGAGCAGGCCTTGCACCAGCCGGCCGCCTTTCGGGGCGTCGGGATTGGCGTAGGACATATGGCTGTAATTGGCCGGTAACGCCGGCGCGCCGTGCATGGCGATGGCGTAGCCCGGCTCCGCCGATGCCTGTTTTGGCTGCGCCGAGATCGGGCGGACATCGCCTGCGATCAGGAAGCCGAGGGCCAAGGCGAGGGTGAAGGCGAGGGTGAAGGCGCCGCTAACAAGCGCCCTGACGCGGACGGTTATCGAAACCCGCCAACCACCGCGCCGATTTGATTCGATATCTCCCACTTCCGCAGCTGTATCACGTCGTCCTGCATTCGGCGCTGACGTGCATCAAAGATGCTTGTTGGCATTGATCTTTCCGCACGCCGCTGTATGAAGACGTGCAATTGACCAAGGCGCACGGCCTGTCACGTAACTGCCTCATTTGGCAAGGAGACAGCCGCCCCAACGGTCAGGTCTCCGGTGCCTGCGGCGGTTTCGGGCGCTCCCCGTTCAGAAAGGGTTTTCCGCAATGAATTTCCGTATCTTGGCCGCGTCGGCCGGGCCGCGTGGGCGGGTTTTCGCCCTGTTGGCGGCTACCGCACTGGCTGCCTCGTTTACCGTCTCCGAGGCGCAGGCCCAAGCTCCGGCCGCCCCGGCGGCGGCCCCCAAGGCCAAGCCGAAGGCCGCGCCCAAGGCCGCTCAGGCGCCCGCACCGGCCGCCCAGGCGGCCCCACCGGCTGCGGGAGCCCCTCCGGCGGCAGGTGGCCCGGCCGCGGCTGCCCAGCAGCCGCCGGACCAACAGGTTCCTCAGTTGATCTACGCGCCCTGGACCAAGTTCTGCCTGAAGGGCCAGGATGCCAATGCCAAGCAGGTTTGCTTCACCGGCAAGGACGGGCGTATCGAGTCCGGCCAGCCCGTGATCGCGGCTGTCATCATCGAGCCCGAAGGCGAAGCGAAGAAGATCCTGCGCGTCACGCTGCCGCTCGGCATGCAGCTGATCCACGGCACCCGCGTGATCGTTGACGGCAACCCGCCGATGCAGAGCCCTTACGTGATCTGTTTCGCCAATGGCTGCATGGCGGACTACGACGTGACGCCGGAACTGCTGGCCAACATGAAGAAGGGCCAGAACCTGGTGGTCCAGGCCATCAATTCCAATGGCGCGCCGCTGACCCTGCCGCTGCCGCTGCAGGAGACCGGCGGCAGTTTCGCCAAGGCTTATGACGGCCCCGCCACCGACCCGAAGGTGTTCGAGGAAAACCAGAAGAAACTGCAGGAAGAACTGCAGAAGCGCGCGGCGGAAGCCCGCGAAAAGCTGCAGGCGAACCCGCCGGCGGCCGCGGCTCCGGCCGCGAAATAAGCAGCCGATATCTGAACAGCAAAAAGGCGCCGGATTCGGCGCCTTTTTCATCCAGCGAATTACCGATGGGTGAGTTTACCGTCGGACCTTATTCAGTCCGACCTCACTCAACCAAACCTAGTTCAACGAAGGGTTCCGCGGCCGATAGCCGCCCGCTTTATCCTTCACGAAAATCTCGGCGACCTGAGAATGCCGGATCGGCTCACCCGAATCGTCGGGCAACAGGTTTTGCTCGGACACGTAGGCGACGTATTCCGATTCTGAATTCTCGGCGAGCAGGTGGTAGAACGGCTGATCCTTGTGCGGCCGGACGTCTTCGGGGATCGACAGCCACCATTCTTCGGTATTGTTGAATTCCGGATCGATGTCGAAAATCACGCCCCGGAACGAGAAAATCCGGTGGCGGACGATTTGTCCGATCTGAAATTTGGCGGTACGCGTTTTTATCATATCTCGTCGAATAGACCATGATTGTGGCCGATGCTAGAGGCAAACGGCCGAAATAACCCTTGCTGTGGCTGGACCGTCCGAGCTGTCGACCGGGGCATTCATGACGAAAAAGACGCTCCCCGATGATCGACGTTCTCAATCTGGCGCTACCCTATTTCAGCCTGATCTTCATTGGCTTTGCCTGCGGCAAGTCGAGGGGTCTGCCGGAAGCCGGGCTGGCCTGGATGAACTTCTTCCTATTGTACGTATCGCTGCCGGCGCTGCTGTACGGCATCATGTCCAAGACGCCGTTTTCGGAACTCAATAATCCACCCTTCCTGATCGCCACCACCTGCGGGACGGTTACCGCCTTCGTGCTGGCGATGCTGGTGGGCCGGCTGATCGGAGGGCTGTCGTTTCGCGAGGCGACGCTGGCAGGCCTCTCCGGCGGCTACGGCAATATCGGCTATATGGGCCCCGGCCTGGCGCTGGCGGTACTGGGATCGAAGGCCGCGGCACCGACCGCGCTGATCTTCTGCTGTGACAGCATCTTCCTGTTTTCGATCGTGCCACTGCTGATAGCGCTGACGGATCGCCAGCACCCATCCTTGCTGCGTACGTTAGGCGTGGTGGTGCGGCAGATCGTGCTCAACCCGCTGATCATGTCGGCCTGCGCCGGCACGCTGGCGGCCGCGCTGCATATTCATCCGCCTGTCGCGATCGACAACACGCTGCTGTTTCTGCAGAACGCCGCCGCGCCGGTGGCGCTGTTTACGCTCGGGGTGACGGTCGCGCTACGCCCCTTTGGCCGCGTGCCCTGGGAGGTTCCCGGCGTGATCGCGGTCAAGCTGGTGATCCATCCTTTGGTGGTGTTCGGCCTGATGCTGGTGGCAGGGCCATTTGCGCAGCCATGGGCCGCCACCGCGGTGCTGATGGCGTCGCTGCCGCCGGCGCTCAACGTGTTCGTGATCGCACGCCAAAACGACACCTGGATCGAGCCTGCATCGGTTGCCGTCCTGATCGGAACGTTCGCCTCCGTCGTGACGCTCACCAGCGTGATGTGGCTGTTGCAAACGGGACGGTTGGTTTTCCCCTGAAGCCAGGTCGCGCGTTCAGTGCGACCGCCACGATGGCGCCAGGCCCTCGCGCATCGCCAGACGACGAAGTGGGCCGATCGCGCTGATCAGATGCAAGCCTGCCGCGCGCACCGATTGGGTCGGCAGGAAATCGCTGAGCAGCGAGCGGTTGGCGATATCGATCGCAACTATCCGGCTCGTGACATCGGCACGCCGCGCGGCTTGATAGCGCGCCAGCACCTGCGGCGAACCGGGATCTTCGCCCAGCGACATCGCCTGGCCGGCGATCTCGGCGAGATCGGCGGCGTCGCGCAGGCCCATGTTCAGGCCCTGCGCGCCGATCGGCGGCAGCACATGGGCGGCTTCGCCAATCAGCGCGACGCGATGCTGGGCAAACTTGCCGGGCGCTTCGATCGCAAGCGGAAACAGATTGCGTCCCGGTTCGACACGAACGCGGCCGAGAATGGAATGTGATTGGCTTTCGGCCGCGTCGGAGAGTTCGTCGTCGCTCATCGCAAGTCTATGCTCGGCGTCCTTCGGCGAACCCACCCAGACCACGCTGCTGCGGTCGCCGGGCAGGGGTACGAAAACGCAGGGTCCCTGCGGGGTGTGAAATTCGGTCGAGATATTCCGGTGCGGCCGCGAATGCGCGATGTTGAAGGTCAGCGCGGCCTGGTTGAGATCGCGGCGCCGGATCGTGATATCGGCCGCCTTCCGGGACAGCGATTGCCGGCCGTCGGCGCCGACCACAAGGCGCGCCGATAGTGATGTGCCGTCGCTGGCACCGATAGCAACGAAGGCATCTTCCGGGGTGATCGCATCGGCTTCCGCGTCGAACCGGGTCAGATCAGGCAATTCGGCGGCGCGCGCCTCCAACGCAACCATCAAGGCGCGGTTCTGGATGTTGTAACCGAACTGATCGAGGCCGATTTCAAGCGATGAAAACCGGACCTCCGGCGCCCGGATCAGGTGACCGGTGTCGTCGACCAGACGCATGGTCTGCAACGGCGCGGCCTGATCCTCGCAGCGGGACCAGACTTCCAGCCGCCGCAGGAAATCGACCGAACTGCCGAGCAGGGCGGTGGTGCGATTGTCGGCATAGGGCGCACGGCGGGCCATCAGGGCCGACCTGGCGCCGCTCGCGGCCAGCGCGATCGCAGCTGCGAGGCCGGCGGGGCCGCCGCCGATCACGGCCACATCGAAGGGAGTTGAAGTATCGTTCATGGCGGAACAATTGACGTTCCCGACGGCATTTTCAAGCCCGCCCGGCGGACGCGATTTTGATCGATTTTTGCGCGGCGGAACGCCGCAAGGGCCGGTGTGCAAAAGCGAGCGATTCCTGATAGCACTCCCGGTCGATGGAGCACGCCAATCAGCAGGATTCGTCTCTGGCGTCGCCGCGCAAGCGGGCGGCCGCGTTTTCCGTGCATGTCTTCACGGCGCTGGGAGCGGGAATCGCGCTGATCGCGCAGCTCGAGGCGGTGCGCGAGCATTGGGCGGCGATGTTTGCGTGGCTCGGGATTGCCCTCGTCATCGACGGGCTCGACGGCCCGATCGCGCGTCGGCTCGATGTCGTCAATGTGCAGCCGAACTGGTCCGGCGAAGTGCTCGACCTCGTGGTCGATTTCGTCACCTACGTCTTTGTTCCGGCCTATGCGATCACGGCGAGCGGCCTGTTGCTGCCGCTGGCGGCTCCATTGCTCGGCGTCGGCATCGTCGTCTCAAGCGCGCTTTATTTTGCCGATCGTCGCATGAAGGCGGAGGACAATCATTTCCGCGGGTTTCCGGCGCTGTGGAATGCCGCGGCGTTGTATCTGTTCCTGCTGCATCTGCCGCCGGCCATCTCAAGTCTCGGGGTCGCGGTACTGATCGTGCTGACCTTCGTTCCGTTCCACGTGCTGCATCCGGTGCGCGTGGTGCGCTTGCGCGGGTTGACGTTGTCGCTGGTCGTACTCTGGGCCGCGCTGGTGATCTATGCGCTCGCCAACGATTTCAACGTCGGCGCAGCAGTCACGACGGCGCTTTGCCTGATCGGCGCCTATGTGGTGGGCAGCGACGCGGCGATCCGGCTCGTGAGATCGTGGCGCGCATGATGGAGCTATGGAGTACCCCGGAAGCATGGGCGGCGTTGCTGACCTTGACCGCGCTCGAGATCGTGCTCGGCATCGACAACGTCATTTTCCTTTCGGTGATCGTGTCGCGGATTCCGCCGAAGCAGGCCAAGCGCGCGCGGCAGATCGGCCTGGCGCTGGCGCTGGTGTTCCGAATCCTGCTGCTGAGCCTGCTGGTATGGCTGATCGGCCTGACCCAGGCCGTGCTCACGGTAAAAGGCATCGATTTTTCCTGGCGTGACATTATCCTGATCGGCGGCGGATTGTTCCTGATCGCCAAGGCCACCCACGAAATTCACGCCGAGGTGGAATCCCGCGACGCGGAAGGCGACACTGCGTCGAAACCCGGGGCGTTCGCCCTGGTGATCATTCAGATCATCATCATCGACATGGTGTTCTCGCTGGATTCGATCATCACCGCGATCGGCATGGCGCAGGATCTGCAAATCATGATCGCCGCCGTCGTCATCGCCTGCGTCATCATGTACGTGTCGTCGGGCCCGGTGGCGCGCTTTGTCGCGGAGCATCCGACTACCAAGATGCTGGCGCTGGCGTTTCTGGTGCTGATCGGGGTGGCGCTGGTCGCCGACGGCTTCAAGTTTCACATCCCGCGCGGCTACATCTATTTCGCGATCGCGTTTTCGGCGGCGGTCGAGCTGTTCAACGTGCTGGCCAAACGCAACCGCAAGCAAGCTGGCGGCTGAACGCGGCCATCGCAAAAATTTTTCGGATCTAGTTCCAGCCGCGTCACCGAGTTGACAATGCGACCTCGATGGCTTTCGCTTCAAGCGAACCAGGCGATGCCAAGGAGGATCCGACATGACAAAAGCCGTGCGTGTGCACAAGGTGGGAGGCCCGGAGGCTCTGGTTTATGAAGCGGTGGATGTGCCGGCACCGGGGCCCGGCGAGGTCCGTATTCGCCAGCACGCCGTCGGCCTCAATTTCATCGATGTCTACTACCGCACGGGCCTCTACAAGGCGCCGGGACTGCCGTTCATCGTCGGCAACGAAGCGGCCGGTGAAGTTCTGGCGGTCGGTCCCGGCGTGACCCATTTTCATCCCGGCGATCGCGTCGCCTATTATCACAATCTCGGTGCCTACGCCTCCGAGCGCAACATTCCCTGGGAGAAGCTGGTCAAGCTGCCCGACCACATCACCTACGAGCAGGGCGCGGTGCTGATGCTCAAGGGACTGACGGTCTGGTACCTCTTGCACAAGACCTTCAAGGTCGAACCGCATCATCGCGTGCTGATCCATGCCGCCGCGGGCGGCATCGGTCTGCTCGCCTGCCAGTGGGCGCGGGCGATGGGCGCGCATGTGATCGGCACGGTCGGATCGAAGGCGAAAGCCGACATCGCGCTCGCCAATGGCTGCGATCACGTGATCCTCTACAACGAGGAAGATTTCGTCGCGCGCGTAAAACAGATCAGTCGCAACGAGCTGTGCGACGTGGTCTATGACGGCGTCGGCAAGACCACTTTTCCGGGCTCGCTGTCGTGCCTGAAGCCGCGCGGATTGTTCGTGAGTTTCGGCAACGCCTCCGGCCCGGTGCCGCCGTTCGCATTGGCCGAACTCAACAATCACGGCTCGCTGTTTGCGACCCGCCCGAAGCTCAATGATTACGTCGGCACCCGCAAGGAATTGCTTGAAGGTGCCGACACGCTGTTCGCCGCCGTCATCAACGGCAAGCTGCACGTGCCGATCAACCACGCCTACGCCCTGAAGGACGCCGCCAAGGCGCATACCGATCTCGAAGGGCGGGCGACAACGGGTGCGGCGATCATGCGGCCTTAGTTTCCATCGTCATCCTGAGGAGGCGCGAAGCGCCGTCTCGAAGGATGATGTTCAGCGCGAAGCTTGCGACCATCCTTCGAGGCTCGCCGAAGACGGCGAGCACCTCAGGATGACGACGGTGCTGGTGGTAGGCCTACGCCACGCACCGCGCTACGCCGACATTGGTGAAGATGGTGTCGAGGCAATCGATCATCGCGCTGATCTCCTCGCGGCTGACATTGAGTGCCGGCATGAAGCGCAGCGCGTCCGGCTGCGGCGAGTTCAGGAGAACGCCGGCCTCGAACGCTTGCGCGACAATCGACGCGCCGATCGGGCGCTTCAGATCGAGGGCCAGCAACAGGCCCCGGCCGCGGACCTCGCCGAGGCCATGCCGCGCGGACAGCCGTTGCAGTTCGCTCTCCAGGAACAATCCGGCTTCGACCGTCGCTTTCAGAAATGCGGGCGCGGCGACCTGTTCGAGCACGGCAAGTCCCGCGGCGCACATCAAGGGATTGCCGTTGAACGTGCCACCCTGGTCGCCGTGCTCAAAGCAGGACGCGTGCTCGGTCGCCAGCAATGCTGCCAGCGGCACGCCGCCGCCGATGCCCTTGGCGAGCGTCATGATGTCGGGTTCGATGCCGGCATGTTCGTAGTGGAACAGCTTTCCGGTGCGGCCCATGCCGGTCTGGATCTCGTCGAAGATCAGCAGCAGGCCGTGTTGTTTGGTCAACGCCCGCAACGCTTGCAGGAATTGATCGGTCGCGGCCCATACTCCGGCTTCGCCCTGGATCGGCTCCAGCATCACAGCCACCGTCTTGTCGGTGATCAAGCGCTTGACGGACTCAAGGTCGTTGGTGATCGCCTTGGGAAAGCCCGGCACTTTCGGTTCGAACAACGGCTCAAAGGCTTTCTTGCCGGAGGCCGACATGGTCGCCAGTGTTCGGCCATGAAAACTGTTCACGAAGGTGATGATTTCGTATGCGCCGCGTTTGTGCAGCGCGCCGTATCTGCGCGCGAGCTTGATGGCGCCTTCGTTGGCTTCACCGCCGGAATTGGCAAAGAACACCTGATCGAAGCAGCTATGTTCGATCAGCATCTTTGCCAGTTTGAGGCTCGGCGCGTTGTAGAATGCCGGACTCGGCGTCAACAACAATTTGGCCTGCGCCGCCAGCGCCTCGGCGATGACGGGCGGGCAGTGGCCGAGGCAATTAACGGCCCAGCCCTGCATGAAATCCAGATAGCGCTTGCCGCTGTCGTCCCACAGCCATGAGCCTTCGCCGCGCACGAACACGGCCGGTGGGCGGGCGGTGATATCCATCAGCGCGTCGAACGGATTGCTGGCGTTGGTCATGTCGAACTCCTCTTGCGGTTGGGATTGAAAAACTCGGCCGAAACGCGAGAAGGCCGCACTTTTCAGGGTGCGGCCTTCTCGAGAACGTTGCTGAATTTAGTTATTCAGCGGTGTCGTCGGACATGGCGCAGCCCATCATCGTCGCTGGAGCGACGACGGAAAGTGACGCGGCGGTTGGTCCGGTTCAGGTTCATGTCGCCCGCCCATACAGCTGACGGGCACGCGATGTCAAGAGACACGCGGGCGATGTCAAGGACACGCAGGCGATGTCAAGAGAGCGACGTCAGATGTAGGCCTCAGAACCCCGCGACGCTGCCGTGCAGATCGTACTGGTCGGCGCGCTCGATTTTGGCGGTAACGATCTCGCCGACGCGCAGCGGGCGACGGCTGGAAACATAGACTGCGCCGTCGATTTGCGGGGCATCGGCCTTGGAGCGGCCCTTTGAGACGGTCGGGCCGACTTCGTCGATGATCACCTGCTGGCGAGAGCCGACCTTGCGCTTGAGCCGGCGAGCCGAAATCTTTTGCTGCCGCGCCATCAGCGCGTTCCAGCGCTCCTGCTTGACCTCGTCGGGCACGGTATTGCCGATCGCATTCGATGAGGCGCCTGCAACCGGCTCGTATTTGAAGCAGCCGAGCCGATCGATCTCCGCCTCTTCAAGCCAGTCGAGCAGGTAGGCAAAATCGGCATCGGTCTCGCCAGGGAAGCCTACGATGAAGGTCGAGCGCAAGGTCAGATCATGACATTGCTCGCGCCATTGCTTGATCCGTCCCAGCGTCTTTTCCTGCGCTGCCGGGCGCTTCATCGCCTTGAGCACTTCGGGGCTGGCGTGCTGGAAGGGAATGTCGAGATAGGGCAGCACCTTGCCCTCGGTCATCAGGCCGATGACTTCATCGACATGCGGGTAGGGATAGACGTATTGCAGCCGCACCCAGGCGCCGAGCTCGCCGAGTTCTTTGGCGAGATCAAAGAATTTGGCGCGGACCGCGCGGTCCTTCCACGGGCTCTCGGCGTATTTCAGATCGACGCCGTAGGCCGAGGTGTCCTGCGAGATAACCAGCAATTCCTTGACGCCGGCGGCGACCAGTTTCTCGGCTTCGCGCAGCACATCACCCGCGGGGCGCGACACCAGATCGCCGCGCAGCTTCGGGATGATGCAGAAACTGCAGCGGTTGTTGCAGCCCTCCGAAATCTTCAAATACGCATAGTGCCGCGGCGTCAGCTTGATGCCCTGCGGCGGCACCAGATCGAGATGCGGGTTATGCACCGGCGGCAGCGCGCGATGCACGGCTTCCAGCACGCTTTCATATTGCTGCGGTCCGGTAATCGACAGCACGCCGGGGTAGGCGGCCTCGATCTGCTCGGGCTCCGCGCCCATGCAGCCGGTGACGATGACCTTGCCGTTTTCGGCCATCGCCTCGCCGATCGCGCCGAGCGATTCCTGCTTGGCGCTGTCGAGGAACCCACAGGTGTTGACGATGACGATATCGGCGCCGTCGTGCTTGCGCGCCAGCTCATAGCCCTCGGCGCGCAGCCGCGTGATGATCCGCTCGGAATCCACCAGCGCTTTGGGGCATCCCAACGAAACAAAGCTGACTTTCGGCGCCGCGGCCTGCTGCATATCTTGATCTGCCTGATTGATACGCAGGAACTAGTCTTAATTGCCTATATTTACAAGACTTTGCGCGGGCTTCAGGCGTGCTATGCATGGCTGCCGGAATGCGAGTGATCGATGGGCGCCGACCAGTCTCCTAAAATCGTCATAGTCGATGAAAGCCCGATCCGGGCCGCGATCCTCGAGGAGGGGCTGCGGGAGGCTGGCTTCACCGCTGTCGAGCATATCCGCGAAATGCAGAGCCTGCTGGCGCGGATCTATGCGCTCGATCCGGACGTGATCCTGATCGATCTGGAGAATCCCAGCCGCGACGTGCTGGAACAAATGTTCCAGGTCAGCCGCGCCGTGCGGCGGCCGATCGCGATGTTCGTCGACCAGAGCGACGCCGCCTCGATCCAGGCCTCGGTCGATGCCGGTGTCTCCGCCTACATCGTCGACGGCCTGAAGAAGGAGCGCATCAAGCCGATACTCGATCTCTGCATCTCCCGCTTCAACGCCTTCGCAAAACTGCAGAACGAACTGGATCGGGCCAAATCGGCGCTGGAAGACCGCAAGGTGATCGATCGCGCCAAGGGCATCCTGATGAAACTGAAGGGCCTCACGGAGGAGGAGGCCTACGTCCTGCTGCGTTCCACCGCGATGCGCGAAAAAAAGAAGATCGGCGAGATCGCGCAGTCGATCCTGACCGCGTCGGAGTTGCTGAAATGAGTACACCGCTGCACATCGGATTCATTCCGCTGGTGGACGCCGCAGCCCTGATCGTCGCCGTCGACAAGGGATTTACATCAGCCGAAGGGCTGGACGTGACGCTGGCGCGTGAGGTGTCGTGGTCGAATGTCCGCGACAAGCTCAATATCGGCCTGTTCGACGCGGCGCATCTGCTGGCCCCGGTCGCGATCGCCTCGAGCCTTGGGCTCGGCCACGTCAAGGTGCCGATTGTGGCGCCGTTCAATCTCGGCCTCAACGGCAACGCCATCACGGTGTCGCCGGCACTGCATGCGGCTCTGATGGCCGAGATCGACGGTGATCCGTTTGATCCGATGGCGACGGCGCTGGCGCTGGCGCGGGTGGTCGCCGCGCGGCGCAAGAGCGGCGTCGAGCCCTTGACCTTCGGCATGACCTTTCCGTTCTCGACCCACAATTATCAGCTGCGGTTCTGGATGGCCGCCGGCGGGGTCGATCCCGACGAAGATGTTCGTCTCGTGGTGTTGCCGCCGCCCTTCATGGTGGACAGTCTTGCCAATGGGCAGGTCGATGCGTTCTGCGTCGGTGCGCCCTGGAATTCGATCGCGGTCGATCGGGGCGTCGGCCACATCCTGCATTTCGTCTCGGACATTCTGGTTCGCGCGGCCGAAAAAGTGCTGGCCGTCAGGCGAAGTTGGTCGGAGAAAAACCAGGCGGTTCTCGCCGGGCTGATCCGGGCCGCGTTTCGGGCCACCGAATTCATCGAGCAGCCGCAGAACCGCGCCGAGGTCGCACATATTCTGGCGCAGCCCGAGCGTATCGGGGTCGACGCCGAAATCATCCAGCGAACCCTCGATGGACGGCTGAAGATTGCGCCCGATGGCACGATCCGCGAGAGCAGCCGCTATCTGCTGGTGGGACGGGAAGGCGCGGCGCGGCCCGATCCGGTGCAGGCGGCCTGGCTCTACGCGCAGATGGTCCGCTGGGGGCAGGCCGCGATCAGCGCTGAGGCGCTCAAAACCGCCGAGGCGGTGTTCCGGCCCGATCTCTACGATGCGGCCGTGGGCGCGCACAGTGATACGGACCGCGCCGTGTCGGATTCTGTCCAGGCATTCGCCGGGCCACGATTCGAGCCCATCGACATCGGCGGCTATCTGGCCTCGTTCAGCGTTCCCGCCGGTCGGAAGTCATCTGTCTGATTAATTATTAGGCCATTCGATTCGAAGCCTAATATTTAGACTCGTGCCGCCTTAAAAGGCATGAATGATGAATCATATGATTTATTATGCGGCGTTGCAATATTCCACAAGCGATTGATATCGCAATAGATTTATAAAATTGCTGCAATGGCACACTACTTGAATAGGTGGCTGTGCCAGCCGCCGTCGTAGCCTGCTGGCCATCGTCGAAGATGGATTTCCGCGGCAACGAAGCTGATCGGACCGCTCTGAAACTTGCCTACGGGCGCAGCCCCTTCGAGCCGGTTTCCGAGCACCACACCCTTTTTTCCCTTGTTGGAGCGCGTCCGCGCGCGGCCATTGGAGCTTCGATATGGATTACGCAAAACCTGCCGACGTTGTCGCTTCGATGGTCGATGCCAGTCTGAAGAAATTGGCGCTGGCGCCGCGCGACCTGCTTATTCGCGGCGCGCTTTCGGGGGCATTGCTCGGCGCCGCCACCGCGCTGGCCTTCAGCGGCGCCATCACAACGGGGCAGCCGCTGGTCGGTGCGATCATCTTCCCCGTCAGTCTGGTGATGATCGTGCTGCTCGGTCTTGAACTGCTGACCGGAAGCTTTGGACTGCTGCCACTCGCGCGTCTGGAGGGGAAAGCGAGTTGGAACGCCATCATTGCGAACTGGGCATGGGTGTTTATCGGAAATCTGCTCGGCAGCATCGCCTTTGGCGCCCTGCTTGCCATCACCTTGACCAACATGGGCACCATTGCACCCGCGGGCGTCGCCGCGCGCATCATCCAGATCGCCGAAGCCAAAACCGTCGCCAACGAGGCGATCGGCGTGGCGGGAATGGTCAGCGTGTTCGTCAAGGCGATCCTCTGCAACTGGCTGGTCTGTCTCGGCGTCGTCATGGCGATGACTTCCACCTCCACGGTCGGAAAGATCGTCGCGACCTGGCTGCCCATCTTCCTGTTCTTCGCCCTGGGATTTGAACACACCGTCGTCAACATGTTCATCATCCCGACCGGCATGCTGCTGGGCGCCAAGGTCAGTGTCTATCAATGGTGGGTCTGGAATCAGATTCCGGTGACGCTCGGCAATCTCGTCGGCGGGTTCGTGTTCACCGGTCTTGCGCTCTACACGACGTTCAAGCCGGCCACTCAACCCGCAGCGGCGTCATCTGCGCTGGTGTCTCAAGTCGCCGCTGAATAATTGGATCGCCGTACGCCATGATGCTCGAAAAAATGCCGATCGATTTCAGCGACGAACAGAAGCGCTACCTGGAAGGTTTTACCACGGGTCTGCAGATCAGCCGGGTCGGGCGCGGCCTCGGCGGCGCTGGCGCCGGCACGGGTCAAGCGAATACTGAGCCGAGCGGACCTGATGCGGCGCATTTCAAGGCGCAGGACAAAGTCACGGCATCGGGCAAAAAACTCGTCGATCAGGAAAAATTCAAGCGCGACGAGCATCCGTTCGATGCCTATCCGCGGCTGAAGCAGCAGGCGCTCGACAACGCACCGCCGAGCCCCGCGGATAATTTCCGCTGGCGCTATTACGGCCTGTTCTATGTCGCGCCGGCGCAGGATTCCTTCATGAGCCGGCTGCGGATTCCCAACGGCATCATGAAGCACTGGCAGTTCGCAGGGTTCGCCGATCTCACCGAGCGGCTGTGCGGGCCATACAGCCACGTCACGACGCGCGCCAATCTGCAGGTCCGTGAAATTCCGCCAAAGCACACGGTGGCATTGATCGAAGGGATTCAGGACCTCGGCCTGTGCTCGCGCGGCTCCGGCGCCGATAATATCCGCAACGTCACGGGCACGCCGACCGCCGGCATCGATCCGCAGGAACTGCTCGACACCCGCGACTATGCCCGCGAGTGGCACTACCACATCCTCAACGACCGCTCGCTGACGGGACTGCCGCGCAAATTCAATGTGGCGTTTGACGGCGCCGGCAGGATAGCCGTGCTGGAAGACACCAACGATATCGCCTTCGCCGCCGTCGAGGTCAAAGACGGTTTTGGTGTCGATCCTGGAATCTGGTTCCGGCTCGGGATCGGCGGCATCACCGGCCACAAGGATTTCGCCAAGCCAACCGGCATCATCGTCAAGCCGGCGGATGCCAGCAAAATCGCCGACGCCATCGTGCGCGTCTTCATCGACCTCGGCGACCGCACCAACCGGCTCAAGGCGCGCCTGAAATACGTGATCGACGGCATCGGGATGGAGAAATTCCTCGTTCTGGTCGAGGAAAAACTCGGCCACGCCTTTACCCGGGTGCCGCCGGAGGCGCTGGCCCCGCGGCCGGCGTTCGACCGCATGGCCCATATCGGGGTGCACAAGCAGAAGCAGGCCGGCTTGAACTGGATCGGCGTATCGCTGCCGCTCGGCAAGGTGACCTGCGAACAGATGCGTGGCCTCGCCAAAATCGCCCAGGATCTGGGCGACGGCGATATCCGCCTCACGGTCTGGCAGAACCTGCTGATATCGGGCGTGGTTGATGCAAATGTGGAACTTGCGGTCGCTGCGATCAAAGCCATTGGCCTTGCCGTCGAGGCCTCGCAGATCCGCGCCGGCCTGATTGCCTGCACCGGCAATCAGGGGTGCAAATTTGCAGCCTCCGATACCAAGCGTCACGCCGCCGAAATCGGCGACTGGTGCGAAACGCGGGTCCCGATCGAGACCCCGCTCAATATCCATCTGACCGGCTGCCACCATTCCTGCGCGCAGCATTACATCAGCGATATCGGCTTGATCGGCGCCAAGGTCGATGTCGGCGAGGATGCCGATCCCGTCGAGGGCTATCATCTGTTCGCCGGCGGCGGCTTCGGGCCGAACGCCGATGTCGGGCAGGAGGTCTACCACGACCTCAAGGCCGCCGACGCGCCGAGGACCGTCGAGCGGCTTCTGAAAGCCTATCTCGCGCACCGCCATTCGCCGGATGAAACCTTCGTGAGCTTTGCGCGCCGCCACGATGGCGAAACGCTGCGCAAACTCGCCGACGCCCAGATCTCCGATGCCAAAATCCTCGATGCTGAGGTCTCCGCATGAACCAGATGACGCCGCCACAAAAACTGGAAATCATTCCATCCGGCGCGCCATTTTCGGACGCGCAACGCTCCTGGCTGAACGGCTTCTTTGCCGGATTGCTCTCGACCGATGCTCCGACGGCTTTGTCGGCGGAGCAGGGCGCCGCCGTGCTGCAAGGCGACGGCGATGACGGCGAAGCGCCGTGGCACGACCAGACCATGGCGATCGCCGATCGGATGAAACTGGCGGAAGGCCGGCCGCTGCGGCGGCGCATGATGGCCGCGATGGCGCAGCAGGATTGCGGCCAGTGCGGCTATAATTGCAACGATTATTCCGAGGCGATTGCGAGCAAGGGCGAAGCGCGGTTGAATCTCTGCGTGCCCGGCGGCAAGGAAACCGCCCGGATGCTCAAGGCGCTGAACGAGGAATTGGAAAACGCGCCGGCGGCTTCTCCCGGCAGCAACGCACCGCCGGCGGTGACCGCGCCCATCACGCTTGGCGAGCCCGGCCGCTCCCGCGACAATCCGGCGCCGGCAAAGTTCATCTCGCGCCGCCTGCTGAACAAAGGCAAATCGGAAAAGGAGACCTGGCATATCGAGTTCGATCTTTCGGGCTGCGGTCTGGACTACGTTGTCGGCGATTCCTTCGGCATTTTCGCGCGCAACGATCTCGGACTGGTCGATCAGATCATCGCCATGCTCGGCGCATCGCACACCACGGAAGTCCGGGGCAGGACGCTGCGTGAGGTGCTGCTGGACGACGTCTCACTGGCCCCGGCGCCGGATTCGCTGTTCGAATTGATATCCTATTTGACCGGCGGCGCGGTGCGCGAGAAAGCGCGGGCGCTGGCGCTAGGTGAGGATCCCGATGGCGATGCCGCTACTCTCGACGTGATGGCGGTGCTGCAGAAATTCTCCAACGTCCGTCCGCATCCCGAGGCCTTCATCGAGGCTCTGGAGCCGCTGCAGCCGCGGCTTTATTCGATCTCGTCGTCGCACAATGCCACGCCGGGGAAATTGTCGCTGACGGTCGACTGCGTGCGCTACGTGGTTGGCAAGCGCAAGCGGCTGGGGCTTGCCTCCATTTTCCTCGCCGAGCGCGTCAACCCCGGTGACGAGCTCAAGGTCTATGTGCAGAAAGCGCATGGCTTCGCGCTGCCGGAGGATCCGAAAATCCCGATCATCATGATCGGCCCCGGCACCGGTGTCGCGCCATTCCGCGCCTTCCTGATGGATCGCCGCGCCACCGGCGCGCCGGGCAAGAACTGGCTGTTCTTCGGTCATCAGCGCAGCGAATGCGATTTCTTCTATTCGGACGAACTCAATGCGTTGAAGACGTCGGGCCTGCTGACGCGATTATCGCTGGCGTGGTCGCGCGACGGCGACAAGAAATTCTACGTGCAGGACCGGATGCGCGAAGTCGGGCGCGAAGTGTGGACCTGGCTCGCCGAAGGCGCGCATATCTATGTCTGCGGCGACGCCAAGCGTATGGCCAAGGACGTCGAGCGCGCGCTGGTCGATATCATCGCCCAGTTCGGCGCACGGTCGACCGACGAGGCCATCAGCTTTGTCGGGGAACTCAAGAAAAAGGGCCGGTTCCAGCAGGACGTCTACTGAGCCGGTTCCAGTTCCGTCAAATCCGCCCGAATAAAATTCTCGCCGCAATGCCCTTGAGAGAATTTTAGACTCTCGGAGGACTCCGGCGAAGCATCCGCATCGTTATTTCCAGGGTCATCTTGCATCCCGCCGCGAACGGCATTCCATTATATCAGATGCTGCGTTGGAGAGCGACCATGCGCGAACTATCGGCGGAAGCCCGCCTGCACTTGTATGCGCGTTCCCTTTCCGGTCGGACCGCGAAGGGATTGCATGCCGCCGCGCTGTACGGCGCGTTCGCGGTGATTGCGGCCGTGGTGTTCGGAACGCTATCGTATCACCCGTTTTGAATGGGTATTCCTTACCCTGAGGCGCGAGCCCTCAGGATGACGTCAGTAGGGCGGAGTAGCGAAGCGTAATCCGCCGCTCCTAGACAGAACCCACACGACATAAATTTGCAGTCGCGCACATTGCAATTTCGTGCAACTGAAGCCCTACGTCGGATGTGGGTAATGGCGGATTACGCTTCGCTAATCCGCCCTACGTGCTGGCCAACCAACGAGAAGCGGCAGGGAACTCGCCCTGCCGCATTTGAAGGTCAATCATCGTCCCGATAGCGCCTGTAGTAATTATGGTGGTGGTGGTGATGGTGATGATGATCCCGATAAAAGCGACGATATTGGGGGACCACAATAACACGAGGCTCGTCGCCATATCCGCGATAGAAGCCGTGGTGATGATGGTGATGGTGGTGGTGATGGTGGTGCTCAAAGAACTGAGCGACCTGAACATGGGCGCTGGAACCAGCGGTCGCACTGTCAACCGCTTGCAGGACCGCCGATGCATTCGGGATTGGGTCCAGGAGGTCGGCATAGGACTGGACCTTCAACATTTCCGCCGGGTCGGCAGTTGCGGCCTGCGCACTGCTTAACGAGGCCAGCGCACCGGCGGCGGCCAGTAGACCCGCGATCTTCTTGTCCATATTTGTCTCTCCAATCGTAGTGGCTTCACCAAGGCAACTTTGCCCAGGCAGGTGCAACCGATGGCAACCGCACACGTCTCCCGAAGTTCCCGCTCGCGACGAAGTTTTGTAGGGCTCGTCGCCGGATTTGCCATCGTTCCGGTTGCGGATAGAAAACTAACACCGGAAGGCTGCGCGTCGCCGGCTTCGAGGCTCGAAGAATTACGGTGCACTAATCACGGGCCTATGCGTTTTCCAACAAAGAAGGATAGCTAGGTGCACTGGCAGCGTAATCACCGTAATTCGCGAACGCCGCGCGGCCTGTTGGGCAGCATGGGCTTGATGACGGTCCACTCATAGTCGCTGAGTTCGTAGCGCATGATTCGAGGCTCCGTTTCGGAGCTTGAATCGCGGCCCGCGCAGCGCCTTCAAATGGTCCGCGGCGAAGCCTTTAACGCTATGAATTTACTTCCGCTTTAGGCGCAATAGCGGACGTGCCCCGACTTGCTGCCGATCTGACCTGGTCGCGAATGATCCATTCGGCCATTCACTGGTCAAGTAGATTCGTGAAACGGGTCCATACCGCACACCAAATGTGCTAGTGTCGGACATTCGGCGAAGCGCGTTTTCCTAAGGAGGGCGCATGAGACGGCGCGAGTTCATCACGCTCATCGGCGGCGCGGCGGCGACGCGAGTAGTTAGACCGGGCGAGGTGCGTGCCGAAACATCGTCTAAGATTCCGATTATTGCTATCGTGGCTTTCGTTCCGGTGTCGAAAGTGGTCGAACCGTACGTAGGCTTCTTAAGCCAATTTCCGCAAGGTTTGCACGAGCTAGGTTATGTCTTGGGCCGTGACCTCGACATACAGCTTCACGGCGCCGACGGTAATCGGGATCATTGGCCTGCGGTTCTTGATGAAATCATTCAACTCAAGCCTGACGTCGTTTTAGCGGTGGCCACCTTCGAAGCAGTTACTCTCGGTAAGGTGACCTCAACGATCCCGATCGTCTGCCCAGCTCTCGGCGACGCCGTTCACCTCGGCCTGATAGCAAGCGAGGCGCGACCGGGAGGCAACGTCACCGGAATAGAACCCTATGTTGCTGGATTGCCTGCGAAACAAATCGAACTCGCGCGAGAAATCGTCCCGGGCGCGAACACCATCGGGCTGCTTGCAAATTCGGGCGATCCAAAAGGAGCACCCCAACTCCCTGAGCTACAGGCTGCTGGTCAGGCCGTCGGTCTTAAGGTCGTGGCGGCGGATGCGAACCGACCAGAAGATATCGAAGGTGCACTGCGCGAACTAGCAAACAGGCGAGCCGATGTGGTGATAGTCCTTCAGACCAGTCTTCTGCTACTCAACTGTCCGCAAATTGCCGCGTCGGCACTAACGATGCGGCTGCCGACAGTTTACGGGTATCGCGAACATGTGATGGCTGGGGGATTGGTCAGCTACGGCGTCGATTTGCGCTGGTGCTACCATCGTGCTGCCTATTTCGTCGATAGAATTCTGCACGGTACACCGCCCGGCTACCTGCCGGTCGAATTCCCACCGCAGTTTCCGCTGTCGATTAACATCAAGACCGCGAAGGCACTGGGACTGACGATGCCCCCGACGTTGCTCGCTCGCGCTGACGAGATCATTGAATGAACGGGGATACAGGGCTGGTTTACGCATCATCGCGACGAGTTACGGTGACAGTGCTGGACTGCACCCCGTAAGTGAGACACGGTAATTTCTGTGACAGGTTATCCTGGAGGATGACCTATGACAGACAAACTGACGTGCAGGACGTTTCCGACGGCCTTCAAACTGGC
>JBDTKZ010000064.1:0-8195 GCA_039935075.1 Bradyrhizobium sp.
CCCACGCCCCGCTACAGGTGGCCGTCCCAGCGATCCCAGACGGACCCTTGTTGATCGTTTCTTTCGAATACTCATCGCAACCTCCGCTTCTCGGCTGTTGCGACGACCGGTTGAATCCGCCCCCGGCTTTCCCCGCGCAATGGTTTTAACGGCTTATTTCGTGCTCTCCCCGGTGACCGGCTTTATTGCCACCGTCGCCACGCGAAAAATTCCGCGCCACTTGACGCCAGCATCGGGGCGTCAGGACCACACGACTTCGCCGTCCGCGATCTGCGCTGTTCGTCAAAAGCGCATCCGCGTCCACCGCATCCCATCCCGCGTCCGTGACGATCGCGATACGCCCCTCCAGGGGATGTGACGGCATGGAATAAGCCGGTGATTTGGGTCGGAAGGGAATAAAAATATTCTTGAAAATGGGGCTGGACAGGCAAATCACCTGACGGGCCCGGGCGCGTCTCGGTTCAAAAAGAAAAAGCCCCGCTGGGGCGAGCGGGGCTTTTCTTGAAGGCAAAAACTTGGAGGTTATTTGCTGTGCGATAACCCGCTCCTACCAAGCTCGTTCCATGAACCGCTGGGTCACCGCCACACGTACAAAGGCTGATGTCGTTCTGTGTCTTTCAGCGCGATCGGACACAGCCATCGGGTAGGTCGGAGCTTGTCGAACTATCCGCAGAACGGGCGATCAAGCCACTTCCTGCTCGAAGGAAGAGTGAATCCGTCCATCGGGGTCGACGATATGAACGTCCCAGCACCCGTCCTCGATCAATTCGCGCGCCTTTTTGAGGGCGGCGGGAAAGCTCACTCGCTTCAGGTTGACGCTACCAGACGTGTCGAAACCGCTGATTTCAAACATCACACCTCCTCCTGTTTTCCTGAAGCCTACACTTTTTTCGTGAGTTGTCTTCTGTTTTGAGGGCGTTCCACACGGAGTTCGCCCAGGTCCGAAAGTCCGCGTTTTGCGACCTGCGGGGATTGAATTCGTAACAGTACCAACAAATGCAATGCTGTTCGGCGAGGCCCGAAATTCAACTTCGGCCACGAGCCCTATCGTGAATCCCCTCGTCGAACTGAAGCAAGGCGATCCATGACCGTCCGCGCGATCGCAGCCGGCGCTTCGTCGGGGATCGCGAAGCAGGAACTCGCGTTGATTTCGCAGAGGACGTACGTGTCCGCGCCAGCGGCGTCGCGGGGGCCATAGAGGAAATCAGCATCCCAGATGACCGGCAGCGCCCCTTCATCGATGCCCAGTGTTTTCATCATCCGCGGGGTCCACTCATCTTCCATCGACCTTCGCAGCGTCTGGAACGGCGAAGCATCCGGCCCGTGCATGATCCGAGGACCCGGCTGGGCGTTCGGCGAGTCGGGACCTTCCGGCGGCGGCGGAATCAGAGCCTTGATCAATTGCTGCCCGAAACCGGCGACCTTGGAGCCGCTCATGTAGCAACGGATCATCCCCTCCGACAGCCGCGGCTGAAACGCCTGATCGATAATGCAGCCGCCCCATCCGAAATAGGACTCGCAGCGCGCGATGAAAGCGTCCAGCGGAGTGTCCTCGGGCATGCTGCCGCGCTGCGCGTGCAGTATCCGGACCATCGCGTCGGAGTTCGGCAAGGCCTCCACTTTCCACACGCCTTGACCGCCGTTTCCGCGATTTTGCTTCAGCACACGCGGCCCGCTCGCCCGCAGGCGCGAAGGGAATTCGGCCCGGAACGTTGCCACATTATCGTAGCGATGCGTGTCGGCGCCCCAACCCAAATGGCGCGTTCGGTAGAGCACCTCCTTGACACCCATCTTCAGAATGATGTCGGGATGCGCGCTCACCCATGAACCTTGCGCGGAGACATCGCGGAGCAGTTGATCGAGCCCCGCGCGCGTCTTGCCCTGGTGGATTGGATCGACCCAGACCAGAACGCCGCCGACCGTCACGAGTTGTTCGCGGACCTCTTCCGCGAACAACTCATCGAAGACTGCCGGCTCCGCGTCGATGCCGAGCGCGGCAAGTTCCTCGAACACCCGGTGAAAGCGATTGTTCTGCGGTGTCGCCGAAGCTCGGGCTTCTCGGTCACCGCGCCAGACTATTGCGATTCTGCCGGTCATGGGCGCTCCCCATCTTTCGATCGTTATCCTAGTTCCTCGTCGTGGCAGCCTTGTCGAGCGCCGCCCGCAGACCCTTCGCAAGCTTGATAGCGTCGTCGTTCGCCCAGAAGTGCATGAAGAACAGCCGCGGATTCTCCATCAGCATGTGACTGTGAAGGGCGGTGACATCGATGCCGTTGGCTCGCAGCGTCTTGAGGACGGGATTTACTTCCGTGTCGGTCAGGACGAAGTCTCCGGTGATCGCCGCCTTGCCGTGGCCGGTCGGCTGGAAGTTGATCGCCTCAGCGACGCCTATGGGTCCGACCGGAGCCATCTGCATGCCTTCCATGGTGACGGCATCGCGGCGCGGCACGTTGAACTGCAGGACGCCGCCGTTGGCCTGGCCCTTCGCTCCGATGATCTGCTCGATCTGCGCACTGTCGAGGTCGACGGCCGGCGGCGTCGCGGGGGCGGCGGGCGCCGTCATCGGAGTCTTGCTGACCGCAAGCGCGTCGTGGATGACCGCGGCCATCTTCGCGGGGTCTCCGTGACCGCCGATATGCATGTAGAACGTCGCCGGGCTGGCACGCAGCAGATGATTGTGGACGGCCGTGATATCCAAGCCGCCTTCGATGAGTTTAGCCATCACCGGATTGATTTCGGCTTCGAGCAGGACAAGGTCACCCATCACCATGGCCTGACTGCCCATTGGCTTGAAAGCAACCCAGCCTCCCAGTGCGAACGACGGTTTGATGGTTACACCGTCGAGGGTCACATTCAGGTCGGTTCTTGGAAATCCGTATCGGTGAACGTCCTGGGTTACGGCGGCAGACCTTCCCATGGCCTCGTCGACCTTCGACCAGACGATGTCTTGTCCACGTGCTGCGCCGGTTATCGCTACGCCGGCGACGATCAGTAATCCGAACAATCGCATCGCTCACTCCTTCTTGGTTTTAGCTCCCAGTCAGATTTTTCCCGTTGCATCAGTTCTGAAAGTTGGCCCGGGCGATATGTCGATTTGATCAAACAGCGTCGAGGCGCTTTGCGGCCCTTTTCACAGAACACCGGCGGCATGAAGCAGCAGGCCTGCGACGGCGCAGGCGCCCAAGGTCTGCAGCATCCCGACATTGAACCGGAAGATCGCCGCTGCCGCCGCGACCGACAGAGCAAGTGCCCATGGGTCGATGCTCGACAGGACAGGAGCCTCGAAGGAGAAACCCAAACTGTGGACCGGCACAGTGGCGTGAAACAGCGTATGGATCGCGAACCAGATCGCCAGGTTGAGGATGACGCCGACGACCGCCGCCGTGATCGCCGACAGCGCGCCGGCGAGCGCCTTGTTGCCGCGCATCACCTCGATGAAGGGGGCGCCGAGGAATATCCACAGAAAGCAAGGTGTGAATGTCACCCAGGTCGCCAGCAGGCCGCCCAGCGTTCCGGCGACCATTGGCGACATCGAGCCGGGGTCGCGGAAGGCAGCCATGAAGCCCACGAACTGCAGCACCATGATCAATGGTCCGGGCGTGGTTTCCGCCATGCCGAGGCCGTCAAGCATTTCGCGGGGCTGCACCCAGTGATAGTGCTCCACCGCCTGCTGGGCGACATAGGCGAGCACCGCGTAGGCGCCGCCGAACGTGACCATCGCCATCTTGCTGAAGAAGATCGCGATCTGGGTGAATACATTGGCTTCGCCGAGCATCACGAAAAGTGCCGCGACCGGGACCAGCCATAACAACAGCCAGACCGAAGCGACGCGCAGCGACCTTGCGACGCTCGGCTTGGCATGCGGCGGCAATTCATCGCCCAGAAGACTGTCGACCAAGGCGGTCGACTGCGATGGGCCGTGGCCTCCGCCGACGGCGAAGGCGGGAAGGCCGGCGCGGCCGCCGAAATAGCCGATCAGTCCTGCCCCGAGCACGATCACCGGAAATGGAACGTCAAAGAAGAAGATCGCGACGAAAGCCGCCGCAGCGAGGCCTTGCATGATCCGGTTCTTCAGCGCCCGCTTGCCGACGCGCACCACGGCCTGGATCACGATGGCAAGAACCGCCGCCTTCAGCCCAAAGAACAGCGCCGCCACGAAGCCGACATTGCCGAACGCCGCGTAGATGTAGCTCAGCGCCATGATGGAGATGACCCCGGGCACGATAAACAAACCGCCGGCTATGATCCCGCCGCGCGTGCGATGCATCAGCCAGCCGATGTAGGTCGCAAGCTGTTGTGCCTCCGGGCCCGGCAGCAGCATGCAGTAATTGAGGGCATGCAGAAATCGGTTCTCGGAAACCCAGTTCTTCTCCTCAACCAGGATCCGGTGCATCACCGCAATCTGGCCGGCGGGACCGCCGAAGCTGAGCATCGCGACGCGGAGCCAGACCCGGAAGGCCTCCGTCATGGTGGGCATGCTTGGCGCACTACGCGCCGCGGAGATCGGGGCGTTCGCGGTCACATCGGTCATGTCCGGGCCTCCGGCTTCGACTTGGCCTTGTGGGACGACCAGTTGTGGGTCTCGCCGGTCGCGTCCCGGCACCATCGATAGAAGGCGTCGTAGAGCAGCATGCCCGCATCAAGCTGTTCGTGGTCGTCGGCATAAATCCGGGAGAGGCCAAGCGAGGCCGCAAGCAGCCCGGGCGCCTCCGGAGAGAGGTCGAGCCGATCGGTGTCCGCAGCGCGGACGATGGTGGCGAGGTGATGGAGCGCGTCGATCTGCAACCCGAATTCCTCGACCATCACATCGAAGGTGCAGAGGTCGCCGCGATGGCTCCAGTGCACGCCTTCGATGTCGAAGGGTACGGCTCCGAAGCGCTCACCGACGGATTCGACTTCGGAGGCGGTCACGAACAGAAAGATCGCGGATGGATCGACGAAGCGGCGGATCAACCACGGGCAAGCGATGCGGTCGATCTTGGGCCGCGCGCGCGTGACCCAGACGGTTCGGCCATCCGAATCGCGCTCCGGAAGTTTCGAGGCCGGAATGCGCGGCAGCTTCTCCTTCACCCAGGCTTCGGTACCGCCGTCCAGGACGTTCGCGGACGCACCGGCGTGACGAAGCCAGGCGGCGACACCCTCGCTGAGCTTTTGCCCTTTTTTGCAAATGACGACGACCGTCTTTCCGGAAAGGCTTGGGGCCCATTCCGCGACGTCGTTGTGGCTGCGGCGAATTGCGCCGGGCACGAAGTTCGGATCGGCGTCGAAATCCTCATCGATCCGGACGTCAATGAGAACCGGGCACGCAGGCGTGCCGATCAGACGAGCAAGTTTATCGGGGGCTATCGCGTAAATGGCAGACATGATGCGTCCTCGGTGGCTGACCGGACGCGATTCTTGGGCATGTCGCCTTGTGGGGAGATCGCTTCCCCATGCCGGCGAGTACGCCAAAGGGCGCCTGGTTTGTCAATCCGGAACTTGGTGCCCGGATCAACCCGCCCTTCGAGCGTGGCGTGACGTTGGTATTGCCTGCGCGGCGCCAGTCATTTGCCTGCGAGGCCTCAGTCATCGGACGACAGAAATCGAGACCTGTCCCGCCTAAATAATCGGGCCCAGGTCAGGATGGCATCGCAATGACGGGAAAGAGGGGCCAATCACCGTCCCGGCCGCAGTTCCAGGCTTTCCAGTCCAGCGGCGACGTTGAGGCCGATCTGGCCCTGCACGCTGAGCGGCTGCAGTGCGATCGAATTGTCGGAACCACCGACCAGCACATTGCCGCCGACACCGACGCCGACCGACGCGCTGCCCTGTGCGCCGGCGTAATTGCCGGAGAGATCGCCGAGCCCAAGCCGGGCGACCGGGGCATAGACGCCCCAGGCCAGCGCCGTTTCCTGGGTAATGCCGATGTCGACGCCGACCTTGCGGATGGTCGCGACGTAACGGTCTTCCGGCACGCCATCGATCCGCAGCACGCAACCAAGATTGGTGACCGAGCCGACGATGAAGCCAATGCTGGCGCCGCCGCGACATTCGAGAACGCCGACCCGAACGCGCTGGATCGGCTGCGCATCGGCGGCCGCGAAGGCGCCCGCCAGCATGGCGGTGGCGAAACCGGCAAGGATGAGGGAGCGGCGCATGGGGAAATCTCCGGCTGATGAATGTGATGCGAGCAGGGACTCAATCGAGCGCCATGGTTGCGGCATTGCCCAGGGTGCTCGTTATTCTATCGCATAACCGTGACGCCCTTGCCAGATTTGGCATGCGCTGATTTTGGCTGTCACACATTGAAACGTCATTCCGGGGCGCGCGAAGCGCGAACCGGAATGACAAACCCGCGGGGTACACATTCAGTCACAAAAAGGAGGCCCGCCAAAGCGGGCCTCCCTCGCAGTCACAAAAAAAGAGGCCCGCCAAAGCGGGCCTCCCTCGATCGGGCGATGTCGGTCTCAGCCGCGATGATGATGGTGGTGGTGGTGGTGATGCCAGTGCGGATGCCGGTAGGCGACCGCCTGCAGGTCGATGCCGGCGATGCCGGCCGCGACGTTCAACCCGGTCTGACCCTGCAAGCTGATCGGCTGCAGCACATAGGCATTGGCCGGGCCACCGACCAGGAAGTTACCGCCGAAACCGACACCGACCGACGCGTTGGCGCCGACGCCGCCGTAGCTGCCGGCGAGCCCGCCATAGCCGAGCCGGCCGTCCGGCGAATTCACCGCCCAGGACAATTGGGTCTGCTCGGTGATCCCGAGATCGAGGCCGATACGCTTGACCGTCGCGATGTAGGGCTCAGGCCGGCGGCCTTCGCTCTGGAACACGCATTCAAGGCTGGTCACCGAGCCGACAACGAAGCCGACATTCTGGCCGCCCTGGCATTGCAGGACGCCGGCACGCATCGCCGGCAACGCGTTGGCGCTCGCGATCGGCGCCATCAGCGCAACGATCGCAATGGAAAGTGTCGAGAGTCGCATAGGTCTGGTCTCCGCCTGACAGGTTGAACTTGTGCGGCGGACAAGAAGGAAGCGTCGTGTCTAAAACAAGGCGGTTTCCAGGATCGCCATCAAAACATCAAGGCGACGACGGCGATGTGATTTGACACGCCTTTATTATTCCGACGCGTTTTCTAGACGCGAACCGGAATCCAACCGCACTCCACTTCGCTTGAAAACGCTTATCTCAAATTGCCGCAAAACCGCTGAATGCGTTTGCAGGCCTCTTCGAGGTCGGTGGTCTTGGTGGCGTAGGAAATCCGGAACGCGGGGCCGAGCCCGAATGCGGAACCCTGCACGACGGCGACGCCCTCGTTCTCCAGCAACTCGGTGACGAAATCCTCGTCGTTGCCGATCACCTTGCCGGACGGCGAGGTCTTGCCGATGGTGCCGGCGCAGGACGGGTACACATAGAACGCGCCCTCCGGCCGCGGACATTCGATGCCCCTGGCCTGGTTCAGCATCGACACCGCGAGGTCGCGGCGCTCCTTGAACACCTTGTTGTGCACGGGGATGAAGTCCTGCGGCCCGTTGAGCGCTTCGACCGAGGCCCATTGCGCGATCGACGACGGGTTCGAGGTCGACTGCGACTGGATGGTCTGCATCGCCTTGATCAATTCCGCCGGGCCGCCGGCATAGCCGATGCGCCAGCCGGTCATGCAATAGGCTTTCGAGACGCCGTTCACCGTCAGCGTCCGCTCGTAGAGTTTCGGCTCGACCTGCGCCGGGGTCGTGAACACGAAATCGTCATAGACCAGGTGTTCGTACATATCGTCGGTCATCACCCAGACATGCGGATGCTTCACCAGCACGTCGGTGATCGCCTTCAATTCGCTGCGCGAATAGGCGGCGCCGGTCGGGTTCGACGGCGAGCACAGGATGATCCACTTGGTCTTCGCGGTGATCGCCTTTTCCAGATCCTCGGGCCGCAACTTGAAGCCGCTCGACGCCGGGCACACCACGGGCACGGATTCACCACCGGCCAGCGCCACCATTTCCGGATAGCTCACCCAATACGGCGCCGGGATGATGACCTCGTCACCTGGATTGATGGTGGCCATCAGCGCGTTGTAGAGCACCTGCTTGCCGCCGGTCCCGACGATGATCTGGTTCGCCTGGTAGGTAAGGCCGTTCTCGCGCTGGAACTTGGCGGCGATCGCCTCCTTCAGCTCGGGAATGCCGCCGACGTCGGTGTATTTGGTCTTGCCG
>JBDTKZ010000065.1:0-82940 GCA_039935075.1 Bradyrhizobium sp.
AGCGGCTCGATCTCGGCCGGGTCGGCGATCTCACCGTTACCTCGCGCAATGGCGTCGCGGTGCCGCTGCAGCAGATCGCGAAGATCGAATACGCCCATGAAGAGCCGATCATGTGGCGGCGCAACCGCGACATGGCGATCACGGTGCGGGCCGACGTCGCCGATGGCGTACAGGCGCCCGACGTGACCAACCAGATCTGGCCAAAATTGCAGGAAATCCGCGACAGCCTGCAGCCGGCCTACCGGATCGAGATGGGCGGCGCGATCGAGGAATCCGCCAAGGGCAATGCCTCGATCTTCGTGTTGTTTCCGCTGATGGTCATCGTGATGCTGACGCTGTTGATGATCCAGCTGCAGAGCTTCTCGCGGCTGCTGCTGGTGTTTCTGACCGCGCCGCTCGGGATTATCGGGGCGTCGCTGGGGTTGAACGTTGCCAACCAGCCGTTCGGATTCGTGGCGCTGCTCGGGCTGATCGCGCTGGCCGGCATGATCATGCGCAACGCGGTGATCCTGGTGGATCAGATCGAGACCGACGTGTCGCACGGGCTGACGCGCAAGGAAGCCATCGTCGAGGCCACCGTCCGGCGCGCCCGGCCGGTGGTGCTGACGGCGCTCGCCGCGATCCTGGCGATGATCCCGCTGTCGCGCTCGGCGTTCTGGGGGCCGATGGCGATCACCATCATGGGCGGTTTGTTTGTTGCAACCTTCCTGACCTTGCTGTACTTGCCGGGGCTCTACGCGCTCTGGTTCCGCAAGAGCCTTGAAGAATGCGGTCCGAGCGCGCAAACTGATGGCGAGCCTATCGATCTTGCGCCGCAACACCATGCGGGATCCCAGCCCGCATTTCCGCTTGCTGCGGCCGCAGAATAATTCAACATTGGCACTCCGATGACACTGACTGCGGAACATGTCGAAAACGACACGCGAGAACGGATTCTCGTGGTGGCGGAGCGTTTGTTCCGGCAGATCGGCTATCAGAAGACCACCGTCGGCGACATTGCCAAAGAGCTGCGGATGAGTCCGGCCAACGTCTATCGTTTCTTCGATTCGAAGAAGGCGATCCACGAAGGCGTGGCGCGTACCCTGATGGGCGGCGTCGAGGAAGCGACCGAAGTGATCGCGCGCCGGCGTGGAACCGCGTCGGTCAAGCTGCGCGAACTGATGACTACGATCCATCGCATGAACAGCGAACGCTATGTCGGCGATTCCAAGCTGCACGAGATGGTCGAAGTCGCGATGGAGGAAAGCTGGGAAGTCTGCGTCGCCCATATGGAGCGGATCACCCAGACCATCGGCGGTGTCATCGCCGAGGGCGCGGCGTCAGGCGAATTCGAGGTTCGCGACGTGCTGGAGGCGGCGATGTGCGCCTGCTCGGCGATGATGCGGTTTTTTCATCCGCAGATGATCGCGCAATGCGCCGACAAGCCCGGGCCGTCGCTCGACCAGATGATCGATTTTGTCCTGGCGGGACTTTCGCCGCGTGCTAAGGGAAATTGAACGTCATTCCGGGGCTATGCCACCGGGTCCGCGCGTAGCGCGGCCCATGACAGGCTCCGCATCGAACCCGGAATCTCGGGATTCCGGATATGGCGCAAGCGCGCCATTCCGGAATGACCAGATAGCCCTTGAGGACTTGCCCGCATGACGACGCGCGACCTGCATTACTACGAGCCGGCGAACGGCCACGGCCTCAAGCACGATCCCTTCAATGCCATCATCGCGCCGCGCCCGATCGGCTGGATCTCGTCCCGGGATGCGAAGGGCCATGTCAATCTGGCGCCCTACAGCTTCTTCAACGGCTTCAATTATACTCCGCCGATCATCGGCTTCTCGTCGACGTCCTGGAAGGACAGCGTGGTCAACATCCAGGAGACCGGCGAGTTCGTCTGGAATCTCGCCACCATGGATCTGGCCCAGCAGATGAACGCGACCGCGGCGCATGTCGCCCGCGACGTCAGCGAGTTCGAGATCGCCGGCCTCACCGCTGTCCCCGGCAAGATCGTCAACGTGCCGCGGGTGGCCGAGAGCCCGGTGTCGTTCGAATGCAAGCTGACGCAGATCATCCAGCTGCAAGACGCCGGCGGCAACAAGGTCAAGGGCTGGCTGACGCTCGGCGAAGTTGTCGCCGTGCATATCGACAAGGCCCTGATCAAGGACGGCGTCTACCAGACCGCCCTGGCGCGCCCGATCGTACGCGCCGGCCGCAAAGGCGACTATTTCGAGATCAAGCCGGACGCCATGTTCGAGATGACCAGGCCGGATTAAAGGCCTCCGTTTTTGCTCCCCGGATGCTGCGGAGCAGCGCTACCGGACGATGCTTTCGCATCGCCTAGGCCGCACTGCGTCCGGGACACGCCGACGCTGGAACAAGCCTCCGATTTCATCGTTATCAATTTCGTTCCCCGCCCGATCAATTTCGCTTCATTTTAGACGCGAAATGCCACCTCAAGCTTTATGCTTTCGGCTAAAGTGAGTCGTCTTTTGGCATATGCGGACGCCCCTAGAATCGCGCAGTGCTCCCCACCATGAGGACATCGCCAGGAGTTTTTGGCCATGAGCTTTCGTCGCGACTTCATCACCAAGCCGATTTTCTCCTGGGCGCGGGGCGTATTGCCGTCGATGTCGGACACCGAGCGCGAGGCGCTGGAAGCCGGCGACGTCTGGTGGGACGCCGATCTCTTCACCGGCGATCCCGATTGGTCGAAGTTGCTCGCCAATGCGCCGGCGACCTTGACCGACGAAGAGCAGGCCTTTCTCCACGGCCCGGTCGATGTACTCTGCGCGATGCTCGACGACTGGAAGATCAATTGGGAATGGCGCGATCTGCCGCCGGAAGTCTGGGACTTCATCAAGCTGAAGAAGTTCTTCGGCATGATCATCCCGAAGGAGCATGGCGGGCTCGGCTTCTCGCCCTATGCGCATTCGGAAGTGGTGCGCAAGATTTCGTCGCGTTCGCTGGCCGCCGCCGTCACCGTGATGGTGCCGAACTCGCTGGGGCCCGGTGAACTCCTGATGCGCTTCGGCACCAGGGAGCAGCAGGATCAGTGGCTGCCGCGCTTGGCCTCCGGCCAGGATATTCCCTGCTTCGGCCTGACCAGCCCGGAGGCCGGCTCCGATGCGGCGTCGATGATCGACCGCGGCGTGATCTGCAAGGGCACGTTTGAAGGCCGCGAGGTGCTTGGGCTCCGTCTCAACTGGCACAAGCGCTACATCACGCTCGGACCGGTCGCGACCCTGCTGGGGCTCGCCTTCAAGGCCTATGATCCCGATCATCTCGTGGGTAGCCAGGAAGATCTCGGCATCACTGTCGCGCTGATCCCGACCCATCTGGCCGGCGTCTCGATCGGCCATCGCCATCTGCCGGCGATGCAAGTGTTTCAGAACGGCCCGAACTGGGGCCGCGATGTCTTTATCCCGATGGATTACATCATCGGCGGTCAGGAGCGGCTCGGCCAGGGCTGGAAGATGCTGATGACGGCGCTCGCCGCCGGCCGCGGCATTTCGCTGCCGTCATTGTCGGCCGCGGGTGCGGCCTTCGCGGCACGCACCACCGGCGCCTATGCGCGGATCCGCGAACAGTTCAATGTGCCGATCGGCAAGTTTGAAGGCATTGAGGAGCCGCTGGCGCGGATTGCCGGCACCGCCTATCTGCTCGACGCGGCGCGTCGGCTGACCTGCGCGGCGCTCAATCAGGGCCGCCATCCCGCGGTCATTTCCGGCATCATGAAACTGCACGCCACCGAGCGGATGCGGATCGCGATCGACGATTCCATGGACATCCATGGCGGCAAGGCCGTGATCGACGGTCCGCAGAATTACATGGGAAGCCTCTATCGTTCCGTGCCGGTCGGCATCACGGTCGAGGGCGCCAATATCCTGACCCGCAATCTGATCGTGTTCGGGCAGGGCGCCATCCGCGCGCATCCTTATCTTTTAGACGAGATGAACGCGCTCGGCGATCCCGATCGCGCCAAGGGGCTCGACGCCTTCGACAAGGCGTTCTGGAAACATGTCGGGCACAGCGTCGCGACGCTGTTCCGGGCCTGGGGCCGCAGCTGGACCGGCGGCATGTTCGTCACTGCGCCGGACGCTGGCGACGCCACCGGCTACTATCGCCAGCTGTCGCGCTATTCATCGGCGTTCGCGCTGTGCGCCGACATGGCGCTGCTGACGCTCGGCGGCGCGCTGAAACGCAAGGAAATGCTGTCGGCACGGTTCGGCGATATCCTCTCCGAACTGTATCTGCTGTCGGCCGTGCTGAAGCGCTGGCAGGACGAAGGGCGGCAGCCCGCCGATTTCGTCGCGCTGCAATGGTGCATGGCGAGCGGCTTCCGGACCATCGAGCTGCGGTTCGCGGAAATCCTGGCGAACATGCCCAATCGCTTCATCGGCATCGTGCTGAAATTCTTGATCCAGCCGTTTGGCGCCCGCGTACTCGGCCCGTCCGATCGCATCACCCATCTCTGCGCGCAACTGGTGCTGGAACCGTCGGCGGCGCGCGACCGCCTGACGCCGGATTTGTCGCATGTCGATGATGATGGCGGCGTTGCGCGGCTGGAGAAGGCGTTCCTGCTGGTCACCGGCGCGGAAGACATCGCCAGGAAGATGCGCGCGGCCCACCTGCACGATTGGCAGGAGGCCGTAAAGCAGGGCGTCATCACCCAGGCCGATGGCGAGAAGCTCGCCGCGGCGCATGATGCCGTGGCCAAGGTGATCGAGGTCGACGACTTCGCGCCGGAAGCGATTTCGCCGATTTACAAGAAACCCGCCGCCGTGCATCAGTTCTTCCAGGAGTTGGGTGAGCAGAGGGCGGCGAGCTGATGGCGCGACCGGTTTATATCGTCGACGGCAGCCGGACGCCGTTCCTCAAGGCCCGCTCCGGACCCGGCCCGTTCACGCCGGTCGATCTCGCCGTGCAATGCGGCCGGCCGCTATTGGCCCGGCAGCCGTTCGCGCCTACCGCGTTCGATCAGGTCATCCTCGGCTGCGTCAATGTCATCGCCGACGAGATGAACCCGGCCCGCGTCGCCGCGTTGCGGCTCGGCATGGGCGAGGCGATGGTGGCGTTCACGGTGCAGATCAATTGCGGCTCCGGCATGCAATCGATCGACACCGCCTACCGCACTATCCGCGAAGGCCATTCCAACCTGATCCTGGCCGGTGGCGCCGAAGCGCTGAGCTATGCGCCGCTGGTCTGGCCGCAGCAGGGCGTGCGCTGGTTTGCGGGTCTTGCCGGCGCCAAGGGCATCGGCGCCAAGATCATGGCCGCGCTGAAAGCGCGCCCGTCTTATTTCAAGCCGATCATCGGCCTGGAACGCGGGCTGACCGACCCCATCACCGAACTCAATATGGGCCAGACCGCCGAAGTGGTCGGGCATCTCTTTGGCATCACCCGGGCGCAGTCGGACGCCTATGCGGTCGAGAGCCACAAGCGGCTCGCCAACGCGCAGTCGCAAGGCTGGCTAAAGGGCGAGGTCGAAACCGCGTTCGGGCGCGACGGCAAATTCTACGATCACGATGACGGCGTGCGGCCGGATTCCTCGTCGGAGAATCTCGCCAAGCTGAAGCCGGTGTTCGAACGCCCGTGGGGCCAGGTCACCGCCGGTAACTCCTCGCAGATTACCGACGGCGCCTCATGGGTGATCCTGGCTTCGGAAGACGCGGTGGTCAAACACGGCCTGACGCCGAAAGCTGCGATCATGGACAGCCAATGGTCGGCGCTCGATCCCTCGATCATGGGCCTCGGCCCGGTGTTGTCGGCGACCGAAATCCTCAAACGCAACAACATGACGCTGCAGGATATTGAGACCTGGGAATTGAACGAAGCGTTCGCGACCCAGGTGCTGGGCTGCCTCGCGGCCTGGAACGACGAAAAGTTCTGCCGCGAGATCCTCGGCCTCGACGGCGTTGCCGGAGAGATCGATCCGGCCAAACTCAATGTCGATGGCGGCGCGATCAGCCTCGGCCATCCGGTCGGGTGCAGCGGCAACCGCATCGTGCTGCATCTTGTCAACGCAATGAAGCGGCTCGGCACCAAGCGCGGCATCGCCACCGAATGCATCGGCGGCGGGCAGGGCGGCGCCATGTTGATCGAAACGATGTAGGGAACGTCATGGACTCCAAAATCATGAATGTTCTCGGCGACCGGGTGCTCGAACTCGGGCCTCACGTCGGCGAGAGCGGCCCCTATCGCAACTTCAAGCTCAGCCATGACGGCGACGGCATCGCTTGGCTGTTGTTCGACCGCGCCGGCGCCAGCGCCAACACGCTATCGGCGGATGTTCTGGAAGAACTCGACCTCGTCATATCCGCGCTCGAAAACCAGCGACCCGCGGGTGTCGTGATCCGCTCGGCCAAACCGTCCGGCTTTATCGCCGGTGCCGACGTCAATGAATTTCGTGGTGCTGTCGACGCGCGAATCGTCGAAACCTCGATCGGCCGTGCCCATGCCGTGATCGATCGGCTCGAGGCCTTGCGGATTCCGACGGTCGCCGTGATCCACGGCTTCTGCCTCGGCGGTGGCCTTGAAGTAGCCTTGGCCTGCCAGTCGCGCATCGCGATCGATGGCGCGCGGTTTGGCTTTCCCGAGGTGATGCTCGGCCTGCATCCGGGATTGGGCGGTACCGCGCGCTTTACCCGGCTGGTCAATCCGATGCAGGCGATGTCCTTGATGCTGACCGGCAAGACCATCGACGCGCGCAAGGCCAAATCGCTTGGCTTGGTCGATGCGGTGACGCAGGAGCGCCATGTCCGTAACGCGGTAAAGGACGCGGTGTTTGGCCGTCTCAAGCGCGCCCGGCCTGGCATCCTCAACACCGTCCTGAATTTCACGCCGGTCCGCGGCTTGCTGGCGTCGCGGATGCGGTCGGAAGCCGCGAAGGCCGCGCCGCGCGAGCACTATCCCGCGCCTTACGCCCTGATCGATCTCTGGGAGAAGCACGGCGGCGACAAGGCTGCGATGCTGGCAGCCGAGAAGACCTCGTTCGCCAATCTGATGGTGACGCCGACGGCGCAGAACCTGATCCGGGTGTTCTTCCTGCGCGAGCAGATGAAGAAGCTCGCAGGCTCCGGCAACAAGATCAACCATGTTCACGTCATCGGCGCCGGCGCGATGGGCGGCGACATCGCGGCGTGGTGTGCCCATCAGGATATGCATGTCACGCTGGCCGACATGAAGCCCGAGCCGATCGCGGGCGCGATCAAGCGCGCGTCGGAGCTGTTCGGCAAGATCATCCACAAGCGCACCGATGTGCGTGACGCGCTCGACCGGCTGATGCCGAATCTCGGCGGCGAGGGCGTGCGCAACGCGGACCTCATTATCGAGGCTGTGCCGGAAAAGCTCGAACTGAAGCAGAAGGTCTATGCGGGGCTCGAACCTGTGATGAAGGCGGGCGCGATCCTCGCCACCAACACCTCGAGCATTCCGCTACAGGATTTGCGCGCGACCCTGCAAAAGCCGGAGCGGCTGCTCGGCCTGCATTTCTTCAATCCGGTGTCGCGGTTGCAACTGGTCGAAGTCGTCAGCCATGACGGCACCGATGCGCAATTGCTGAAGCAGGCGCTGGCCTTTGTCGGCGCCATCGACCGGCTGCCGCTGCCGGTCAAGAGCTCACCGGGTTTTCTCGTCAACCGTGCGCTGACGCCTTACATGCTGGAGGCGATGGTGATGCTGGACGAGAAGATCGACAAGCGCACCATCGATGCGGCAGCGGAAAAATTCGGCATGCCGATGGGCCCGATCGAACTGGCCGATCAGGTCGGCCTCGATATCTGTCTCGCGGTCGGCGACATGCTGCGCTCGAAATTCGGCGATTCGCTGCCACCGACGCCGGCCTGGCTGCGCGACAAGGTTGCCAATGGCGAACTTGGCCGCAAGACCGGCAAAGGCTTTTACACCTGGAAGGACGGCAAGGCCGACAAGACCTCCGCCGGCGCGTCGCCCGAGGTCAAACCGACAGATGAAATGATCGACCGGCTGGTGCTGCCGATGTCGAATGTCTGCGTCGCCTGCCTGCGCGAGGGCATCGTCGACAATGCCGACGTGGTCGATGGCGCGATGATCTTCGGCACTGGTTATGCGCCGTTCCGCGGCGGTCCGTTGAATTATGCCCGCAGCCGTGGCCCTGAAAACGTCGCGGCGGCGCTGCGGGCGCTGGCGGCGAAATTCGGTGACCGGTTCACGCCGGATGCCGGCTGGGATACTTTCAAGTAACGCATTCACCTCCTTATTTGAGAGCACCCGACATGACCGACGCTCCGGCCGTTCACGCGCCGCTCAATACCGAAACCGAGCCGTGCGGCGATCTCTGCATCCGCACCTTGGCCATGCCGGCCGATACCAACGCCAATGGCGATATTTTCGGCGGCTGGCTGCTCAGCCAGATGGACGTCGCCGGCGGGGTGTTCGCCTCCAAGATCACCAAATCGCGCACCGTCACGGTCGCGATCGAGGCGATGAATTTTCGTAAACCGGTGTTCGTCGGCGATCTCGTCTCCGTGCACGCCAATCTGGTCCGGGTCGGCAAGACCTCGATTACGGTTCATCTCGAAGCCTGGGTGCTGCGCCGCAAGGAAATGCAGTCGATCCTGGTCACCGACGGCAACTTCACCTACGTCGCGATCGACGACCAGGGTCACCCCCAGCTGATTCCGCCGCAAGGCGGCGGGACGCCGATTCAAGCGTAGCTGGCGGCCTACCCATCACGCATTCGTCATCACCCGCGAACGCGGGTGATCCAGTATTCCAGAGCGCTCGATTTAAGTCGCAACATTGCGGCGTACTGGATACTCCGCTTTCGCGGAGTATGACGGCTGTGGGTAAACCGGAGTCCGCCGCCCGAATTTACCCCCGGAACCTTTCCGCACCCATTCCGTTATTTGCCCGGAATTGCGGAATAAAGGCTCGGGTTGCAATGTCGGACACCTATATCATCGAAGTCGGCTCGCAGGCGGCGGGCATTGTCGTGCGTAATCCGGATGGCTATCGCTTCTTCGCGGCATCTCACCGTTTCAACCGGATGGAGGGCCAGGTGTTTCGCAACGCGCGCGAAGCCCAGCGCGCCGCCAACCGCCTGGCACACGGTGATGTGACCATCGCCGCGTAAACGGCCGATCAGCTGCGGCGATTCCAGGCGCCCGCTACTTGACCATTCCCGCCAATATCGCCGCGAGCTTCTTGTTTCCCTCGGCGTTTAAATGAAGGTGGTCCGGCAGCGCCATGCCCGGCTGCTTGAGTACCGATATATAAAGTCCCATCGCATCGATGATCCTGATACCCCGGGCCCGTAATTTGCTCTTGATCGCCGCAATATTTGCCGCGGCGTCCACGGAACCGCCGACAAGTTTATGGGCATCATTGTATCCGTTGTCGGTCAGGATGACGATCCTGGTGCCATTCGGGATGGCGCTATCGACGCGCGCCAGCGTTGCCGCCGTGGTCTCCCCGTTTACTCCGGCATTGGTGACATGGACCTGAGAGCCCCTCGCGTGCAGCATATTTTCCAGCACGGAAGACCACATTTCGTTCTCGGCGACGTGCCCGCGCGCCGCGCTATGACCGAATGCCACGATTTGCGCCGAGGCCAGACTGGTTGAGGCCAGAAGGACGCCGGCAAGGACCAGCAAAACGGCACGCAATTTCGAACAATTCATGTCGGTCCCCACGCCTCGACGTTCAACTCGAAATTCCATAGGGCGCGAATGCCCGATCGTCGAGTCCTGATGACGCTTCCAGCGGTCGCCCGCCGTTGCATGGTGGCGCAATGCAGATACTGTTCCATGGCGACGCGCCAAAGGCTGTTTCAGAGCTTGGTTGACGCCCGCGACAGCAGTTTCCATTCCGCTCCCTGCTTTTGCCAGTTCATCAAGATGTGAAGATTGGTGGAGCTTTTCTTGCCATCGGGGACGGATTCAGCTTCGCCGAGCCAGTGGAAGCGCACGATCGCGGCGGGGCCGACCACAACGATTTTCACGTCCTGATATTCCAGAGATAAAATTTTTGATTTTCCGTTGGTAGCGTTGGCGATGAACGTCGCCTTGTCCTCGACATGGCCATCGGAGTGGCTATAGCTCAGTTCCGGCGCGCACAGCGCAGCGAGTGCTTCGGCATTGGCCGCGGTCTGGGCCTTATGGAATGCATCGACGTTCCTGGCGACGGCCTCTTCATCGGCGGAATCCGCAAAGGCCGGGACGACGCTCAAAGGTCCAAGCGCAAGTGCCGGCAAGGCCAGCTGACGATATTCATCGTCTCCTCCGTTTTTATGCTTGTGAAGACAGTTTCGCAGTCACGCCTGGCTCTGTCGAGCGCCGCTTGGGTGCGGACGAATTTAACGCTATTCCGATCTCCCGCGTTGACCGAATGCCGAAACCGCCGCACCATTGGGAGCATCCTCGCCAAAGGTATTCCCGTGACCGGCCTGTCCCATCGTCAATCCGAAATCCTCAACATCGCCCGCGCCTTCGGCCGGGTGATGGTGGATGATCTCGCCAAGCGTTTCGAGGTCTCGGCGCAGACCATCCGCAAGGACCTCAACGATCTCTGCGATCAGCGGTCGCTGACCCGGATCCACGGCGGCGCCATCATCGCTTCCGGCGTCGAGAACCTCGCTTACGAAGCCAGACGATTTGTCGCCGCCGAGGAAAAGAAAGCGATCGGTGTCGCCGCGGCGGCGCTGATTCCGAACGGCTGCTCGTTGTTCATCAACATCGGCACCACGACGGAGGAGGTCGCGAGCGCGCTGACCTCGCATGAGGACCTGCTGGTCATCACCAACAACCTCAATGTCGCGATGCTGCTGTACCGGCATCCGCGCATCGAAGTGATCGTGGCGGGTGGCGCGGTGCGCCGCGCCGATGGCGCTGTGATCGGCTCGACCGCGATCAGCCAGATCGGCCAGTTCAAGGTCGATTACGCCATCATCGGCGCGTCCGCGATCGACGAAGAGGGGGCGTTGCTGGATTTCGACTATCGCGAGGTGCAGGCCTCGCAGGCCATCATCGCCAATGCCCGCAGCGTGATGTTGGTCGCGGATTCCACCAAACTCCGGCGCAGCGCGCCGGTCCGCATCGCCCATATCAGTCAGATCCAGACCTTCGTGACCGACGTGGCGCTGCCGGCTTCGCTTGCCAACATCTGCCACACGCGTGGCATCGAGGTGATCGAGGCGCTGCCCGGCGCGGCGGCCGATATCGACGAACCGGGCGTGGAACCGGCGTCGACGGTTACCCGCTTGCGCTAAAACGGGACGGCCTTTGATGCGCCGGCCCATCCAGCCGTTCGGCCTACCTTTCCCGCCGCGGACCCAATCTCTTCATACTTTAGTTCCCTTTTCGGGTTGCTTTCGTATTTGGTTGTGATTTAATCGAAAACGAAAGCGAAGTCGCCAATGTGAATAGGCGAACGCCCGGGGGACGTCTTTGGATCGGATATTCGACCTCGCTATTATCGGTGGCGGCGTTAACGGTTGTGGCATCGCGCGCGATGCCGTTGGCCGGGGCAGCTCTGTTTTCCTATGTGAAATGAATGATTTGGCCAGCGGAACGTCGTCCTGGTCGACCAAGCTCGTGCATGGCGGCCTGCGCTATCTCGAATATTACGAGTTTCGTCTGGTGCGCGAGGCGCTGATCGAGCGCGAGATCCTGTGGCAGATTGCGCCCCACATCATCCGCCCGCTTCGGTTCGTATTGCCGCATCACGCAGGGCTGCGCCCGGCCTGGCTGCTGCGGCTCGGCCTGTTCCTGTACGACCATATCGGCGGCCGGCATCTGCTGCCGGCGACGCGCTCGGTCGATCTGACCCGCGATGAGGTCGGCAAACCGCTGATGCCGAACCGCTACACCAAGGGCTTTGAATATTCCGATTGCTTCGTCGATGACGCGCGCCTGGTCGTGCTCACCGCGCGCGATGCCGCCGATCGCGGCGCCGATATCCGCACCCGCACCCGCGCGGTCGAGATCCGGCAGGCCGACGGCGTCTGGCACGTCACGGTCGAGAACAGCCTGAGCGGCGAGCGCTCCACCATCAGCGCGCGCGTGCTGGTCAATGCCGGCGGCCCGTGGGTCGAAAATGTGCTGGCGGTCGGCGCGGGCGTCAACGCCAGGGCCAAGGTGCGGCTGGTGCAGGGCTCGCACATCGTGGTGCGCAAGCTGTACGACCATGACCGCGCCTACATGTTCCAGAACAGCGACGGCCGCATCATCTTCGTCATTCCCTATCAGGATGATTTCACGCTGATCGGCACCACCGATCGCGATTACCAGGGCGATCCCGCCAAGGTGAAAGCCACAACGGAAGAGATCGAATATCTCTGCGCCTCCGCCAGCGAATATCTGGCGAAACCGGTCAAGCCCGCCGACGTGGTGTGGACCTATTCCGGCGTCCGTCCGCTGTATGACGACGGCGCCAGCGAAGCCAAGGCCGCTACGCGTGAATATGTCTTGGAACTCGATACGCCCGGCGGCGTGCCGCTGTTGTCGATCTATGGCGGCAAGATCACGACGCACCGCCGTCTCGCCGAAGAGGTGCTGCAACGGCTGGCACCCTATCTGAAAGAAACCAAAGCTCACGAGGGTTGGACAGCGAAGGCGGCGCTGCCCGGCGGCGACATCGATGTCTCGGCGGTCGCGGCGCTGTCGGCCGAACTGGTGCGCAGCCATCCGTTCGTGACCCCGGCGCATGCCGGCCGTCTCGCCCATGCCTACGGCACGCGCGCCAGCAAGGTGCTCGGCAGTGCGAAATCGATGGCCGATCTCGGCCGCAACTTTGGTGCCACCTTGACCGAAAGCGAAGTCAAATACCTGATGGCGGTCGAGTGGGCCCGTACCGCCGAGGATGTCGTGTGGCGCCGGTCCAAGCTGGGATTGCGATTGTCAGCGACCGAAATCGCTGCCATTGACGACTGGATGGCCGCGCAGCGGCTTGCGCCTGAAAGTCCTTTGCTGGAAGCAGGAGGGCGGACGTGACCGTTAGCCTGCAAAACATCACCCGCGCGGTCGATGGTATTCCGGCCATTCGCGACGTCTCACTGACACTCGAGCGCGGCACCCTCAGCGTGCTGCTCGGGCCGACTTTGTCGGGCAAGACCTCGATCATGCGGCTGCTCGCCGGCCTCGACAAGCCGACCACCGGCCGCGTGCTGGTCGACGGCAAGGACGTCACCGGCTTCGATGTGCGGCAGCGTTCGGTGGCGATGGTCTACCAGCAGTTCATCAATTACCCCTCGCTGTCGGTCTATGAGAACATCGCCTCGCCCTTGCGGGTGCAGGGCAAGCCGCGCGCCGAAATCGAGGCGCGGGTGCAGGAAGCCGCCAAACTCCTGAAACTCGAGCCGTATCTGCAGCGCACGCCGCTGCAATTGTCCGGTGGCCAGCAACAACGCACCGCGATCGCGCGCGCGCTGGTGAAGGGCGCCGACCTGGTGCTGCTCGACGAGCCGCTCGCCAACCTCGATTACAAGCTGCGCGAGGAATTGCGCACCGAACTGCCGCGCATCTTCGAGGAGTCCGGCGCGATCTTCGTCTATGCGACCACCGAGCCCTCCGAAGCCCTGCTGCTCGGCGGCGATACCGTCTGCATGTGGGAAGGCCAGGTGCTGCAGATCGGCAGCACGCCGAAAGTCTATCGCCATCCCGAGACCATGCGGGTCGCCCAGGTGTTTTCTGATCCGCCGCTCAACATTGTCGGGATCGAAAAGCAAAATGGCTCGGTGCAATATGCCGGCGGCATATCGGCGCCGGCCAGCGGGTTGTACGCCGGTCTCGGCGACGGCGCCTATCGGGTCGGCTTCCGCGCGCACCAGCTTGAAGTCGCCAACGACGTCGCCGGCCATCACGCTTTTTCCGCCACCGTGACGGTGACCGAAATCACCGGCTCCGAAAGCTTCGTGCATCTCAAGCGCGACGATTCCAACTGGGTCGCGGTGCTGCAGGGCATTCACGAATACCCCCCCGGGCACATGCTGCATGCTGCGCTCGACCCGAATAATGTGTTTGTATTCGACCCGGCCGGCCGTCTGGTCGCCGCGCCCGGCGCGATGTGAGGCAACAGCAACATGGCCCGCATTGACCTTGTCGATCTCGCGCACTCCTACGGCGGCAATGACGCCGATCCGCAGTCGTTTGCGCTGAAGCCGGTGACGATGACCTGGCGGCAGGGCGGCGCCTATGCGCTGCTCGGGCCGTCCGGCTGTGGCAAGACCACGCTGCTCAATCTGATCTCGGGCATCGTGCCGCCGTCACGCGGCCAGATCCTGTTCGACGGCGTCGACATCACACCGCTGTCAACCCAGAAGCGTAATATCGCGCAAGTGTTCCAGTTTCCGGTGATCTACGACACCATGACGGTCGGACAGAACCTGGCATTCCCGCTGAAAAACCGCGGGTTGCCGAAGAACGAGATCGACGCCCGGGTCGCCGAGATCGCGCGGCTGCTCGACCTCTCGCCCTATCTCGAGCGCAAGGCGACGCGGTTGACCGCCGATGCCAAGCAGAAGATCTCGCTCGGTCGCGGCCTGGTCCGCTCCGACGTCGCCGCGGTGCTGTTCGACGAGCCGCTGACGGTGATCGATCCCGAATTGAAGTGGCAGTTGCGATCGAAGCTCAAGGCACTGCACCGCGAACTCGATCTGACCATGATCTATGTGACGCACGACCAGACCGAGGCGCTGACCTTCGCCGATACGGTTGTCGTGATGCATGACGGCCGCGTGGTCCAGAGCGGCACGCCGGCGGAACTGTTCGACAAGCCCGCGCATACGTTTGTCGGTTATTTCATCGGCTCGCCTGGCATGAACATCCTGCCCGCCGAAGTGCGTGGCCGCGAGGCGCGGATCGGCGGTATGGCGATTGCGCTGAACCGCAACTATGACAACCTGCCGTCCGGCGCCAAAATCGAGGTCGGCGTGCGCCCCGAATTCGTCGATGTCGCGGCCCCCGCGCCCAATCTGATCTCCGCGACGATCGAGCGGATCGACGATCTCGGTCGCGTTCGTTTTGCGCGCCTTCGCGTCGGCGATGCGAAGTTTGCCGCACGGGTGCCGCCGGGATTTTCAGTGCCGGGTGAGGTCGCCGGATTGGTGTTCGAGCCCTCTCGCGTGCACGTCTACGCCGACAGCCTCCTGGTCGAGGGGACCGCTTAATGGACAAGACGATCAACCAAAAAGCCTGGTTCCTGGTGCTGCCGGTGTTTCTGGTGGTGGCGTTCTCGGCGATCCTGCCGCTGATGACGGTGGTGAACTATTCGATGCAGGACACCTTCGGCAACAACCAGTTCTTCTGGAATGGCGTCGGCTGGTTCAAGGAATTGCTCGATCCGTCGACCGATCTCGGCAGCCGGTTTTTTGCTTCGCTCTGGCGCAATTTGTTCTTTTCGGGCGTGATCCTCGCCATCGAGGTGCCGCTCGGCATCGTGGTCGCGCTGTCGATGCCGCGCGAGGGCTGGCGGGTCGCCGCCTGCCTGGTGATCATGGCGTTGCCGCTGCTGATTCCATGGAATGTGGTCGGCACCATCTGGCAGATCTTCGGGCGGCCCGATATCGGCCTGCTCGGCTATGTCCTGAACAATATCGGTATCGACTACAACTACGTGTCGAATGAGTTCGACGCCTGGGCCACCGTCATCGTGATGGACGTCTGGCACTGGACCAGCCTGGTGGCGCTGTTGTGCTACGCCGGACTGAAATCGATTCCGGATGCGTATTATCAGGCCGCCCAGATCGATGGCGCGTCGCGCTGGGCGGTGTTCACCGCGATCCAGTTGCCGAAGATGCATCGCGTGCTCCTGATCGCGGTGCTGCTGCGTTTCATGGACAGCTTCATGATCTACACCGAGCCGTTCGTGGTGACCGGCGGCGGTCCGGGCAATTCGACGACGTTCGTTTCCATCGAACTCGTCAAGATCGCGCTCGGGCAATTCGACCTCGGCAAGGCGGCCGCCCTGTCGCTGGTCTACAATCTGATCATTCTGGTCGTGTGCTGGATATTCTACACCGTGATGACCAATGCCGGCGCCGAGCGCCGCACCAAAGAGGGAGTCGCGTGATGCATTCGATTCCCGGACGCCGCATCATCATCTCGCTGTTTTTGATCTTCCTGCTGCTGCCGATCTACTGGCTGGTCAACATGAGCTTCAAGACCAACGAGGAGATCGTCTCGACCATGACGCTGTGGCCGCACGCGCCGACCCTTGCCAATTATGTCCGCATCTTCACCGACGAGAGCTGGTACTCCGGCTACATCAATTCGCTGAAATATGTGGTCATCAACACCATCATCTCGATTTCGGTGGCGTTGCCGGCAGCCTACGCGTTCTCGCGCTACCGCTTCCTCGGCGACAAGCATCTGTTCTTCTGGCTGCTGTCGAACCGGATGGCGCCGGCCGCGGTCTATGCGCTGCCGTTCTTCAATCTGTATTCGGCGATCAATCTGTTCGATACGCCGTGGGCGGTGGCACTTGCGCACTGCATCTTCAACGTGCCGCTCGCGGTGTGGATCCTCGAAGGATTCGTCTCCGGCGTGCCGCGCGAGATCGACGAAACGGCTTTTCTCGACGGCTATTCGTTCCCGCGCTTCTTCATCAAGATCCTGGTGCCGCTGATCGCGAGCGGCATCGGCGTCGCGGCGTTCTTCTGCTTCATGTTCTCCTGGGTCGAGTTGCTGCTGGCGCGCACGCTGACCTCGGTCAACGCCAAGCCTATCGCCGCGGTGATGACCCGCACGGTCTCGGCGGCCGGAATGGATTGGGGCCTGCTGGCCGCGGCCGGCGTGCTCACCATCATCCCCGGTGCGCTGGTGATCTGGTTCGTCCGCAACTATATCGCGCGCGGCTTTGCGCTCGGCAGGGTGTAGCCATGGCTGTTCATTCAAAGCGGATGGGCTCGCTTTTCCTCACCTCGCCCCGCGTGCGGGGAGAGGTCGGATTGCACGCCAGCGCAATCCGGGTGAGGGGGCCTCTCGGCGAGGCCGAGCCTGTTGAGACGCCCCCTCACCCCAACCCTCTCCCCGCGCGCGGGGAGAGGGAGTTGCAACGCGCTTCGTTCGGGCAGGAGGCCTAACCCCATGGAAAACATCGCATGGATGGCCTGGACGTTGCCGACCGCGATCTTCTTTGTGCTGCTGGCGATGACGCTCGGCACGATGACCTGGCTCGCCGTCGCCTATCCGGAAGCCGAGCGGGTCGGGATTCTGCGGATTCCGACCACGCGCGGTGACCGCCTGTTCATCTCGCTGATCATGGCCGCCGTGATCCATCTGTTGTGGATCGGCTTTGTCGGCACCGACACCATCGCCACGCTGCCGATTGGCGAAGGATTTGAATTGTCGAGCCTGTGGCTCGCTACCGTGATTTCGCTCGTCTCAGCCGTTGCAATTTTCCGCACGGTCTAGACGAACGAAAAAGAGCAGATCCGGGGTCTACCCGGGCCTGAAGACTTATCGCTGCAACGGAGGAAATGACATGCGATATTTGGAGAGAAGTGGTCCACTAAACCGGACCAGGCTTTGGATGATGACAAGCGCCGTCGCGCTGACGGCGGCTTCGGCTGCGTTCACCGGGCCGGCCTTTGCGGATGAAGCAGCTGCCAAGAAGTGGATCGACTCGGAGTTCCAACCTTCGACGTTGTCGAAGGAAGACCAGATGAAGGAAATGCAGTGGTTCATCAAGGCCGCTGCGCCGTTCAAGGGCATGGAGATCAACGCGGTCTCCGAAACCCTGACCGTGCACGAGTACGAGTCCAAGACGCTGGCGAAGGCGTTCGAGGAAATCACCGGCATCAAGGTCAAGCACGACATCATCCAGGAAGGTGACGTCGTCGAAAAGATCCAGACCCAGATGCAGTCAGGCAAGAATGTGTACGATGCCTGGATCAACGATTCCGACTTCATCGGCACGCATTTCCGCTACGGCCAGGCCGTCGACTTGACGGAATGGATGGCCGGCGAAGCCAAGGACGTCACCAATCCCGGTCTCGACGTCAACGACTTTATCGGCAAGTCGTTCACCACGGCGCCGAATGGTCATCTCTATCAGCTGCCCGACCAGCAGTTCGCCAACCTTTATTGGTTCCGCTACGACTGGTTCTCCAATCCGGAATACAAGGCCAAGTTCAAGGCCAAGTATGGCTACGACCTCGGCGTTCCCGTGAACTGGTCGGCCTATGAGGACATCGCTGATTTCTTCACCAACGACATCAAGGAAATCAACGGCGTTCGCGTTTACGGCCACATGGACTACGGCAAGAAGGATCCCTCGCTCGGATGGCGTTTCACCGACGCGTGGCTCTCGATGGCCGGCAACGGTGACAAGGGCCTGCCGAACGGCTTGCCCGTCGACGAATGGGGCATCCGTATGGAAGGCTGCCGTCCGGTCGGCTCGTCGGTGGAACGTGGCGGCGACGTCAACGGTCCGGCGGCGGTCTATTCGATCGTCAAGTATCTCGACTGGATGAAGAAATATGCCCCGCCGCAGGCGCAAGGCATGACCTTCTCCGAATCCGGTCCGGTGCCGTCACAAGGCAATATCGCGCAGCAGATCTTCTGGTACACCGCCTTCACCGCCGACATGGTGAAGCCCGGTCTGCCGGTCATGAATGCTGACGGTACGCCGAAGTGGCGCATGGCGCCGTCGCCGCATGGTGCGTACTGGAAGGACGGCATGAAGCTGGGCTACCAGGACGTCGGTTCGGCAACGCTCCTGAAGTCGACCCCGGTCGACCGCCGCAAGGCAGCCTGGCTCTATCAACAGTTCATCGTCTCCAAGACCGTGAGCCTGAAGAAGAGCCATGTCGGTCTCACGTTCATTCGTGAATCCGACATCTGGGACAAGAGCTTCACCGAACGTGCGCCGAAGCTCGGTGGCCTGATCGAGTTCTACCGCTCGCCCGCGCGCGTGCAGTGGACCCCGACCGGCAACAACGTGCCTGACTATCCGAAGCTGGCGCAATTGTGGTGGCAGAACATCGGCGATGCGTCGTCCGGTGCGAAGACGCCGCAACAGGCGATGGACTCGCTGGCAGCAGCGCAGGACTCCGTCATGGAACGTCTGGAGAAATCCGGCGTCCAGGGCGCCTGCGGTCCGAAGCTGAACAAGAAGGAAACGGCCGAATATTGGTTCGCCAAGTCGGCCAAGGACGGCAACATCGCTCCGCAGCGCAAGCTGGCGAACGAAAAGCCGAAGGGCGAAACCATCGACTACGACACCCTGATCAAGTCGTGGCCGGCCTCGCCCCCGAAGCGCGCTTCGCTGAACTGAGCGCGTTCCAACACGACAACGAAGGCCGGGAGCAATCCCGGCCTTTTTTGTTTTGACACCGTCGTCGCCCATAGGCGTCGTCATCGTCCGCGAAGGCGGACGATCCAGTATTTCGCGAATTTTCGGTCCTATCACTAACGGCGGCGACTACTGGATACCCGCCTTCGCGGGTATGACGGCTTCGCGGTCTCCGCCGTTGACCATCGCCTGCGCTCGCTGCACCATATCGCGCGCCACTTTCGGGAGCCCGCCATGCGCATGACATTTCGCTGCGATCCGGCCCTGTCGGATCACTTGCCGCGGCCGGTGCCGGCGCGGGGAGCGCTGCCGGATTGGCTGCGCGCGATGCCGACACGGGCGCATTCGGAGATTCACGGGCGCGAGATCCGCACGGTCAAGCAATGTCCGCCCTTCATCGACGCGATGGCCTATGGCGTGATGGTCCTGTTGCCCTGCGACATCCAGGTCGATCGCGGCGCGTTCTCCTGGGCGTGGGATATCCCGGAGCCCGCGACCTCAGGCCATCCGCGCGCGCCCCTGAGCTTCCATGTCGCCGCGCAATTCCCCGATGCGCCGTTCGCGCGCGACGGCCAGGCCGCGATCAAATTCAACAGCTTCTGGACCATCGAGCTCGATCCCGGCTGGTCGCTGTTCGCCACCCATCCGGTTAACCGCGACGACTTGCCGTTTCGCCTGATCTCGGGGCTGGTCGATGCCGATCGCTTCCACGACGGCGGCATCAATTTTCCGGCGATTTGGACCGATGCGGAGTTTTCCGGCGTGCTGCCCAAGGGCACGCCGGTGGCGCAGTGCTTCGCGGTGCCGCGCGAAGCCCCGCAGCTGGTGTTCGAGGATTTCGATGCGTCTCACGCCGAGACCTATACGAAAACGGTGACTGAAGTGCTGGCGACGCCAGGCGTCTACCGCAAGCACTTTCGCGCGCGGCGCGGCAAATCAAGCGCCGAGTGAACGCCGCAACGCCGCCTCATCCAGCCAGAGCCGGCCGTGAGGCGCCGAGGTCAGCGCCATCGCGATGGTGCCGAATGTCGAGGGGCGCAGCCGGTAGGCTTGCGCATAGGCGCGCATCGCGTCGTCGATGTCACCGAGTTCCTGCAGCACGACGCCGAGATTGAGCGCAGCCTCGGCATGATCGGGTTTGATGTCGCACGCCTTGCGATAGGCCGCGGCCGCGCCGCTGTGATTCCGCAGGTCCTGACGCGCAAGGCCGAGATCGAACCAGACCGAAGCGGGGGCGTCAGCGCCGACGGCGCGTTCGAGCAGCGCCAGTGCGCCGGCATGATCGCCATCTTCCCACGCCAGCCGCCCGAGCCGCGCCGCGGCTTCCTGATGCTCCGGAATCACTTTCAGGATCGCGCGCCAGCCCTCGCGCGCCTGCGGCTTGAGGCCGGCTTGATCCAGCGTCCGCGCCTTCTCCAGAAACGCCTCGCGCTGCGGCGCGATCGCGATCGCCCGGTCAAGATGCGCCAGCGCGCCATTGAAATCATCCGCCGCGCGCGCGATCCGCGCCGCGAGCAGGTGCGCCGCCGCGTTGCCGGGACGTTTTGTCAGGCTGGTCTCGATATGGCTGCGGGCCGGTTGAACCTGGCCCTTGGAGAACAGCACGGCGGCCAGCAGATGGCTGAGCATGGCATCGCCGGGCGCGCGGCGCAGCCCCTGTTCGCACAACTGGCGCGCCTCGTCCGGTTGCCCCGCATTGAACGCCGCGGTGGCGCGGCGAACAATGTCTTCGGTGGAGGGTGGGGTCATGGGGTGGAGATTACCACGATCGTCATTCCGGGGCGATGCCACCGGGTCCGCGCGAAGCGCGGCCCGATGACAGGCTCCGCATCGAACCCGGAATGACGAGATTCCCCGATGCGCAACTGCGCATCTGCGGTCTGGTCCTGCGGACCATCCCGGAATGACGTCATAGTGCGATGCGCCTCTCTACTGCGCCGCGTCGAGCGCTTCGCCAAGCGCGGGGTAATCCGTGTAGCCCTTGGCGCCGCCGCCGTAGAAGGTGTTCTTGTCGTAGGGATTGAGTGGCGCGCCCTGTTTCAACCGCTCGACCAGATCGGGATTGGAGATGAACGGTTTTCCGAACGCGATCAAATCGGCCTCGCTGGCGGCGAGAACTTTGGTGGCCAGCTCGAAGTCATAGCCGTTATTGGCGATGTAGGCCTGCTTGAAGCGCTTGCGCAAGCTGGCGTAATCGAACGGCGCGACGTCGCGCGGGCCGCCGGTCGCGCCCTCGATGACGTGGATATAGACCAGCTTCAGCGCATTGAGATGATCGACGATGTAGTCGAACAGCGGCTGCGGGTTGCTGTCGGAGGCATCGTTGGCCGGCGTCACCGGCGAGATGCGAATGCCGGTACGGTCTGGGCCGATCTCAGCCGCGACCACCTTGGAGACTTCCAGCATCAGCTTGGCGCGGTTTTCGATCGATCCGCCATAGGCGTCGGTGCGCTTGTTGGTGCCGTCCCTGGCGAACTGGTCGAGCAGATAGCCGTTGGCGCCATGAATCTCGACACCGTCGAAGCCGGCTTCGATCGCATTCGCCGCACCGCGCTTGAAACTCTCGATGATCCCGGGAATTTCCTCCAGCGCCAGCGCGCGCGGCTCGGAGATATCGGTGAAGGTGTTGTTGACGAAGGTCTTGCCCTTGGCGCGGATCGCCGAGGGCGCCACCGGCGCACCGTCATTGGGCTGCAACGAGGTGTGCGAGATGCGGCCAACATGCCAAGCCTGCAGGAAGATACGCCCGCCGCGCTCGTGCACGCGATCGGTCACCTTGCGCCATCCCGCGACCTGTTCCTTGGTGTAGATACCAGGCGTGTCCTGATAGCCCTGGCCCTGTTGCGACACCTGGCTGGCTTCGCTGATCAACAGGCCCGCGGTCGCGCGCTGCCCGTAATATTCCACCGCGAGCGGATTAGGCACCAGCCCCGCGATCGCGCGGTTGCGGGTCAGCGGCGCCATCACAAACCGGTTGGGCAGCGTGAGGGGGCCAAGTTTGTAGGTGTCGAACAATTTGGTCGGCTGGCTCATTTTGTTGTTTCCGGGAAATGACAGATGTAAGGGAGGTGGGCATTGCAGTGCGGCATGGCAATGCCCCAACCCTATCACGCGTCAGTCGAATTTGCCGCGCACAGTGTCATAGCGCGTATGCAGGCCGGCGTAGGATGGTCTTTCCGAAAACGAGACGAAAGCGGAACAGTCAGCCTCCGAACGCCGCGTTCAAGTTCGTCATTCCGGAGCGATGCAAAGCATCGAACCCGGAATCCAGAGCTGATCATCTCTGGATTCCCCGATGTGCAATTGCACATCTGAGGTTCACGCTTCGCGTGCCCCGGAATGACCCGTGTTGCTTCAGCTCACGCCGAGGAAATCGCGCTTGCCGATTTCGACGCCGTTGTGGCGCAGGATGCCGTGGGCGGTGGCGGCGTGGAAATAGAAATTCGGGAACGAGACGTTGCTGAGGAATTGGTGCCCCTTCAACGTCATGGTCTTGTCGGGACCGACGGGGAAGGTGACGTCCTTGCTGTCGACGCCTTCGAACTGCGCGGGCTTGTAGGTCTTGACATATTCGATGGTCTTGGCGAGCCGCTGCCGCAATTCCTCAAAGTTTTTTTCGGTGTCCGGCGTCGACGGCACGTCGCTATGCGTCAGCCGCGCGCAGCCCTTGGCGGCGAAATCGGCGGCCAACTGGATCTGCTTGCTGAAGGGTAGCATGTCCGGATAGAGCCGCGCGGTCAGCAGCACCTCGGGCTGGATATTCTTCGCCTTGCAGTGCGCTTCAGCCTTGTTGAGGATGCCGGTGAGGCTGCCGAGGATTTGCAGATAAGCGGGGACCGCGGCGTCGTAAAAGGACATGGAATACTCTTTCCTTGGGATAGAATTTTTATCGTTGCAGGGGGCTGCGTTACACGACATGGGCAGTGATGAGGAAAATACAACTGCCGCGGGGCCTGACTGGGAGATGAATATTCTCGCACCCGGCTCGCTCCGCCATTGCGTTTTGCAGAACCGGGCTGCCTCGCTAGCGCGCCGCGGTGCCGCCCCGCAGCTTCGCCAGCAATTCCGCGGTCGGCCAGGAATCCGCCGGCAGCCCGAACTTGATCTGCGTTGCCTTCACCGCGCTGCGGCTCTGCTGGCCCATCACGCCGTCGATCTTGCCGACATTGAATCCCGCGCGCACCAGCAATTGCTGCAATTCGCGCAGCTCGTTGAACGGCAATTGCACCACCGGTGCTGCGGGCCGTCGCATCGGCGCCGCGCCCGCGATGCGATTGGCGAGATAGCCCGCCGTGGTCGAATAGATCAGCGAGTTGTTCCATTCGGTATAGGCAGCGAAATTGGCATAGGCCAGGAATGCCGGCCCGGTGCGGCCCATCGGCAGCAGCAATGATGCCGGCATGTCGTCATTCGGCAGCGCCTTGCCATCGGGATAAACAACGCCGAACGCCGCCCATTTCGAGCGCGGCAACTGGATCGTGAGGTCGGCCTGATCCCACGGTAGAGTGGCGGGTACGCGCACTTCCTGCAGCCACGGCTCGCCGCGGCGCCATTTCAATCCGTTGGCGATGTAGTTCGCGGTCGAGCCGATCACGTCAGCCGGGCTGCGCAGCAGGTTGCGGCGACCGTCACCATCGTAATCGACGGCATAGTTGAAGTAGTGCGTCGGCAGGAATTGCGTCTGGCCGAGTTCGCCGGCCCATGAGCCGACCATTTCGCCCGGCGTGAGATCGCCGCGATCGATGATCTTCAGCGCGGCGATGGTCTCGTTCTCGAACATCTCGGAGCGGCGGCAATCATAGGCCAGCGAGACCAGCGAGCGCAGCGTCGGCAGATTGCCCATGTTGGCGCCAAAATCGCTTTCCAGCCCCCAGAACGCGGCGATCACCGCCGGCGGCACGCCATATTGCTTTTCGGCGCGCGCGAACGCCGCCTGATAGGTCCGGATGTGTTCCTGCCCCTGCTGCATCCGGAAGTTCGCCGCCATGCGGCCGGCGAATTCGGTGAACACCTGCCCGAACACGCGCTGGCCGCGGTCGCGGTTGACGATGCCCTGGTCGTAGACCAATCCCGGCGACGCCTCCGCGATCGCGCGCGGCGAGACGCCGGCGGCAACGGCCTTTTGCTTGAGTTCGGCGAGGAAGCGATCAAACGGCTGGCCGGCGTGGCAGGAGGCCGCGCGGGGCGAGGGCGACGTGGCGCGACGCGGCGCGGGGGCAGCCAGTGCTGAATTGCCCGGCGCCGCAACGGCCCTGGGCGCGGCCGTTCGCACCGGCGCCGGTTGGGCCGAGGCGGCGGATGAAAGCACCAATGAAGCGGCGAAAGCGGTGAGCGCGACTTGAAATCGAAACAAAAGGGTCGGCATGGGGTCACCAGCTAAACGGCAGGGATTTGCGAGCGGCGAATAATAGAATCGGCAGGGCGGATTAGCGACGCTGAAACCGCCGATATACCCATTTTTCAAGGTTTGGGACGGGTTGAACCATGCTGCGAAACCGATCAGAATCGTCGACCGCAATGGCCGAGTACGCTTGAAAAGAATTTCATTACCCGAGAATTTCACTGGCATGCCTGGCGACACCGCCTCACGCGTCACCCCGAACAATCCTGGTGGTCGATCCGGACCGGTCAGCCCGTCGGAGCGGATCGGCGCGATCGACGCGCTGCGGGGCGTCGCCTTGTTCGGCGTGCTCGCCATCAATCTCGTGACCGAGTTTCGCGTTTCGATCTTTGAGCAATTTCTCGGCCCGGCACGACCCGCATCACCGATCGATCGCGCCGTGGAGTCCTTTTTGATGGTCGCGGTTGACATGAAGGCGTTTGCGCTGTTCTCGCTGCTGTTCGGCGTCGGCCTCGCCATTCAGTTCGAGCGGCTGGCGGCCAACCCTGGTCGCATCCGGCTGCTGCTGCGCCGGCTGGCCATCCTGCTGGCGATCGGATTGCTTCATCTGGTTCTGATCTGGAACGGCGACATCCTGACCGAATATTCCGTGGCCGGTTTCGTCGTGCTGCCGTTCCTGTTCGGTCCGCGCCGGCTTTTGGCGCTGGCTTCACTGGCGTGCCTTGGGCTTTATCTGGCGATGCCCTGGCTGGTGCCGAACGGCGTGTTTCCGACCACGGCCGCGATGGCGAAGGATGTCGTCGAAGCCAACAGGATCTACGGAGCCGGTGGGTTCATCGAGGTATTGACCTTCCGGATTCGCGAACTTCCGCTGATTCTTCCGCTGCACCTCTATGTTTTCCCGCGCACCGTCGGTCTGTTTCTGTTCGGCGCGTGGGCGTGGCGCAGCGCAGTTCTGAAAAACCCGGCGGCGTACGGCCCTCTCATGCCGGCCGTCGCCGTAGTGGGCGTTTCGCTGGGCCTTGCGCTGACTCTCGTCAATGCGAACGCGTTCTTCACAGTCCGAGGCGCCAACATGGTTGCGGGATCGCTGGCCACCGTTGTTCTGGCACTGGGCTATGCCGCGGCCGTGATCGGCGCCTGCAGCACCTCCGCCGGCAAGGCGTTGTTTCGCTGGGCCGCTCCGTTGGGACGCATGGCCTTCACCAATTACCTCGCCCAATCCGTCATCTTCGGCTGGATCTTCTATGGCTACGGCCTGGGATTGTTCGGCCGCCTCGGCGCCTCGACCGCGCTCGCCATCGGCCTTGGCGTCTACCTCGGACAGATCATCTTCAGCGCCTGGTGGCTGCGCCGCTATCGCTATGGCCCGGTCGAATGGCTGTGGCGCAGGCTGATGTATGGCGTGGCTCAACCGATGGCGTTAGTCTAGTTGAGGCGCGGTGGAAGCTCTACGCCGCCAACACAGCCCTCTTCACGCCCTGCGGCAACGCGATCGGGCGGAAGAAAGCTTTCGGATAAAGGTAGTCCTCTCCGGATTCGTCGATGATCCGCGACATGCCGTGTTTCTCGGCGGCGGTGTCGCGCAGCGCCACGTAGATTTTGCGCTTCTCCAACGAAGCCGCGTAACCGTCGTTTTCCACGCAGACGACCAGTTGTTTTGCTTGTGTCTTTGTCATGCTTCAAATCAGGTTCTTGATCTTGAATTCCTTACGACCGATCCCGGTCGCTTCGTACCAGTGTAACTCAGCCAGATGGATCGAGCCATTAGATAATCGTATACGGGCAACGCCTTTGCGTTTGCGCCAGCGGCCACGCCCATAGATCCGTCGCAGCCTCGCGATCTCCCGAATACCGGAGCCGGCAGCGAAAGTTTCGGCTTCAGAAATCTCATCGAGAATCTCGAAATGCATGGCCGGATCGTGATCGGCCTGCAAAGGACGGTCAATAGCCCGGAGGGTAGTTGTCAGCCCCTGGGATGGATATCGCTTCGGCTGCCCACGCCGCGGGTTGGCGCCTCCCACCCCCAGCCTTTCGATTTTGCAATACGAGCCATGTCGACATTCAAATGCTCTCCTCGCCGCAAAGGTCTAATGTCCGGCGAGAGATCAACCCGGCTAATCGCGGAGGCAATGCGGCTCGATGAATGATGTGGCAGCAAAATCGCAGGGAGAGGCGTCCCTGCCGACATGGCCTGACGAGGTCTACCAGACCTTGAAGCAGGCGGGCGTGCGGCAGGTCGGGATCGTGCCGGACGCCGGGCACAGCCGCCTGATCCGCTCGTTCGAGGCCGATCCGGAAACCCGCGTCGTCACGTTGACCACGGAAGAGGAAGGCGTCGCCATGCTGGCCGGCGCGTGGCTGGGCGGCGAGCGCGGTGTGCTGCTGTTGCAGTCGAGCGGGGTCGGCAATTGCATCAACATGCTGTCGCTGCCGGTGATCTGTCACATGCCGCTGCTGATGATCGTCACCATGCGCGGCGAGTGGGGCGAATTCAACCCGTGGCAGATTCCGATGGGGCAGGGCACCAAGGCCGCGCTTGAATCGATCGGCGTCATTGTTACCCGCGCGGACGAACCTCATCTGGTCGCCTCGACGGTGCAGGGTGCGGCGAATCTGGCTTTCAACACCTGGCGGCCCACCGCCGTCCTGATCGGGCAGCGCGTGCTCGGCGCCAAGAACTTCAAGGAGCTTGCCCGCAAATGAACAATCCCAATGCACTGCTGCATCGCCGCGACGTCGTCCAGGAACTGCTGCGCGACCGCCGCGAACTGCTTGTCGTCGCCGGGCTCGGCGCGCCGAACTGGGATGTCTCGGCGATCGGTGACAGCCCCAACAACTTTCCGCTCTGGGGCGCGATGGGCGGCGCCTCGATGATCGGGCTCGGTCTCGCGCTGGCGCAGCCGAAACGTCGGGTGCTGGTCATTACCGGCGACGGCGAGATGCTGATGAGCGTCGGCTCGCTTGCGACGATCGCGGTGGAAGCCCCGGCCAATCTCACCATCGCGGTGCTCGATAACGAGCGCTTCGGCGAGACCGGCATGCAGAAGACCCACACCGCCGCCGGCGTCGATCTCGCCGGGATCGCGGCCGCATCGGGCATTCGCACCACGCGCATCGTCCGCACCCAGACGGAAGTCACCGAGATCCGCGACCTCGCCCATGAGGGACGGGGAACGGTGTTCGCGCAGATCAAGATCAACCCCGAAGCGCTCGGCTTCGTGATGCCACCGGCCGATGGCAGCATCCTGACCACGCGCTTCCGGCAGTCGGTTTTGGGCGATAGCGCGCTGTATAATTGAACGTAGCGCGATTTTCCTGCACTCGGCGTGACTCGTTGTTTGTCATGGCCGGGCTTCGTCCCGGCCATCCACGTTTTTCTAACTTGAGTTCAGCAAGACGTGGATGCCCGGAACATCTAGCGCGAAGACGCGCTTCGCGCTTTTGTCCGGGCATGACGAACTTTTGCTACCCCGTCATCTTGATCTTCCAAAGCCCTTGCTTCGACATCTGCTCGATCTCGGACAGGATCAGCGCCGAGATCGTCGTGGTCGCAATCGAGGTCGGATGGTCGATCGGCGAGGCCAGGATCAGCTCGCGGGACACCGACGGCACGAGGGCGGCCATTTCCAGCCGTCGCGCGGCCAGTTCGGCGCGGATCGCGGAAGCCGGCAACAGCGTGTAGCCAAGGCCTTCTTCCATCAGGCTGATCTGGGCGCGGTAGGAATCCGCCTCCATCATCGGTTTCAGCGTCAGCCGTTGGCGCGCGACGGCCTTTTCCACTAGCGCGCGCATACCGTGCGAGATGCTGGGCAGGATCAAATCCTGCTTCACCAGCCATTTCAGGTCGACCTGTTTTTTCTTCGCCAGGCCCGACCCCGGCGGCCCCACCACGGCGATGTCTTCGCGTCCGATCGATTGCACCGTCAGATGCAGATCCACCGCGGGGCCGTAGGTGATCGCCAGATCCATCTCGCCGCGATGCAGCCACTCCACCAGATGGCCGCCATAGCTTTCGACGATGCGCAGCGAAACATCCGGAAACTCGGTGATGACGCGGCGGGCGAAGCGCCCGGAAAACACCGCGCTCACGGTCGGCACCAGCCCGAGGATCACGCCGCCCGATGGCTTGCCGCCGGCCGATTGCAGATCGTCGCGCACCTGCTCGATCTGACGCACCAGCCCCGTGGTGCGATCGAGCAGCATCCGTCCCGCGCTGGTCAACAGCATGCCGCGGCCGTTGCGGACAAACAGCTCGACGCGCAACTCGTGCTCCAGCAGCTTGATGTGCCGGCTCAGCGCGGGTTGCGCGGCGCGCAGCCGGTCCGCGGCCTTGCTGAGGCTGCCCAGTTCGGCCACGGCGCGGAACGTTCGCAGTTGCTTGAGATCCATCGGTAGCTTTTATAGCGTTTTCGAGCGAAGTGGAGCCCGGTTCGCGTAAAGAAAACGCGTCAAAACAAAACCCTGGAGTCCGGTTCTGATACTATCAGAACCGATCAGGCTCTAGGCCGCGTAATATCCGCCGTCGACTACCTGCGATGCGCCGGTCATGAAGGAGGCCTTGTCGGAGCACATCCAGACCACGGCTTCCGCGATTTCTTCCGGTACGCCCATGCGGCCCATCGGCACTTTGGCCAGAATCTCGGCGCCGCGCGTTTCCACCGTCTCTTTGGTCATCGGCGTGGTGATATAGCCGGGATTGACGCAATTTACCCGGATGCCGTCCGTGGAATATTCCATCGCCGCGCTTTTGGTCAGGCCGACCACCCCATGCTTGGCCGCCACATAATGCGATGAGGTCCGCAGGCCGATCAGGCCCGCGATCGAGGCGGTGTTGACGATCGCGCCGCCGCCGCCCTGCGCCAGCATCTGCGCAATCTCGTGCTTCAGGCACAGGAACACGCCGGTGAGGTTGATCGCCAGCATGGTGTCGAACGAGGTCCGGCTCAGCTCATGCAGGCGCTGGCCAGTGGGGCCAACCGCATTGGGCGCGACGCCGGCATTGTTGAAGGCGCAGTCGAGTCGCCCGAACGCCGAGACGGTGCGTGCCACCATGGCCGTCACGTCGGCTTCCCCTGTGACATCGCCACCGATCGCAATCGCCTGGCCGCCGGCCGCATTGATCAGCGCCACGGTTGCCGCCGCACTCTCCTCGCTGCGGTCCGCCACCGCCACCCGGGCGCCCTCGCGCGCCATCGCAACCGCGGTCGCGCGCCCAATTCCCGATGCGCCGCCGGTGACCAGCGCGATTTTGCCGTCGAGGATTCCCGTCATCTGTCACTCCCTGCGCCGGACGTTCGCCAGCTTCGGCTGCATCAGGGCAGAACGGCGCCGCCTTATCAAGCGCGCCAATGCGGCTCTGCGTTGCGCGAAGGAGTGGATTTGTTCGCTTCGTCGTTCCGGGGCGTGCTCCTGCGAGAGCCCGGAATGACGATCTTATGTTTCCGTCAAGTCCACGGCGCCACGCACCACCTGCGACAAAATAACCCGACGGGCAAATCACCAAAAGCTGTCCAGCCCGTCAGCGAAAAATATTCCGCTTTACCTCGGTACTAGATACACCTCAGAACGAATCCATCCCACCCGACGAGAGGGGCGTTGCGCACGTCACGACACGCGCGGTGGGATGCGATGGACGTGGAGTTTGCGTCAGACGAGCGCAAGCGTTCGCGGACGGCGAAGTCGTGTGGTCCTGACGCCTCGACGCTGGTGTCAAGTTCTTGAGAAGCAAGCTTTTTAGGGATGACGGTGGCAAGAAAGCCCGATCACCGGGGAGAGTACGAAATAAGCCGTAAAACCATTGCGCAGGGAAGGCCGGACTGCCTCCGCTGAACCTGTATGCTCGTGTGCGTTTTGCTATCTACATCCATGCACACGAGATCGCGGGTGCAGCGTGCACCCGGTCTTCCCTGCGCCCTCTCTTGAGGGTCGCATGCGCCCTCTATCTTTTAGGGCGAATGAATTTGCAGAACTCGGACGAAGTGTGTCGCGGGGCTGCGGAGGTGTGTCCTGAACCATCCACGTCATTGCGAGCGAAGCGAAGCAATCCAGCTCTTTCTTTGCGGCCCTGGATTGCTTCGTGAAGCCTGTCATCGGGCGGGCATTCGCCCGACCCGTTGGCTCGCAATGACGGTTTTGGAACACACCACACTCTCGACCGTCATCATCCGCCATCGGGTCTCGCCTCCGGCGAGCCCGACGACAGGCTCCGGCGGATGATCCAGTATTCCGAGACGTCAGTGATAGAACCGAGAAGCTGCGGCGTACTGGATACTCCGCCTTCGCGGAGTATGACGGCTCTTTGTGGAGTTGCACGTACGTCACACTCTCAGTCGTCATGCTCGGGGGCCTCACAACTCCCTCGCATTGCTGAACGCAAACGAGCTTACCCTTCGCGTGTTCTCATCCAGGATCAGCGTCCGTGTGATCGGCGGCTCGGCGCGCTGGCTGCAGTTTTCGCGTTCGCAGAGGCGGCAGTTGACGCCGATCGGGGTGCCTTCGGTTTTTTCCAAATCCATGCCGGTGGCGTATACCAGCTTGGCGGCGTGGCGGATTTCGCAGCCCAGCCCGATCGCAAAACGCGGTTGCGGCTGCGGGTGCGGCGCCACCGGCCGCCGCACCATCTGCGCGATGGAAAAGTACCTCGCGCCATCAGGCAGTTCGATGATCTGCTTGAGCAGCCGGTCCGGCGTATCGAAGGTCGAATGCACGTTCCACAACGGGCAGGTGCCGCCGAATTTCGAAAACGGAAAGGTGCCGGAGGAAAATCGCTTCGAGACGTTGCCGGCATTGTCGACCCGCAGCAGGAAAAACGGGATGCCGCGCGCGTTCGGCCGCTGCAGGGTGGTCAGGCGATGACAGACCTGCTCGAAGCCGGCGTTGAAACGCTGCGCCAGCACATGGACGTCATAGCTCAGCGTTTCGGCGGCGGCATGAAACGCCTGGTAGGGCATCATCGCCGCGGCCGCGAAATAATTCGCCAGCGTGATGCGATAGAGCCGCCGCGGCGTGTCGTCGAGCGGGCCGGCGCGGCCAATGATGGTCTCGAAATGCGCGCCACATTCGGCAAGGCCAATCTGAAAGGCGAGCTGGAAAATGCGGCCGGGGCCATCGACCAGTTCGGAGACCAGCAATTGCCGGCGATGCCGGTCGAACCGCCGCAAGGTCTCGCGCATCACATCGACCGGCATGATGCGGGTGATGATGGAATGTTTTTCACGCAGGCGCGCCGCCAACGCTGCGAACAACTCCTCGGCCGGCACGTTCAATTCGTCGCGCAGAGTTTCCGCGGCCGTTTCCAGTTCGGGAAAATAATTACGGTTGGCCTCGATCAGATCGCGCACCCGCTCGATCGGGTTGGCCTCGAACGTCGTGCCCTCGTTGCGGTCGGCCATTTGCGCCGCGACCATGGTCTCGCCGCGGCGCGCCTCGGTGTAGGCGGCATAGAGCCGTTGCAGCGAGTGGGTAACGCCGGGGCAGAGTTCGGCGAGGTCGCGCAGTTCCTGCTTGGGCAGATCGATCTGGCGGAACAGCGGATCGGAAAAGATCTCGTTCAGTTCGGCGAAGAAGCGGTCCTCGTCGGCGGTGGCGAGGTCGCGCAGATCGAGGTCGTAGGTCTCGGCCAGCCGCAGCAGGATCTGCGCGGTCACCGGGCGCTGGTTGCGCTCGATCAGGTTGATGTAGCTCGGCGAGATCCCGAGCCCCTCGGCGATCTGGGTCTGCGACAGCCCCAATTGCTGGCGGATCCGCCGGAAACGAGGCCCGACGAACAGTTTTTTTCCGGCGTCGCCTGCCATGGGTTGTGCCTCGTTAGTCCTCGGCGTCATTCCGGGGCGTGCGAAGCACGAACCCGGAATCTCGAGATTCTCCGATGCGCAATTGCGCATCGTAGTTCGGCGCTGCACGCCGCCCCGGAATGACGTTGTTATTGTGACAATTATTACAAATTTACATCAATTACAAGTCGTGATGTTACATCACATCACCATTCAATGACAAGCTATCTATACGAATTCGACAGTTTCGCGTTTAGCTCTCGGCACGTTTTGCAACGCACTGTCAAGAATGTCGATTAAAGGATCACGCACATGAACTACCAGCCACGCGGCATCAGCGACCAGGCCATCCAGGGACCGGCTTCCTATCTGAGCGAGCTTGGCGCCGCCGAGGCGCTGCTCAAGACCCAGCCGACCTGGAACGGTGTCACCGCCGAGGCCGTGGCGCGCATGTGTCTGCAGAATCGCTTCAAGACCGGCCTGGATATTGCCCGCTACACCGCCGCGCTGATGCGCAGCGATATGGCTGCCTATGACGGCGATCCCACCAAATACACCCAGTCGCTCGGTTGCTGGCACGGCTTCATCGCGCAGCAGAAGCTGATTTCGGTCAAGAAGCATTTCGGTACGACCGATCGCCGCTATTTGTACCTTTCGGGCTGGATGATCGCCGCACTTCGTTCCGACTTCGGACCGCTTCCGGATCAGTCGATGCACGAAAAGACCTCGGTGCCGGCGCTGATCGAAGAGCTCTACACCTTCCTGCGTCAGGCGGACTCCCGTGAACTCAACGATACCTTCCGCGCCCTCGACGCCGCCCGCAAGGCAGGCGACCAGGCCAAGGAAAAGGCGTTGATCGAAAAGATCGACAACTTCCAGACCCATGTCGTGCCCGTGATCGCCGACATCGACGCCGGTTTTGGCAATGCGGAGGCGACCTATCTGCTCGCCAAGAAGATGATCGAAGCGGGCGCGTGCGCGCTGCAGATTGAAAATCAGGTCTCCGACGAAAAGCAGTGCGGCCACCAGGACGGCAAGGTGACGGTGCCGCACGAGGTGTTCCTGGCGAAAATTCGCGCCTGCCGCCATGCCTTCCTCGAACTGGGCGTCGAAGACGGTATCATCGTGACTCGCACCGACTCGCTGGGCGCCGGCCTGACGCAGCAGATCGCTGTCAGCCACAAGCCCGGCGACCTCGGCGATCAGTACAACAGCTTCCTGGATTGCGAGGAAGTGACCGCCGCCAACGCCAAAAATGGCGATGTCATCATCAACCGCAACGGCAAGATGATGCGTCCGAAGCGCCTTGCCAGCAACCTCTATCAGTTCCGTGCCGGCACGGGCGAAGATCGCTGCGTGCTCGACAGCATCACCTCGTTGCAGAACGGTGCCGATCTGTTGTGGATCGAGACCGAGAAGCCGCATATCGAGCAGATCGCCAAGATGGTTGACCGCATTCGCGAAGTGATTCCGAACGCGAAGCTGGCTTACAACAACTCGCCGTCGTTCAACTGGACGCTCAACTTCCGTTGGCAGGTGTACGACGCGATGAAGGAAGCCGGCAAGGACGTCAGCAAGTACAACCGGGCCGAACTGATGAAGGTGGAATACGACGATACGCCGCTGGCCATTGAAGCCGACGAGCGCATCCGCACCTTCCAGGCCGATTCAGCCAAGCGTGCCGGCATCTTCCACCATCTGATCACGTTGCCGACCTATCACACGGCAGCGCTGTCGACCGATAATCTCGCGAGGGAGTATTTCGGCGAGCAGGGCATGCTGGGCTATGTGAAGAGTGTTCAGCGCCAGGAGATCCGTCAGGGTATCGCCTGCGCCAAGCATCAGAACATGGCCGGCTCCGATATCGGCGACGATCACAAGGGATATTTCGCCGGCGAGGCCGCTCTGAAGGCGGGCGGCGCCCACAACACGATGAACCAGTTCGGCTAACGCTAACAGCAGGAGACGACCATGACCAAAGGCAGCAATTTCTGGGTGATTGGCGGCGAGTTCGGTTCGATGAACTTCCACAAGCTCGTGGAAGGGTCGGCCCAGGTTCAGGGCCCGTTCGGCACCCGCAAGGAAGCCGAAGACGCCTGGCGCACCATCTCGGAAGAGAACCGCCACAAGGCCGGCGTGCGCTTCTCGATCGTGGAAGAGCCGAGCCGGGTTCATGCCTGATCATGCGATATCCGGTCGGCCAATGGCCGACCGGGCAAGTTGAGATGCCAAGTCTAGAAGAAACGGCCCCAAGGAAGCCTTCAAAAGGCACAGCGGCTCCATCCGGTCATCCGGGTGGGGCCGTCTGGCGTTAGAGGGACAAGCCTTTGGTTTTAAAGGGTCTTTGCGGACGAACGTGGTTACTGATAGGTTAACGATAATACCACCGATCAGGATGAAGGCCTCCAGGCGATGTCAGACGCGCAAAATACCGGAAGCCAAAATACCGGAAGCACTGCCGTCAGCGCCGCCCCGATGCGGTTGCGCGACGCGCTGCGCAAGGCGCGGATCGAGGCGGCGGATCGCACCGGCGTGGTGGTCGATCTGCGCGATGCCGAGGTGGCGCGGCTCGAGATCCTCAGCGAGGCGCTCGATCCGCTGTTCGGGCAGATCCCCGACAAGGTTGATCTGTTCGATCGCGGCATCAGCCAGGGCGACACGCCGCGGCTGTGGATCGACGTGGTGGCGCATATCGTGATGGGCCGCGACAAGCGGATCTATCGCTTCGTGCAGGACACCCGTTTCGGCCGCATCGTGATCGCGGAATCGCACGACGTCGCCGCGATGGTCGATGCCGTCACCGATTACGTCGCGCGCCGGCTGATCGAGCGCGAGCACGCGCTGGTGGCGACACCGATCGCGCCGCCTGCCGTGGTCGAGAAGCCGCGCCGCGGCGGGTTCTGGACCTTTGTGGTAGGATTCCTGCTCGGCGCGCTGGCACTGTTCGGCCTCGCGTTGTTCGCGAGTTTGCGCGATCTCTAGCGGCTGTTCTGGGTCGACGCCGCGACCAGCGGCATCGCCTTCTGCCATTCGTCGGAGCCGAGCTTGGCCGCGACCAACACCAGCGTCGCGGCGAGCAACAGCCGCAACGCGGTTTCCGGCACCCGCGTCGCGCAGTAGCTGCCGATGACGATGCCGGGCAGTGATCCCGTGAGGAGGACGCCCATCAACTGCCAGTCGATCGAGCCCATCGCCCAATGCCCGATGCCGGCCACCAAGGTCAGGGGCACCGCGTGCGCGATATCGGAGCCGACGATGCGCGCCATCGGCAACCGCGGGTACAACAACAACAACGCGGTGACGCCGACCGCGCCGGCGCCGACCGACGAGATCGACACCAGAATTCCGAGGGCTATGCCGACCGCCACCGTGGCGCGGGCGATGGTGCGGTCGTCGAGCCGCTCCAGTCGCGCGCGAAAGAATTCGAGGATGGTCTTGCGGAAGATCAGCGACGTCGCGGTCAGGATCAGCGCAAAGGCCAGCACGATATTGACGAGGCTGCGCGCGGCGCCGCTGTTGAGATCGAGCTGCCACAGCGCCAGCAGCGTAACGATGCTGGCCGGAATGCTGCCGCTGGCGAGCCGGATCACCGCCGGCCAGTAGATGCTGCGCGCCAGATTGTGGACGATGCTGCCGCCGGTCTTGGTCGCGGCGGCGTACAGAAGGTCGGTGCCGACGGCGGTGGAGGGGTGGATGCCGAACAGCAGGATCAGCAACGGCGTCATCAGCGAGCCGCCGCCGACGCCGGTCATGCCGACCAACAGGCCGACACCGAAGCCTGACGCGATATAGAGGGAGACGGCGGACATGAATTGACCCTCGGGATTCGATCCTACACGGCCAGCATGAATGTTGGAACGGCGGCAATAGGGCGGAGAAGGAGAAAGAATGATCGCCGCGTCGATCGGCATTCGGGAGTGAATTCTCCCAACCGGGCCACGTTCGGTGAAATCAATCACCCGGGATGCGAGTTCCCGCGGGTTGTATGCATTGCCGCTAAATTAGCCTGATATCGCTCAACTGCCGGACCCGCAGATCATCGTCGATGCCGCGGACGGTTTGTTGACATCGCCACGCATTGCCGTCGCGTTCGATCGAAAACAGATTATACGCCGCGGCGGGGTAGCGGCCGTGGGCTAGCGCGGACGCCGACGGCACGCCGATCGCGGGGATGGCCTTGTCCGGGCCGTCGATCCACATCGTGGAATGAATGTGATCATGTCCGTGCAGGATCAGCTCAACGCCGTGTTGTCTTAGCACCGCGCAAAGCTCGGGCGAATCGGTCAGCCGCTTGACGCGCGAATCCGATCGCAGCGGATGATGGATCAGCAGGATCCGAAACAATGGTTCGGTGGACAATCGAACCAGCAGCCGATCGAGCGCGTCGAGTTGGTCGCGCCCAAGCCACCCCGTCGCCATCAGCGGCGGGGTCGGTACCGCCGACGAGACGCCGATCAGCGCCAGCGGTCCGCGCCGGCGCAGGAAGGGAAACGTGCTGCCGCTATCGGAGGCGTCATCGCTGCCGAGATAGCTGCCGAACGTCTCTTCAAAACGATGCCGGGTCGCGCCGACATAGGCGTCGTGATTGCCGGGCACGATCGAGACACGGTCGGGTGCGCCGACGCTGTCAAGCCAGGCACGCGCCGGCGCAAACTCCGCATCGAGCGCGAGATTGACGAAATCGCCGGTGACGGCGATGTGGTCCGGCGCCTGGCCGTGGATGTCGGACACCAATGCGTCGAGCACATCGCGGCGCTGGTATTTGTGCCGGTTGCGGGTCCAGTTGAGATAGCCGAGCGCGCGCTTGCCCATGAGATCGCGGAGCCGCGCGGCGGGCAAAGGCGGAAGATGCGGGTCGGACAAATGGGCGAGGGTGTATGCCGCCATTACAAAAGTCCGGTCGGGCTGCCCGTGCGGGAGCGCCGCTGCACGATCATCTCGTGATATCCCTGTGTTAACCGCTGGTGTATTGGCAAGTCGGACGCCGCGACGCAAGGATCAACAGGAATCAAACAGGATGGTTTCGGTATTGGAAACTCAGGCGGCGGTGACGCGGCGGAGCCTGCGGCAGCGCCTGGAGCCGGCGCTGCGCGGGCTGTTTCATCTGTATTGGCGTTTCGCCCGCGGCATGACCCTCGGGGTTCGCGGCCTCGTGCTCGACGGCGATGGCAAGGTGTTTCTGGTCAAGCACAGCTACGTTTCCGGCTGGCATTTGCCCGGCGGCGGGGTCGAAGTCGGCGAGACCTTCCTCGACGCGCTGCGGCGCGAATTGATGGAGGAGGGGCGGATCGAGTTGCAGAGCGAGCCGATTCTGCACGGCATTTTCCTCAACCGCCATGTGTCCCGGCGCGATCATGTCGCGGTCTATCTGGTCAAGCAGTTCAGGCAGGATCGGCTACCCGAACCCAACCGCGAAATCATTGCCAGTGGTTTCTTCGCGGTCTCGGCGCTCCCTGACGATACCACGGGCGGAACGCGGCTGCGGATCGCCGAAGCGCTGCAGGGAAAGCCACACATTGCAACCTGGCGTTAGCTTGTCCGAGGCTTCCAATTACGCTTGGATGCCGCGCGAATTCTCCCCCAACAGGTCGATATGAGCATCGAGCCCCCGCCACGAACGACGCGATATCTGAAGGCCGCCTGCGCTTTCATTTGTTTCCTGATCCTGGCCAGCAACGTCTGGGCGATCTCGCGCTGGAACGAAAGCCGCGGCGTCTACGACGATATCTGCTATCTGCGGCAGGCCCATCTGTTCCAAAAATTCGGGCTCGATGGGTTGGACACCAATATCATCCGCGACGACGATCACTATCTGTCTTCAAAATTGAAGGAGATCGGCTACCCGGCCTGGAACGATCCCGCGGCGGCTCCCTGCCATAGCCTGATGCCGGCGACGCAAAAACGGGTGATGCAATATCCGCCGGGCACCGGCTTTGTGCTGGCGATGTTTCCCGCCGGATTTCAGGTGATCCCGCTTTACGTCCTCGCCAGCGTTTGCATCTTCGGCTTTGCGCTGCTCGCGATCTGGTATGCGCGCGCCAGATCAGCCATCCTGCTCACGACGGCGCTCGGATTGCTGGCGATCTATCTGATGATCAATCCCACCAAGGCGAGCTACTCGATGGCGCCGACCATGGTGCTCTGTGCGGCGGCAGGTTTCCTCACTCCGAAACTATTCCTTGGCAACGCAGCACGGGATCGAATCCTGCTGTCGGCGCTGATCGGCTTGCTGATCGGTCTGGCCGTGAATTTCAGGCTGCCCAATCTGTTTCTCGCGTCGGGATATTGCCTGTTTTTCGCGGGCTCGTTTCTGTGGTCGCGCAGGGGGGAAAGGGGTGCAATCGTCCTGCAAGCCGTTGTGTTCGGTGCCGCCTGCCTTGTGGGGATGACGCCGACCTTGCTCGCGAACGCGATCAATGCCGGCAGCCCCTTCGTAACGACCTATTCGAGCGTCGATGCGACGCCGCCTGAATTCAGTCTTAGCGTGATCCGCCAATATCTCGGGGATATGCAATTCGTCCTGCTGGTGCTGGCCTGCGGATGGACCGCCCTGATCCTGCGTCTGCGCCGCGAGACCGGCATCCGGCGAACGGCGCTGGTGACGGCTGGAAATCTTGCCGTCAATCTCGCCTTCTTCGTCAGCCACCCGCTGTTCACGCCCTATTATACGGTCCCGGTCGCCATGCTTTCCCTGTGGAGCCTGCTGTTTGGCTCCCTGCTGCAGCCGGCGGTAGCCGTGGACGATCGTGTTCTGGAGCAGGCGGCAACCGCGCGATCATGATATGCCTGCCTTGAGTCGGCAGGACCGGCCGGGCGGGCATTTTCGGGTATGACATCATCATCGATGCGGATTGCTGTTTTGGTGCCGTGCTTCAACGAGGAGGCGGCGGTCGCGACCGTGGTGGCCGACTTTCGCAAGGCGCTGCCGACGGCGGAAATCTTCGTCTACGACAATAATTCGTCGGACCGCACCATCGCGGTCGCGCGCGACGCCGGCGCCGAGGTGCGCAGCGAACGGCGCCAGGGCAAGGGCCATGTCGTCCGGCGGATGTTCGCCGACATCGATGCCGATATCTATGTGCTGGTCGACGGCGACGCGACCTATGATGCCGCCAGCGCGCCGCGGATGATCGATACGCTGGTATCGGATCATCTCGATATGGTGGTGGGCTTTCGCGTCGATCAGGCGGAGGCGGCCTACCGGCCCGGGCATCGCACCGGCAATCTGATGCTGACCAGTTTTCTCTCCACGGTGTTCGGTCAGGCCTTCAAGGACATCCTGTCCGGCTATCGCGTGTTCTCGCGGCGTTTCGTCAAATCATTCCCGGTGCTGTCGGACGGTTTTGAAATCGAAACCGAACTGAGCGTTCATGCGCTCGAACTGGCGCTGCCAGTCGCCGAGATCCAAACGCCGTATTTTGCCCGGCCGGAGGGCTCGTTCAGCAAGCTCAACACCTGGCGCGACGGGTTCCGGATTCTCGGCACCATCCTGAAGCTTTATCGTTCGGAAAAACCCTTGCGGTTTTTCAGCGTCATCGGGGTCTTTTTGATGCTGGTTTCGATCGGTCTCGCGATCCCCGTCATCGTCACCTATCTCGAGCAGGGCATCGTCCCCCGGCTTCCGACCGCGGTGTTGTCGATGGGCCTGATGATTGTGGCGGTGCTGTCGGTATCATCCGGGCTGGTGCTGGACACCGTGACCCGTGGCCGCCGCGAGATGAAGCTGCTAGCCTATCTGGCCCAGCCCCCGGTCAGGATCCATTGAATTCGGGCGGGCTGGAATCCGGCGGATCGGCCCACGCCGGGACGATGGACCGGGCCGCCGCTTGATGCTATCTCGCGCCTGACCATGACCGATCTTTCCCTGACGATTTTACCCGAAACCGCCAACGACGCGCAGGCGATCGAGCGGCTGCACGAGCGCACCTTCGGCCCCGGCCGTTTCGTGTTGAGCGCGTACCGGATCCGCGAGCATGTCGATCATCTGCTCGACGTCTCCTTCACCGCGCGGATCGGAACGCTGCTGGTAGGCTCGGTGCGCCAATTGCCGGTCTGCGTCGGCGATACCCAGGCGTTGCTGCTGGGGCCGCTGACGGTCGAGCCGCCGTTTCGCAGCTGCGGGGTCGGCCGGGCGTTGCTGGATCGCGCGCTAAACGATGCCAAGAGCGGGGGCCATCGCCTGGTGCTGCTGGTGGGCGACGAAGCCTATTACAGCCGCGTCGGCTTCAAGGTGGTCCCGAAGGGCCGAGCGACCATGCCGGGACCGGTCGATGACAAGCGGCTGCTGGTCGCGGAACTGGTCGACGGCGCGTTCGCCGACGTCTCCGGCGCGATCCGCCCGGACTGGAGCTTTGCGCGGTAGGGCGTGATCCTGTGAACCTGCCCCCGGAAGCATCCGAGGGCAGTCGATTCATCGCACGCGCTTACAGCTTCTGCGAGATACCGAAATAGAACCCGCGGCGTGGTCCGAATTGCGGTGCGAACACGCCGATGCCGGAGCCGTCCCTGATTTCGTAGATGCTGTCGAACAGATTGACGATATCGAAGCGCAGCGTGGTCGGCTTGGCCGCCGACACGAAATTGAAATCGTGCGACACGCCGAGATTGACCTGGGTGTAGGACGGCACGGTATCGGTGTTGGCGAAACCGGCCCGCAGGCCGCTGCCATAGATCATGTCCGCGCTGAATTTGGTGCCGTTCCAAAGATAGGATCCGCCGACCGACGCGGTCAGAAGCTGGGCATGGTCGGTGTAGACGTAGTGGCTCGCAATAAAGGCGAGTTCGTCGGGGGCGAACAGATATTGGTTCGAAACGACGTCGGTGGCGATCTGCCGGGCCACAGCTACGTTTCCGTACAGGCGAAGATTGCCGTTGGTGTAGTTCGCCTTGAGCTCGAGGCCCTCGTTCTCGCCGCGTGCGTAGTTGAATCCGGTCAGCACGTAGGCCGCGCCGAATTGGCCATCGTCGAGCAGATCGCGCGCGGTCTTGTAGTAGGCGTCGACACCGACTTCGAGGCCGGGGACCGCATAGATTTTCTGGACCACGCCGACATCGAACACGTTCGAGCGCTCGGGTAGCACCGGATCGTTGGCCGAGACGGCGGGCTGCTGGGTCGTGCCCTGCACCAGCGCGAGATTGGTCGGGGCTGCCAGTACCTGTTCCGGTGGCGTGAAGTTGCGGGAATAGCCGGCGTGGAACGTGGTGCCGTCGGTCGGCTTCCAGGTCATGCTGATGCGCGGGCTGAGCTGGTTGGCATCGACATATTGCCACATCTGGTCGAAGCGCAGCCCGGCGTTGATGGTCACGGAGTTGGTGACCTTCCATTCGTCAGCAAGATAGGTGCTGAACAACGTGCCGGTCTTGCTGCTGGAATCGAACACCGTGGCTGGAGGGCCGACCGGATTGCCCATGGAATCGACTTGATTGCCCATGGCATCGACCGGCAGCACGGAAGATATGTCGGTGACCAAAGAGCGTTCCACACTGGTTGAAAATCCAAACTTGAGGGTGTGGGCATAGCCGATACGATACGAAGTATCCTCCTGGATGCCGTTGATAGCGCTCTGACGGTAGACGTCCGAAGCGACGCCGTTGAAGATCAGGTCGCCGAGCGTATCCGGCACGAAGTGCAACTGGCTGTAACGGTTGAAATACGAGATCTGGTAGTCGTACCCGTCGCCGGAATGCTGATAGGCCAGCACGTTGAACTGGTTGAGTTCGGTCTGCCGTTCGTTGAGTTTTGATGAGTCGAAATCCGTAATCCCGCCGACGTTGAAGGCTGGCGTTTGTCCGGGATTGTTGGGAATCTGATAGCTGCCGTTCGATATGCCGCTCATCAAGGTCAGGCGGCTTTCGGGATCGAGCACTGTCGAGAGATAGAGAAATCCCTTTTCCTGCGACGTGTTGTCGTGGATGGCGTTGTAGGCCGGGGTCGGGTTCTCGATGCCGACGCTGCTGCCGTAATAGCGGCCGGAAACGTAATACTGCGTCTGCCCGATCGTGCCGCCATATTCCGCTGATGTCGTGATGGTGCCGTGACTGCCACCATAGACACTGACGCTGCCGCTGTTGTTGAACGCATCCGCCTTGGTCTGGATGTCGAGCACACCCGCGGTGCGCAGGCCGTATTGGGCGGGTAGCGCGCCGGTGACGAGCGCGAGGCTGCCGACGATGCCGGTGTCGATGATCTGGCCGAAGGCGCCGACGCCGTCGGGCAGCATGATGCCGTTGATGCGGTACTGCACGTTGGCGTGTTCGTTGCGGACGTGCAGATCGCCGCTCGCGGCCGAATCCTGCGAGACGCCGGGCACCTGCAGCAGCGCCTTGTCGATCGGCGTGTTGGTCCCTTGCGGCAGGGCCTCGAGCGCCTGCTGGCTCAACTCATAGGAACCGGCCCCGGTGGGCGCCACGATGTTGCGGCGGGCCTCATCGAATTTATCGTTCTTGCCGGCGAGGATTTTCGCTTCGGTCTGCGGCGGTGACGTCGGCGGCGACGCGCCGCGCTTTTGCGTTGCCACACGCGTGATCGGACGCCGGGGTTTCGTCGCCTTTGGCGCGGTGATCTCGACGTCCGGAAGCGCGACCATACCAGCGCTGGAAGGGGACGGCGCCTGCGACGCCGTTGGCGCGGCGGCGGGGGCTTGCGGTGATGCGGGCGCTTGCGAAGGTGCGGGGGTAGGTGTTGGCGTTTGCGCGAGTGCCGCGCTGCCAAAGCTGAAGAGCAGCAACGAGGCTACCCCGGAGGCGGCTAACATTTGTCGTTTGAACACTGACATTACTTCCGATTCCGATGAAGCCGCCGCTGGATTCCTGCTGGTCAGCGGAATTCGTCAGGGGGCTTGCCGTCGATGGTCGACGGACCGATTTCGATGATCCCGCCGGATCGGCGCGCGACGCGGCGATCCCTTGGGCCGATTGATCGATCGATGTCAGGAGATCGGGGGAGCGCGCGGCTGAAACGCGACGCGGATAGAGTTCAGATGGATGAACTCGGCATCGGTGGTCAAATACAGCAGCTCTACCGCCTGTGGCAGCTGCAGCAGCGGCGGCGTTGAAAACAGCACCGCATTGGCCATCGCGATGACGGCGCAGATCGCGCAGGCATCATTGGTCTGCCGGTCGGAATCGTGGTCGGAGGCGGGCTTTTGCCCTTGCTCCACCGAGGCAAGGCCGCGGGCGCGCGCCGCGTCCGGAGCGACCGCGGCGGACTGGATACCGGATTGAATGGCGGGCGCCGCCTGGGCCGCGAGCCCGTGGAAATGCCCGAACGACAACGCCAACTGCATCGCCAGCGCCAGCAGCGCGAGCCTCGTTCCATGTTTGATGTTCGACCGGAACCACTTCATGCCGATAAACGTCCCACATCTGATGGCCGAGGCCTCCCGGTCATCCAATGTTATATTATAACATCAGGGATGCCGGTGTGGTGTCAACCAGTGTCCGGTTGCGTGCGTCGAGATTTCGTCAGGCCTAGTGTAATTCGGCAACGCCTGTGTCGCGAGCCGTCTTATCTCTTTAATTTGAGCATGATCTCGGGGCAAACGCTCCGAGTTTGTCCCGAGGGAAAACCGGTACCTACTTTTCCGGATCATGCTCTCAGCGGCCCTCGCGCAGCCAGGTCGCGGCGAATGCGCCGAGCAGCAACAACAGGCCGATCAGCCCGACGAACACCGGCAGCACGCCGACGCCCCGGACCACGCTGGCGTCGCGCATCCGCACGCCCATCCAGCCGTCACCGCGAAACACGCTCGACGAATGCACGGGAACGATGCGCGGCAGCTCGATGCTCGATCCGTCCACGACGCGACGGGCATCGCCACCGGTGGCCTGCGCCAGCGGCTTGAGCATGTCGGTGGTGGAGGTGACCTCGGAAAATTCCTTCGGATTGGTCGGGCCGACATTAATCAGCGCCTTGAGCGTGCCGTCGGTGGCCTGCCACAGCCCGAGTTCATTGGCCGGGATGGTCGCGCTCCAGAGGCCGGGATCGCCGGCGGTCAGTGTCAGTTCACGGGTCGTGCCGGACGGCGACGTCACCGTAACAGGTGCTACCGCGTCGGCCATGGTCTGGCGCTGCACCGCGAGGTCCTTGCCATGGATTTGCAGCCGCAGCGCTTCCTCATCGAGATCAGGCTGCTTCATCAGCCAATGCGACATCCGCCGCAGCAGATCGAGGTGCGGTCCACCGCCTTCATAGCCGCGCGACCACAGCCAGATCTGGTCCGACAACAACAGCGCGACGCGGCCTTCGCCGTAGCGCGACAGCAGCAGCAGCGGCTTGCCGTCGGCGCCGGTCATCACCGGGGGCGTGGTGGCGTTGCGGGTATCGACGGTGCGGAAGAATCGGCTCCAATGCGGCGGTTCGAACGCCGAGCCTTCGAGCCCGCGCGTCACCGGATGGCGTTTACCGGCGTCGCTCAAATGCGCGTAGAACGGCTTCTCGGTAACGCCGACCGGTTCTGCCGGCAGCACCGAATCCAGCGGCGTGCGCCAGATACTGGTGGTCGAGGCGTAGTCGGGACCGGCCGACACCAGCATCGCGCCGCCGTTGCGCACATAGCGCGCGATGTTGTCGAAATAAGCGATCGGCAGCACGCCCTGGCGGGCATAGCGGTCGAAGATGATCAGCTGGAATTCGTTGATATGCTGCTGGAACAGTTCGCGGGTCGGAAACGCGATCAGCGACAATTCATTGATCGGCGTACCGTCCTGCTTCTCCGGCGGCCGCAGAATGGTGAAATGCACGAGATCGACGCTGGGGTCCGATTTCAGCAGGTTGCGCCAGGTGCGCTCGCCGGAATGCGGCTCGCCCGACACCAGGAGCACCCGCAATTTGTCGCGCACGCCGTCGATCGCGACCACCGCGCGGTTGTTGACCAGGGTCAGTTCGTTGTCGAGCGGCGAGGCCTCGATCTCGACGATGTTCGGCCCGGCGTGCTTGATGTCGATATCGACATTGACGGTCTGGCCGCTTTGCACGGTGCGCTCGTTGATGACGTCGCCGTCGCGGCGCACCACGACCTTGGCGCGGTCGCCGGTGACGCCCTGATCGTCGAGCCGGTAGGTGATGGTCTGGGTCTGTCCGACGATACCAAAGCGCGGCGCTGCCGAGATCGCGATGCGCCGGTCGCGTTCGTCCTTGCGGCCGGTGATCAGGGCGTGCACCGGCGCCTGGAATCCGAGTGCCGCGGCATTGGCCGGAATGTCATGGACCCGGCCATCCGTAATCATGAATGCGCCGGCGACGCGATCGACCGGAACATCCGACAGCGCCGAAGACAACGCGCCGAACAATCGGGTGCCGTCGGTCTCGCCATCGGCCTGGCCGGCCTCGACGACGCGTACTTCAAGTCCCTTGATCTTCTTCAACTCGTTGACCAGCGCTTCCCGTGCCTCGGCGGTTTCCCTGGTGCGCTGGCCGAAATTCTGGCTGGGGCTCTTGTCGATCACGACCACGGCGACCGACGACAAGGGCTCGCGGTCCTCGCGGGTGAACGACGGATTGGCCAGCGCCAGCACGATCAGCGCCAGCGCTGTTACGCGCACCGCGACACCTCGCGATCTTCCGAGCAGCAGCAGTACCGCGATGACGGTGATCGCGGCCAGCGCCAGCCACAGCACCAGCGAGGGAACCAGCGGCGTGAATGCGATGCCATAATTCATGGCGCGCACCTATCAATCTCGTCATGGCCGGGCTTGACCCGGCCATCCACGTCTTGACGCGCGGCAGAAAAGACGTGGATGCCCGGCACAGGGCCGGGCATGACGATGGTGCGCTTGTGGGGTGCCTTCATCATTGCCCCAGCCGTTCGATCAGCGCCGGCGCATGCACCAGATCGGCCTTGTAGTTGCCGGTCAGCGTATACATCACGATGTTGACGCCGGCGCGGAACGCGAATTCGCGTTGCCGCGGTTCGCCGGGCGAAAGCGGCAGCATCGCCTGGCCATCAGGACGGATCGCCCAGGCGCCGGCCAGATCGTTCGAGGTGATGATGATCGGCGAGACGCCGTCGCCGCCGCGCGCAGGCTTCGATGCGGCCTCGTCGTCAACCTCGCGTGGCAACGCCTCGACCCAGGTCTGTCCCGTGGTGAACCGGCCCGGAAAGTCGCGCAGCAAATAGAACGTCTTGGTCAGGACGTGATCGCGCGGTACCGGCTCCAGTTCCGGGACGTCGAGCGAGGACAGCAGTTCGCGCAGGGCCTGCATGCCCGGCGTCTGCGATGCGCCGCCTTCGCCCGGTGGCGCGTCGATGGCGTCGCGGGTATCGAACAGCACGGTGCCGCCCTGTTTCATGTAGGCGTCGATCCGGTTGATGGCGTCCTGCGGCGGCTTGGCGGCGCCCGGCACCACAGGCCAGTAGATCAGCGGAAAGAACGCCAGCTCGTCATGCGCGGGATCGACGCCAACGGGATCGCCGGCCTCGAGCGCGGTGCGTTGCGCGAGAAACAGCGTCAGTCCGGCCATGCCCGCCTTGACGATGGAATCCACGTCGGCATTGCCGGTCACGACATAAGCGAGCCGGGTTTGCGAGACCGCCCTGACCGCGAAATCATCCTTCTCGCCGGCGTGGGACGGCGCCGGTGCGAGCATGACAGCGGTCAGGATCACCGCGAACAGCAGCGCCGCCGACGCTGCGCGCCGCCGCAGCAGGGCTGCAATGCCGGCGCCGAGCAACGCGACGATGACGGCATCGATCAGGAATAGCGCCAGCGATGACGACAGCAGGATCCCGCGCAAATCGCGTGGCTCGGAATTGGTGTAGCTGGCGCGCTGCGCCTTCAGGCTGGAAATATCCAGCGGCGCGATGCGATCCGCCGCCGCCAGCGTATTGACCGCTAACGGGCCGTCGGCGGGACCGTAGAAGCCTGGCGGATGATCAGGCGCCGCGCGGTCGCGGAAATCCGCCGGGATCGGCTTGGCGGCGGAGGGCGGCGGTCCGAACGCGCCGAAGCCGTCGAGCGTCCGCAGCGGCGCCACCGTCTCGGTGCTCGCCTCGCTGGCAGGGCCTGCGCCCGGATTGGCGGTGTAACCGGACATATCGACGATTCGCCTCAGCATCTCGACGAAGGTGCCCGACATCGGCAAATCGGACCAGCGCATATCGGCGGCGACATGGAACAGGCTGACCACGCCCTTGCCACGGCGTTCGCCGGTCACCAGCGGCGTGCCGTCTTCCAGCGAGGCCCAGGTTCGCGTGGCCAGCGCCGCGTCCGGCTCGGCCAGCACCTGACGATTGATGGTGACGTCCTTGGGCACCGACAGGCCGGCAAACGGTCCCGCGGAGGCGAATGAGGCCAGATGCTGCGGCTTCTCCCAGGTCAGGCTGCCGCCGAGGGTGCGTCCGCCGCTGCGCAGTTTGACGGGCACCAGATCGTCGTCCTCGGCCTGCGCCAGCCGCGGGCCAGCGAAGCGTACCAGCACACCACCCTGGTCGATCCAGCTGTTCAGGCGCTCGCGAATTTCGGGCGACAGCGTGCCGACATCGGCGAGGATCATCATCGGCAGCTTTTGATCGAGGAATTGCGTGATCGCCTGTTGCGGTGCGCCGCGATCGCCGAGCCGCACGTCGGCGAACGGCGCCAGCGCGCGGGTCAGATAGAAGGTCGAGGCCAACAGGGGCTGCGCGGTATCGGTGGTCGAGCCGCTGACGATGCCGATCGCCCGCCGCCGCCATCTTTTGTCGAGCAGCTGCACCGCGCCGGCGGAGCGTTCGCCGGATATCTCTAGCCGCGCGATGTCATTGCGCAGCTCGACCGGCAGATCGAACGCGGCTTCGGTCTCGCGATCCTGCGGCCCAAATCCGAACCTGGCTTCCGCGATCGGCGAACCCTTGAGGTCGAGCGCGCGCACGAGGCCGGCGGCAACGCCGCTATCGGTGCGCAGCACCTTCACGGTCATCTTCGCGGCTGCGTTTTCGGCGGCGACCAGCGCCAGCGGTGAGGGCGTGCCGTCCTTGAACACCGTCAACGCACGATCCCCGATGGTCTTGCCCAGGGCTTCGATAAATTCCGGCCCCCGCCCGGTATCGACGCCATCCGACAGCCAGGCCAACGCGCAGTCGCCGGTCGCCTTCAGAAAACGTCCGATGGCAGGCAGCGTATCGACCCGCTCGATCGCGTAGGGCTTTGGCGTCAGCTGGCGCAGCGCCACGCGCGCGGTGCCGGCCGGCATCAAGGTGATGTCACGGGCCGGTTCGGACAGCGGAACCAGTGCGACGGCGCGGCGGTCGCTATCGGCGCGCGCGATCAACTCATCGGCGGCCTTGATGCGGATGTCCCAGCTCGCCGCGGCACTCCAGCCATCGTCGAGCAGGATCACCAGCGGTGCGTTGCCGCCGCCCGCATTGCCCAGCGGATTCCAGGTCGGTCCGGCCGCCGCCAGGATGATGAGGGCCGCCGCCGCAAGCCGCAGCGCCGTCAGCCACCACGGCGTCCGCGACGGCGTCTCTTCCTTCGGCGCGATGTCGAACAACAGCCGTGTCGGCGGGAACTCGATTCGCCGCGGTCGCGGCGGCATCACCCGCAACAGCCACCACAACAGCGGCAGGCTCAACAGGCCCAGCAGCAATAGCGGTTCGGCAAAGGCAAGCGGCAGCCCTGCGATCATGCGCTTCGTCCCGCTTTGACGGTGGCGCTGCGCGCGGTGGCCTTGCTCACCATCATGCCGCTATGCAGGAACAACAACAGCTCGGCCGCCGAGCGATCGGTGGTGTGGGTCGAGAACAGCCAGTCCAGCCTGTTGGTCTCGGCGCGGATCTGATCGCGGTGCAGCGCGACGCGCGCGACGTAATCGCCGGCCCATCGCTCGGCGCGGCCGGCGGTGATGACGCCGCCGCCTTCCGGTTCGACGAATTCGACACGGCCGGAATAGGGAAAACTTTCCTCGGCGGGATCGACGATCTGCACCAGCGTGCCGTGAGCGCCGGAGGCCGACAGTCCGGCGAGTGTGGTGGTGATTTCCGACATTGGCGACCAGAAATCCGACAGCACCACGACCTCGGCCATCGCCGACGGCACGAACGACGGTGGCAGGCTGAGCCGCAGCGCGTCGTCGTGCAGCATCGCCTGCGCCATCTTGTCGATCACGCTGCGGCTGGCGGTGGGAGTCATCAGGCCGGGAATGCCGACGCGCTCACCACCCGCGACCAGCAGTTCGGCCAGCGCAAAGGCCACGATCAGCGTACGTTCCATCTTGCTGTCGCGCGCCTGGTTCGAGGCAAACGCCATCGACGGCGAGCGGTCCGGCCAAAGCCATACGGTATGGGCGGCCTCCCATTCCTGTTCGCGGACATAGAGATGATCGTCGCGCGCCGAGCGGCGCCAGTCGACATTCTGCGACGGCTCGCCGGAATTGAAGCGGCGATATTGCCAGAAGCTTTCGCCGGAGCCGGCGCGTCGCCGCCCGTGCAGACCGTGGATCACGTTGGCGGCGATGCGGCGCGCTTCAAGCACGAGTCGCGGCAGCGATGCGGCGAGCGTTCGGCTTTCGCCATCGGCACGTCGGATTGCTGTGATCTCTCCACTCGCGTGCTTGTTCGCTTCCGCCATCAACCGATCCGCGCCTTCAATTGCCGGATCACATCGGGAATGGTGCGTCCTTCGGCGCGGGCAGTGAACGTCAGCGCCATGCGGTGCTTGAGAACCGGCTCCGCCAGATCGAGCACGTCGTCGATCGAGGGCGCGAGACGGCCGTCGAGCAAGGCGCGGGCGCGAACCGCGAGCATCAGCGATTGGCTGGCGCGGGGACCGGGTCCCCAGGCGATCAGCTTGCCGGTTTCGCCGCCTTCCGGGCCCGGACGCGCGGAGCGCACCAGCGTCAGGATCGCTTCGACCACGCTGTCACCGACCGGCAGGCGTCGCACCAGCCGTTGCGCGGTGATCAGGATCTCGGCGTTCATCGCCGCCTTCGCCAGCGTTTCTTCCGCGCCGGTGGTTTCAAACAGGATGCGCCGCTCGGCGTCGCGATCCGGATAATCGACATCGATCTCCATCAGGAAGCGATCGAGCTGCGCTTCCGGCAGCGGGTAGGTTCCTTCCTGCTCCAACGGATTTTGCGTCGCCAGCACATGGAACGGCTTCGGCAGATCATGCCGCGCCCCGGCGACCGTGATGTGCTGTTCCTGCATCGCCTGCAGCAGCGCCGATTGCGTGCGCGGGCTGGCGCGGTTGATTTCGTCGGCCATCAGCAGTTGCGCGAACACCGGGCCCGAGATGAAGCGGAACGAACGTTTTCCCGTGGTGCTTTCATCCAGCACTTCGGCGCCCAGGATGTCCGACGGCATCAGGTCCGGCGTGAACTGGATGCGCTTGGCGTCCAACCCGAGCGTAATCCCTAAGGTTTCGACCAGCTTGGTCTTGGCGAGGCCCGGCACGCCGATCAACAGCGCATGACCGCCGGACAGGATCGTCACCAGGGTGTTCTCGATCACGCGATCCTGGCCGAAGATGACGGTGGATATCGCTTCCTTTGCGGTACGGATTTGACCGGCGACCTGTTCGGCCGAACGGACGATCACGTCCTCGAGCTTTTCGACACTGTCTGCGCCAGCCATTCCGTTGCTCCTTGAAAGACGCCGCCGATCCAGCGTCGTCATGCCACGAACCTCATGCTAAACTTATGCGAAGGCCATGTATTCGTTGAATTAAACTATCCCCACATTATCGGCTTTTCGGGGTATGAACGGCATCACGATGTGGCGAGAATGACGGTCATCTCACGCCATCGAGACGTGCACCAATCATGCCAGATTGAGACAACGAAACTTCAAGGCAAACAATGGCGAAGCAAGGGCAGAGCACCGATCAGGGTCTCGAAAACAAGAGCCGTGAAAACACGGGTCTTGAAGGCCTCACGGCCGCGGCGACCGATGCAGCGAAAGCGAGTTCTACCGAGAAAGGTTCGCCTGCCGCCAAGGGTTTGCCGCCGGTGCATCTGTGGAATCCGCCATTTTGCGGCGATCTCGATATGCGAATCGCCAGCGACGGCACATGGTTCTACATGGGCACGCCGATCGGCCGGCCGGCGTTGGTGCGGCTGTTCTCGACCATCCTCAAGCGCGAGGACGGCAAGCACTTTCTCGTGACACCGGTGGAAAAGGTCGGCATCCGCGTCGATGACGCGCCGTTCCTCGCCGTCGAAATGCTCAAGGAGGGCGACGGCAAGGATCACCTGCTGCGGTTCCGGACCAATGTCGACGACTGGGTCGATTGCGACGGTGCGCACGGCTTGCGGTTCAAGCAGGCCGCCGATGGCGGGCTGACGCCCTATCTTCACGTCCGCGCGGATTTGTGGGCCAAGGTGACACGGGCGATCTACTACGATCTGGTTGACATCGGCGAGGAGCGGGTGGTCGATGGCCGTCCGATGTTCGGGATTGCGTCCAGCGGCGAATTCTTCGCGATGGCCGATGCGGAGCAAATGAGGGACGCGCTTTGAACGGACCGATGCTGAAGACCGAGCCCGCTCTGTTCAATTCGGCGGAATTCTTCGCTCGCGTCCGCGCGCGGCTGAACTTCGAGATTCCGCCCGGCCTGACCGATGCCAGCATTGTTCCGCCGAGCGGCGATCAGGGCACCGACCGGATGCTGGAAATCATCGCGCGCGAACAGCCGATCCGGCCCGCGGCGGTGCTCATTGCGGTGGTCGATCATCCGCAGCCGACCGTGCTATTGACGCAACGCGCGGCGCATCTGCACGACCACGCCGGCCAGATATCGTTTCCCGGCGGCAAGATCGATTCGACCGACACCTCGCCGCTCGATGCCGCGTTGCGCGAGGCGTGGGAGGAGATCGGCCTGGCGCGCGAGTTCATCGATCCGATCGGCTATCTCGATCTGTATGGCACCGGCTTCGGATTCCGCATCCTGCCGACGGTGGCGCGGATCCGGCCCGGTTTCAGCTTACGGATCAGCGAAGACGAGGTCGACGATGCGTTCGAGGTGCCGCTGGCGTTCCTGATGAATGCCGCCAACCATCAGGTGCACAGCAAGGAATTCCGCGGCATCATGCGGTCGTATTATGCGATGCCGTTCGCCGACCGTTACATCTGGGGCGCGACCGCGGGTATGCTGCGCGTGCTGTATGAGCGGATATGCCGGCCATGATCCGTCCGGCTTTTACCGAAGTCGGAATTTTCCTGATCCCGTTTGCGGTCTATGCGCTGTTTTTGGTGGCATCGCGCGCCGGCGTGCTGGCACAGACATCATGGCCGCTGCACGTGATCGGAAGGCTTGCGATCGGCGCGATGCTGCTTGTGGTGGCCAGCTTCGTCCTGCTGGCGCATTTTTCCATCGGGCCGACGAACTCGACCTACATTCCGGCCCATGTCGAGAACGGCAAGTTCGTCCCCGGAGTCGAGAAATGACCGATGCGCGCGTGCCCGCCGACGCGCCCTGGCTGCGGGCCGGTCCCGCGGCGCGCGTGCTTGGATTGCTGAATGGTGACGGCATCGAGTCGCGCGTGGTCGGGGGCGCCGTTCGCAATGCGCTGCTTGGGGTTGCCATCGGCGACATCGATATCGCAACCACCGCGCTGCCCCCCGAAGTGATCCGTCGCGCCAAGGCGGCCGGCATCAAGAGCGTACCGACCGGCATCGATCACGGCACGGTGACGCTGGTGGTCGATGCGCAGCCGTTCGAGGTCACGACGCTGCGCCAGGACATCGAGACCTTCGGCCGCAAGGCCAAGGTGGCGTTCGGCACCGACTGGGCGCGCGACGCCGAGCGGCGCGATTTCACGGTCAACGGTCTTTCCGCCGGGGCTGATGGCGTGGTGCATGACTATGTCGGCGGCCTTGAGGATATCGCGGATCAACGCGTGCGTTTCATTGGCGATCCGAACCTTCGAATATCAGAGGATTATTTGCGCATCCTGCGCTTCTTCCGGATTCACGCCGCCTATGGTGCCGGCCAACCCGATCGCGAAGGATACCTCGCGTGCATCAGCGGGCGTGCCGGCCTCGCAGGGCTGTCCGCCGAACGGGTGCGGATGGAAATGCTGAAGCTGATGATAGCGCAGGGCGCGGCCAGCGCCGTCGCGGTCATGGCGGAAGGCGGCTTGCTGCTGCCGATTTTCGGCGGCGTCGCCTATCTCGGGCCGTTTGCCGCGATGATCGAGGCTGAGCGCGTTTTGGGACTGGCGCCGAACGCCATGCGCAGGCTCGGCGCGCTCGCGGTCGCCGTCACCGAGGACGCGCGGCGGCTATCGGCACGCATGCGGCTGACCAATAACGAAACCAAGGCGCTCGACTCGATGGGCCATCGCTGGTGGCGGATGGCCGGCATGGACGAGGCGAGGGCGCGGCGGCGGCTCTACCGGCTCGGCGCGGAGCGCTACCGCGACCGGTTGATGTTGGCCTGGGCGCGCGCGGGCGCGGATACGGGCTCCGCATCCTGGCGCGAATTCGCGACATTGCCGGATCGCTGGAGCGCACCGAAATTCCCGCTGAAGGCGGCCGATTTCGTCGGGCGCGGCATTGACGCTGGTCCGGCGCTGGGGCATGTGCTCGCGCTGGCAGAAGATGCGTGGCTTGCTGCGGATTTTCCGCTCGACGAGCCCGCGCTGAAAGCCATCGCAGACCAGACCGTCTCACGTTTCCAGCGCGATCATCGGCTTTGAACATCCTGTGAATATCCTGTCCGGCTTCGGCGACATTTCGCTGCTTCAGCTGTTGCTGGTGGCAGGCATGGCGTTGTTTGCCTCCGTGATCGGCGGCCTGGCCGGCTACGGCAGCGGCGCGCTGATGCCGTTGGTGCTGGTGCCGCTGATCGGCGCCGAACCGGTGGTGCCGATTATCGCGATCTCCTCGATCTTCACCAATTTCAGCCGTTTTACGGCCTATTTCCACTATGCCGACCGCCGCCGCGCGCTGATCGTGGCTTGCTCGGCAGCGTTGACGACGGCGCTCGGCGCCTACGGCTATACGCGCCTGACCAGCGCCGGCGCCGCGGTCGTGATCGGCGGCATGCTGATATTGAGCGTGCCGTTGCGCCGTTTGCTCAAGCGTCATGAGGTCCGGATCGGCGAAGGCGGACTGGCGGCAGGCGCGGTGGGGTACGGCGTCCTGGTTGGCGGCACCGCGGGCTCGGGCGTGATCCTGCTGTCATTGTTGATGGCGGTGGGCCTCGAGGGTGCTGCCGTGATCGCCACCGACGCGGTGGTTTCGCTGGTGACCAGCGTCATCAAGATTTCGGTGTTTGGAATGGCCGGTGTCGTCAACGCCCAGGTGCTGGCATTCGCGGTGTTGATCGGTGTCGTGGCGCTGCCCGGGGCGTTTCTGGCGCGCGCCTTTGTCGAGCGCATGCCGGTGCATATTCACACCGCCATCCTCGATGTCGCGGTCATGGTGGGTGGCGTGGTGATGATTTCGTCGGCGTTGCGCTGAACGTATTATAGTTCGACTGGGACCAATTCTGTCAGCGAGCGGATAATACGATCCGGCTTGACGGTGGAGTTGGCGGGCAGGCCTTCGCCGTGAACATCCATCCAGATCGCGTAGATGCCGAGCCGCTGCGGTGCCTCGACTTCCCATTCCAGATTGTCGCCGACCATCCATGTCTCGGCCGCGGTGACACCCAGCGCCTGCATCGCGTGCAGATAAGCGCGCTCTTCCGGTTTGCCGAACCCATGCTCGCCTTCGATCTGGATGTGGTCGAAGCGATGCGTCAGCGCAAAGCGCTCGACCTTGGCGCGCTGGGTGTCGGCGCCGCCATTGGTCACCAGCGCCAGCTTGACGCCGCGGGCCCTCAACGCATCGATGGCGTCATGCGCGCCCGGGAAGACGAACGCTTCCTCCTCGCGAAACGTCGTGAAACGGTCGGCGAGCCGTACCGCCAGATCGTCTGATAGGGTCGTTTGATGCGCGGCGCCCAGCGCGGCAAACCCTCCCTTGACCGTCAGCTGCCGGGCTTCGGCGAGTTTCAGTCGCCACGCGGCATCCGCCGTCGACCAGAATTGACGCGCGAATGTCAGGATCGCCGCCGCAACCTGTTGCGGCGGCAACGGTGCGAACTCGCCGGCGAATTCTATCGCGATCTTGTTCCAGGCGATTTCGGGGCGTCCGTAGGCCGACAGGATGGTGTCGTCCATATCGATCAGCATGGCGCGGGGGAGTTTGGTCATGGTCTCAGGGCCATTTCACTTCCGGCGGCATCGACGACAGGATTGAATCGACATTGCCGCCGGTCTTCAGTCCGAAGATGGTGCCGCGGTCGTACAGCAGGTTGAATTCGACGTACCGCCCGCGCCGGACCAGTTGCTCTTCGCGGTCGGCGGCGTTCCACGCGTCGTCGAAATTGCGCCGGACGATTTCAGGGTAGATCTTCAGGAAGCTGCGGCCGACATCCTGGGTAAAGGCGAGGTCGGCATCCCAGTCGCCGCTGTCATGCCAGTCGTAGAAGATGCCGCCGATGCCGCGCGCTTCCTTGCGGTGCGGCAGATAGAAATAATCGTCGCACCATTTCCGGTATTTTTCATAGGGCGCGATCGCCGCATGCGCGTCGCAGGCGGCCCGCAGCGCGGCATGAAAGGCGATGGCATCCGCGTCTTCCTGGGTGCGGCGCCGGTCGAGCACGGGCGTCAAATCGGCGCCGCCGCCGAACCACGCTTTCGTGGTGACGACGAAGCGGGTGTTCATATGCACTGCCGGTATGTTCGGGTTGCGCAGATGCGCGATCACCGAAACGCCAGATGCCCAGAAATTCGGATCGTCGGCAGCCCCCGGGATCTGCGCGCGGAATTCCGGCGCGAACTCGCCATGGACGGTCGAGCAATGCACGCCGACCTTTTCGAAGAGCCGGCCGCGCATCACCGACATCACGCCGCCGCCGCCGGGACGGCCGGTATGGTCGGTGCGGTCCCACGGTGTTCGCTCGAAGCGTCCCGCGCCGCCGGGATAGAGCGAGGCCGGCGCGTCGTCTTCGAGTTGCTCGAAGCCTGCGCAGATGTCGTCACGCAGCGTTTCGAACCAGTTTCGCGCGCGGGACTTATGATCGTCAATGACGGAGGCGTCCATGCGGGTCTACCCCTGCGGCCCGAAATAGCTGCAGCTTTCGCCGCAGCTGTCGCGGTGAACGCTGACCCGCGTGATCCGGCCGGCGTGCTGAACCCGTTCCCAGATGAAGCGTGACAGATTTTCCAGCGTCGGTGGCCCCAGCGCCTCGATCTTGTTGAGCAGTTTGTGGTCGAGCATCTTCTGCACCTCGGTCATGCTGCGCTCGAGCAGCCCGAGGTCGAGCACCATCCCGGTGGCGGGATCCGGCGTGCCGCGCATGGTCACCTCGGCGCGGAACGAATGGCCATGGATTTCCTCGCTGTCCGCGCCAAACGTCGTTCCCGGCAGCGCGTGCGCGGCCTCGAACCGGAACGATTTCGTCAACTCCCACATCGCTAAATCCAAATCCTGTCTGATCCCAAAATTATCTGATGCAAATCTACCAGATGCAAACCTACCTGACGCAAATCTACCCGATGCTTGCCTACCTGATGCCGAGTGTCTTGTGTGTCTGCAGGCTGAGCCGCCATTGCGGATGGCGCAGGCAATAATCGACCGTGCGCGCGGTGTTCTCGATCACGTCAGGCCCGTCCATCGGCTGCAGCGAAAAGCGCTCGAAGGCCAAACCGGCAAAGCGCTCGGGCACGGCGTCCGCCTGTGGGTAAACCAATTTGAGTTCATGGCCGCTTCGTATCGCAATCTCGGCGCCGGCTTTGGGGCTGACGCAGATCCAGTCCATCCCGTCGGGCGGGGTAATCGTGCCGTTGGTTTCCACGCCAATCGAAAAGCCATGCGCATGCAGCGCGTCGACCAGGGGCGGGTCCACCTGCAGCAGCGGTTCGCCGCCGGTCAATACCACATAGCGATGGGCCTTGGCGCCGGTCCATTGCGCGGCGATGGTGTCGGCGAGTTCGCCGGCCGAGGCGTAGCGGCCGCCCAGCGTGCCGTCGGTGCCGACGAAATCCGTGTCGCAAAACCGGCAGGTCGCGCTGGCGCGATCCTGCTCGCGGCCGCTCCAGAGGTTGCAGCCCGAGAACCGGCAGAACACCGCGGCCCGTCCGGCATGGGCGCCTTCGCCCTGCAGGGTCAGAAATATCTCTTTCACCGCGTAACTCACCGCGTCGTCTCCTGGATTCGGGCTCCGCTCTGCCGCAGCGCCTCGCCCAATGCCATGGCGGCGGCCATCGCCACATTGAGCGAGCGCAAACCCGGCTTGATCGGGATCACCACTCGGGCGTCGGCCACCCGGGCCACCTCGTCGGGAACGCCGGCGGATTCTCGCCCGAACAACAGGATGTCGGCCGGATCGTAGCGATAATCAAGATAGGAGCCGGCCGCCTTGGTCGTGAACAGGACCAGCCGGTAGGTCTTCTCATGGCGCCATTCCTCGAATTTCGACCAGGAATCGTGGCGCGTAATTGTCACCTGATCGAGATAATCCATGCCGGCCCGGCGGAAGTGCCGGTCGGACACCGGAAATCCGGCGGGTTCGATGATATGGGCCATTACATCCAGGCACGCGCACAGGCGTAGAATCGTCCCGGTGTTCTGGGGAATGTCCGGCTGGAAAAGTGCGATCTGCATTCGACGATGGGCCTTCAGGACGGTCCGCCGGTCCCCATGAAATGACTGAAAAATCACAGCTCGGCGCGGAATTAGTGCATTGCACGCATGTCAGCCGATAGCGGGCTTGCGCTCTTACGGCAAGGGTGCCAATAGAACGATTCTGGACTGCCTTGTTCTGCCATAATTGGCGGGGCAAAGCGGTCATTGATGCCGCCGCGGGGGTCGCGGGCGCCGGCAGCTTCCTCCCGGTCAATGGGCGTTGCCCGGGTGGTTCCTCCGGCTGCAGCTTGGGAAAGGGTTTGGAATCGTGACGACAGCGTCTTCGGCGGGCTCGACACGCCGTGATTTCCTCTTTGTTGCAACGGGAGCCGCCGCCGCGGTTGGCGGCCTGGCCACGGTGTGGCCGCTGGTTTCCCAGATGAATCCGGACGCCTCGACGATCGCGGCCGGCGCGCCGATCGAAGTCGATCTGGCGCCGATCGCCTCGGGGCAGGACATCAAGGTGTTCTGGCGCGGCAAGCCGATCTACATCATGAACCGCACCAAGAAGCAGGTCGACGAGGCCCGCCAGGTGCCGGTCTCCGAACTTCGCGATCCGCAGACCGATCAGTCCCGCGTCAAGGAAGGCCACGACAACTGGCTGGTCGTGATCGGCATCTGCACCCATCTCGGCTGCATTCCGATCGCCCATGACGGCAATTACGACGGCTTCTTCTGCCCCTGCCACGGTTCGCAATACGACTCATCCGGTCGCATTCGTCAGGGACCCGCGCCGGCCAACCTGCCGGTGCCGCCCTATCAATTCGTTTCCGACACCAAAATCCAGATTGGCTAAGGCTCGGAACTGACTATCCGAGATTTGGACCCGTCGCGTCGCTTTTAATTTCCCAGGATCGCATCATGAGCGGACCATCCGACTACCAGCCGACCAATCCCGTTGTGAAGTGGATTGAACGGCGTCTTCCGATTTTCGGCCTCGTCCATTCCTCGTTCGTGGCCTATCCGACGCCGCGCAACCTGAACTACTGGTGGACCTTCGGCGCCATCCTTTCGATGATGCTCGGGGTACAAATCCTGACCGGCATCATCCTGGCGATGCATTACACGCCGAATGCCGATCTGGCCTTCAAATCGGTTGAGAGCCTCGTCCGCGACGTCAACTATGGCTGGATGTTGCGCAACATCCATGCGGCCGGCGCCTCGATGTTCTTCCTCGCCGTCTACATCCATATGTTCCGCGGCCTGTATTACGGGTCATACAAGGAGCCGCGCGAAGTCCTCTGGATCCTCGGCGTCATCATCTATCTCCTGATGATGGCCACCGGTTTCATGGGCTACGTGCTGCCCTGGGGGCAGATGAGCTTCTGGGGTGCCACCGTCATCACCAATTTGTTCTCCGCCATTCCCTATGTCGGCGACAGCATCGTGACCTTGCTGTGGGGCGGCTATTCGGTCGGCAATCCGACATTGAACCGCTTTTTCTCGCTGCATTATCTGCTGCCGTTCGTGATCGCCGGCGTCGTGGTGCTGCACATCTGGGCGCTGCATGTCGCGGGCCAGAACAATCCGGCCGGTGTCGAGCCGAAGACCGAAAAGGACACGGTGCCGTTCACGCCCTACGCGACCATCAAGGATGCGTTCGGCATCGCCTGCTTCATGCTGTTCTTTGCCTGGTTCATCTTCTACATGCCGAACTATCTCGGCGATGCCGACAACTACATTCCCGCCAATCCCGGCGTGACGCCGATGCATATCGTGCCGGAATGGTACTATTTGCCGTTCTACGCGATCCTGCGCTCGATCCCGAACAAGCTCGCGGGCGTCATCGCGATGTTCTCGGCAATCGTGGTGCTGGCGTTTCTGCCCTGGCTCGACAACGCCAGGACGCGTTCGTCGAAATATCGCCCGCTGGCGAAGCAGTTCTTCTGGATCTTCGTCGTGGTCTGCGTGTTGCTCGGCTATCTCGGCGCGCAGCCGCCGGAAGGCATCTACGTGATCGCCGGCCGTATTCTGACCTTCTGCTACTTCGCCTACTTCCTGATCATGCTGCCGTTGCTCAGCCGGATCGAAACGCCGCGGCCGATCCCGAACTCGATCGCCGAAGACGTCTTGTCCAGGAGCAAGGGCAAGTCGGTGGTGGCGTCGGCGTTGGTCATGTTTGCGCTGGCCGGTGCACTGTTCGCCGGTAGCACACAGAACGCGAAGGCGGCGGAAGACGAATTCGTGCCGCCGTCGCAGAAATGGTCGTTCGCCGGACCGTTCGGCAAGTACGATCGCGGCTCGTTGCAGCGTGGCCTGAAGGTTTACAAGGAAGTTTGCTCCGCCTGTCATTCGCTGAACTACATCGCGTTCCGCAATCTCGCCGATCCCGGCGGTCCCGGTTATTCCGTGGCGCAGGTGGCGGCATTCGCTTCCGACTACAAGATCAAGGACGGCCCGAACGATCAGGGCGAGATGTTCGAGCGGCCGGGCCGGCCGGCCGACTACTTTCCCGCGCCGTTCCCGAACGATCAGGCGGCGCGCGCCGCCAACGCCGGCGGCCTGCCTCCGGACCTGTCGCTGATCACCAAGGCGCGGTCCTATGAGCGTGGCTTCCCGCAATTCATCTTCGACTTCTTCACCCAGTTCCAGGAGCAGGGCCCGAATTACGTCGATGCGGTGCTGCAGGGGTTTGAGGACAAGCCGCCGGCAGGGGTCACGATTCCCGACGGCACCTACTACAACAAGTATTTCCCTGGCCACGCCATCAAGATGCCGAAGCCGCTCAGCGACGGCCAGGTGACGTTTGACGATGGCGCGCCGGCAACCGTCCCGCAATATGCCCACGACGTCACCACGTTCCTGATGTGGGCCGCGGAGCCGCACATGGAAGCGCGCAAGCGGATCGGTCTGCAGGTGTTCGTGTTCCTGATCCTGTTCGCCGGCCTGATGTACTTCACCAAGAAGAAGGTCTGGGCCAACGCGCACTGATCGCGGTGCCCTGAGCAAAGTTGAAAAAGCCCCCTGACGGGGGCTTTTTTTGTTGGTGTAATTCACGTGAGTCATTCCGGGGCACGCGAAGCGTGAACCCGGAATCTCGAGATTCCGGGTCTGGTCCTGCGGACCATCCCGGAATGACAGACTTTGAGCGACGTACTGCGCAGCATCCGGGGCACGAAGCTGTGCATTGCCACCCGACCCCAGTGCCGCCAAAATAGCCGCCAATCGAACGCCCCCAAGAAATCACCGGAGGATCCCATGGGCACCAGCATTTCGTTCAAGCGTCCCGACGGCAAGGATGCCAGCGGCTATCTCGCCAATGCCGCGCGCAGCAACGCGCCCGGCGTCGTGGTGATCCAGGAATGGTGGGGACTGTCAGAGCAGATCAAGGGGCTGTGCGACCGGTTCGCGGTGGCGGGATTCGATGCGCTGGCGCCCGATCTCTACAAGGGCAAGGTGGTGCCCTATCACGACACCGATGCCGCCGGCACCGAGATGAACTCGCTGGATTTCATCGACGCCACCACGCAGACCGTGCGCGGGGCTACCCAGTATCTCGCCAAGAATGGCGGCAAGGTAGGCCTGACCGGCTTCTGCCTCGGCGGCGCCGTGACCATCATAGGTGCGGCCAAAATCCCGGAACTTGCCGCTGGTGTGGTGTTCTACGGCATTCCGCCGGAAGCTGCCGCAAAGCCCGCGGACATCAGGATTCCGCTGCAGGCGCATTTCGCCAACAAGGACGATTGGTGCACGCCGCAACTGGTCGACGGCTTCGAGCAGGGCATGAAGGCCGCCGGCAAGTCGCTCGAACTGTTTCGCTATGACGCCGAACACGCCTTCGTCAACGAACAGCGCATGTCGGTGCATGATCGCGCGGCCGCCGAACTGGCCTGGGGCCGGGCAACGGAGTTTTTCAAAAAGCATTTGGGGTGAGGTTATAAAAGGCCGTGGTCGTCCCGGCGAACGCCGGGACCCATAACCCCTGGCGCCGATGTTTCGACGACAGGCTTTCAACGGTTCTGCCAAAACGACAGGGCACGGCGTATGGGTCCCGGCGTTCGCCGGGACGACGATGCTAAAGCGTTACCCCTTGCCGCTGACGCCATCCCACCACGGGCATGTCCCCGACATCAGTCTGTAATTGCCGTCCATGACCTGCACCGGGGCGCGCAGCCCGCTCGCTGCCGCGCGCATTCGCATCTCGCGCGCGACTTCGCGGTCGGCGGGCGGCAGCCAGACGCGCTCGTGACCCCACAGGCTGGGGCCGGCCTTCATTTCGACCGGCTGCCATGTCCTTGGTTCGATATCGCGGCCGCCCCAGCCGCACTCGACCATGAAGGACGACGGCGTCTGAGCGTAAAATGACGTCATGAAATCGTTGGTGTGGCGTCCCAGCGTAACGTTGACGCGCTCCGGTTCGGTCAGCGCGATGTCGTAGCACTGGCCGACATCGTCGAGCGAAAACAGTTCGACCATCAGGTGATGCATGCCGTTCTTGCCGGTCTCGATCAGCGCCAGACTGTGATGCCGCGCGTTGACGTGGAAGAAGTAGGCGCGGAATGGCCTTTCGATGTAGTCGCTGAGCCCGAAGCCGAGCACGTCGACGTAGAATGCCATCATCGGGTCGATGTTCTCGACCGTCAGCACGGCGTGGCCGACGCCGAGCGGGCCGGTGCGGAAGCCGGAAATCGAACGTCCCGGGTTGAACGGCGTATCGGCAATTTCGGCGCCGTAAAACGCCTCCAGCCGATTGCCGGCGGGATCGCGAAATGAAATCAGGCCGCGGACGCGTCTTGTGTCGGCAAGCGTTGGCGGCTCGGCGGTGACCTCGATTTTGGCGGCGTCCAGCCGGGCCGCGAGCTGGTCCAGCGCCGCGGCATCGGCGAGCTCCCAGCCAAAGAAGCGCGCGCCATCCGGCATCGAACGGTCGATCACGATGCGCTGTTTGCGGTCGTCCATCCGGAACGACAGCAGCGAAGGGCTGCGCTCCACCGCCTGCAGCCCAACCAGCCCGGTGCCGAACTGGCGCCAGCCGTCCAGATCGGCCGAGCCGAACCCGACATATCCCAACGCCTGAATTGGTCCCTGAGCCGGCATTTGGTGCCTCCGTCGCTCGATCGTTGATGGTGCCGCGCGTGCTTAAATCCTACGCATCTTTTGTGTTTCGCCAAACCCAAAAGATGCCTCCAAAAGACAGGCTCGGGAACCGTCGTCCCCGGGGCCTGGGGCCCCTCCGGCATCCCTTGACGAACCGCCGTCGCCATGGTGTTTACCTTCCCATGAGCACCGTCGTCCGCGAAAACCGTCTGTGGTGGCGCACCTTCTGAAGGTGGCCGGTGCGATTTCATTTTCTCCAATCGTCCAAGAAATCGTCCAAGGCCGTCATCGCAGCGCGACGGTCTTTTCGTTTGTCCTGTGTGGCGTTCCCTCGGCAAGTTTCGTAAGAGGATCACATGAACAGGACAGCCTTCTCGCTTCCCGCCCATAGCGAATACCGCACAAGCGGCGGCCTTTCGGTGACGCGTTCGGTCGAACAGTTCACCGGCAACGCCAAGCGGCTGGATGATCTGATCGATCTGCTCGACCGCCGCCGCGGCGTGGTGCTGTCGTCGGGCACCACGGTGCCGGGCCGCTACGAGAGCTTTGACCTCGGCTTTTCCGATCCGCTGCTGGTGCTGGAAACCGCCGGCGTCAACTTTTCGCTGCAGGCGCTGAACGCGCGCGGCGAGGTGCTGATCGCCTTTCTCGGCGACGCGCTGCGCGAGCCCTGCGTCGTCATCTCGGAAAAAACCGCCACGCGTCTCGCCGGCCATATCGTGCGGGGTGCAGCACCCGTCGATGAGGACCAGCGCACCCGCCGCGCCAGCGTGATGTCGCTGGTGCGCGACCTCGTCGCCGCACTCGGCGCCAATGACGATCCGATGCTCGGCCTGTTCGGTGCGTTCGCCTACGATCTGGTGTTCCAGATCGAGGACCTCGTGCAGAAGCGCGCCCGTGAGAGCGATCAGCGCGATATCGTGCTGTACGTGCCGGATCGCCTGCTGGCCTATGATCGCGCCACCGGGCGCGGCGTGGTGCTGAGTTACGAATTCGCCTGGAACGGCAAGTCCACCGACGGCCTGCCGCGAAGTTCGGCCGAAAGCGTCTATGCGAAGTCGCCGCGGCAGGGATTTGCCGATCACGCGCCGGGCGAATACCAGGCCACGGTGGAGACCGCGCGCGCCGCGTTTGCCCGCGGCGATCTGTTCGAGGCGGTGCCGGGACAATTGTTTGCCGAATCCTGCGAACGCTCGCCGGCAGAAGTGTTCCAGCGGCTGTGCCGGATCAATCCGTCGCCCTATGGCGCGCTGATGAATCTCGGCGACGGCGAATTCCTGGTGTCGGCGTCGCCGGAAATGTTCGTGCGTTCCGACGGGCGGCGGGTCGAGACCTGTCCGATTTCAGGCACCATTGCGCGCGGCCGCGATGCGATCGGCGACGCCGAGCAGATCCGGCAATTGCTGAATTCGGAAAAAGACGAATTCGAACTCAACATGTGCACCGACGTCGATCGCAACGACAAGGCGCGGGTCTGCGTGCCCGGCAGCATCAAGGTGCTGGCGCGGCGGCAGATCGAGACCTATTCAAAACTGTTTCATACCGTCGATCATGTCGAAGGCATGCTGCGGCCGGGCTTTGACGCGCTCGATGCGTTCCTGACCCACGCCTGGGCGGTGACGGTAACGGGCGCGCCGAAATTATGGGCGATGCAGTTCGTCGAGGACAATGAACGCTCGTCGCGGCGCTGGTATGCCGGCGCGATCGGCGCGGTCAATTTCGACGGCAGTATCAACACCGGCCTCACGATCCGGACCATCCGCATGAAGGATGGCCTCGCCGAAGTGCGCGTCGGCGCCACCTGCCTGTTCGACTCCGATCCCGCCGCCGAGGACCGCGAATGCCAGGTCAAGGCGGCGGCGTTGTTTCAGGCGCTGCGCGGCGATCCGCCGAAGCCGTTGTCGGCGTTCGCGCCTGACGCGACCGGCTCCGGCAAGCGCGTGCTGTTGATCGATCATGACGACAGCTTCGTCCATATGCTGGCGGATTACTTCCGGCAGGTCGGCGCCGCCGTCACCGTGGTCCGCTACATCCACGCCCAGCAGATGCTGAGCACCAGGGAATACGATCTGCTGGTGCTGTCGCCGGGCCCCGGCCGGCCGGAGGATTTTGCCATCGCCAAGACCATCGAAACGGCGCTGTCAAAAAAGCTGCCGGTGTTCGGTGTCTGCCTCGGCGTGCAGGCGATCGGCGAATATTTCGGCGGACAGTTAGGGCAACTCGGCCAGCCCGCGCATGGACGGCCGTCGCGGGTCCAGGTGCGCGGCGGGCGGCTGATGCAGAATTTGCCCAATGAGATCGTGATCGGCCGCTATCATTCGCTCTATGTCGAGCGCGACAGCATGCCTGACGTGCTGACGGTCACCGCGAGCACTGAGGACGGCGTGGCGATGGCGATCGAACACAAGACCCTGCCGATCGGCGGCGTGCAATTCCATCCGGAATCTCTGATGTCGCTGGGCGGCGAAGTCGGCCTGCGCATCGTCGAAAATGCGTTCCGGCTGGGTGTTGGCTGAATGGTCGGAGAATTTAATGCGACGTCATTCCGGGGCGCGCGCAGCGCGAACCCGGAATCTCGAGATTCCGGGTTCGATGCTTTGCATCGCCCCGGAATGACGTCGAATTTGGAAAGAGACACCCATGACTTTTGACATCGACCTGAAGGCCGCCGTCCGCACCATCCCCGACTATCCGAAGCCGGGAATCCTGTTCCGCGACATCACCACGTTGCTCGGCAACGCGCGGGCGTTCCGCCGCGCGGTCGATGAACTGGTGCATCCCTGGGCCGGCAACAAGATCGACAAGGTCGCCGGCATCGAGGCGCGCGGCTTCATCCTCGGCGGTGCGGTGGCGCATCAGGTCTCCGCTGGCTTCGTGCCGATCCGCAAGAAGGGCAAGCTGCCGCACACCACGGTAAGAATCGCGTATTCGCTCGAATACGGTCTCGACGAGATGGAGATGCACGCCGATGCCGTCCTTCCCGGCGAGCGCGTCATTCTGGTCGACGACCTCATCGCCACCGGCGGCACCGCGGAGGGTGCTGTGAAATTGCTGCGCCAGATCGGCGCCGACGTGGTCGCAGCCTGCTTCATCATCGACCTGCCGGATCTTGGCGGCGCCGCCAAATTGCGCGCGATGGATGTGCCGGTGCGAACGCTGATGGCGTTCGATGGGCATTGAGGGAAGCTTAATTACACGCATTTACCACGAGTCGTCCCCGCGAACGCGGGGACCCATAACCCCTGGCTTCAATGATTGAAGACCGAAGCTGCAACACCGCGCCTGAACGCAAAATCCTCGGCGTATGGGTCCCGGCGTTCGCCGGGACGACGAGAGGGAGCGATTACCGCTGCAGGATCAGCTTCAGTTCCAGTTCGCGAAAGCCGAGATAATTTCGCCGCACCCATTGGTGCAATTCGGTTGATGAATCCTTCTCGTTGCGCAGATAATCGGTGAACGAGAAATTCAGCCGGTCGATATAGGTCTTCAGAAACGCCGGCAAGGCGTGGATGCGCAGCACCCGGCCGTGCGCCATCTCTGCCGGCAATTCGCCGCGCACCACATGTTCATTGTCGATGGTGACCAGCGCTCCGCTCGGAATCTGCTGACGCAGGGTCTCGTGGCCGCGGATCGAGACGCGATCGGTATCGGCCACGAACAGGATGATCGGTGCGACGCGGCGCCGCGCGGCTTCCTTCAGGAAACCGATCTCGTCGGACATCTTGAAGAACTCGTCGAAGGCGTGGAAGCCGAGGTCGATCACTTTGGCGACGCCGTCATCGACGATCAGACGGTCCATCAGCTGCATCTTGCCGTAGGTGTCGATGACGTCGGCGGTCTCGGTCGTATCAGGCAGATAGTCCAGCAGCGACGGCTCCTTCAGATTGACGTCGAAGGAGACGACCGTGCCGTTTTTCAGCAGCAGGAATTCGCTAAGCAGCCGCGCCATCAGCGTTTTGCCGACGAGCGGGCGGGGCGAGCAGATGATGTAGACGGGCGTATGGCTCATCGCGGGCTATATCAGGCGTATTTTCCGCCCAATCCAGCCTAATCACCGCCGCGGGGCAATTATTTTTCACCGCCGCGGGTGGTCGATTTGCCGGCGCCGACCAGATCGGTCAGCTTGATGCGGTCGAATTCGCTCCAGACATTGGCGAGCCAGTGCCGCACATAGCCGCGCAGCACGAAGGAATAGTTCGCCGCCTCGTCGTTGGTGCCCTTGTTGGCGACGAACTTGAGAAACGGCACCGAGGAGACCTCGACCTGCTCGTAGGCCATTTCGTTGAGCTTCGGAATGGTGAGTTCGGTGGCATCCTTGATGCGGTGGAAATAGGAATTGTAGGTCGCCTGGTCCCACTGGAAGAACTGGGTGTCGTTGATGAAGTTCTTGACCAGGAAATATTTTGCGCCCTGCATGAAATTCGCGGTCTCGGCGATTTCGTCCAGCGATGCGATCGAGGGTCCCAGTATGTGGAATACGGCAAAGGTGATCTGGCCGGATTTGGCGGCGTCGAGGAAACCGATGTCGCGCAGCGAGGCCAGCGCCGGCGACAGCAGTCCGGCGCGGACGTCGATCACGGTCACCGAGGGGCTGGCGGCGTTCAGCGTATCGAAGATCTTCATCTGGTCCGACGTCGTCGTCATGTCGACGATCTGGGTGATGTCGGGATGGAAGCGCATCAGGGTGCCGCGCGGCGACTCGGTGTCGAACGCTCGGGTGGGGACGTTGTTGGCGCTGAAATAATCCAGCAGCGTACGCGACACCGTGGTCTTGCCGACCCCGCCTTTGTCGGCGCCCACCACGATCACTACCGGCTTTGACATGAACTACCCTTGAACTTCCCGTGCGCCCGCGAACCGCTGGAAGCGGCCGTATTGTCCCTGTGCCTGCTTTGGGCGCGAACATGGCAGAAACAAGGGAGAATTCAATTCTTTAGACAGCCGCTTGGGATATTCCCCGCCGATGTCGTTAACACCCTAGCGGGTCAATAGGCTAGTGGCGGCCCCACGGGCCAGCGGCGTTGCCCCAAGGACCTGCAGGAGGGGCCACTGGCTGAGTCGGCGTTCCCTGCGGCGCGCCGGCAGGGTCGCTCGGCGAACCCCATGGCCCCGATGGCAATGCTGGCGGAACCTGACCATCCTGGGACGGCTGCGTTGGGTCGTCCGGCGCGGCTTCCGACGGCAACGCCAAGGGACCGGGGTCGTGGCCGCCAGCGTACTTCACCAGTGCCTGCACTCGGCTATCCACCGAGGGGTGGGTGGCGAACAGGTCGGAAAAGCCCTCGCGCGGGTTATCGAGGCACAATTCCATCACCGCCGAGGTGGCGCCCGGAAGCTCGCCACGGCCTTCGATCTTGCGCAATGCCGAGATCATGGCATCCGGATTTTTCGTCAGTTCGACCGATCCGGCATCGGCCAGCAATTCGCGCGATCGCGACAACGCCAGCCGCACCAGTTGCGACAGCAGCCACGCCAGCGCGATCAACGCCACCGCGACGATGATGATAATGATCGCCGCACCGCCCGAACCTTTGCGATCGCCGCTATCCGAAGAAGAGGACGACGATGAGGAGGATGAGGACGACCAGGATGAACGACGGCCAGAGCCCCAGCCGTAACCGCCGAAGTTGAAGAAGCCGCGGAACAGCAGTTCGGCGAAGAAGCCGACCACGCCGGCGATGATCACCGCGATCACCATCATCTGCACGTCGCCGTTGCGGATGTGGGTCAGCTCGTGGCCGAGCACCGATTCGATCTCCTGATCGTTCAGCGCGTTGAGCAGGCCCGTTGTGACGGTGACGGCATATTGCCGCTGGTTCAGGCCGGTGGCGTAGGCGTTCAACGCATCGCTTTCCACGATCTTCAGCTTCGGCATCGGAATGCCGCGCGAGATACAGAGGTTCTCCAGCAGATTATACAGCCGCGGCTGCTGCTGCCGCGTGACGTCCTCGCCGCCGGTCACGGCGTCGATGATCTTCTGATGGAAGAAATAGGCGATCACGATCCACAGCAGCGCCGCCCCGGTCGAATAAGGCAGCGTCCGGATCACGTCGAACAGCGCGACTTTCAAATAATAGTCGACCGTCCCGTTGCCGTTGTTGAGCACCTCGATGACCAGCGCGCCGGCATAGACCACCACATAGACCAGCAGAAACAGTCCGGCGAGCAGCAGCATCGAACGGAATTTGTTCGATGCGATGTGCGTGTAAAGACCGTACGCGGCCATGATGCGCTGTTCCTAGAACATGGTCCGCTCAAGCGGAATGGTCACAAGCCGGAAGTTCATCGCACCTCTCCCTGTGGGAGAGGTCGGCGCGCCGCGCCGGGTGAGGGGTTACAACTTAGCGATAGGGCGTACCCCCTCACCCCAACCCTCTCCCCATGGGAGAGGGAGCAGGTCTGCATTGTCGATGCGCTTCGTTTCATTAGCAATCTCAGAACTTCACCGTCGGCGCCTGCTCGACTTCGGTGCGGCTGGCGCCGAGATCGAAGAAGTCCTTGCGGGTGAAGCCGAACATGCCGGCGAACAAGGCGGCCGGCATCTGCTGGATGCCGGTGTTGTATTCCTGGACCGCGTTGTTGAAGAAACGACGGCTGGCGGCGATCTTGTTCTCGAGATCGGACAATTCGCTGGCCAGTTGCTGGAAGTTGGCGTTGGCCTTGAGGTCGGGATAGGCCTCCGACAATGCGATCAGCTTGCCGAGCGCGCCGCTCAGCTGGTTTTCGGCGGCGGAGACCTGCGCCGGTCCCTGGGCGGACATCGCCGCCCCGCGCGCCTTGATGACATCGTCCAGCGTGCCCCGCTCATGCGAAGCATAGCCCTTCACGGTCTCGACCAGGTTCGGCACCAGATCGTGACGCTGCTTGAGCTGCACGTCGATATCGGCAAAGGACTGATTGACGCGCTGGGCGAGCGCGACGAGGCGGTTGTAGGCGGCAAACGCGAAGAGAACGAGAACAACGATGACGCCGAGAACGATCCAGCCGGTCGACATGGCAAAACTCCTGATGGGACGACGAATGCAGGGCAACCCAGACGAAAAGGTAACCCAGACGAAGGAAACCTAGACGAAAATAACGCCGCGCGGCAGCCCGCACGACGTGGATACTCTCTTTGGTCGGCGCAAGCTGCGGATTAGTTCAAAGCCGGCACCACGTCGTCCCGGCCTTGCGCCGGGACGACCCGTGGTCAGCATTTGCTATTCCGTCACCGCATCGCCCCAGCGCCAGCGGCGGGCGCGGGCGTAATCGGCCTTGGCGCGGCGAGCCACATGCGCGATCTCCAGGCCTTCAGGGGTGCAGAGCTTGGCCGTCACTTCGACCTTGCTGAGTACGGGCTGCGCCAGCACGCGGGACGGCCGCGAAGGGATGGGCGTGCGCGTCAACGCGACATAGCTGAATTTTTCATCCTCGAACGGAAGCTCGGCGGCCTTGATCTGCTTGTGCGCCTGCGAACGCCGCAGGCGCTGGGTGAAATGACACCAGTCGGGCGCGGAAAGCGGACATCGGCCGTCATGCGGGCAGGGCGCCGCGACATGGGCGCCCGATGCAATCAAGTGCTGCCGCAAGGCGATGATCCGCGCATAGCCCTGGGGCGTACCGGGCTCGATCACCAGCAGTGTGTCGCGGGTTTTGGTCCACATCATCTCGGTCAGCGCCCGCCTTTCCGGCTCATCCATCTCGCCGATCACGTAGCTCGCCACCACGAGGTCGGCGGCGTCGACGTTGACGAGTGCCGTGCGGGCGTCGCCGCGCTGATAGTCGATGTCGCGCAGGCGATGGCTGTCGCGGCTGAGATCGAGCGCCAGCGCGCGCAACGCGGCGTTGGCATCGAGCAAGGTAAAACGCCGCAGCGACGGTAGCGCTTCGGCGGCGGCCCATGTCGCGGTGCCGGGGCCAGCGCCGACATCGAGCAGGCCCTCCGGCGCAAAATCCGGCCTGAGTTCGCCGAGCGCATTCAGGCCGGCGGTGACCGCGGCATAGGTCGCCGGCATCCGCGCCAGCGCATAGGCCAGCGCGTCGGCTTGGTTGCGGATCGCGGCGGAGTTGCCGCCGCCGCGATAGGTCTGCGAGATCGCGGCGGCGCGTTCGGCCGCGTCATTGCGCGACAGACCGTGCAGCCGCGCGTCGAGCGCGGCTTTGAGTTCGGCGGGAAGGTCGGGTGAGGTCATCTGTTGCCATCAACTCCCGTCATTCCGGGGCGGTCCGCAGGACCGAACCCGGAATCTCGAGATTCCGGGTCTGGTGCTTCGCACCATCCCGGAACGACGGCGTAAATATCACGCCACGTGCTGATCGAGGATCTTCACCGCTTCGTCGAGCGCGACCGAGACCAGTTGCGAGACGCCGCGTTCGGCCATGGTGACGCCGAACAGCCGGTTCATCCGCGCCATCGTGATCGGGTTATGCGTGATGATGATGAAGCGCGTCTCGGTGGTCGCGGTCATTTCGTGCAGCAGGTTACAGAACCGCTCCACGTTATGGTCGTCGAGCGGGGCGTCGACTTCGTCCAGCACGCAGATCGGCGACGGGTTGGTGAGGAACACCGCGAAGATCAGCGCCAGCGCGGTCAGCGCCTGCTCGCCGCCCGACAGCAGCGACAGCGTCTGCGGCTTCTTGCCGGGCGGCTTGGCGATAATTTCCAGACCGGCCTCGAGCGGATCGTCACTCTCGATCAGGTGCAAGGCGGCTTCGCCGCCGCCGAACAGTTCGACGAACATCCGCTTGAAGTGGCCGTTGACGATCTCGAACGAGGTCAACAACCGCTCGCGCGCCTCGCGGTTGAGGCTCTGGATGCCCTGGCGCAACCGCTTGATGGCTTCCACCAGATCATCGCGCTCGGTGGTCAGCGACGTATGCTGGGCCTCGACCTCGCGCAATTCTTCCTCGGCGCGCAGGTTGACCGCGCCGAGCCGTTCGCGATCGCGACGCAGCTTTTCGAGATTTTCCTCGATCTCCGCCAGCGGCGGCAGCTCGGTTTCCGGGGTGATTTCGGCCATCCCGGCCACCGCGTGCGGCTCAACTTCGAGCATGTCGTGGATTTCGCGCTCGACATCGGCGAGCCGGCGCCGGGCGCCTTCCATGCGTTCCTCGGCGCGGGCGCAGGCTTCGCGGGCGCTCGACAGCGCTTCCAGCGAAATCTTCGCAGCGCGATCGGTTTCCGCCATCGCGTTCTCGGCGGTCGCCAGCACGTCCGCAGCGACGCGACGGGCGCTCTCGGCGGACTCGATTTCGCCGATGAGCGCACGGCGCTTTTGCGCGAACAGCGCCGGCGCATCCTCCAGCTCGGCGCGCTCGGCCGTGACTTCGGTGACGCGGGCCTCGATGGTGGCGATCTGCGAGGCCGCGCCTTCCATGCGCGTGTTCCACTGGTTCTGCTCGGCCACGATGGCCTGCAGCCTGCGGTCGGCGAGTTCGGCTTCGCGCGCCAGCGCCTGGGCTTCGGCGCGTACCTGTGCGGCGAGGCGGCGATGGCCCTCGATATCGCTCCGAACGGCGGCCAGTTTTTCTTCGGCATCGAGGCTCGGCGGCAATTCATCCAGCGCCGCGGTCGCGGTTTCATGGGCGCCGACGGCCTCGGCGCGGTCGGCATCGAGCCGGCTATGCGCTTCGGTCAGCGCCGATTTGCGCGCGGCGTGGCGGTTGATTTCGCGCTCGGTATTGGCGTGGCGTTCGCGCGCGGCGTCGGCCTCGCGCTGGGCGGCGCGCCAGGCGTCGCGCGCGGAGGTCTCGGCGGCGGAGGCGATCTTCAGTTCGGCTTCGGCGCTCTCCAGCGCCTGACGCTTGGCGGTGGCTTCGGTGCGGGCCTGTTCGAGTTCGCTCTCGATATCGACCAGCCGCGCCCGTTCGGCGAGGCGGCGTGCCGCACCGGTCGGCGCATGCGCGGCGGCGACAAAACCGTCCCAGCGCCAGACGTCGCCTTCCAGCGACACCAGTCGCTGGCCGGTCTTCAGTTGCGACACCAGCTCGGCGCCGCGCTCCTTGGCGACGACACCGATCTGCGCCAGACGTCGCGCCAGTTCGGACGGCGCATCGACCACCGAAGCCAGCGACTCGACGCCGTCGGGCAGTGACGGATCGCCCTCGGTGACGCCGGAATTGGTCCAGCGCATCGGCGCCGATGGGTCGACCGGCGCGTCCAGATCATCGCCCAAAGCGGCGCCCAGCGCCTTCTCATAGCCCTTGGCGACGGTGACGCCGTCGATGATCGGCGGCCACAGATTCTTGGTTTCGCCGTTGACGAGCTTGGAGATCGTGCGGGCTTCGGTCTCGAGCCGCTGCACCCGCTTGTCGGCCTCGTTCAGCGGCGCGCGGGAAGATTCCAGTCTCGCGCGCGCGGCGACGTGGCCGGCTTCGCTGGCTTGCGCCGCGGCTTCGGACATCGCGAGATGTTCCTGCGCGGTCTCCATGATGCCGGCGAACTCGGCGAGGTCGCCGAGACCGCTGGTTTCCTGCGCCAGTCTTTCCTCTTCACGGCGGACGCCCGATATCTCCTGATCGAGCCGTGCGACGCGCTCCTGATGGGTGCGCACGCCGGCTTCAAGCTGTCGGCGCCTGGCGGTGAGATCAGCCAATGCGGTGGTCAGCTCGGTGAACAGCCGCTCGGCATTGGCCAGCGTGCCTTCCGCGTCGGAGACGCGTTCATCGACGCCGCTGCGCTTCTCGACGCGCGACTTGATCTCTTCCTTCAGCTCGGCGTCTTCGACATTGAGCCGTTGCAGCGCGACCTGGGCGTCGGCGGTCTGCTGCTGCTCGCGGGCGATGTCGGCGGAGAATTGCGTCAGCCGGCGATCGAGTTCGGCGACGCGCTCCTTGGCGCGATCTTCCTCGCGGTCGAGCGTTTCGCGCGCATTGGTCAGGCGCTGCAGCCCTGCCGCGGCGCGGGCTTCGCCTTCGCGCAGCGCCGGCAGTTCGGAGGCGCGGATGGCCTGGATGCGGGCGGCTTCAGCCTGTTCGCGGGTGCGCTCGGCCATTTCGCGGACGCTGAGATCGTGGACGCGGCCGGCTTCGGCGACGTCGGAATTGGCCTCCAGCCAGCGCAGGTGGAACAGCGTGGCCTCGGCCTTGCGCACCTTGGCGGCAACTTCGCGATAGCGGATCGCCTGGCGCGCCTGTTTCTTCAGGCCTTCGATCTGTCCGGCCAATTGCCCGATCACGTCTTCGACGCGGGTGAGGTTGGTTTCGGCCGCCTTCAGCCGCAGCTCCGCTTCGTGGCGGCGGGCATGGAGCCCGGCGACGCCGGCGGCGTCTTCCAGCACGCGGCGGCGCTGTTCGGGTTTCGCCTGAATGATTTCGCCGATCTTGCCCTGGTGGACCAGGGCGGGCGAGCGCGCGCCGGTGGCGGCGTCGGCGAACAGGATCTGCACATCACGGGCGCGCACGTCGCGGCCATTGATGCGATAGACCGAGCCGGCTTCGCGCTCGATCCGGCGCGAGATTTCCAGAATCTCGCGGTCGTTCACCGCCGATGGCGCGGTGCGATCGGAATTGTCGATCGTCATCACCACTTCGGCATGGTTGCGCGAGGGCCGGCTGCCGGAGCCCGCGAAGATCACCGCGTCCATGTCGGCAGCGCGCAGCGATTTGTGCGAGGTCTCGCCCATCGCCCACCGCAACGCTTCCACCAGATTGGATTTGCCGCAGCCGTTCGGTCCGACCACGCCGGTCAGGCCCGGCTCGATCATGAAGTCGGTGGGTTCAACGAAGGACTTGAAACCGTGAAGGCGAAGGCGCGTGAGTTTCATGGACACGGTACTCTGTTGGCAGGACACGAATCTCCCTGCCGTGACAATACCATAGAAGGCAATGTCGGTGTGCGGGCGAGTCGCATGGCGGCTCTCTGGGATCCGACAATGGCGAGGCCGGGGCGGAAGGGCAACCGCCGCCCGGGGCTTTTCCCAAGGCTTTTATGGGGCTTCTGTGAAGCCGTTATCCCAAGGTTTTTTACAGTGCTTTTTTAACAGGGGTGATCGCGCGCGAGCGAATCAGCTCTTCAGCATCGACTTGATCTTCTTGTCGAATTCGTCGAACGACGCTTCGCCCTTGATGACTTCGCCATTGATGAAGAAGGTCGGCGTCGAATTCACCTTGAGCACCTCGGTGGCGTACTTCTGATCGGCGGCGATCTTGTCGAGCAGCGCCTGGTCCTTGAGGCAATCCTCGACGCCCTGCTGGCTGAGGCCGGCCTGCTTGCCGATCCGGGTCAGGGTCTCGGTGGTGTTCTTCATCACCCAGTCGTTCTGCTGCTTGAACAGCAGGTCGACGACGGTGAAGTACTTCGAGGCATCGTCCTTGGCGATGCAGCGCGCCAGCATCGATCCGGCCGCTGCTTTGATGTCGAGCGGGAATTCGCGGAAGATGTAGCGCACCTTGCCGGTGTCGACATAGGCCGCCTTGATCTTCGGAAACACCTCGGCGTTGAAGGCCGCGCAATGCGGGCAGGTCATCGAGGCGTATTCGGTGATCGTCACCGAGGCGTCGGCGGGCCCGATCGCCATGTCCGGCAGCGAGACCGGTTTCGACACATCGGAGGCGCTTTGCGCCATCGCAGCCGTGATCAGGCGTAGCGGCGAGAAGCCGGCAAGAGCGGCAAGCCCGGTCAGTGACAGGGCGGCAGTGAAGGCGCGGCGCGTGATGATCAAGGGTTTGCTCCCGGATTGGCGCGTTCACGCCCAAAGAAACCTAGACAAGAGGTGTTCGCTAGCTTGAAACCACAATTGTGGCAATGGCAGGCCGCCATGGCCGGGCCTCGCGGCGGGCTCAATTTCACTTGATCGATGCGCCGAGCCGCGCCAGCGCCGCGCGCAATTCCTCGTCCTCGACGGCGGAAAGCGTTTCAGCGACCTTGGCCACCGCCCGGGCGTCAGGGGACTTGGGACGGGCGGGACGATCCCGGCGCGACAGCGGCCCCTGGCGCAGCGCCAGCCGGCCGACCGCGTTCCAGCCGAAGAAGCGGTTGACCCGCTGCAGCAGGGCGTCCGAGGCGTGCTGGATTTCCAGCGCCATCGGACCTTCGACCCGCAGCACCAGCGTGGCCGGTTCCTGCGGCTGGCCCTCGACCGGCCGCGGCCACTGGATCTTCAGCGGTTCGGAATGCCGGGCGATCTCCGGACCGGCGATTTCCGCCCAGCGCGTGACCAGTTCACGCGCGGCAAAGCCCTGCTTGGCATAGGCTTCGGAAAACACGTCGCTGAGCAGGACGGAAAGCGGTTTTGCCGAGATCCAGCCGGGTTTTGAAAATTTTGCCATTTGGAGCGTTATAGCACCGGCGCTCGCCGGAGGCACGCTCAGGCGGCGCGGGAGTGGCGGCCTCTTGCGCCACAAGTGAATTGGCCATCCTCAGAGCCTGCGAAGCTATCTTCGACGTCATCCTGAGGTGCGCGCTCTTTCTTGCGCGCCTCGAAGGATGGCCGCAGGCGCGACGCTGAACATCATCCTTCGAGGCTCGCCGAAGGCGGCGAGCACCTCAGGATGACGGCGGCACGTGTTGCTGTGACGGATAGCGCGACAGTCCACCATTAAGCCCCGTTGGGCACTGGTTCCGCGTTGATTCTGATATTACGTTGAGGCGTGCCTCCATCCGCGAACAAGAAACCCCGACATTCTGACGCGCAGACCAGCCGTCCGGCGCTGCTGCTCGACTGGTACGATCGCCATCGTCGCCGGCTGCCGTGGCGGCCGCCGGCTGGCGAGCGCGCCGCGCCATATCGGGTCTGGCTGTCGGAGATCATGCTGCAGCAGACCGGCGTCAAGACCGTGGGGCCGTATTTCGAAAAGTTCATCGCACGCTGGCCCGACGTCGAGGCGATGGGCCGGGCGTCGCTCGACGACGTGCTGCGGATGTGGGCCGGGCTCGGTTATTACTCGCGCGCGCGCAACCTGCATGCCTGCGCGGTGGCGGTGCTGCGCGATCATGGCGGAGTGTTTCCCGACACCGAGGAGGGCCTGCGCACGCTGCCGGGGATCGGGCCTTACACGGCGGCCGCGATCGCCGCGATTGCGTTCGATCGCCACACCATGCCGGTCGACGGCAATATCGAGCGCGTGGTGTCGCGGCTCTACGCCGTCGAGGAGCCGCTGCCGCAGGCCAAGCCGCTGATCCAGCCATTGGCGGCGACGTTGCTGCGACCGTCGCGCACCGGTGACAATGAGTCACGAGCCGGCGATAGCGCGCAGGCATTGATGGACCTCGGCTCGACGATCTGCACGCCAAAGAAGCCGGCCTGCGCGCTATGTCCGCTCAACGACGATTGCGCCGCTCGCATGCGCGGGGATCAGGAAACCTTTCCGCGCAAGGCGCCAAAGAAGTCAGGCGCGCTACGACGGGGCGCCGCGTTCGTCGTCACCCGCGGCGACGAATTGCTGGTCCGCACCCGCCCCGAAAAAGGCCTGCTCGGCGGCATGACCGAGGTGCCGACCTCCGAATGGCTCGCGGGACAGGAGGACAAATCGGCGTTGCAACAGGCGCCGGTGCTGAAAGGCGTCGCGCGCTGGCACCGCAAGGCGGGTGTCGTGACGCATGTGTTTACGCATTTTCCGCTGGAGCTTGTGGTCTACACGGCCAAACTAGCGGCACGCGCAAGCGCGCCGCAGGGCATGCGCTGGGTGCCGATTGCGACCTTGAAGGATGAGGCGTTGCCCAATGTCATGCGCAAGGTGATCGCGCATGGGCTGGGGGAGTGAGTTAAAAATGGAGGTGGACCGCGTGGGATGGAGCGCAGTGCGTTCCGCCACCACAAGCCGTCATCCTCCGCGAAAGCGGAGGATCCAGTACGCCGCAGCGTCGCGATTCCATCATTGAGGCACTGGAATACTGGGCGGATTCAACCGGTCAAGCCGGACGGTGACGAGGTAAATGTAGCTATCTCCGGTCGCTCTACTTGGGCCTCGTCACGATCGGCGGCTTGGCATTCAGTCCCTCGACCTGAAAACCGGCGACGCGCTTGTAATTGGCGGCGATGTCTTCCAGCTCCTGCTGCGACAGCACGTCGGTGACGATTTCGTAGCCGTTGGGCGCGCGTTCCTCGACCATCTGCATCACCTGCTCCGGTCCGTTACGGCGGTTGAGCATCACGAGGTCGGTGGTGGCGGGGCGGCGTTCGGCTTCATAGGCTGCCAGCGCGGCATTGGTCGGGCCATGCGCCTGGATCTCGCGGGTCAGCACCCGGGCATCGAGGATCGCCTGCGACGCGCCATTGGAGCCGATCGGATACATCGGATGCGCGGCGTCGCCGATCAGGGTGACCGGCCCAAAAGTCCATTGCGCGATCGGGTCGCGGTCGACCAGCGGATATTCGTAGGCGTGCGGGCAGTTCTCGATCAGGCCGGGGACGTCGAGCCAGTCGAATTTCCAGTCCTTGAACCAGGGCAGGAATTCTTCCCTGCGCGCGGTGCGGTTGTAATCCTCGCGCCGCCATTGGTAGGTCGGTGGCATGTGCCGCTCGGCGACCCAGTTGATGTCAAACTTGCCGTTGGCATCGGCCTGCTTCGAAATCGAATAGCAGACGAATTTCAGGATTTCGTGGCCGGCCATGATCATGGTGCGGCCGGACAGGAAGGCATCACCTTTGGTGATGCCGCGCCACAGAATGCGCCCATTCCAGATCGGCGGACCTTCCTGCGGATAGAGCTTTTCGCGGATCGCCGAATGAATGCCGTCGGCGGCAACAAGCAATTGGCCGTCGTAGCTGCCGGCCGATTGGCCGCTGGCCTTGTCGATGAAATCGGCGCGAACGCCGGTCGATGTTTCGGTCCAGCCGCTGAGATGGTGGCTGGTGAGGATGTTGTCTTTTCCCAGCCGCTCGATGGCGGTGTCGAGCAGGATCTGCTGCAGCGTGCCGCGATGAATCGAAAACTGCGGCCAGTTGTACCCGGCCTCGATGCCGCGCGGCTCACTCCAGATCGGTTTGCCGTGCTTGGAAAAATACGCCAGTTCCTTGGTGCGCACGCCCGAGGCGTCGAGCTTGTCCAGGAGACCCAATTCGATCAGCTCGCGCACCGCGTGCGGCAGGACATTGATGCCGACCCCGAGCGGCCTCAGCTCCGACACGCTTTCAAACACGCGTGCGGGAACGCCGATCTGGTGCAGGCTGAGCGCCAGTGTCAACCCGCCAATGCCGCCGCCGGCGATAAGTACCGTCATGATACGCCCCCTTTTGGTCCCGCCCCTTACGTCATGGCGTCATGGCATGAGCGGCCGGGGCGGGCAACTGCCTCACGCCGCCTTGCGCCTGACGCGTTCGAGTTCCCGCCCGGTTTGCAGCATCAGCTTGCGCAGCCAGATCGAGCCGGGATCGAACTGGGCGCGTGTCGGGGTGAACATGAACTGTTCGTCGATGCCGGGGTCGAGCGGTGGCGCGACCGCGGCCAGCGACAGCGGTTTGGCCAAGGCGGCGATCAGCCGGCCCGGCACGAAAGCCACAAGGTCGGTGCGCGCGACGATATGCAGCGCTTCGATATAGCCGGGCACCACCAGCGCAATACGCCGCTCGATGCCTTTGCTGCGCAGCCAGCTATCGATCAGGTCCTCGTTCTGGCCGCGGATCACGACGGCGATATGCCGCGCTTTCAGAAAGGCATCGCGCTTTGAAAGCTTTGCCCCCACGGCATGACCGCGCCGCACCGCCAGTGCGTCGCGATCGGTGTAGAGCAGCTGGCGGTGAAATCCCTTGAAGGCGTTGCCGATGCTGACGACCATGTCGATGGTGCGGGCGAACTCGGCCGTGAAGATCGCAGGTCCCCGCCACGGCACGATATCGAGCCGGAGGTTCGGGGCGATCTCACCAACCTTCTCCATCAGCGATGGCACCAGCAGTTCGACCGCGAGATCCGGCATCATCAGCCGAAAGTGCCGCTCGCTGCTGGCGGCGTCGAAATCATCCGAAATGAAAAGTCCGCGCACCTGATCGAGCGTTTGCGCCAGCGGCCCGCGCAGCGCCTGGGCTCGCGGCGTCAATTCCATCCGCGATCCGGCGCGCACCAAAAGGGGGTCGCCGAGCATGTCGCGCAGCCGCGCCAGCGCGTGGCTCATCGCAGGCTGCGACAGGCCGACCCGCATCGCCGCGCGGCTGACATGGGCTTCCAGCAGCAGCGCGTCGAGCGCCACCAGCAGATTGAGATCGATTGATGCCAAATTCATGGAGCGAATATATACCATATCAACTATCGATTGGAAGAATGAAGCGTGGCGCGCGATGTTCGGTCATCACCCTACGAACGGAGATGCCGCCATGAACACCGCTGCCAACAAGAAACTGATTCAGGAGATTTTCACCGCCGCGGGAAACCCCGATCCCGCGGCGCGCGATCGTTCGCTGTTCGTTGCCAGCCTGGCCGATGACGCGATCTGGGTGGTGACCGGACAATATTCGTGGTCGCGCGCGTTCAACGGCAAGCCGTCGATCCTGCACGATCTGCACGGCCACGTCCGTGATCTGCTGGTCGATCGCACGCGGACCATCGCGCATCGTTTCATCGCGGATGGCGACTGCGTCGTCGTCGAGGCCAAGGGCGACAATGTCACCAAGACCGGCGTGCGCTACGACAACGATTATTGTCTGGTATTCCGGCTCGCCGACGGACAGATCAAGGAAGTCAGGGAGTATTGTGACTCCGTGCTGACCGAAACAGCGCTGGGGCGGTTTCCCGAAACACGAAAGCTCGCCGCTGGATGAAGATCGACGTTGTCATTCCGGGGCGCGCACGAGCGCGAACCTCAGATGCGCAATTGCGCATCGGGGAATCTCACGCAACAATCTCTGGATTCCGGGTCCACGCGAAGACGCGTGTCCCGGAATGACAGAGGGGGGGCCGGATCAGGCCGCTTTGGTCTTGAGGTGGCCGAACATGATGTGCTTGGCTTCGTCGTCCATCTCGGTCTTGAAGATGAACTTGTCTTTCAACGCGACCGCCCGCGCCGCGGCCGGCCGTGCGGTGACTTCGTCGAGCAGGCGCTTCACGTTCGGATATTTCGCAAACACGTCATCGCCGAGCACGTAGGGCGCCATGCGGATCCAGCCCCACAGCGCCATGTCGACGATAGTGTAGGTATCGCCGACCATGTAGCAGCTCTTGGCGAGATGATCGTCGAGAATCTTGTAGTGGCGATGTGCTTCGTACTGGTAGCGGTTATGCGCGTATTCGAGATCTTTCGGCGCCGCGTGCTTGAAATGCACCGCCTGGCCCGAATAGGGGCCGACGCCGGTGGCCACGAACATCAGCCATGACAGCATTTGCGCGCGGCTGGCTGGCGTGTTCGGCGGCATGAATTTGCCGGTCTTCTCGCCGAGGTAAAGCAGGATCGCATTGCTGTCGAACACGAACACGCCGTCATCGTCGATCGCCGGCACCTTGGCGTTCGGATTCACCTTGAGGAAATCCGGCTTGAACTGGTCACCCTTGCGGGTATCGACCGGCACCGCCTCGAAGGGCAGGCCGGCTTCTTCGAGAAACAGGGCCACCTTGGTGGGGTTCGGCGCGCCGTTGAAGTAGAATTTGAGCATGGCAATCTCCCTTGCTTTTGTTGGCTTCGTAAAAAACTGGCCGCAACGATGATGCGACGGGCGTGCCTATCCATGCCCAAATTTTGGCGCCCCGCGCAAGCGACGAATTTGTGAAGGCCGCCGCGCGCCAATCATGCGCATGACGGCCCTCGCGACTACAGATCGATCAAGCCGCCGTCGACGAACAGTTCGGCGCCGGTGGTGTAGGTGGCATCGGCGGCGAGGTAGAGGGCCGCGGCCGCCACTTCGGCTGATGTGCCGGTACGTCCCAGCGGAATGCGGGTCTTGGCCCCCTCGATGAAGCTGTCCTTCTGGGCCGGTGTGAGGCCGCCTTTGTCGAGGATCGGGGTGACGATCGGACCGGGACTGATGGTGTTGACCCGGATGCCGCGCGGCGTCAGTTCCTTGGCGATGGTGCGACCAAACGAACGCAGCGCCGCCTTGGTCGAACCATAGACTGTGGCTCCGCCCAGGCCGCCGTTCGCGCCAGCCACCGAAGCGGTCAAGATGATCGCGCCGCCGTCCGGAATCACCGGGATCGCGTGCTTGACCAGAAAGAATGCGCCTTTGACGTTGATGTTGAACTGGCTGTCGTAAAGAGCCTCGTCGACCTGCGCGATCGGCGCGAATTTGGCGATGCCGGCGTTGACGAACAGGACATCGATGCGGCCGTGTTTGGCCTTGACCTGATCGACCAGGACCTTGGTGGCGGCCACGTTGCCGGCGTCCGAGAGCAACACCTCGATCCCGGGCAGCGCCGCCTTGGCGGCTTCTACCGAGCGCTCGCTCGATCCGGTGACGACCACCGTCGCGCCTTCGGACTGAAAGAGTTTGGCGGTCTCCGCACCGATACCGCTGGTGCCTCCGCTGATGAGAGCGATCTTGCCGTCGAGCTTGGCCATGAAGATTTCCTGACTTGAGTTGGGTGACGTGTTCGAGAAATGGGGATCGCCGAGGCCAGAGCAATGGCGCTGATGGCTCAACCGGCAGCCCACCCAAGGAGTCCTACGAAGTTGCCCGGACGGGCAAATCACTGATTTGGCTGTCCAGCCCCTCAGCGAAAAATATTTTGGTTCCCTTCCGACCCAAATCACCGGCTTATTTCCGCTCGTCTCCGCCCTCACAGAGGGGCGTATCGCGATCGTCACGGACGTTGGGCGGGGATGCGGTGGACGCGGATGCGCTTTTGACGAACAGCGCCAAAGCGGACGGCGAAGTCGTGTGGTCCTGACGCCCCGATGCTGGCGTCAAGTTCGTGAAATCATTTCGCGAGCGACGGTGGCAACAAGCCGGTCACCGGGGAGAGCGCGAAGGAAACCGTTAAAACCATTGCGCGGGGAATGCCGGACGTTTCCGGCGTGACCGTGGTGACTAACGCGTGTGCTTACTACCACTACACACGCGGCTGCGGACGCGCCGAGCGTCCGGCATTCCC
>JBDTKZ010000066.1:0-70720 GCA_039935075.1 Bradyrhizobium sp.
TCAGGCGACGGCCTTGCGCCGATCCCGTACAGAAGCAAGTCCCCGGCGAGTGGATAACGCAAAAAGGGATTGACTCATCGAGGCCCGTTACAGAAGCCCGCATGAGCGAAGCGATATGCGGGACCGCAGAAAGGACCCGGATATCGCGGAGTTCATCCTGGCTACGTGCTGCGCATGCATCATGGAAGACGTCATACTCCGCGAAGGCGGAATATCCAGTAATCACCGCGGTCAATGAGATGCACCGCTCTGGAATACTGGATCATCCGGTCAAGCCGGATGATGACGGTGGAGATTGGAGAGGCGCAACGCGGACTCATGGTTCGAGACGCGCGAAGACGCGCTTCTCACCATGACGCTTCCTGCTACACCACGGGCTTCACACCGGGCATAGCCGTAACAAGATCGCGAAACTTCGTGCCGCGGATTTCGAAATTGCGGTACTGGTCGAACGAGGCGCAGGCTGGTGACAGCAACACCACGGGGTCGGCGATGCCGGACGCTTCGGCGTCGCGCGCGGCGTTGGCGACCGCGACGTCGAGCGTGACGCTGATTTCGTGCGGGACGCGGTCGCCCAGGGTGCCGGCGAATTCGCCAGCCGCTTCGCCGATCAGATAGGCCTTGCGGATGCGCGGAAAATATTCGGTCAGGCCGGTGATGCCGCCGAGCTTCGGCTTGCCCCCGGCGATCCAGAAGATATCGGCAAAGGACGACAGCGCATGCGCCGCGGCGTCGGCGTTGGTGCCTTTGGAGTCGTTGACGAACAGCACGTTGCCGCGGCGGCCGACCTGCTCCATGCGATGCGCCAGGCCGGGAAAGCTGCGCAAGGCCTTTTGCAGGACATCCGTGCTGACACCGAGCGCCAGCGCGCAGGCCGAGGCGCAGGCGGCGTTCTGCGCGTTATGCAGGCCGCGCAGCGAGCCGATGCCGCCGATTTTTGCGATCTCGCTGCGGGCACCGCCGGAAGCGCGCAGAATGGTTTCGCGCTCGACATAAACGCCGTCGGCCAGCGGATTTTTCACCGAGACCCGGATCACCCGCTTGCCCGACTGCTCGATCCGGTCGGCGATGTTGCGGCACCAGCCGTCATCGACGCCGACGATCGCGGCCCCCTGCGGCTGCACACCGGCGACCAGACGTTCCTTCACCGCGGCATAATGTTCGAGCGTGCCGTGGCGATCGATATGGTCTTCGCTGATATTGAGCAGGATGCCGACCGACGGATCGAGCGACGGCGCCAGATCGATCTGGTAGGACGACATCTCGATCACGTGGACGCGGCCCATCCGCGGCGGCTCCAGCGACAGGATCGCGGTGCCGATATTGCCGCCCATCTGGGTGTCGTAGCCGGCGACGCGCATCAGATGCGCGATCAAGGCTGTGGTGGTCGATTTGCCGTTGGTGCCGGTGATCGCCACGAACGGCGCATCGGGCGCGTGATTGCGGCGTTCCCGGCAGAACAATTCGATATCGCCGATCACCTCAATGCCGGCCTGCCGCGCCGCCAGCACGCTCCAATGCGGTGTCGGGTGGGTCAGCGGCGCGCCCGGCGTCAGGATCAGCGCGGCGAAATGGGCCCACGACACGGTACGCAGATCCGCGGTGATAAAACCGGCCTGCACCGCCTTGGCGACGTTGTCGGAACTGTCGTCACCGGCGATCACTTCGGCGCCACCGGCCTTCAGCGCATGGCAGCTCGCCAACCCTGAACCGCCGAGGCCGAACACCGCGACGGTCTTGCCCGCGAATGAGGTGACGGGGATCATGCCGTCATCGCCACAGCGACCACCTCATCCTGAGGAGCGGCCCGAAGGGGCGCGTCTCGAAGGATGGAGCGGTGGGCATCCTTCGAGACGCGCGCAAGAGCGCGCTCCTCAGGATGAGGCTGTTGCCTGATGCAACCTTCTGATTGAAATGTCTTCATGCGATAGCTCGCCGTCACCGCAGCTTCAGCGTCGAAAGGCCGGCCAGCGCCAGCATCACCGAGATGATCCAGAACCGGATCACGATCTGCGGCTCGGTCCAGCCTTTCTGCTCGAAATGGTGATGCAGCGGCGCCATCCGGAACACGCGTTTTCCGGTCAGCTTGAACGACGCCACCTGCACGATGACCGACACCGCTTCCAGCACGAACAGCCCGCCGATCACCGCCAGCACGATCTCGTGCTTGGTGGCCACCGCGACCGAACCCAGCATACCGCCGAGCGCGAGCGAGCCGGTGTCGCCCATGAAGATCGAGGCCGGCGGCGCGTTGAACCAGAGGAAGCCGAGGCCGGCGCCGAGCAGCGCGCCGCAGACCACCGCGAGTTCGCCGGTGCCGGCGACGTAGTTGATCTGCAGGTAATCCGCGAACACCGCATTGCCGGCGAGATAGGCGATCATGCCAAAGCTCGCCGCCGCGATCATCACGGGCACGATGGCCAAGCCATCGAGGCCGTCGGTGAGGTTCACCGCGTTGCCGGCGCCGACCATGATGAAGGCGCCGAACAGCACGAAGAACCAGCCGAGATTCAAGACGATGTCCTTGAAGAACGGAATCACCAAGGCGGTCGAGAACGGGTCGCGCCCGAGCCGCACCAGCGCGTAGCAGGCGACCAACGCGATCGCAGCTTCGATCAGCAGACGAATGCGGCCGGCGAAGCCACTATGGGTCTGCTTGGTCACCTTCAGATAGTCGTCGTAGAAACCGACGAAGCCGAAACCGAGCGTCACCGCGAGCACGATCCAGACATACGGATTGAGCGGGTTGGCCCACAGCAGCGTCGAGACCAGCAACCCCGACAGGATCATCAGCCCGCCCATGGTCGGCGTGCCCTTCTTGGCGAGGTGCGATTGCGGACCGTCGGTGCGGATCGGCTGGCCCTTGCCCTGCCGGATCCGCAAATGATCGATAATCCACGGGCCGAACATGAAAACGAACAGCGCCCCTGTCACCATCGCGCCGCCGGTGCGGAAGGTGATGTAGCGAAAGACGTTCAGGAATGAACGAAAGACGCTCAGCGCGGGCACCGTATTGGAAAGATCAATCAGCCAATAAAACATTCAACCTGCCTATACCGCGGCTTCATCGAGCGCGGTCTTGCCGGGGAAGCGCTTTTCCAGCGCGTTGACAATCGTCTTCATCTTCGAGCCCAGCGATCCCTTGACCATGATGGCGTCGCCGGCGCGAATCGCCTGCAACGCCTGGGCTTCGAGATCAGCCGCACTCCCGGCATAGCCGCCCCGTTTGCCGGTGGAAAGGGCGTCCCACAGATTCCGCATCAGCGGACCACAACAATACACCAGATCGATGCGATTGGTCTGGATCGCCTCCAGCAATCCGCTATGCAGCGCCGGACTGGTCGGGCCCAATTCGAGCATATCGCCGAGCATGGCGATGCGCCGGCCGCGCGGGCCAATTTGCGCCTGGCCCAACACGTTCAGCGCCGCGGCCATCGAGGCCGGATTGGCGTTGTAACTTTCATCGATCAGGGTCGCTTCGCCACTGGCAAGTTCCAGCGAGCGGCGGACACCGCGGCCCGCCGCCGGTTCGAATTGCGACAGCGATAGCGCCGCGAGCGCCAGATCGGCGCCGACCAGCGCCGCCGCCGCCAGCACCGCCAGCGAGTTCATCGCCATGTGGCGGCCCGGCACGCCTAATTTGTAGGTGACATCCTGGCCCAGGATATCGGCATGCACCGCCGAACAGGTCGCGTGCAGGGCCACGTCGAGCAGCCGCGCCTCGGATTTCTTGTGGGCGCCGAACGACACGATGCGCGAGATACCGAGCTTTTTGGCGCGGCGCGACAGCCGCGCGAATTGCGAATTGTCGTGGTTCAGGACCGCGGCGCCGCCGGGCTCGATGCCGGCGAAAATCTCCGCCTTGGCGTCGGCAATCGCTTCGATGCCGGCAAAGAACTCCAGATGCACCGGCTCGACCGTGGTGATGATGGCGACATGCGGCCGCACGATTCTGACCAGCGCGTCGATTTCGCCGGCATGGTTCATGCCGATCTCGGCGATGGCAAATCGCGCGGACGCCGGGCATCGCGCCAGCGACAGCGGCACGCCCCAATGATTGTTGAACGAGGCGCTTGAGGCATGGGTCTCGCCCTGCGCGCCGAGCACGCGCCGCAACGCCTCCTTGGTCGAGGTCTTGCCGACCGAACCGGTCACCGCGATCACCTGCCCCTTGAGGCGGGCGCGCGCGGCAAACGCGAGTTCGACCAGGCCCGCCAGCACATCATCGACCACCAGAAGCGGCGCATCGGCGGCGAACTTTTCGCGCTGGGCGCGCGCGACCACGGCCAAAGCCGCCCCGGCTTTCAATGCCGCGGCGACGAACGCATGGCCGTCATGGACGTCGCCCTTGATGGCGAAATAGGCCTCGCCCGGTGCGATGGTGCGGGTGTCGATCGAAAGCCCCGATATCGCCTCAGGCAACACGCCCTGCACCGAGGCGCGCATCGCCTCAACCATCGCGGCCGATGTCCACAACGGCGCGCTCATGCGACCCTCGGCGCCAGTGCCGCGATCACCGCTTCGTGATCGCTGAAGGGCAAGGTCTTGTCACCGACGATTTGCCCGGTCTCGTGGCCCTTGCCGGCGATCAACAGCGCGTCACCCGGCTGCAGGCCGGCAATCGCGGTGCGGATCGCCTCGGCGCGGTCGCCGATTTCGCGCGCGCCCTTGGCGGCCGCCAAGATCGCGGAACGAATCATTTGCGGATTCTCGCTGCGCGGATTGTCGTCGGTGATGATGAGGCTGTCGGCGTTTTCAGCGGCGATCGCGCCCATCAGCGGACGCTTGCCGGCGTCACGGTCGCCACCGGCGCCGAACACCACGACCAGCCTGCGTTTGGCATAAGGCCGCAGCGCCTGCAGCGCCTTCGCCAGTGCATCGGGCTTGTGGGCGTAGTCGACAAAGATCGCCGCGTCATTATATTCGCCGACCCGCTCAAGCCGGCCCTTGGCGCCTTCGAGCTGTTCCAGCGCGGCAAACACCGCCGCGGGCTCGCTGCCGGTGCCGATCGCAAGGCCAGCCGCGACCAGCGCATTTTCGACCTGGAATTCGCCGACCAGCGGTAACCGCACCGCATGTTTGCGGCCGCGATGTTCCAGCATGAGTTTTTGCGCGAGACCGTCGATATCGGCCGACAGCAGGCGGATCCCCTCACCCGCGCCATCGCCCTTGCCACCGACCGTCATCACCCGCAGCTTTCGTTCGCGCGCCGCATCGATCACGGCTGGCGAACAATCGTGATCGGCCGAGATCACCGCCGCGCCATCGGCCACCACCAGATCGCGGAACAATCGCAGCTTGGCGGCGAGGTAATGCGCGACGTCAGGGTGATAATCCATGTGATCGCGCGACAGATTGGTAAAGCCGCCGGCGGCGACGCGCACCCCATCGAGCCGGAACTGGTCGAGGCCATGCGAGGAGGCCTCGAGCGCCAGATGGGTAACGCCGTCCTGGACGATTTCATCGAGCTGACGATGCAGCGCGATCGGATCCGGCGTCGTCAGCGATCCGTAAATAGTGCGCTTCGGCGATACCAGTCCGATGGTGCCGATGCTGGCGGAGGCATGACCGAGCGATTGCCAGATCTGGCGCGCGAACGCGGCGACGGAGGTCTTGCCGCTGGTACCGGTGACGGCCGCGATGGTTTTGGGTTGCCAAGGATAAAATCGCGCCGCGGCCAGCGCCAGCGCGCGGCGCGGATTAGGCACGCGAACAAACGGCACGGAGCCAGGGTTCGACGAATGAAGATCGGACGGTGGATGATCGCCCGCGATCGCGACTGCGCCTTTGGCAATCGCCGCTTCAACAAACCGCGCACCGTCGGTCTTGTGGCCTGCGAGCGCAAAGAACAGATCGCCCGGCCTGACCGCGCGGCTGTCCATCGCGACGCCGCTAACTTCGATCGCAGCCGCCTGCGACCCGATCGTCGCGTCGTCGCTGAAGAGGTCGCGAAGTTTCATGATCGTCCGGTCCCGCGGCGCGCGGGGGCTGCGAAGCTCAGATAATATACGCACGACTTACTGGGTTGTTTTGGATGCCGCAAGAATAAGGCGGTCAGGCGGCGGTAAATCGAACCGCGGTTCGATGCCCAAAAGCGGCGCAATCCGGGCGATGACCGCGCCGCCGGTCGGCACCGCGTTCCAGCCGGAGGTGATAAAACCGTAGGTTTCCTTGGTGGATTGCGGCTCGTCCAGCATGACCAGGAGCTGGTATTGGGGATGGTCGGCCGGGATGATCGCGGTGAAGGCGGTCAGCACCTTCTTTTTGGCATAGCGGCCGTTGACGACCTTCTCGGCGGTGCCGGTCTTGCCCCCGATATAATAGCCCTTGACGTCGGCCTTGCGCGCGGTGCCGATCTCGGCGTTGAGGCGCATCAGGAACCGCATCTTCTCGGAGGTCTCGGGCTTGATCACCCGTTTCGCCAGCGCCATCGCGTCCTGCTCGCTGCGCTTGAGGAAGGTCGGCGGAATCAGATAGCCGCCATTGACCAGCGCATCGATCCCCATCACCGCCTGCAGCGGCGCCACCGCGATACCGTGCCCGAAGGCGATCGTCACCGTGTTCAATTCGCCCCAGTGCCGCGGCACGATCGGCGAGGCGCTCTCCGGCAATTCGGTGCGCAGCCGATCGAGCTGGCCCAGTTTGCGCAGGAACGCCTTGTGCGCCTCGACGCCTTGCGACAGCGCGATCCGCGCCGCGCCGACATTGGAGGAGAACGTGAACACCTCCTTCATGTTGATGAAACGGCCTTTTGGTTCGTCGTCATGAATGGTGAACCTGCCGTAGTGCAGCGGGCCACGCGCATCCCACATCGAGTTGAGGTCGGATTTGCCGGAATCCAGCGCCATCGCCAGGGTGAAGGCCTTGAAGGTCGAGCCCATTTCATAGACGCCGGTGGTCAGGCGGTTGATGCGATCGGGATCGTGGGCTTCCTTCGGGTTGTTGGGATCGAAATCCGGCAGCGACACCATCGCCACGATCTCGCCGGTCCTGACGTTGGAGACGATGCCGGACGCCGCCTTGGCGCGGAATTTGTCCTTGGCCTTGAGCAGTTCATCGCGCAGCGCGTGCTCGACGCGCAGATCGAGCGACAATTCGACCGGCTGCTGCTGCCGGTCGGTGGCGAAGCCGGCGCGATGCAGATCGGCGAGACCGTTGGTGTCGACCCATTTCTCCATCCCGGCGATGCCCTGGTTGTCGATATTGACCAGGCCGATCACGTGCGCGACTTCGGAGCCGGTGGGATAGACCCGCTTGTTCTCGCGCAGGAAGCCGATGCCGGGAATGCCAAGCCGGTGAATTTCCCGCTGCTGCAGCGGGGTGATTTCGCGCTTCAGCCAGACGAAGCCCTTCTTGCCCGACAGCCGCTCGCGCACTTCGGCGGTCTCGAGATCCGGCAATGTCCCGGTCAAAAGCTCGATCGCCTCGTCCTTGTCGATGATGCGGCGCGGCTCGGCGAACAGGCTTGGCGCCTTGACGTCGGTGGCGAGCACTTCGCCGTTGCGATCGACGATGTCAGGGCGCGCGGTCGCGATGGCATCCTGCGAGGCGGTGCGGCGCGCGCCGTGGCTGTCGCCGATGGTCGCGTACATCACCAGCCGGCCGCCGATCACCGCATAGATCGCGGCGAACGCCAGGATCGCAAACCCGACGCGGGCCCGGGCCTTCGCAGCGCGATCGACATTGCGTCCGTACAGCAGGCTGCGGATCAGTCGCTGCCGCCAGGGTTCAGTGGGCTTCGGTTTGATAACGGTCACCGCGCGATCGGTCATTGCGCATCCTCCTGCGCCGGCGCGGCGGATGGCGCGGACACCGAGCCGGTGACGTCGGCGCCGCTTGCATCCTTGGCCCCGGCGACCGCCTCGATGGTCGAGATCATCGAGCCGATCGGATCGGGGTCGCCGGGCTGGAACAGGCGCGCCGGCCGTTCAGGCAGGTTCTTCAGCGAATCATATTGCGTGGCGTTGATCGGCTTCAGCGGCAGATGCCGCTCGGCCAGGCCCTGCAGCCGCAACGGCGCGTCGAGCTTGGTCCATTCGGCGCGAAGGGCGGCGATGGCGTCGCGCTGCTCGCGAATATCGGCATGCAGCCGCAGCACGCGTTCGGTGCGTACGGTGGATTCCATCTTGATGCGGTAGACATAGGCGGCGGCGAACACCAGCACACCGATCACGAGGAGATGGAGGATCCGCATCGTCAGCCTCCCCTCAGCACGTCGGCGAGTTGCGGCCATCCCGGCAGCTCGGCGGCGGCATGCGCCGGTGCGGCGGTGCGTTCGGCGGCGCGCAATTTTGCGGAACGCGAGCGCGGATTGGCGGATACTTCAATATCGCCCGGCGTGACCGGGCGCTTGGTCAGAAGCTGAAAGCTCGGCGGTTCAAGTGCTATCTCGGGCAGATGTCGCGAACCGCCGCCGGCCTTGCTGCGATCGACCAGGAAATTCTTGACGATGCGGTCTTCGAGCGAGTGGAACGACACCACCGCGAGCCGGCCGCCGGGCTTGAGCACACGTTCGGCCGCGGCGAGCGCCAGATGCAATTCGTCGAGTTCTTCGTTGACGAAGATCCGCAAGCCCTGAAACGTCCGCGTCGCCGGGTGAATTTCGCCAGGCTTGGAGTGCACTACCTTGGAGACGATATCGGCCAGCGCCCGCGTATTGGTAATCGGCGCTTCCTTGCGCGCGGCGACGATAGCGCGGGCGACGGCACGGGAATGCCGCTCCTCGCCGAAGATATAGATGATGTTGGCCAAATCGGCCTCGGACGCCCGGGCCACGACATCCGCCGCGGTCGGACCGTCTTGTCCCATCCGCATGTCGAGCGGGCCGCCCAGCCGAAACGAGAAGCCGCGATCGGCCTGATCGAGTTGCATCGAGGATACGCCGACGTCCATCACGACGCCGTCGACCGCCGAAACGCCCTGGCGCTCGCACACCTCGGCCAGATTGGAAAACCGATCCTCGACCAGGGTCAGCCGGCCGCCAGCGCCGTCGACCAGGTCAAATCCGTCCGAAATGGCCGTGCGGTCGCGGTCGATCCCGATGACTTTGGTGCCCGCGACATCGAGAATCATCCGGCTGTAACCGCCGGCGCCAAAGGTGGCGTCGACATAAACGCCGCCGGCGCGCGGCGACAGTTGCGCCACCGCCTCGACGCCCAAAACCGGGATATGGCGAACCGGGATAGGCCGGTCAGCGGACGAGTTCATGCCCCGGCCCCATGTGCGACCCCGGCCTGCCGACAGAAATGGGACGCCAACGGGTCCATTGCGCCTCAAATGCCTGCGCTGCGCAGGGCTTTTCCGATCGAGCAGCGCTTTCCGGCTGAAAAATCGCGGCGAGGCCCCTTTCCCGGTTCCGCGCGCCCCGATCTGGCAACCCTGGTTTCCCTGTGGGATTTGATGGGCTGCCATGGAATTCGAGCTGGATTTCGAGCGTCAAATGGGGCCTCGGCCGTCCCCAAACCGGTTCGGCGCTTCACCACTTAGTAACGGCAGTTAGCGTTAAGAAATCGTTGACGGGGCGTTCGCGGATTCAAGCGTCGTTTTCGCAAAATTATCCGTTAAAGTTCCCGTCGCGGCGCAGTGATGCGCGCTGCACACACTCGGCCAAAATGCACGGACCCTGGCTGTCGGCACATTGCGCTGAGGACATCGTAAAGGAATAGTAAACGTTCCAGGCGTGAAATCGTCCAGTCCGCCGTTCTCTTGCCCGGTTTGAGTTGTCTGATGTCCGTCGGTCCGTTCGCATCCAATGTTGATTCGAAGCGTCAACGCGCCCTCCCCGTTCCCAGGGCCACCGCGAACATGAAGACATTTACCCCCGATTCCTCGATCGCTTCCGACGTCATCCCCTCGGCCAATTACGGCGACCGCAACAAGGGCCGCGCGCCCGACATGGTCGTGCTGCACTACACCGGCATGCCCGATGTCGAAGGCGCGATCGCCCAGCTCTGCACCCCCGGCACCGACGTTTCCGCGCACTACATCGTGCTGGAAGACGGCCGCATCGTGCAGTGCGTGCCGGAAGCCAAGCGCGCCTGGCACGCCGGCGTCTCGTACTGGGCCGGCGAGGAAGACCTCAATACCTGCTCGATCGGGGTCGAGATCATCAATCGCGGCCATGATTGGGGCTATCCGGACTATCCGCTGCGCCAGATCGCCGCCGTGATCGCGCTGTGCCGCGGCATCATGCTTCGCCGCAAGGTGCCGACCCATCGCGTGCTGGCGCATTCCGATATCGCGCCGTCGCGCAAGAAGGATCCCGGCGAGAAATTTCCGTGGCATTCGCTGGCCAATTCCGGCGTCGGCCATTGGGTGCAGCCGGCGCCGATCGTGCGCGGCGAAACGCTGAAGCTCGGCACCATCAGCGAAGACGTCGAGGGCATGCAGCAGGCGCTGGCCCGCTACGGTTACGGCGTGCCGATCTCCGGCAAATATGACGGCGCGACCATGGAAGTGGTCACCGCCTTCCAGCGTCACTTCCGGCCCGCCCGCGTCGACGGCGTCGCCGATCAGTCGACGCTCGCCACCCTGCACGCGCTGCTGTCCACCATGCCGGCGGATGCCAAGGTCGCGGCGGGGTAGAGACACCTATTCCCCGTCATGGCCGGGCTTGACGATTAGGTCATCTCCGCCATCCGCCGCGCATAAAGCCTTCGCAGCGGTTCCAACTGCGTCGCGGCGGTGGCCGCAAGATACGCCTCGCGTGCGGCGTCGTGGCGGCCGAGCCGGCGCAGCAGATCGGCGCGAACGGCGGGCAGCAATTCGTAGCCGTCGAGTTGGCCGCGCGCGGCCAGCGCATCGACCAGTTCCAGCGCGCGCGCCGGGCCATCCACCATCGACACCACGGCGGCGTGATTGAGTTCGATTACCGGCGACGGGCTGATGCGCATCAGCACCGCGTAAAGCCCCACGATCTGCGGCCAATCGGTGTCCTGATAACTCGGCGCCTGCGCATGCAGCGCCGCGATCGCCGCCTGCACGGCGTAGGATTCCGGGCGCCCCGGCATCGACAGCGCGTCTTCCACCAGCCTCACGCCTTCCGATATCTGCGCGCGATCCCACAAGCTCCGATCCTGTTCCTCCAGCAGCACGATGTCGCCGCCGGCGGTGGCGCGTCCGGCGCGGCGGGCATCGTGCAGCAGCATCAGCGCCAGCAAGCCCTTGATCTCGCCACGCCGCGGCATCAGCGCATCGAGCAGCCGTGCGAGCCGGATCGCTTCCTGCGCGAGGTCCGGCCGCATCAGATCCTCGCCCGAGGTCGCGGCATACCCCTCGGTAAACACCAGATAGATCACCGCCAGCACGCCGCGCAGCCGTGGCGCCAGCGCGTCGCGCTCCGGCACCTCATAGGGAATGCCGGCCAGCCGTATCTTCTGCTTGGCGCGAACCAGCCGCTGCGCCATCGCATCTTCCGACGCCAGAAAGGCGCGCGCGACCTGCGCCGTGGTCAGCCCGCAAACCGTGCGCAAGGTCAGCGCCACCTGAACCTCGGCGGCAAAGGCCGGATGGCAGCAAGTGAAGATCAGGCGCAGCATGTCATCGTCGAGCGCCGTCGCATCGGCAGCCTCATCCGAACACGATGCATTGAGTTCCAGTTCATGGGTCAGTTGTTGTTGCTTGCCGCGAAACGCGATTTGCCGGCGGACCCGGTCGATCGCCTTGTTGCGCCCGACATTGACCAGCCACGCCCGCGGATTGGAGGGCCGCCCGGAAGCGGGCCAGCGCTCCAGCGCCACCGCGAACGCTTCCTGCAAGGCGTCCTCAGCGAGATCGAAATCCCCGACCAGCCGGATCAGCGTCGCCAGCGCCCGGCCCGCCTCGTCGCGGAAGATGCGTTCGATTTCGGTGGGGGTCATGCGGCAAAGCGGTTCCATAGACTAGTCATTCCGGGACGATGCGCAGCATCGAACTCCGATGTGCAATTGCACATCGGAGAATCTCGAGGTTCCCCGATGCGCAATTGCACATCTGAGGTTCGCGCTGACGCGCGCCCCGGAACGACACTCAATACTCAATCATAAACCATCACCGGCCTGACCTCGATCGAACCGGTCTTGGCACCGGGAATGCGCGCGGCGATGGCCAATGCGGTGTCGAGATCCTTGGCCTCGACCAGATAATAACCGCCAAGCTGCTCGCGCGTTTCCGCGAACGGGCCGTCCGTGGTCAGGGTCTTGCCGTCGCGAACGCGCACGGTGGTCGCGGTCGAGGTCGGTTGCAGTCCATCGCCGGCCTTGAAATTCCCGCTCTGGATAATGGACTGGGTGAACGTGCCATATTCTGCGGTCACATTCTTGCGCTCCGCCGCGTCCATTTTGCCGAACTCGGCATCGTTCCGGTAGACCATCAACAAATACTGCATCGTATTTACTCCCTCTGATTGGCAGATATCGCCGACACCCAGTCGAACCGGCCAACCGCAAAACGACATCTTCAGGACAATTTATTTTGGGCCGCCTGGCCGGATTCTGCGAGCTTGCGCTTGAGCGCCCTGACCTCCTCAAACCGTTTCGTCACGTCGCGCATCACCGCCACGGTACCAGTGACATCCTGCTGCTCGCCTCGCAACATCACGATGGTGAATTCGACCGAGATACGCCGGCCATCCTTGGTCAGGCCCGGCACCGACAGAAGATCGCCGTGACCGTAACGGCTCTCGCCGGTTGCCATCGTATGGCGATAGCCGGCCCAATGCCGCGCCCGCAGGTTTTCGGGAATGATCAAATCGAGCGATTGGCCGGCGGCTTCAAGCGCCGTGAAGCCGAACATCCGCTCCGCGCCCGGATTCCAGAAAATGATGCGACCCTCACGGTCGGTCGCAATGATCGCATCGGAGCCACTGTTGAGGAGGGCCTCCCCCAGTCCAGACGGAATATTCATCGCGCTCAATTACCCGGTTGTCATACGGCGAGACCGACATCAAAGGCCGCTCATTCGCAGATGTCAAAATTACCCGCACGTCCCAGATTAACCATCGCTATCGCTTGACCTGACGCGCTCAAACCCCCATGCCTAGCGCGTCAGTCGGCCGGACGGCCGCTCCCGCTACGGTCGAAAGGCTGCGGGGGAGGAAAGTCCGGGCTCCATCGACATACGGTGCCGGATAACGTCCGGCGGGGGCGACCCCAGGGAAAGTGCCACAGAGAACGAACCGCTTCTTCTTCGGAAGAAGTAAGGGTGAAAAGGTGCGGTAAGAGCGCACCGCGGGTCCGGCAACGGAAACGGCATGGCAAACCACACCGGGAGCAAAACCGAATAGGGACGGCAACGCGGGCTGTTCGCTTTCAGCGAAAACACCGCAGGGCGATGTCAGGCTCGCCGTCCGGGTAGGTTGCTCAAGGCCATGTGCAAACATGGTCCCAGAGGAATGGCCGTCACGTATCGCGCGCGCAAGCGGGCGGTGCCCTACAAAACCCGGCTTACAGGCCGGCTGATGTTTCTAAATGAGGGGTTCGGCGCAAGCACGCCGGACCCCTCGCCCATTTTACGCTTGCCGATTACTCTTGCCGATCAGTCCTGCCGATCGAACAGGCTTCCGACCTCAGTCCGGTATTCGACGACATCAGGGCTTTTGCCTCGGGAACAAATCGGCTCCGCCGCCTTTAAATGATGGTGAATCGGCAAACGGCGGCACGAAATTGAGAGTCCAGCACATCATTTTTGCAGCGATGGCTTTTATTGCGCTGTTGCTCACGGCGCAGCCGACGAGCGCGGAAACGGCGATGGAGGAGACGGGTATCAACGGCATGCTCGGTCTTGCGCCCACCGGCGCCGACGTTCTGACCGAGATACATCAGTTCGACCTCTTCGAGCAGGGGGCCGATGAAACCGCGCAAACACGCGGGGACGAAGCTCTCAAGCAGTTTTCGAGCGATCATGCGGATGTCGCCGAAAAGGAAGACAAGCAACTCGAAGCGCTGCAAAAGAAGGCTGGTTTGAGCGTGGCGTTCCCGGAAGACCCCAGCGTGACCGTGAGCAATCGGTTGGCGGGTCTGCAAGGATCTGTCGGCCCGAGCTACATAAGAAAGTATTACGAAGCCCAAGCGGCAGAATACGATTCGGTTCTCGCGGTCTTGCGGAGATACCTCAAGAAGCCTGACAGCGAAGCAATCAAATCCTTTGTCGAGAAGCAGATACCCGCGTTCGAAGCCTCGCAGCAGGCTGTCGTCGAGACTTCGACGAGAGTTTCAAGATAGGGTACGTCCCGGAGCATCATGAGCGATTAGCTCAGGCCTTAAGGGCAATGGCAGCGCTTCAAGAAGAGCCACGTTGCGCGAATTGGGCAACGTGGCCGTTGCTGTGCCAGAACGACGCCGGAGCTACTTGGACATGCTGTCCTTTTTCATCCCGTCCTTCATCATGCCGTCGTCCTTCTTCATTCCCATTCCTTCGTCAGACTTCATCATGCCCTTCTTCATTTTCTTTTTCTTCTTCATCATCCTGTCCTGGGCATCCATCGGATGGGTCGTCTTCGTCATGCCTTGATTGGCAGGTGTCGTGGTCTGTGCGGAGGCAGCAGAGGTACCGCCCACAAATGCCACGCAAACTGCCGCCAGAATTAGCTTACGCATTTCCGCCTCCAATTGAGAAAAAACAACATTTTGAGAACTTGGTGTTGGTTGAAGGGTTCCAACTGAAATTGGAAGAAAATGGCAGGAAAATGCTTTTTTCCGGCATCCGGCTGACCGCCGACCCGTTTCCCTCTGGAATGTTCGAAGGCGATGAGATGAAGAGGGGGCTTCAAAAAACGAAGTCGGACACCGTTTGCGCTACCACCGCTGATCGGCCTCGCGACGGCCGAACCGCAGATTGAGTGCCGCTCATCCATCTCGCGCAGTGCAACCGGCCGTCATCCCGCGACAATCTTCTGCAATATCCCCATCAACGCCTCCGGCGCGCTGACGGCAGGCGAATGGCTGGCGTCGATCTCGTGATAATCCCAGCCCGGCTCGGATCTGGCGCGCTGGGCGAACGGACCAAACGTATCGGCGGGCGTGATGCGGGTGGCGTAGATGTAGCTGCGCGGCATCGTCGGCTCCGACTCCAGCTTCAGTCCCATCTCGAAACATTTGATCGGCATGTCGACGCGGCGCTCGGTGAGCCAGGCGACGTCATCAGGCGATGTATCCGGCGGGGTCGGCATCGGCGGCACGCGCCAGCCGTCGTTGGATGTGGCGGCATCGCGCATCCGCTGCCGTGCCGGCTCGTTGAGATCGAGCAGCGACTGTCCGGCGCGCGGCACGAAGGCATCGAGATAGATCAATTGCCGGATGCGATCGCGCGCCCGGTCGGCGACGCCGGTCGCGACCATGCCACCATAGGAGTGGCCGAGCAGCACGATGTCGCGCAGGTCTTCGTATCTGATCACGTTGAGAATGTCGGCGATGTGGCTTTCCAGATCGATCGACCGATTGGCCAGATGCGCCCGTTCGCCCAAGCCCGTATAGCTCGGCGTCACCAGGCGATATCCGGCCGCTGCCATTAGCGGATGCATCTTCTTCCAGGCCCAGCCGGCCGACCACGCGCCATGGCAAACCAGGAAGGTCTTGGTGGGGACTGAGGGCATTGGTGTTTCCACGGTTTGTTGTTGACGGTGCTGATGCGGATAGTACCTGCCGTTGCTGTGGTGTAAACGTCGGTAGAAAACTCGGCGTCCGTCATTCCCCGGTGCGCAATTGCGCGCCTGAGGATGCGCGATAGCGCAGACCCGGAATCTCGAGGTTCCGGGTTCGTGCTTCGCACGCCCCGGAATGACGGAAATGGAAATTGGACACCCTCACCTACGCCCTTCTGTTTCTCGGCGCGCTAGCCGGCGGCTTTGTCTCCGGGCTGGCCGGTTTCGGCACCGCGCTGATGGCGCTGGGGATATGGCTCTACGTGCTGCCACCGTCGCTCGCGGTGCCACTGGTCCTGATCTCCTCGGTGGTCGCCCAGACCGCGACGCTGCCGTCGATGTGGCGCAGCTTCGATTTCACGCTGATCTGGCCGTTCATCATCGGCGGCCTGGTCGGCGTTCCCTTCGGCACGCTGCTGGTGGCGCATGCCGACCCGCAAATCTTCAGGCTGACCTTCGGCGTACTGCTGCTGGTGTTTCCTGCCGTGCTGTATTTTCAGCGCGCGCCGATGGCGTTCAGTTTCGGCGGCAAGCCCGCGGACACCGCGATCGGGCTAGCCGGCGGCATTCTCGGCGGCTTCGCCGGCCTCTCCGGCCCGATACCGATCCTGTGGGCCAGCGTGCGCGGCTGGAACAAGGACGAGCGGCGCGGCATTTTCCAGGTCTTCAACTGGACCATCCTGCTGGCTGCCCTGTGCCTGCAGATCGGCACCGGCCTGATCAAGCAGGACGTGATCCGGCTCGCGCTGGTGGCCTTGCCGGGAACGCTGCTGGGCACCTGGCTGGGCACCCGGGTCTATCACGCGCTGAACGACAGGAATTTCAGGGACATCGTGCTGGCTCTGCTGGTTCTGTCCGGCGTGACCTTGATCGTCACCAGCCTCGGACACTAGCAACGTCATTCCGGCATCGCGCGTAAGCGCGAGAGTCGGAATGACAAGACAACTGCATGGCCGCCATGCGGCGTGCGCCAGTGCTGTCGCGGGCACGAAACAGTTAGAGAGCGGCCATGTCCTCTCCTTCGCTGTCGCATGAAACTGCCCCGGCATGGTCGCGCGAACGTCTCGGCCTGTTGCTGGGTTTTGTCGGCATGGCGATCTTCGGCGGCACGCTGCCGGCGACGCGGATCGCGGTCTCGGCGATCGATCCGCTGGCGCTCACCGCGCTGCGTACCGCGATCGCCGGGCTGTGCTCGCTGGCGCTGTTGACCGTGTTGCGCCGGCCGCTGCCACCGCGCCGGCTGTGGTTTCCGCTGGTTGTCGCGATGCTGTGCGTCAGCGTGATGTTTCCGTTCCTGATGGCACTGGGTATGAAGACCGTCGACGCCTCGCATGGCGGCGTGGTGCTGGGCATCCTCCCGATTGCGACCGCGTTCGTCGCCGTGCTCATCACTCATGAACGGCCGAAGCCGCTGTTCTGGATCGCGTCGATCTTCGGCGCGGCGCTGGTGGTGACGTTTGCGTTGCGCCAGGGCGGCGGCGCGCTGTCGTCCGGCGATCTGCTGCTGTTCGCGGCGGTCGCGGTCTCCGCCATCGGCTACGCTTTTTCCGGACGGCTCACCGCCGACATGCCGGGATGGGAAGTCATCAGCTGGGTGCTGGTGATCGCGCTGCCGGTCTCGCTACCGGCCGCCGCGCTGACGATGCCGGCAGATCTGGGCGATATCCCGCTCAAGCCATGGCTGGCGCTGTTGTATGTCGCGGTGTTCTCGCAATGGATCGGATTCTTCGCCTGGAACGCCGGCATGGCGATGGGCGGCATCGCGCGGGTCTCGCAGGTGCAGTTGCTGCAACCCTTCATCACCTTCGTGCTGGCCGCCTTCATCAACGGCGAAACCATCACGCTGCAGATCGTGCTGTTCGCGCTCGCTGTCGTCGCGACGGTGGCGATCTCGACCCGGACGCGGCGGCGCGATGCGCCGATCGCCACCGACTAGGGACCGGAACGGCCGCTTCGGTGCCGTTGACACTCATGACAGAGTGAGATTCTCTGTCCGGAGGTAACGATCAACCGGCCATCAGCACAATGTCGACCCTGGAAGCCGCATTGCGGGGAGGCGCGATCGCGATTCTCCTGCTGACCGTCAGCCTGTACGCCCGCGACCTCTTGATCTACCGGATAAGCCGGTATTCGGCGCTGCTCCGGCTCTGCGCGGCGGCCTTCATCATCGAGTCGGCGCCCGGCTTCGACGCTCTCGATCTGCGCTGGCGGATGCCGATCCACGTTGTCAGTTCAAGCGCGCCGGTCATGTTCTGGATCCTGACCGCCGCACTGTTCAACGACGAGTTCCGGGCGCGCTGGTATCACGCGCTCGCCTGGCTCGGGCTCGCCACCCTGGCGTGGTGGCAAATGTTCGGCTGGCCGCGGTCCCTCGTGGCCGCTTATGACGCGCTGGCGCTGCTGTGCGTGCTGTTCGCCATCTGGCATGCGCTGGCCGGCCGGGCCACGGATCTGGTGGAGTGGCGGCGCCGGCTTCGCGTCGAATTCGCGGTGTGCGTCGCGCTCTACATCACGGCGATCGTCGTCTCGCAGTGGCTCTGGCCCGGCATTCTGGGCCGCGCGCCGTTCAGTCTTATCAATGCGATCGTCCTGGTCGGGCTATTCTTCCTGTTTTCACTGCGCCTGACCAAAGACCGATTGGCGCTGAGTTCGCCGCCAGCCAGCTCCGTGCAATCGCGTGCGGACGATTCCCGGCCCGCTCCGCCCGCAACGGGACAAGAGGCCGCCCTGCTCGATGCGCTGCGCAGACTGATGGAGGATGGCAAGGCCTATCGGGAGGACGCCTTGAGCATCGCCTCGCTGTCGCAAAGCCTTGGCGTTCTGGAATACCGGCTGCGCCGCCTGATCAACGGGCAACTCGGGCACCGCAATTTCAGCGCCTTCGTCAACGGCTACCGGCTCAACGAGGTCGTGGCCGCGCTGGCCGATCCCAGCCAGGCCGAGGTGCCGATCCTGACCATTGCGCTCGACGCCGGCTTCGGCTCGATCGGGCCGTTCAACCGGGCGTTCAAGGCGCATACCGGGCGCACACCGACGGAATATCGCCGCGCTCATCTCGGTGGCGCGGAAGGCGCCTTGCCGATTCCGGAATCAGCCGTTCGTAGGATTCGGCCAGCCGCGGTCGAAACCCGGCGAGCCGCAAAATTCCTCCCGTGACACGCTGATGGCAGACGGCGCACCGCTTTGGCGCGCTGACCCAGCGGGAGCCCGGCCGTGACGCAGCTCATCACCATCCTCAAATTCTCCCTGCCATTCGTGATCGCGACCGCGACGCTCGAAGCCCTCTTCCTTGCTTTGGTGATGCGGCAAAACTACAACTGGCGGGCCTATTTCGCCTCGCTGGCCGATCTGCTCGGCCGGGAATACGTCGTCATGACGTTCCTGTCGGCGAGCATCGCGGCGCCCGCCATCGGTTTTGCCTGGCGCCACCGCCTGTTCACGGTGCCGCTCGACACCACCATCGCGGTCGTGGTGCTCGTGATCGGCCAGGATTTCTGCTATTATTGGTTCCATCGCGCCAGTCACCGTATCCGCTGGTTCTGGGCCTCGCATTCAGTTCACCATTCGTCGAACGAACTCAATCTGGGTGCGTCCTACCGTTTCGGCTGGACCGGACGACTGACCGGTGCTGCGATTTTCTATGTGCCGATGATCTGGCTCGGTTTTGCGCCGGGCCCGGTGTTCATGGCCGCCGCGTTTGGTCTGCTCTATCAATTCTGGGTGCACGCGGCGTGGATTCCGAAACTCGGCTGGCTCGAATATGTCCTCAACACGCCCTCCCATCATCGCGTGCACCACGCTGCCAATCCGGAATATCTCGACCGTAATTATGGCGGCATCTTCATCGTGTTCGATCGGCTGTTCGGCACCTTCGTCGACGAGCGCGACGACGTGCCCTGCCGCTACGGCCTGGTGACGCCGCTGCGCTCCAATAATCCCCTGATCATCGCATTCCATGAATGGGCGGCGCTGGCCCGCGATCTCTGGCAGGCAAGGTCGTGGCGCGAACGGCTGATGTGCGTGATCGGTCCGCCCGGGGCGAGATCCGACCTCGCCGACCCGGCAACGCCGGCCACTTCCGTGCCGCCGATCAGCCCAGTGCCTCGACACCGCGAAGTGGAGACGCTGTCAGCGACGGGATAGCAGGGATCGCCACAGCAAAAAGCCCCGGACGATCATCCGGGGCAGCGCTGATTGCCTCGCACGCCCCCGCGTGGCTTCCGGGCCATCTTTCTTAAGCGCCATCTCTCCTGAGAGCGGCGCGAGTAACCGCGGCGACGTGCCATCGCTCATGTGGTTGCCGTCCCTCGATCGGCCAACGCCGGATTGCCATTGATCAATTCGACCCGGGTGCTTTCGGACTTGATCGCGCGAACCAATATCCGCGCCGTTTTCATGTGATCCACCGTCACACAGAGCCCGATGATCTGGGCAACCGATATGTCGCGCATCGCATCGTCGGAAATTTTCATCGCGATTTCGAGCGCACGCTTGATCGCGGCCTGGTACCGCTCGGTCTCAGTGGCCTTGTGCTGTTCCGCACGACGCCCCCTGGCGGTCATTTGGTCGGCGATGGACCCGGCCGCGGCACAAATTTCGCGGATTTTGTGCGCCGCTTCGATATCCCCGAGGGGTTTGGCAACAGCGACTTCCCAGACGTCCGGCTGTCGCGTTTTTCGAAACCAGTGCATTACACGCCCCTGACGGTGCCGGAAATATATTCCGGTACCGTCAATCTTTGCAAGGACGCGCGCTTCGCAAAGATGCGCGCCTACTCCGCCGCGGAGACCGAAGCGCGTTCGGCCACCTGCAGCTCGAACAACCCGCGATAGATTCCGCCGGCGCGACCCGCGAGCGCGGCATGGTTGCCTTGCTCGACAATTTCGCCGCGGTCGAACACCAGGATGCGGTCGAGGCTGCGTACCGTCGACAGACGATGCGCGATCACGATCGAGGTGCGTCCCTTCATCAGCCGTTCCATCGCCTGCTGAATCAGGGCTTCCGATTCCGAATCGAGACTCGACGTCGCCTCGTCCAGGATCAGTACCGGTGCGTCCGCCAGAAACGCCCGCGCCAGCGCCACGCGTTGCCGCTCGCCGCCGGACAATTTGACGCCGCGTTCGCCCACCAGCGTGCCGTAACCTTTCGGCAGCCGCAGGATGAACTCATGCGCATTGGCCAGTCGCGCCGCCTGCTCGATCGCCGCCATGCTGGCGCCAGGCCGGCCATAGGCGATGTTCTCGGCCAGCGAGCGATGAAACAGGATTGGGTCCTGCTGCACGATCGCGATCTGGCTGCGCAACGATTGCTGCGTCGCCTTGGCGATGTCCTGACCGTCGATCAGGATCTGGCCGCCGCTGACATCGTAGAGCCGCTGCACCAGCTTGACGAACGTGGTCTTGCCGGAGCCGGAGCGGCCGACCAGGCCGATGCGTTCGCCGGCGCGGATGTCCACCGACAGCCCGTCATACAGCGGCGCAGGGTGGCCGCCGTAATGGAACGTGACGTCGTCGAACACGATGCGTCCGCCCTGGATGTCGATCGGCCGCGCGCCGGCGACGTCGGCGATGCCGATGGCTTCGTCGTGGATCGCGACCAGCTCCTCCATGTCGTTGACCGAGCGCTGCAGGTTGTTGATGTGCATGCCGATATCCCGCAGATAGGCGTGAATGATGTAGTAGCTGGTCAGCACATAGGTGACGTCGCCGGGCGACGCGCGGCCGGCGATCCACAACCACACCGCGCCGCCGATCACGGAGGCGCGCAGGCACAACAGCACCGACAGCTGCGCCGCGGCCGTATAATTGTAGCGCAGCCAGGTCCGCCGCACCCGCACCCGCCACCGGCTGATGACACGCGCGAGCCTTGTGTCCTCGCGCAGCTCCGCGCCGAACGACTTCACCACCGCGTTGCACGTCAAGGCATCCGCCAGCGTACCGCCGACCTTGGTGTCCCAGGCATTGGAGATACGCGCGGCGGGCGCGATGTAGCGCGTCGAGAACAGCACGACCATCGGAATGTAGACTGCAGCCCCGGCTGCGACCACCAGGCCCAGCGACGGCCAATGCAGCCCGAGCAGCACCATCGACCCCAGCAACACCAGCAGGGAAGGCAACAGCGCCATCAGGATGGTGTCGTTCAGCAGGTCGACCGCCCACATGCCGCGGGTGACTTTACGCACCGTCGAGCCTGCGAAGGCGTTGGCGTGCCAATCGGTCGAGAAACGCTGCACCCGCATGAACGCGTCGCGCGCCAGGTCGGACATGATCCGCAGCGTGAACGGCACGATCGCCTGCAACCCGATCAGCCGCAGGATCATCGAGGCAAGGCCCAGCGCCACGATCGCGCCAAAGGCCACCAGCGCGGCACGGCGCGCGGCGGGATCTGCCGCGCCCGCAATCATCGCATCGACCAGTTGGCCGGAGAAAACCGGCATGAACAGGTCAGCGATGGTCGCGCCCAGGAAACCGCCGACCGCGATCACGGCGACAACCGGCTGGTTGAGCCAGTGGCGGAACACAAAGGGCAGCACCACGCGGATCGCGGCGGGACGCTTGTCGAGTTGATTGGTCATGGCGTCATCCGGCACCGCTTTGCGCGCAGACCGGCTCCGTTGCTTGACGCGGGAGACCCGACAAAGAGCGAGCGCACGCGTCGTTGAAATTTAGCTAACTACTTGGCAGGCTTTGGTAATTGGCAAGCTTCGGTCATTGAGAAGCTTTGGGTATCGGGACGTCAGGCCCGATCGATGCTGGCGAGGCCGCCCTTAGCGGGCGAAATAAGCGTCCAGCAAGAGCACCGAACGCGAGGGTGTGGACTGCGAATACATCGAAATCATGCAAATCCTCCCAGGTTCGAGTGCAAAATAGTGAGCGACGGAAATCCAAGTGAACGGAAATCCAAGCAACTTGGCGCTGCTTATAAATGCGCCATCGGCAATTTGCAACATCGACGGCCCGGCGCGCCGCGATCACTCGCATGCTGGATCATTTTTGCAACGCACGCGGCCCCTTACGCCATAAGTCGAGCATCGGTTTTGTTTGATTTGCACGGAAGCCTGTGTTGGAGTTTCACCGAAGCCGCCAGCAAGGCGGATCAAAAAGGGAGCAACATCCATGGCTAAGGCCAGGCTTAGATTCGGATATTTTCTGAAAGCGACGACCGCGCTTGCGGCCTTCGCATGCGGCGCAGCGTCGCCGTCGTCAGCGCAATCGAACGATCCGATCAAGATCGGTGTCATCGCCGAAGTGCAGTCGATCGCCGGCGCCGCGACGCCGGGCGGCGCCCAGATCGCCGCCGACGAAATCAACGCCAAGGGCGGCATCAACGGCCGCAGGATCGAGATCGTCTCCTACGACAACAAGAGTTCGTCGGCGGACTCGGTGCGGGCGTTCCAACGCGCGGTCTCCGATGACAAGGTCAGCGCGGTGATTGCGAGCTACATCAGCGAGGTCGTGCTCGCGCTCGAGCCGTGGGCGGCGCGGCTGCACATGCCGCTGATCACGCCGGGTGCGGCGAGCAACGAAATCACCCGCCCGATTCACGACGACTATGACAAGAACAAATATACCTTCCACGGCTATTTGACCTCAGGTGCGCAGGCACAGGCGGTGTGCGACGCGGCCAAGGACCTGCTGGTCGACGGCATGAAGATGAAGACCGCCGTCATCATGAGCGAGGACGCCGCGTGGACCAAGCCGCTCGATGCCGGCTATGAAGAGTGCCTGCCGAAAGCCGGATTGAAGGTGCTCGATCACGTCCGCTTCTCGCCCGACACCACCGACTTCACGCCAATCTTCAACAATTTCGAAAGCAAGAAGCCGGACGTGATCGTCACCGGCATCTCGCATGTCGGCGTGCAACCGACCGTGCAATGGAAGAACCAGCAGGTGCCGATACCGATGTTCGGCATCAGCGCGCAGGCGCTGAGCCCGACGTTCTGGGCCGATACCAACGGTTCGGCGGAAGGCATTCCGTCGCTGGCGGTCGCAACCGCGACCACGGCGGTAACGCCGAAGACCAAGGTGTTCGCCGCTGCCTTCAAGGCAAAGTTCGGTTCGGAACCGGCCTATACCGGGTACACCGCCTATGACGATGTCTACATCATCGCCGATGCGATCAAGCGCGCCGGCTCGACCGATCCGGACAAGATGGTCACCGAGTTGGAGAAGACCGATTACGTCGGGACCATCGGTCGCGTGCAGTTCTATGGACGCGACAGCCAGTTCACCCACGGCCTCAAATACGGGGCGGATAATGTCAGCGGCATGGTGTTCCAGTGGCAGGACGGCAAGCAGGTCACGGTGTGGCCGGCCAAGGTTGCCGACGGCAAGCTGAAATACCCGAGCTTCTCGCGACCGACCAATTGATGCGTTAAAGCACGTGTGAATACGGCGCGCCCCAACCGGCGCGCCGTTTTTTGTCCGGACCCAATGCGCTAAGATTGAACGATACCTCACCGTCATTGCGAGCCAACGGGTCGGGCGAATGCCCGCCCGATGACAGGCTCCGCAAAGCAATCCAGGGTTACACGCAAGGCTGGATTGCTTCGTCGCTGTGCTCCTCGCAATGACGGAAGCGAAGACGGGCCTTACTTCATCCCGCTTTAATGCCCCCCACCGCCGGACGACAGCAGCGCGGGCTTCTTCAGCAGCATGACCAACAGGCTCAAGCCCAGATAAAACACCGTCAGGATGAAAAAGGCATCGCCATAGCCCATCACCACCGCTTGCCGGTGGACGATCTGGGACAATTGCTTCAAGGCCATCAATGAGGCGTCGCCCATGCCTTGCAACCGCTGGGTCAGCATGTTGAGGGTCTCGGTCGCAGTGGCGTTGCCCCAGTTCACGCGATCCTGCAGCCGCGAGATATGCAGATCGGTGCGGTCGTTGAGGATTTCATTGATGATCGCGAGTCCGACCGCGCCGCCGAGGTTGCGCGTCAGGTTGAACAGCCCCGAGGCGTTCTTGACGCGATCCGGCGGCAGGGTGCCGAGCGCGATATTGTTGGTCGGCACCATCGCGCACATCATGCCGATGCCGCGCAGGATCTGCGGCACCAGCAGCTCGTAGAAATCATAGTCGCGGGTGATCCACGTCATCTGGTAGGAGCCGAGCCCGAAGACGATGAGGCCGAAGGCGATGATGTAGCGCATGTCGACCTTGAGCATCATACGGCCCACGATCGGCGCCATCAGGAACATGGTGGCGCCGGAGACGAACATGGTCTCGCCGATCATCAGCGCGCTGTAGCCGCGCACTTCCGCGAGATAACGCGGATAGACATAGGTCAGGCCGTAGAGGCCGATGCCGACGCAAAACGAGATCAAGCAGCCGACGCCGAAATTGCGGTTGGCGAAAGCCCTGATATCGACAATCGGCTCGTCCGCGGTCAGCACCCGATAAAAGAAGGCGATGGCGGAGACCACGCAAACGGTGGCGCAGATCGCGACCGAAGTGTCCTGCAGCCATTCATATTGCGGGCCTTCTTCCAGCACATATTCCAGCGATCCCAGAAATCCCGCCATCGCGATCAGGCCGAACCAGTCGAAATGATCGAGCAATTCGAAATCCGGCTCGTCGAAATCGACCAGCGCCAGCACGCCGATGATGATGCCGATACCGGGAACGACGTTGATGAAGAACAGCCAGTGCCATGACAACGCGTCGGTGATGTAACCGCCGACGGTCGGGCCGATGGTCGGCGCCAACGTCGCGACGAGGCCGATGATCGGGCCGACGATATAAAATTTGGTGCGTGGAAACACCGTATAGGCGGACGCGAACACGGTCGGAATCATGCCGGCGCCGAGAAACCCCTGCAGCGCGCGCCACAGGATCATCTGCTCGATCGAGGAGGCAAATCCGCACAGGAAACTCGAGATGGTGAAGCCGGCCGCGGAGATCGCAAACAACAGCCGCGTGCCCAGCGCACGCGACAGGAATCCGGACAGCGGGATCGCGATCACTTCCGCGATCAGATAGGCGGTCTGGACCCAGGACACTTCGGTCGAACTCGCCGACAGGCCGGCCTGGATTTCGGTCAGCGATGCCGAGACGATCTGGATGTCCAGGATCGACATGAACATCCCGAACACCATGATCAGGAACGCAAACAGCCGCCGCGGCGCGATGCGCTCGGAAGCTGCGGCCGCCGCGTTCATCATCGCCGGCGAAACGGTGGTGGCGTCAGCCATGATCTGCCTGATGTGATCGTGTCAGGAGGCGCGGAACCGGACGCGCCGCCGGATACGCAGTTATTGCGGATGGATCGCGGTCGGCGAATCCAGATCGGCATCGCTGTCGGCGTCCCTGGCGCCGTCGCGGGTATCGACGGTGGTATAAACCGACATCCCGGCGCGCAGCAGATTCTGCCGCGCGACATCCTTCGGCACGCGCACCCGAACCGGGAGCCGCTGCACGATCTTGGTGAAGTTGCCGGTGGCATTGTCGGGCGGCAGCAGCGTGAACACCGAGCCCGCCGCGGGCGAGATGCTGTCAACGAAGCCGGCGAATTTGCGGTGACCATAGGCATCGACCGAGATCGTCACCGGCTGGCCCGGACGGATCCGCTTGAGTTGCGTCTCCTTGAAATTGGCGTCGATAAAGACGTCGTCGAGCGGCACCACATTGCCGAGCCGTTGTCCGACCACGATGTAGTCGCCGGTGTTGACCATGCGGTTGGAGAAGGTGCCGTCTACCGGCGCGCGCACCGACGTGAAGTCGAAGTCGCGCTCGGTCTTGGCCAATGACGTCTGCAATTCGGCCAGTTGCGCCCGGGCCTCGGCCTGCTGCGCCTTGGTGACCTCGACATTATCGAGCGCCGCGTCATAGGCCGCCTGCGCCGACTTCACCGCCGCGACGCCCTGATCGCGGCCGGCTTCCGACACTTCGAAGGTCGCCCGCGAGGCGAATCCCTTGTTGCTCAGATCCTGCTGGCGATCGAAGTCCAGTCCGGCGCGCTTCAGGCCCGCGTCCGCGGAGGCGAGCTGCGCCTTGGCCTGCGCGACCGCGCTTTCCAGTGCGGTGACCTGGCGGCCGATGCGGTCGATGGTCGCCTGCTGGGTCGCAATCCTGGTGCGCGCCGCGTCCATCGCGATACGATAATCGCCGTCATCGACCTTGAAGATCACCTCGCCGGCATGCACGACCGCATTGTCACCCGGCAGGATCGCCGCGATGTGACCCGATACCCGGGCGCCCAGCGTGGTGTTGTTGGCGCGCACATAGGCATCGTCGGTGCTGACGAAGAAACGGCCGACCAGGAAATAGTGCACGCCATAGCTTGCGGCGGCGAGCGCCAGCAATGTCATGATTCCCATCAGGACAAACTTGCGCTTGCCGGATTTCGCGGCGGCGGGCTTGGCGGCGACGGGAGCCGGCGCGGTCGCCGGTGGTTCGGTAACGGGCTTGTCCGCCGGCGTCTCGGCGGGACCGCGCGCGACGCTGTCATCCGGGAGATGGGCACGAAGCCGGTCGGCGAGCGCAGCTGGCGTATCGCGCGTCGGTTCCCCCTCGGCCGTTTCCGGCCCGGTGCGAACGATGCGTGCGGCCTGGTCTCTCGCTCCGGCCATACCCGGCCTCCTTGACTTGCAATGTTGCGACGCCGCGCAGCCCACAACAGGCCTCGTTGCCTCGTCTCTTGAACTAAATTAACATTGACCGAACGGTTCGGTCAAGATATATCGTCGGCGGACTGAACATAGGCCATCTGCTCTTGCCGCGGCATCGCCGGGCCGGAATATTCTCAGAGAAGCTAAACCAATGGTTGCAGCGCATCCTACACCGCTACGCTTCGTCGGCGACGAGGATAGTTCAAAGCGCCGCCAAATTCTCGATGGCGCCAGCAAGGTTTTTATGGACCTGGGCTTCGACGGCGCCAGCATGGGCGAGATCGCCCGCGCCGCCGGCGTCTCCAAGGGCACCCTCTATGTCTACTTCGCCGACAAGAACCGGCTGTTCGAGGCGATCGTCGAAGAAGAGACCATCGAACAGAGCAAGTTCGCGTTCAATTTCGATGCGGCGCGCGACGTGCCGACGACGCTTCGGGAATTCGGCCAGGCCTATATCCAGTTATTGTGCCGGCCCGGCGGTGGATCGGCGATCCGCACCGTAATGGCGATCGCCGAGCGGATGCCGGACGTCGGTCGCCGCTTTTACGAGCAAGTGCTGGAGAAGACGATCGAGCATCTCGCCGTGTATCTCGAAGCCCACGTCAAGGCCAACGACCTCGTCATCGACGATTGCCAGCTCGCGGCGTCGCAATTCATGCTGACGTGTCAGGCGTCGCTGTTTCTGCCGCTGATTTTTCAGGCTGCGCCACCGCCATCAGCGGAACGCATGACGGAAGTGGTTGAAAGCGCGACACGGATGTTTCTCGCGGCTTACAGCGTCAGATCCCAACGCTAAATGTGAACTTCTAGTCATCATCATCACCGTCGTCGTTGGCCTTGTGATGATGCGGCGCGGCTTTGCTGCCGCCGAGCGATCCCGTGACCATCGGCTCACGCCCCACAGATCCGTAAGAATTGGACGCGTAGGGATTGCGCCCCGACGCCCGCGCCGCGACTTCCTCACCTGACATCGCGGCCGGCTGGCAAATGATCGGTCGATGGGCACGGCGCATCAGGTCAACGTGGATGTGATTGTAATGATAGACGTTGGAGCCGGGCGCCAGCACCGTGGTGAACTCGCGGCAGGCCGAAGCCTGCACGTCATGCAGGAAGCCCTGCTCTTCCGGCATGCCCTTCCAGCCGGTCTCCACTGAAATGCGCCGGCCGTCGGCCAGCGTGAACGCCGCGATATCGAGCGCATTGCCAAACGCGTGCTCGGAAATATGCGCGTTGGCATTGCCGTTCATGCCGCGGCAGGAATAGGCGGAGATCTGCTTGATCTCGACAACGCGCGCGCCGAACCAGCGCATCGCGGCGGGCTGTACGGATTCGGCCAGCCAGTGATCGAGCACCGAGACGATCGGACAGGCGAGCGTCGCGGTGGGCTTCACCGCAACCGGACCCACCGCGGCGATCGAATTACCCGGCATCGGACCCGGGCCAAGACGCGGCGAACTTTCGGCCTGCGGCGCGTCCGGTTCGGGATAGGGGCGTTGCGAATGCGGATAGCCTTGCGCATTTGGATAGGCTTGCGCATTCGGATACGGTCGCGCGCCGGGAGGCCGCGGCGTCCCCTCAGGCGGCAGTTCGATCTCATCTTCCTGCGGCGAAACGCCGGGCGCGGTCAGCGAAACCGGGCCATTGGACGGCGGGTTATAAGCGGGCCGGCCGTAACCGGGCTGGCGCGTACTGTTGTCAGGATAGGTCGACATCCGCGGCGGCGGCGGTTGCGCAACCGGCCAGCGCGGCTGGTTGCCGACATTGCCGGGCGGCCGCAGATCGTCATCGGCAAAGCCGAAACTGCTGTTGCTCTCGCCCAGCGCGGCGACCTTGAGCGGGAACTCGGCGCCGCACACGCCGGGACCCGAAATCGGATCGATCCGGACCAGATCGGCGTTCTCCTTGACCGCGCCGGACTTCAGGCATGCGATCTCGGCCTCGGCCCGCCATGGCTCGCGCTCCTGGGTCTGAAACAACCCGCGACCGCAACCCGCTAGCGAGACAAGGACGAAGGAGCCGACGAGATACAAACGAACTCCGCGCGTCATCCGCGCAACATCGACCAATATATTTAAGGACTCTTCAACGCTTTGATTTCACTATTCTTTAACCACGTTGCCGATGATCGGATGCGGCGCACAGGCGCAATAGAGCAGCACGGCTGACTTTTTCCGGCAGGAACCGGTTGCTAGCTTGGTGCGTTAGTGCGGTCAGCGACGTGAACCAAGGGAGCTTTCCCATGACTTTCGTCAGCAAACTGAGCGTTGTCACCGCGTATCTCGCATTCGCGGTTGTCGGCGCGATCGTGTTCGGCGTGATCTAGAATCTCGCACGTTCAGAGTTTTCAGCGCCCGGCGGCCAGGAATCGTGCCAGCCGCCGGGCGTTTTCGTGAGATGCACACTTAATCCTTCGCACAGACCAGTCAGTTCAAGCGCAGTTCGGTGATGTGTCGTGGATCCGGGCTCAGTTCGTTGCGTTCCACGCGTTTGACGATGTCCGTCAACGCGGCATTGGCGCGGCATGAGATGCCGAGTTTCTCGCCCTCGCGCACCACGAAGCCGTTGAGAAACTCGATCTCGGTACGCCGTCCCTTCTGCATATCCTGGCCCATCGAGGGACGCTGCGCCGAAGCAGTGTGCTTGCCGTCCTCGAAGCGCTGCGCGTCGCAAGTGCGCATCGCCGCCTCGTCGCCCTCGCCGGCGCGCGCGATCGTCTCCGGCGGCAGATGCAGAATATCCTCCAGCTGATAACCGTGCGCCTGCCCGACGCGGATCGCTTCGCTGCCGAGCCGGGTGGAAAAGCGGCGGATCGGCTCGTTCTGCAACATCTCCCCGCCGGTCAGACCGGTGCAGGCGGAAAGCCCGTTGCCGATGACATTGGCGACCAGTTTCGACCAGCGCTCGCCCCACAAATTGGCGGTGACCTTGGCGCTGTCGGTGTAGCTGACCAGGCGGCATATTTCCTCCGCCCGCGGCGTGATGCGGCCGTGCACTTCGCCGGCACGAAATACCGTGTGCGCCGCTCCATGTTTGCCGGCGCCGCGGTGGATGTGGCCGGGCTCAGGCAAATTGACGGTGATGCTGCTGGCAATGCAGCCCAGCGTCTTGCCCCAGCCGACAATGCCGGCGATCGTCTCTTCATTCATGCAGTTCTGCAGCGACACGACGTAGCCGTCCGGCGCCAGATATTGCTGGATCATCATGGTGGCCCAGGCGGTGTCGTAGGACTTCATGCAAACAAAGGCGATGTCGACCGGTTTCTCCTTGGAGAGCTGCTGCGCGTCCGTGAGGTGCAGCGCGCGCACCGGAACCGAGAATTCCGCGACGTCCTTGGCGTGAGTGACGCGCAGGCCGTGCTTCTTCATATGCTCGACATGCTCGGGCCATGGATCGATGAAGGTGACGTCCTCACCGGCCCGCACCATATGCGCGCCGGCATAGCCGCCGACCGCACCTGCCCCAACGATAGCTATTTTCCGACCCATGGTTTTCTCCCGGTTTTTTGTTGAACCGAGACTAGCGCACCGCATGGGCTCATCGCAAATGGTGAACCGCGCCGCACCAGACACAACCAGCGCGAAGATTGCCCGCGGTGACCTGCTACGCACGACCATCAGCAATGCACGGCGCGTTGCCCTCTGGACAACAACCCGCTGCGACGTCCAAAATCACTGGGCACAGAGGAGTTGCCCCGATGGCTATTATCGATTCCCAGGTTCATGCCTACGAGGCGAACACGCCGAAGCGACCTTGGCACACCGTGCCAAACTGGCCCGATCACGTCACGGGCGACGAGATGGTGGCGGCGATGGACAAGGTCGGCGTCGATGGTGCGATCTTCATCTCCGCCTTTTCGATGTACCGCTACGACGCCAGCTATGCCGTGGAAGTGCAGAGCGCCCATCCCGGCCGGATCGCCATCGTCAAGCCGGTCGACCCGGATGATCCCGATGTGACCGATGTCGTCGCCGACTGGAAGAAAACGCCGGGCACGGTCGGAATCCGCATCATGCTGACCAAAGAGAATGGCCGCGACCCGAACGATCCGGGCCTCGACCGGATCCTGCGCGCGGCCGTTCGCCACGATTTTCCGGTCAACGTGCTGTGCTGGGACAATCTGGACGCGGGCATGGCGCTGATCGACCGCCATCCCGAGGTGCGATTCATCATCGATCATCTCGGCATCCTGCAGCCGCGCGTACCGCCCGCACCGCCGCAGCCCTGGGCTGATCTACCGAAGGTGCTGCAACTCGCCAAGCGTCCGAACGCGGTGATCAAGGTCAGCGGCGCCTGCACGCTGTCCCGGGAGCCATATCCTTTTCCCGACATTTGGGATCCGCTTGCCCGCGTGTTTGACGCCTGGGGTTTCGATCGCTGCCTGTGGGGCACGGACTGGACCCGCGCGTTCGCCGTCGTCAACTACGAGCAGGCCGTCGTGCCCTTCCTTCAAACCAGCCGGCTCAGCGACACGGAGCGGGCCATGCTGATGGGCGGCGCCTGCGCCAAGGCGTATGGCTGGTCACCGAAAAGATAGCACCGGCCAATCGAGATCGCCTTCGCTATACTGGCCTGATCGCGGAACGACGTGCGACACCCGTTCCGCCAAAAATGGGAAACCCCAATGAAAGCTGCCTTCATCGAACGACACGGCGGGCCGGAAGTCCTGAAATTCGGCGACATGCCGGATCCCGTGGCCGCGTCCGGCGAGATCGTGGTCGACATCGTTGCCGCCAGCGTCAACGGCGCGGACTGGAAGGTGCGTGAGGGCAAATCGGGCCAGCTTTCGCACTTCCCCTACATTCTCGGGCGGGATTTCTCCGGCGTCGTTGCAGCCATTGGGGAGGGTGTCAGCGACCTGCGTATTGGCGATGAGGTGTTCGGCGTTTGCGACGTGGGCCAGGAGGGCGCCTATGCCGAGAAGATTGCGATCAAGGCCGCCATCGTCGCCAGGAAAACCGCTTCCCTGTCACATGTCGATGCCGCCGCACTGGCGCTGGCCGGGTTGACCGCGATTTGCACCGTCGAAGACACGTTAAAACTGAAGGCGGGCGAGACGATCCTGATCCAGGGCGGCGCGGGCGGTGTCGCGAGCTTTGCCATCCAATTGGCAAAACATCTGGGCGCTCGCGTGATCACCACCGCGAGTGCCGCGAACCATGACTATCTGCGCGATATCGGTGCCGATGAGATCATCGACTACAACGCGGCGGATTTTACCAAGGTGGTGAGGGATTGCGACGCCGTGTTCGATACCGTCGGCGGAGATGTTGCGCAGCGGTCGTTCGCGGTGCTGAAACCGGGCGGCCGGGCGGCCTTTATTGCCTCCGGCGCCCAAGCGCCAAAGCCCGAGCGTAGCGATGTCATCGCGCTCCGACCCCATGTCGGACGTGACCGGCACCATCTCGAACGCATCGTAGAGTTGGTCGCCGCTGGCGCGGTCCGTCCTCCGGAGGTGACACGCTATCAGCTCAGCGAAGCCGTCGCCGCGCACAGGGTCAGCGAATCCCGCCACTTTCGCGGCAAGCTGGTTTTTCTGGTCCGTTGAAACAGCGGCTCTAGCTTCGCTCCGCAATTTCGGCGATTTGCAACGTTGGCGCGGCGCCGTCGGCCGGCACCTTGATGAGCCGGAAGCCGGCTGCCTCTGCGAACGTGGCTGCCAGGCAGAAGGCAGCCACAAGAGTGAACTTGAAAAGCGGCATGTCCTGGCTCTTTTGAAAAAATACCGGATTTGATGTCTGTCGGAAAATATCGGGCGTAGTCTCGTCGTCTTACGCGAGATACCATCTGAATTGTCATACCGCGAGATCAGCGCCGTTCATCATGTCGTAAGCCAACAGCTCGGCGCCCGTCTCCGTGGCATCCATGATCCGCTTGCCGATAAGATCGCGGAGCGTCTCGGAGGTGCCGCCGCCGAGCGTACCGTAGCGCGCTCCGCGATAGAGACGCGAAACCGCGAATTCGTCGGTGAAACCGAATCCGCCGTGCAACTGGATCGCCTCGCTGGTAACCCGGCTGGACATCTCGTTACATGTGATCTTGGCCACGGCCGCCATGAAAGGATCGGGAAACGGATTGGCCGTGATACAGGCGCGATAGAGAATACTGCGGGCCGTCTCGATCTCGCGGTACATCTCGGCGAGCTTCCACCGCGCGCCCTGATAGTCGCCAATCGCTTTTCCGAATACCGTTCGGTCCCTGACGTAGTTGCGGGCTTCTTCAAAAGCGCCCTCCGCCAGCCCAAGCGATATACTCGGATTGAGGCAGCGCTGGGTGTTAAAGGCGTTCAGCAACTTTCGAAAGCCGTCGTCGCGAATCACGAGATTCTCCAGCGGCAATTCGCAATTGTTGAACTGAATCTCGTGGAGATTCTCGCCGCCCATCGTGTGGTAGGTCCCGGTCACCTCGAAACCCGGTGTCTCAGGCTCCAGCAGAACGCAGCCGATGCCCTCGCGGCCAGGCTTGCCGTCGATGCGCGTAAAGATGACGAACATGCCGGCCTCCCTGGCTCGGCTGATCAATGTCTTTGTCCCATTGAGAATGACGCGGTCACCCCTGATGACGGCGTTGGTCCGGTAGTTCGCGACATCGGTTCCGGCGTGCGGCTCGGTCATGCAGACGGCCAATATGCAATCACCGGAGACGACCTTCGGAAGAATTCGCTCTCGAATGGCGTTGGGAGCGTAGGTGGCGATCACACGGGTCTGAACACCGGCTTCACCGAGGGTGGCCATCGCGGTAACGTAACAAGTCTTCGCAATCTCCTCGAGCACCAGCGCCGTATCGAATACCGGCAGGCCGAGGCCGCCATATTGCTCCGGGACCGACATGCCGAGTACGCCGATATCTGCGAGCTTCTTCATGTTTTCCCAGGGAAACGTACCATCCATATACTTTTGCGCATTTGCCTTGAACTCGCCCTGAGCGAGGTCGCGCACCGCGGCTACCATCCGGCGCTGCTGTTCGGTGAGTTGGAAGTCCATTGCGTATCCTTGAGCTGCAAAAGGCCATCATCGCTGAAATGTCTGTCGCGGACGCGATGATTATAGGTCATTTTCCCAACCGTCTGCCATAACATCAGGCGCGGGGAGCAACGTATCATGACCAGGACCGCAGCTTTGCTTGCCGCAGCACTTGTACTCGCGAGTTGGGCTGCGCACGCGCAGACATATCCGTCGCGGCAGATCACGCTGATTATTCCGTTCGCGGTCGGGGGCTCGAACGACATCGTCGGCCGCGTCATCGCCAGGAAGCTTGCCGAGGTATGGGGTCAGCCGGTGGTGGTCGAAAACCGTTCCGGCGCAGGCGGCATGATCGGCAGTTCTGCCGTCGCCGCCGCGCCGCCGGACGGCTACACGCTGCTCTTGGTGTCGTCGACCTTCACGATCAACCCGGCGATCAAGAAGAGCATGCCGTTCGACACCATCAAGGACTTCACGCCGGTCGCCTTTATTGCGCGCTCGCCGCTGCTGCTCACCGCGTCGAACAAGCTGCCGGTGAAATCCGCGACGGAATTGCTCGCTCTGGCCAGGAGCAAACCGAACCAGATCAGCTACGCCTCGGCTGGTCCCGGCAGCATCAATCAGATTTCGGCCGAACTCATCGCGCTTTCGGCGGGCGTCAAGCTCCTGCACGTTCCCTACAGGGGTGGCGCGCCGGCACTCAACGATCTGCTCGGCGGCCAGGTCGACATCTACGTATCCAGTCTGCCGCAGGTGCTGCAGCTCGCCCAAAGCGGTCAGGCCAGGGCGCTTGCGGTGACCAGCAACAAGCGAACGGCGCTTCTGCCTGATGTGCCGACCCTCGACGAGTCGGGCATCGCCGGCTTTGATCTGTGGTCCTGGTGGGGCATTGTCGGCCCGGCCGGGATGCCTGCTGACGTCGTCAATGCGCTCAACGCCGAGATCGGCAAGATGCTGACCTCGCCCGACCTCAGCACGATTCTGTCGAATGAGGGGGCCGAAGCCGAGACCATGACTCCGGGGCAATTCGGAGACTTGATGCGCTTGGAAACGGAGCGCTGGATCAAGGTCGCCCGCGAGGCACATATTTCGATCGATTAGCAGCCAGGGCGATGAACGCATTCTGGTCAGAGACTGGATCGTATTCTTCCCATTCCCAGTCGGTAAACGAGATGCAGCTCGCGTTTGAACGGCGGCTTCGGGCCAGAAGCGGTCGCTCCCGGCAGGGACGCGATTGACCCAAAGCCGACAATAATCTGCTAAGCTCGCGAGCTATCAAGCCGACGGCGGGAAACAAAATGTTGGAAACGGACAAGGTATTCGCCGGATCGATCCCGGAAAATTACGACCGCTACATGGTGCCGTTGATTTTCGAGCCGTTCGCCGCAGACCTTGCCCAAAGAGCAGCGTCCTTCTTACCCATCACCGTTCTGGAAATCGCCGCGGGCACCGGGGTTGTCACTCGCGCATTGGCGCCAAAGCTATCCCTCGGCGCAAGCTATGTCGTAACCGACCTTAACCAGCCGATGCTTGATTACGCTGCTTCGCGACAAGCTCCCGACAGTCGTATCAAATGGCGACAGGCGGATGCTCTGGCGCTGCCGTTTAAAGACGCGGCCTTCGATCTCGTTTGTTGTCAGTTCGGCGCGATGTTCTTTCCTGACCGCTCATCGGCCTACCGCGAAGCAAAGCGGGTCCTGAAGCCCGGAGGACATCTTTTTTTCAGCGTATGGGATCGCATCGAGGAAAATGTATTTGCGGATGACGTGACGAATGCCCTCGCAAATATTTTTCCGAACGATCCGCCGCGCTTCCTGATACGAACGCCACACGGTTACCACGATAAGGCGCTGATCCGTATCGAGCTGGAGGGCGCAGGTTTTTCCCGCGTGGTGATCGAAACGAGAGCTGAACAAAGCCGCGCATCCTCGCCCCGGCTTCCGGCCGTTGCCTATTGTCAGGGAACTCTTCTTCGCAACGAAATCGAGGCCAGAGAAGCCGGAAAACTAGACGCAGCAACCGACTACGCCGCATCGGCGATAGCAGAGAGGCATGGCAGCGGCGAGGTTGCTGCCAAAATTCAAGCACACGTGATTGCGGCTATGGCCTAGATCTTGGCATGTCGGTGATTGGCACTTAGCTGGCATCGTCATGAGCGCCAATGTCCGCTTGGCGCCATGAGCCGCCGTTGTCGACAAACTTGCGACTGGATCTGTATTCCAAGGACGCCAAACGGTCGAACGAGGCCTGCCCGCCGGGCTCCTGGTGCACGTCCGCTAAATGATGCCGCCTTGTCGAAGCGCCGCGATCGCAGCGGTGTCATAGCCCAGTTCGGCCAGCACAAGATCGGTATGCTCGCCCAGCAGCGGCGGACGCGCCACGATTTCGCCTGGCGTTTCCGACAGCCGGACGGCGGCTCGTGCGATCGGTGCGGGTACCGGCAAGCCCGGATAATCGACGTCCTGCATGAAGCCGGCGGCGCGAATATGCGGATGATCCAGCGCCTGTTGCGGGCTAAGCACCGGTCCGGCCGGAATCATCGCCCCGCCCAGCGTGTCGACCGCCTCCTGCGTGGTGCGCTCGGCGCACCAGCGCGCCATCCGCTCGCTGATGACAGGACCGTTGTCGCCGCGCTTGATATCGTCCGCGAAGCGCGGATCGCTTAGCCACCGGTCCTCCTCACCCATCAACCTGGCCCAGCGAATAAACAGCGGATGACCTGTGACCTGGCACAGCACCCAGCCGTCCTTGGTGCGGTAAATGTCGGCCGGCGCGGCGGTCTGGCCGAGATTGCCGGTCGGAACGCGATTGGCCTTGATCACGGCCTGCTCGATCAAGGTCGCGTTGGTGAAAGATAACGCCGTTGCAAGCAACGCACCCTCGACGATCTGCCCGCGCCCGGATTTGCCGCGCTCCATCAGAGCGGCGAGCGTCCCGAACGCGCAGTGCAGCGCGGTTCCGAAATCAACCCAGTTCACCGCGGCCCGGTAAGGCGGATCGCCGGCGCCGGTCATGTACACCGAACCCGACATGACCTGCCCGACACCGTCGAAGCCGACGCGGTCGGACCACGGCCCCGGCCCGCCGAATGCAGTTGCCGTGGTCAGAATGATGTCGGGCTTGATCGCCTTCAACGATTCGTAATCGAGCTTCATCGCGCGCAGGGTCTGCGGCGGCAGATTGGCCACCACCACGTCCGCGGTCATAACCAGCCGACGCATCACTTCCTGTCCCTGCGGCTTCATCGGATCGAGCGTGATGCACTTTTTGTTTCGATTGACCTGCAAAAACAGCGCACCTTCACCCCCTGCGCCGACCGGCGCGACAAAGCGATCCTCGCTGCCATCGCGTTTTTCCACGCGAATGACGTCGGCGCCAAAGTCGGCCAGCAATGTCGCGCAATACGGCCCGGCGATATAGCGCCCGAAATCCAGCACGCGCACGCCCTCCAGAACTCCCCCCATCGAGATCTTTTTCCTTATGTTTCCGCCAGATTACCGGGAATGGTTTCCGCGGCAAGGTGGCAACCGAACCCATGCTCTGCCGGCAGAAGTGATCGCCCAATGGTTCGATCAGGTAACGCAGCCAGATCAACGCGCGTACATCCCAATGACCGCTTCGCGCCGGAAGCGGTCATTCCCCTCAGGTCAGCTTTCAAAACAAATCAGCCATTCACAACGGTCGCAGTCACTGTCGACAGCAAAACACTTGAAATGACCGCATCGGATGCAAGCCGTTCAGTTCGTCTTGAATTCGTCGGTCAGGATCGGTCCAAACAGAACCCAGCGCTGGCCGTCGAACTTCATCATCTGGAATTGCTTGTTGATGCGCCAGTCATCCGGTGTGGTGGAGACCGTCATGCCCGGCAGTGCGAGGTCGGCGACGTAACCCTTGATGTTGGTCGCCTGTTTCATGATATTTTCCCGCGTAAGATTGTCGCCGCATTGCTGGATGATCTGTACCAGCAGTGCCGCGGTCGAATAGCCGTACGTCGCGATGCCGCTGTTGGCATCCTCGGCTGAAGCATATTTCGCCATGAAGGCCTTGTAGCGCTTCATGCCCTCGTCGTTGTTCCATTGCGGGTCCAGCGGGTCCTTGCCGTAATTGACCGAAATGATGTCCTTGGCGTTGTCGAGGCCGGCCGGAATCAGCGTCTGGCTGACCGGCGTCGCGTTGATGTCGAGAATCTGAACAGGCTTCCAGCCGAGTTCGGCCGCTTTCTTGATCGCCTGCGCACCGAATTTCGGCGTCGTGATATTATAGAAGAGATCGGCGCCGGACGCTTTCAGCGTCACCATCTGCGAATCGACGGTCGGATCGGACAATTCGTAGGACTTCTCGGCGACGATCATGGAAGCCTTGTCGCCAAGCCCGTCTTTCAGACCCTTGACGTAATCTTTTCCGAGGTCGTCGTTCTGATAGAGAATGGCGATCTTGGCGTTCGGATAATTGGCGAGAATGAACTTTGCGTAGATATGCCCTTCCGACTGGTAGTTGGGGTTGAAAGCGATCGTCCATGGAAAATTCTTCGGATCGGTGAAGCGCGTGGCCCCGGTCGAGGCCAGAAGCTGCGGCACCTTTTTCTCGTTGAGATATTTCTGGACCGCGGCATTCGGCGGCGTGCCGATGATCTGGAAGGTGGTGAAAACTTCGTCGCCCTCGACCAGCTTGCGCACCTGCTCGACCGTCTTTGGCGGGCTGTAGGCATCGTCGTACTGAATGAGATTGATCTTGCGTCCGTTGATACCACCCTGCTCGTTGATCATGCGAAGATAGGCGGCCTGCACCTTGCCGATGCTGCCATAGGCGGAAGCCGGTCCGCTGAGCGGAATGGTTTGACCGACCTTGATCTCCGTATCGCTCGCGCCGGTGTCATATTTCTTCTGCGCGAGTGCGGGCGTTGCGAATGTCACGCCGAGTGCCAACACGGCAGCCGCCGCCGACCTGAATAAAGCCATGCCTTCCTCCCCAAAAAGCGGTCGCGGTACTTTGCCGCACCGTCGTGGGTGAGCCTATACTAAAAAAAACGCGCTGGAAAAGTCCCAGAGGAACCGCGCCGGGTTATAACATCCGCCGCATGTCCGCTTTCGCTCCTGTGCAGGCCTGATAGCGGACCGGCGAATTCGGTCAACGACCCGGCATTCTAGAAATTCGAGCAGCTCGATCCGGTGACGCCGCCGATGGTGAAATCCTTGCACATCAGGCCCGGATTATCCGGATCGGGATACATGTCGTCCTGCGCGCTGCGTTGGCGAACCGTGTGGCTGAAGCGCCAGCCACGGCTGAGCATGCAGGTTTTGTAGGCCCGCGACGTCACCGTGCCGTTCTGCGGCGCACCGAACATCTGCGAGCAAGTGTCGGTATCGACCTGCAGCGCGTCGTTGCCGCGCGCGTGTTTCATGGTGTTATTGTAGACGTCGTTGTCGGCATGGGCGCCGACGGCGCCACCGAGCAGCAACAGGGTAATCAAAGCCAGGCGTTTCATCTGACATCTCCTGTTCGCGACGGACTTCTTGGCGATAACCGCCGGCTATCGGTCGCGCGCAAGGGAGGCGCCGGTTCAAGTGCCGGCGATTACAAATTGGACATCTGGACGGTGCTATCGAGGCTTCTCGGGGAGCGTTGCTACGATCGTGAATCCCGCCGATTGCCGCGGTTGCTCATCAGGCTCGCCGGCTTGATATCGGCCCGGTTCCAGACGTTGCCCGAGCAGAAGAACCGGCCCAGCGCACACGCCTCGACCTTGAGCGCATTCGGCCCCTTCATCGAGATCTTCCCGTAATAGGTGTTGCCGCTGTCGCGGCTATAGATATTGCCGGACCATTCCAACGCCGACTTCGCCTTCATGTCGACCAGCACGGTTTCGCCCTTGGCGTTCGACGATGGATCGAGCACATATCCGCACAGCGCCTGGCCGCACGGCTCGATCCGGACCATTCCCTTCTCGCCTTGCGTCTGCCAGTCCCCGATCGGCGAATCCGCCGGCTCCTCATCGACCTCATGCGAGACTCTGGAGACGCGCGGCGCGGGTTGCGGCAGCGGCGCGGTCGTGGCCGGCTGAATTCGTGCCGGCGGACCTTCTGGCGCCGCCGTTAGCGTCGGCCGAGGTTGCGGCGGCAGGATCCGCGGCGGCGGTTGAAGCGCGGTGACGATCTGCTGCACCGCCGGAGCTGCGGACTGGACCGGCGCCGACAGCGCTGATGGCACCGGGTTGCGCGCCAGCGGAACAGCGGATGTCTGTGTTTGAGCTTGTGCTGACGGAAGCGGCGGCGCCGATGCGGTCACGTCGCGATCATCGTCATATCGATCGCGGCCGCGTCGTTCATATGCGCCGGGGATCGATATCGAGAGGCACGACACCGAGAAGCAATGTCGGCGCGCTTCGATCTGGACCCGGTGCCCGCGGACAACGAACGAAATTGAATCGGCGGCGTGGACCGGCGAGCCGAGCACGATCAGGACGGCGAGCGGAGGAAACAGGCGCTTCATGGACATTCTCCAGGACATGCCCGGAAAGCTAGACCTGAACCAGCGATGAACGATGTGATTTGAGTCACCCGTTACGCCGCTACAGGCCTTTCCGTTGCCATGTGACGCTCGTCACAGAAGGCCGGGCCGGGCCGAGATAGATTCCCTGCGAATTTCAAAGGTGCCCTGTCACAAATTCCCAGGAGGCTCACATGAAGAAGCTCTATATTTTCGCAGGCTTGCTGCTGGCGAGCACGGCCGCCCATGCCGGCAATGCAATTTCGTTCGACGTCAATGGCAAGCATGTCCGCGTCGAGTTGCCGCGGAATTGCGCCTCGCTGTCGTGCCTCAAGATAGCGGCTCCCGGTATGTCCGGCGCCGATTTCGGCTTCAAGTCGAAGCGCTACAATGACGACGACAACTACGCCAGCAATTCGAATAATTCAGCGCCGGCGCCAAGCAACGTGCCCGCCATTCAAGCCCAGGCCCCGCGGCCGGCTGCGAACAGCGCGCCGCCAGCGGCCCCGACAACGGTCGCTTCGACTGCTCCGGCAGCACCCGCTCCGGTTCTCGACGACGTCGCATCATCAGCGCCGGTTACTGCGGCAACGGCACCCGCCCCCGCTCCGGTTGACGTGGCGCCCGCCGCGCCGGCGCCTGCTCCGGTGGCCGCAGCACCCGCACCAACCACGCCGCTCGGCATCTGGGCCACCGAAGAAAACAAGGGCCAGGTACGCATCGAGGAATGCGGAGCGAACCTCTGCGGCTATGCGGTGAATACCGGCGAGAAAATCCTGATCGGCATGAAGCCGTCGGGCTCGAAATGGACCGGTCGGATCCATGATCCTGACAGCGGCAGCAATTATGACTCCATCATCGCGATGAAGGGGCCGAACACCCTCAAGGTCCAGGGTTGCGCTTTCGGCGGCCTGTTCTGCGGCGGCCAGACCTGGAAGCGCGTCAGCTAAACAATACGTCTTTATTTTGAATACCAGGCGCCACGTCCGCACATGCGGGACGTGGCGCCTGATCGTTTTGCGGCTGTACAACCACGGCGGCGTCTGCATTCATCTGGCATTCAGCCTGCGGAGTCCTCAATTGCGCGATGGCTGGTCGGTATCGTCAGGGAATGCACAGGTAACGTCGTGATGAGATATCGGCTTTCGGGCGCCACCTGGCTCGCGTTGTTGTTGCTCGGCGGCGCCAGCGCATCCGCGATGCCGTCGCTGATGCAAATAGATCAGGTGACAGGTCCCCAAACCGCCGCATTCGCACCGATAAAACTGGCGCAGGCACAGCCGACGCAGCCGCCTGCCTCGCCCTCACAGCCCGCCGCACCTGCGCAGCCCACCGCGCCCGCGCCGCCCGATGCACAACCCACCGCCGAGCCGATCGGCAACGTCGCGACATTGACCGGCCGCGCGACCGTCACCCGCAACAACAGGGCCACCCCGCTCAAGCTGCAGGACGACATTTTCCTGAACGACGTCCTGCAGACCTCGGCGAATTCCACGCTTGGCGTCACCTTCAACGATGCCACCACCTTCAATCTCACCGCCAACGCCAGCATTGCCGTCGATAATTATGTCTATGAAAGCGGCGGCAAGCAGAACGCCGCGCTGTTCGATATCGCCAAGGGCACCGTGGCCTTTGTCGCCGCGGAGGTCGCCCATACCGGCGACATGAAGATATCGACGCCGACCGCAACGCTCGGCATTCGCGGCACCACCGGCCTCGTCGAGGTGCCGGAAGGGGCCGCCGCCAACAACGCCAACAATGTCGCGATCAAGCTTTATCCCGATGCGGATGGACGAGTCGGACGGATCGAAGTCAACGATCGCACCGGCGCGCGGCTCGGCTTCCTGACCCAGGGCTCCTCGGGTTTCACCATTCGGCCCGGCGCCGGTGGCCGCTTCAGCGCGGCGCCGCTTTTGATTTCACCGCGGCAGGCGCTGCGCGACCAGGGCATCGTGCGCCAGGTCCACGCCGCGCAGAGCGTCGGCCGCCAGATCGTCAGTCAGCAACGCGCGTTGCGGCAGGCCAACCCGAACCGAAACAACCCGAACCGCAACAATTTGCGCAACAATCCAAACCCGAACCTGCGCAACAACAATCCGGCGCGTCAGCCCGGCCCGCAGCGCCAGAACGGATTGCCGCACCGGCCAGGTTCGCCGACGGTACCGGGCGCACCGAAACGCGAAGGGCAATTGCAACCGCAGCCGGGTGTGGTCCCCGGCGCGGCGCGGTCGCCGAATGGTCCCGGCGTGCAACGGCCCGGTGCGCCGCAACCCGGATTGCAGCGGGCCGGATTGCCGAACCGGCCGGCCGTGCTGCGCCGAGCCGTGCCGCCAAAGGGAAAAAAGCAAAGGCGCTAAGAGGCATCTCGTGTCCCGGACGCGGTGCAGCGCCTCTTGGCGGTGCTCCGCAGAGCCGGGACCCACTGCTACAGCGTGGACCCCGGATCAGCAGCGCACCACGCCGCGAGTGCGGCGCGCTGCGCAGCATCCGGGGAACGCGATCAGACGGTCCAGGACTTTTCGCGCCGAGCGCACCAGTTACGTCGGAGATCTCCGCATCAACGCCTGACCGGCGCGGATGCGTGTTCCTTCCGCGATATCGTCACAAAACTCGAAATGATCCGGCGCCAGCACGATGATGGTCGAGCCATGCTCGAACCATCCGAGTTCGTCGCCCTTGCGAACGCTGACGTCACAATCGAATACTGTCGGTCCTTTGGTCTGCGCGTTGAGCATGACGTCGAGGCAATGCAACCGGATGCTCGCGACCAGAATGGCGGCAACCGGAACTAGGGTCAGCGGCTCGCCGGTCGACAGCCGGGTTTGCAGCACCGCGCGCTCGTTCTTGCAAAACAACCGCTCGACCCGCTTGAGCGCGATCGGATTGACGTTCCAGGTATCGCCATGGATGAACGTCACCCGCTCGATCCGGCAGTCATAGGGCGCGTGGAAGCGATGATACATGCTCGAGGTCAGCCGCAGCGTGATGAAACGTCCGTTGCGGTGCGCCTCGACCAATGCGGGATCGCCGAGCAGATCGAGCAGCGAATACGGCGCGCCCTTGATCTGAAACAATTCGGTGTCGGCGATCGCGCCGTGGGCGCCGACGATGGCATCCGACGGGCTGGCCACGATCGCGGGATCCGGATCCGCCGGACGCAGGCCGGGGCGCAACTCGCGGGTAAAGCAATCGTGCAGGCTCTTGAAGCTGGTCTTTTTTGCCTCCGACAGGTCGAGATTGGAGAACATCCGCCAGCAGGCGATCGAGAGGTTCCGGATCAGGGGCTGCTCGATCTTGCTGAACCAGCCGATGAAACGGGTCACCGCCGCGCGCGGAATCCGGTTGGTCAGCAGGAAATTAAGGTCCTCCTGCTGAGTCAGGCCCGCGATCAGGTTCCTTATTGTCATGAATCTGTCAGCAGGATTCGCTAGCGCTGGCGGCATGTATCAGCCCCTTCCGATTCTGTCGCTGTCCACCGCCGCGGTCGCAAGCGCCGCGGCTGTCTTTCCCAAATTGCAGGCGCGGGTGGCGCTGTCGCGGGCCAAGCACCGCTCGCTGACCGGCCATTCCAAGATGTCGCGCATGGTGGCGCGCCTGATCCCGTTCTACGAATTTGACATCAATGATTTCTTCGCCGCCGATGGCGCGCCTGCCGCCGTCGCCACCCAGCGCCAGGACGCCTTCTTCCGGCTGGCACGGCTGTACGAGGAGCGCTTCGCCAAAGGCCGCAAGATGACGGCCGAGGCGGCGGAGCTGATCTCCGACCTGCATTTCACCGAAACCTACCGGGTGCCGTTTCAATTCAGCCGGCTGGTCCGGGAGCATCTGGGCACCGGCGCGTTCATGGAATCTTCGGCCGGGGTTACCGTCACCGATCTCGACGGCAATGTGTTCTACGACCTCACCGGCTCTTACGGCGTCAACATCTTCGGCAATGACTTCTACAAGGATTGCATCGCCAGGGCCGAGAGCCGCGCGCATCCGCTGGGACCGGTGCTCGGGCCCTACCACCCGATCATCATGGACAATGTCCGGCGGCTGTGCGCGATTTCCGGACTCGACGAAGTCTCGTTCCACATGTCCGGCACCGAAGCTGTCATGCAGGCGGTGCGGCTGGCGCGCTATCACACCCGCCGCTCGCATCTGGTTCGCTTCGCCGGCGCCTCTCATGGCTGGTGGGGCGACGTGCAGCCCGGCATCGGCAATCCGGTGTCGCCGCATGAGACCTACACGTTGGCCGACATGTCGGAGCGGACGCTCCAGGTCCTGAAATCCCGCAACGACATCGCCTGCGTGCTGGTCAATCCGCTGCAGGCGCTGCATCCCAACGCCAACGCGCCCGGCGATTCCTCGCTGGTCGATAGTTCGCGCACCGGCCGCTACGATCGCGCCGCCTATGGCGAATGGCTCGGCGCATTGCGGCAGATCTGCACCGAGCGCAACATCGTGCTGATCTTCGACGAGGTGTTTGTCGGCTTCCGGCTCGCAGCGGGCGGCGCCCAGGAATATTTCGGTGTCCGCGCCGACATGGTGACCTACGGCAAGAGTCTCGCAGGCGGTCTGCCGGTCGGCGTGGTCTGCGGCCGCAAGGATCTGATGCGCCGTTTCCGTGACGATCATCCCGCCGACATCTGCTTTGCCCGCGGCACCTTCAATTCGCATCCCTACGTCATGATGGCGATGGATGAATTCCTCACCCGGCTCGACGACCCGGCATTCCGCGATGTCTATAGCGGCCTCGACGAGACCTGGAACAACCGGGCGCGCCAATTGAACGAGATGCTGACCGCGCAGGACCTGCCGGTCCGGGTCAGTCATCTGTCGTCGATCTGGATGGTCCATTACACCGAGCCGTCCCGCTATAATTGGATGTTGCAGTATTACCTGCGGGCCGAAGGCCTCGCACTGAGCTGGGTTGGCACCGGACGGCTGATCTTCAGCCTGAACTACACCGATGCGGATTTCGCCGAGGTGACAAAACGCTTTGCCGCGGCGGCGGCCAGGATGAAACAGGACGGCTGGTGGTGGCACGACGGATCGCTGACCAACAAGGGCATCAAGCGGCGGATTCTCAAAGAGATCCTTGCCAGGAAGTTCAAGCGCTAGACGCTCGCGCTTGCTTCCTAACGATTCGCCTCGCGTCTGTCTCGCCGTCATTCCGGGATGGTCCAAAGGACCAGATCCGGAATCTCGAGATTCCGGGTTCGATGCTTCGCATCGCCCCGGAATGACAAAACGGGAAACGTAGATGCCCGGCACAAGGCCGGGCATGACGAAACGCGGCAGGTATTCGAGATCGCGTATCAAGCGTGCTTGACGTGCTTCTCGAGACCCGGATCGATCAGCTCGCCCTTCAGCAGCGCCAGCGGCGCCTTGTAGTACAGTTTGAAATCGCTGAACGGGTCGGTGAGGATTTTGGTCATCCAGACCAGGCCGGTCTCGACGTCGCGAATGAAGAACAGATGGATGGTGCGGAACAACAGCCCTCCGACGCCAACCGCGAGCCAGATCTTGGCGACCTGCCGCATGAAATCGACCGATGACACCCAGGGCTTGAACAGGCCGAGCATGGTTGGGTCGAGATACAGCACCAGCGGCGACAACGCCCAGATCGCCATCAGCACGATCTTGCGGCGCAGATTGTAGCCGACCTTGATCTCTTCCTTGTGCTCATGCGTGGCGTCGTTGACGTGGTCGTAGCCCTTCGGCTCGAAGAAGAAATGACCGGCCTGCCGCGTGGTCATCGAGACACACCAGCCCAGCAGCGCCGCCGCCACCGGATCGAAGAACATCATGACGTAGCCGACGAGAAAGCTCGAGGCGCTAACGAAGTGTAAACTCTGGTTGATCCGGCTGTGGTGGTAATAGCGATGGTCATCCCAGCGCTGGGTATGCAGAGCGGTGCGGAAATTATCGAGCATCTTTCCCTCCATCGTCTAGGATTTTGTACGGGGATTCGATGTCCGGCATGTGACATCATCATAATGACATATGACGCGACGCAACCGGACTGTTGACAACCTTGGCGGCCGCCCTCAGCCGACCGCTGCGATCTCGACCTTGCGGAATCGAATCAGCGAGAAATGTCCGAGCGGCGGCACCAGCCGGCGCTCGACCAGTTCGATGCCACGGGCGCCCGCCTGCCATTTTGCAAAGCGCGACCAGGCGAACTCCGCGGTGCGGAAGCCGAGCGGACGCACCACCGGCTGCAGCCGCTGTTCGATGAAGCGACGCACACCGGCATCGGCGCTGACCCGGCTCAGCAGGATCATCTCGCCGCCGGGGCGCAGCACGCGGGCGAATTCATCCAGCGCCACTTCCGGGTTCGGCACCGCGGTGACGACATATTGCGCCATCACGACGTCGAACGAATCGTCGGGGAATTCGAGCTTCTCGGCATCCATCACCGCGAGACCCTCGACATTCCTGAGGCCGAGCTCCTCGACGCGCTGATGCGCCTTGCGCAGCATCGCTTCCGAAATATCGGTGCCGAAGATGCGCGTATTGGCGGCGTATTGCGGCAACGAAATCCCGGTGCCGACGCCGACTTCGAGTACCCGACCGCCGATGCTGTTGGTGGCCGAGATCGCCGCCTGCCGGCCCTTGCCGAACACGCCGCCGAACACGAGGTCATAGACCGGCGCCCAGCGGTCATAGGCCCGCTCGACCGTCTCGCGATCGAAGTCCAGTTGACCGGTGCCGTCCAGTTTCAGGATTTCCGCCATGATGGTTCCAACTTGCTGTGATGATGTGACGATGATGTTGATTAGCCGCGCACGGCGGTTCTTCCCGCCACGACGCGGGAGGAAGGCCGCAGCGAACGGCTTGGCTGCAACGCGGTGAGATTGCCGATGAACTGACGCGCGCTGTTTTCCCAGGAACGCTCAAGTGCAAACTGCCGGCAGGTTTCGCGCGACATGCCGAGCGCGCGCAGGCAGGCGCTCCGCAAATTTTCATCGAGTGCGCCGATCGGATGGTCCGCGATCACGTCAAGCGGCCCGGTCACCGGAAACGCAGCGACCGGCGTGCCGCATGCCAGCGCTTCCAGCTGCACCACGCCAAAGGTGTCGGTCCTGCTCGGAAATACGAAAACGTCGGCCGCCGCCAGATGCGCGGTCAGGTCCTGGCCTTTTTTCTCGCCGAGGAATTTGACCCGCGGATATTTGCGCTCGAGTTCGGCGCGCTGCGGGCCGTCGCCGATCACCACCTTGGTGCCCGGCAGGTTCAGCGAGAGGAACGCCTCGATGTTCTTCTCGACCGCGACGCGGCCCATGGTCATGAAGATCGGCCTCGGCAAATCGAGCTCCGCCGGAGCATCGGGGTTGAACAGTTCGGTGTCGACACCGCGGGTCCAGAAGCCGAGCTTCCTGAAACCGCGGGCGCCGAGTTCCGCCTTGAGCGAATCCGTTGCGACCATGATCATGGCGGCGGCGGCGTGGAAGTGCCGCAGCACCGCATAGCCGACGCTGGCCGGAATGCCGGTACGGACCTCGACATATTCCGGAAAGCGCGTCGTGTACGACGTGGTAAAGGCCAGCTTGCGGCGGCGGCAATAGGCCCGCACCGCCCAACCGATCGGGCCTTCGGTTGCGATATGGATCGCATCGGGCGCGATCGCCTCGATCCGTTTGGCGATCTCGCGCCGGTTCGGCAGCGCGATTCGCAAGCCCGGATAGGTCGGCAAACCCATCGACGGAAAGCCGTCCGGGGTCAGGAAGTCGATGTCGCCCCCCAGCCCGGCCGCGCTACGCGCCAGCGAGGTTAACGTGCGCACCACGCCGTTAACCTGCGGATGCCAGGCATCAGTCGCAATTAATATCCGCATCTCGGGAGCCTGAGAGCTAGCTGATTCTCAATGTCCCGACGTTCGACTACGGATATTTCAGGCGTATGACGTCATCGAACCGTCAGGCCATTTTTTGTTAACCCTGCGGCCCCGCGGTCTCACGAAACTGTCATGAAACAATTCATTACCGCGACGAAACCGTTTTTCGCCTTTGACGCAAATGTCCTGAAACGCTTCGCGGTTACAGATCGCCCCAACAACACGCCGAACGATGCGTGAAACCAAACAGGGGACGACACATGTTCAAGCTGGATCGTTTGAAGCTGAATACCCGCCGCGCCACTGCTTTCGGCGTATTGGTCATCGGCACGCTGGGTCTTTCCGCGACGGCCTCGGCAGCGCCGCTGCCGCTGTTTCCCTTCTTCATGACGCCGCCGGTCCAGGCTTACGAACCGCCGGCGCAGGCCGCGCCCGATCAGAACGAGGTCGCGCCTGCCGAGATGTCCGCGCGCCTGAAGCGCCAGATCGTGAGCTACCCGACCCGCGAAGCGCCCGGCACCGTCATCATCGATACCCCCAACACCTATCTTTATTATGTGCTCGGCGGCGGCCAGGCGATCCGCTACGGCATCGGCGTCGGTCGCGATGGTTTCACCTGGTCGGGCGTGCAGTCGGTGACCAAGAAGGCGGAGTGGCCGGATTGGACCCCGCCCCCGGAAATGATCGCGCGCCAACCCTATCTGCCGCGCCACATGGCCGGCGGCCCCGGCAATCCGCTCGGCGCCCGCGCGATGTATCTCGGCGGCACCGTGTATCGCATCCACGGCACCAACGCGCCGGAGACGATCGGGACGCATGTGTCGTCCGGCTGCATCCGCCTCACCAATTCCGACGTTTCCGATCTCTATTCGCGGGTCAACGTCGGCACCAGAGTCATCGTGCTGCCGATGGACCGGCATGCGGACAATGCCGGCAACAAGCGCAGCTGATCGCAAGCGGATCTAAGTTCGCCTGCCAGGTCCACCTGCGAGGTTTGCCTGTGAACGAAAAGCTGGCGCGGTCTCCGCGCCAACTTTGTTTCTGAGCGGCAACACGTCCCACGCCAAAATTAACGATCATGCCCGGTTCATGGCGAGACCATGGCTGGCTGGCGACCCCACGCCATAACACGTCAAAGCACCCCTAAAAGCGCCTTTAAGTGAAGCTGGCGCCCGCAGAACCCACCCTGTAAACTCGGCCTTCAATTGGTCCGGGGGGACGATGCGTTTGCCGTTACGTCTCAAGACGATCCTGCTTGCAAGCGTGGTCGTTGCGATCTCCTTTTTTGCCAGCCTCAAGGCTCTGGACTGGCTGTCGCCGCGCGCGCCGACTAACGCGCCTGCGATCACAGCGTTACCGCCATTGCCGCCGGCGTCGCGCACCTCGGTCGTGCTGGCGCCGGTGGCGATTTCAATTGCCGCGATTCGCGACGCCGCCGACCACGCAGCACCCCGTAATTTCAACGGCAAGGCCGACAATCCGGCAACGCAGATACTGCAGAACGCCGATATCGGCTGGACCGCGTCGCGCGGCCCGATCAGCGCGACCGGCGCGGCGGATGTGCTGACATTGGCGACGCCGCTGACGGGCACCTTGAATGTCACGGGCTCGCTGTCGTCGAAAGCGACCGGCGCGGTCAGCAACGCGCTGGGCAGCCTGCTCGGCGACAAGGCCGCCAAGCAAATCGGCAGCATCAACATCAAGGAGATCAACGCCCACGCCGACATCAAGGGCAACGTCACCATCACCTCGCGGCCGAAGCTAGCCGCAGCCTGGCACTTCGAACCGAATTTGCAGGCCCAGGTCAATCTCGGCGACACCAGCCTTACGGTGGCAGGCGCCCGGGTCAACGTCCCGGCGCAGGTCAAGCCGATGATGGACAAGACCGTCAACGAGCAAATGGAAGCCGTCGCGGCGAAAATCCGCAGCGATCCCACCTTCGAGCAGGGCGCGCGGGTGCAATGGGCCAAGGCCTGCCGCTCGATCGCGCTGCAAGGCACCGGCGCGAGCACATCACTGCCGCCGCTGTGGCTCGAATTGCGGCCGACGCGGGCGATCGCGGTGCAGCCGCGCGTCGATGCAACGGCGGTGACGACCATTATCGGCGTCGAGGCGGAGACCCGGATCACCTCCGAGCAGACCAAGCCCGACTGCCCGTTTCCCGACAAGATCTCGATCATCCCGCCGACACCAGGCGGGGTCAGCATCGGCGTGCCAATCGATCTGCCGTTCACCGAGATCAACAAGATCCTGGAGACGCAACTGGGCGGACGAACGTTCCCCGAAGACGGCTCGGGCTCGGTCGGTGTCACGGTGAAGAAGGCCACGGTTGCGGCGGCCGGCGACCGGCTGCTGATCTCGCTCTTGGTGCATGCCAAGGAAAAAAAGAGCTGGTTCGGCTTCGGTGCCGACGCCACCGTTCAGATCTGGGGCAGGCCGGTGCTCAATCAGGCCGAGCAGACGCTGCGGCTGACCGACGTGCAACTCGCCGTCGAATCCGAGGCGGCGCTCGGGTTGCTCGGGGCGGCGGCGCGCGAGGCGATGCCGCGGCTGCAACAGGCGCTCGCCGACAAGGCCGTCGTCGACCTCAAGCCGTTCGCGACCAACGCGCAGAAGAAAGTCGCCGCTGCGATCGCCGATTTTCAGAAGAACGAGGACGGCGTGCGGATCGCGGCCGAAATCACCAGTCTTCAGCTGGCCTACATCGCCTTCGATTCCAAAACGCTGCGCGTGGTCGCGCAGGCCGAAGGCACACTGAACGTTTTCGTCACGGCGTTGCGCGGGCTTTGAACGCCGGAGTTATATGAACGCCATGCCGCCGTTCAGCAAAACCGTCTGTCCGGTCATGTAGTCATTGCCGATGACCATCAGCACCGACTGCGCCACTTCGTCGGGCCGCCCCATGCGCCCGAGCGGGATGTTGCGTGCGAGGTCGGTGCGGCCGGCCATCATGTCGGTTTCGATCAGCGACGGCGCCACCGCATTGACGGTGATGCCTTCCTTGACCAGCCGCGCCGCATAGCCGCGGGTCAGGCCTTCCATGCCGGCCTTCGAGGCATTGTAATGCACGCCGATCGCGCCGGCGCCGCGCGCCGCACCCGATGAGATATTGACGATGCGGCCCCATTTGCGCGCCCGCATCGCCGGCAGCACGGCCTGGGTGCACAGGAAGGCCGACTTCAAATTCACCGCGATGGTCTGGTCGAACTCGGCTTCGGTCAGATCATCGACGCCGCGCACGATCGCCATGCCCGCATTGTTGACGAGGATGTCGATCGGGCCCAGCGTTTTTGTCACGCGATCGACCATCGCGGTGACATCCGCATTTTTCGATACGTCAGCGGCAACGGCCGTCGCGCGGCCGCCGATGGCGTTGATCTTCGCCACCACGGCGTCGGCGCCGCCGGCCCGTTCGCGATAATTGACCGCGACGGCAGCACCTGCTCCGGCGAGCGCCAGCGCGACCGCCGCACCAATGCCGCGGGATGCGCCGGTCACCAGCGCAATGTGACCTTTCAGATTTTGCATCGATCAGAACCCCCTGGCGCCGGAGCGTGGAAGCTCCGCGATCATATCATCTTGTGCGAGACGTTCTTGGTGACCGTATAACACCGCAGGCCTTCTGTCTCGACCCCGGCGTCCAGGCCTACGCTTTCACCTTGGGCTGAAATCCCGTAGAGCTGCGGCTGACAACGCAGGAATACGGTTGATGAAATTGTTCATGTTTTACGTCGGCGGCAATTGCGGCAACTCCAATGTCGAATTGCACGACGTGCGCTTTTCGATTGGCGAGACGCCGGAAGATTGTCACGCCGATCTGCGCCGGCAATGGTGGGGCGATGCCGACAGCCTGCACCTGGATTGCTGGGGCGCGGTCGAACAGGCCGATGGCTTCGACATCACGCTGACGACGGACGCGCCGCGTGATGGCGGTGAAAAATTATTCTTTGTCAATCTCGGCGGCTACGATCCCGCCGAATTCAGCGAGTTGCACCGGAACGTCCTGCTGGTGACGCGTGATGCCACCATCGCCAAGCAGCGGGCAAAAGCCCAGATCCGGCATTGGTCGAGCCCGCACCGGGACAGCCTGTTCGAGGTCGAGAAGGCCGTGGACGTCACATCATTGATGCAGCGCTACGGCTATTCGCTGCAACTGACCAAAGCGATGAACGAAAAGCCGTTCACGTTCGTTTGCCAGTATCTGCCGATCGCGTGACCGTCCGTCGCGCGGATTGCTTCAGGGGGATCGGCCGCGTCGCGATCGGCGGAGCAGCCGCCGAGCCAGACTGACCGAAGGCGGCCGGCATTGCATCCAGAATCAACCCAGCGCCGATCCCGATGGCGCCCTGCAACAGCCGTCGGCGCGGCGGGCTTTCGACATCTCACGTTCCAGCAAAGAAAAAGTTGCTAGAAGTGCACTTGGAACGCACTTCCGAGGCCATTTCCATCGGTTTTACGTCGATTTACCCGGGCCTCCCTCGGCGGGACAAGGGCCCCCTTATGCCCAAAAAGTCGTCTTTGCGGGCCTCCCCGATCGCGGCTAGAACAAGCCCGTCACACAACACCAAAACGAAAAAACCAGGGAGATAAACACCATGAAGTCACTTGCAGCCGTGGTAGCGGCCGGCCTCGCTCTTGCCGTGTCCGGCACCGCGGCGAACGCGCAGATTTCCGACGATGTCGTCAAGCTCGGCGTTCTCACCGACATGTCCAGCCTTTACGCCGACGCGACCGGCAAGGGTTCGGTAGCCGCCGTCGAAATGGCGGTTGCCGATTACGGTGGCAAGGTGAAGGGCAAGCCGATCGAGGTGGTCGTCGCCGACCATCAGAACAAGCCCGACGTCGGCGTCGCCATTGCACGTAACTGGTACGACAACGAGAAGGTCGACGCGATCCTCGACGTTCCGACTTCCTCGGTCGCGCTGCCGGTCTCGGCGCTGACGCGCGAGAAGAACAAGATTCACATCAATTCCGGCGGCGGCAGCTCCGACATCACCGGCCCCGCCTGCTCGCCCAATACCGTGCACTACACTTACGACACCTATGCGCTGTCCAACGTCGCCGGCAAGGCGATGGTCAAGCGCGGCGAAGACACCTGGTTCTTCGTCACCGCCGACTACGCCTTCGGCATGGCGCTGGAGCGCGATGCTGCGAACGTCGTGAAGGAGAGCGGCGGCAAGGTCCTTGGAGACGTCCGCGCTCCCCTGAACAGCTCCGACTTCTCGTCCTATCTGCTGAAGGCGCAGGCCTCCAAGGCCAAGGTCGTGGCGCTCGCCAACGCCGGCGGCGACACCACCAACGCGCTGAAGCAGGCGGCGGAATTCGGCATCACCCAGGGCGGCCAGAAGATGATCGCGCTGCTGATGGAGATCACCGACACCCATGCCCTCGGCCTCAAGGCGACCCAGGGCCTGATCGTCACCGACGCGTTCTACTGGGACATGAACGACGAAACCCGTGCCTTCTCGAAGCGCTTTTATGACAAGATTGGCCGCATGCCCACCATGATCCAGGCGGGACTGTATTCGGCGACGATGCATTATCTGCAGGCGATCGAAGCCATCGGCACCGACGAAGCGCCGAAAGTGATGGCGCAGATGCGGGCGACGCCGATCAACGACTTCTTCGCCAAGAACGGCCATATCCGCATCGACGGCCGCATGGTCCACGACATGTATCTGTTTGAAGTGAAGAAGCCGGAAGAATCCAAGGGTGAGTGGGATCTGTACAAGCTCCTTGCCACCGTGCCCGGCGACGAAGCCTTCCGTCCGCTCGACAAGGGCGGCTGCCCGCTGGTGAAGGCGGCGAACTAGGTAAGGCTAGGCGCGGCTACACGCACGCCGTCATACTCCGCGAAGGCGGAGTATCCAGTATTCCAGAGCCATCGAATTAGGCATGAACTCCTCGGAATACCGGATCGCCCGCCTGCGCGGGCGATGACGACCGAAAGCATGGCCACGCCGCAAATCAACAAACAAAAAAGCGCGCCCGGCAAAACCGGGCGCGCTTCGTTTTAGGCGATCGCTTCGACGGCTAGATTATTCCGAATATTTGAACGCAGGCATCGCCTTCAACTCATCCTTGGTCGCGTTGTACACGGCATGATCCGGATACCAGGGATCGGCCTTCGAGGTCGTGGCCGGCGCTGAGCTAGGGGTTGCGGTCGCAGCGCCCGTTGTTGTCGTCGACGATGGCCTCGTTCCGCCAGCACCAGCTGTGCCGGTATGGGCAACCGGCTCATTGACGAACTTGATCTTGTCAAAGGGGACGGCAACCAGCTGCGCGCCGACACCCAGTACGCCGCCGACGCTGATCACAGCGGCTTTGATATTGCCGCTCTTATCGGTCAAAAGATCGTTGATCGAGCCAACGCTTTCATTGCTGTCGTTGTAGACATTGAGACCAACGACCTTGGAGGTGCGCCAGTCGCCCTGGAACGACGCGCCCGACGCAGCACTTGAGGCCGTCGGCGCCATTTTGGGGTTTTCGCGGGTGGTGGTCGGGGTCTGCGCGAACGCAACAGTGGCAAATAAAGCGGACCCGGCCAGACCGGCCGCAACATATTTTGTAAACATGATGTGTCTCCCTGAGATGAATCGTCCAGGGAAAACACATTCATCCATCGGCTGTTCCGCGACCGCTGTATTTTCGATCATTGCAAATGCGAACTTTTTAACCGGTTCCGTGGAACTAGTCGGCGCGCGAAGTTCATCGCCGCCCGCGACGCCGGGTGTGGCGCGGACGAATGCTGCGCATCGCGCGACGGCGCAATCAGAAGCCGCCCCAATACGGCGGAACGCCGTAATAGCGATGCAACTCGGTTTCCTGCGAACGATCGCCCCAGTCGAAATCCAGTTCGGCCCGAAACGACGGCGCCCGTTTGAGCTCGTCGTCGTCGATGTCGAGCTGGTAGGCTTCGAACCGCGGGTTGTAGCTCAGCCGCGCCCACGGCAACGGCAACAGATTGGTGCCCATGCCGAGAAAGCCGCCGAAGCTCAGGATCGCGTACGACACCTTGCCGCTGATCTTGTCGATCATCAGCCGCTCGATGTGGCCGATCCTGTCGCCGTTCGGCCGCCGCACCGCGGTGCCTTCGACCCGATCGCTTGCAATCAACTGATGTGCCTTGGCCATGACGTCGGTCATCATCACCCTCCTTGCGGGTTGATGAAGCAGACTAACGCGCCGGCAATGACCTGGTTCCCGCGCCACATGGCCAAATAACAGCGATCACCTTCCCGTTCTGGGAAGAATGATCGCCGCGTGCGCCGGTGTGTGCGTCGGCGGGGACCTGACTTGAAGCAAGAATCTGGCTTGAAGAAAGAATCTGGCTTGAAGAAAGAACCTGTTGAACTCAGGTTTGATAGTCAATCAGCAGCGCCGAAATCGACGAACTGCTGTCGCTGCCGGAGGTGGTGCTGCCGGTCGCGCTGTAGGACGTCGATGACGAACTCGACAGCGAATCCTGCAACGACTGGAGAAATTGCTGAAGCACATCGGCGACTGAACTGGTGTCCGACGAACTGCTGGTGCTGCTGGTCGACGATGTGGCATCTGACGATGAGCCGCCGCCGTGGCCGCCATGATGACCGTGAACGCCGCCGGCGCCGCCTGGCGGAGGACCACCGGCACTCCCGGATCCGCCCGGACCACCGGGTCCTCCGGCTCCCCCGAGCGCATCCGTCGTACCGGAAGCGTCCGCAGCCGTGGTGGTGCTACCCGCACCGCCGGGGCCGTTGGCGAATGCGGTCTGGAAGACGCCCTGCAATTCGGTGGCCTGATCGGCGGTCAGCTTGCCGCTCGAGACCTCGCCGGCGATCAGGCTGTCGATCTTCGATTTGATGTCGCCGGGCGCCGCGTTGCTGCTGCTGCTTGAGCCGCCGGAGCCGCTCGCATCGCCGCCCTGCAGGGCTGAGTTGATGTCGGTCAGCGCGGAAGACAGCGCGGTCTGATCGGTCGAACTGACGGTGCCCGAACTGACTTCCGATTGCAGCTGCGCCTGCAGCAACTGGAGGGGCGACTGATAGGTGCTGCCGGAGGCCGCGGAAATTGAGGTCATGATGGCTCCAAAGGTTCTTGCAAGATGGCCTAACGTTAAGATTAATAAGCTTAACGAGACCTTTTTATCGCCCTACAAGGATGTTGCCTGGTGTTACGCCCGCCGCGCCAGAAACATCGGGAAACAAAATTCCTGGGCCGGTTCTTCTCGAATCACATTCAAAGGTTCGCATGGCTACGGCATCACCGAATATCCTTGTCGTCGAAGACGATCGCGAGACGCGGTCGTTGATTGCAAAATACCTGCGCGGCAACGGCTGCAACGTCGCCGCCGCATCCGACGGGCGTGAGATGGCGCGCGCGATGATCGACCATCGCGTCGACCTTTTGATCCTCGACGTCATGCTGCCGGGTGAGGACGGCCTCAGCCTGTGCCGCAAGGTGCGCGCGGAATCGCAAGTGCCGATCATCATGCTGACCGCGCGCGGCGAGGACGTCGATCGCATTCTCGGCCTCGAGATGGGCGCGGACGATTATCTCGCCAAGCCCTTCAATCCGCGCGAGCTGCTGGCCCGGATCAATGCGGTGCTGCGGCGCCAGGCGGCGGCGCAGACGGTCAGCGCCACCAACGGCGCGACCGCCGTTACCTTCCTCGGATGGCGGATCGATTTCAGGCTGCGCGAGCTGCGCAACCCGGCGGGCGCGCGGGTAGCGATGACCAGCGCCGAGTTCGACCTGCTGCGCACCTTCTGCGAGCGGCCGGGCCGCGTGCTGTCGCGCGACAGCCTGCTCGATCTGACGCAGGGACGCAGCTCCGGCTCGTTCGAACGCAGCATCGACGTGCTGGTCAGCCGGATCCGCCGCAAGATCGAAACCGACCCGCAGGACGCCACCATGATCAAGACCGTGCGCTCCGGCGGCTACATGTTCACGCCAACGGTGAACGCGCCAACGGTGAACGCGGTCGCGGCTTCCGCGACCGCGCCGTCATGAAGCTGGCGGGCTTTCTTAATCTGCGACGGATCAGCGGACAGATCGCGGCGTTGGTGGTCGCCTCGATCGTCGCCCTTCATTTGATCATTACCGCGACGTTCCTGATTCATCGGCCGGACCAGCCCGATCCGATGATCGACCGCCGCCATAGCCAGCTCGCCGCCAGCATCCAGCTGGTCGGCGCAGCACCGGTCACGGAGCGGCCGCGGCTGCTCGCCGACATTGCCCACGCCTTTCCGCAGCTGAATATCGAAAGTCTTCCGGACATCGTTGCACCGGCGAATAATCCCACGAACTTCGAGCAGCACATGCTGCATCACCGCCTCGGCGCCAACTACAAGATCTTCTCGCTCGGGCCCGACGCCGATCCCCATAGAGTCGGTATCGTACTGCCGGACGGCGCGATGGTTTCAGCAGTGCTCTCGCCGGATGTGCGGCCGCGTCCGTTCTGGGGCGGCCCGTGGATGATGACGCTATTGTTCGCGGTGATCAGCCTCACGCTGCTTGGGCTATGGGCTGCGCGCGCCTTGACGGCACCACTGTCGTCCTTTGCCAGGGCCGCCGAGGATTTCAGCCTGGATGGCGCCGCCGCACCGCTGCCGGAGCGTGGCCCTGAGGAAATTCGTTCGGTCGCGCGCGCGCTCAACCGGATGCGGGAGCGGATCAGGGCCCTGATCGACGACCGCACCAAGATGCTCGCCGCCATCAGCCACGATCTGCGCACACCGATCACCCGGATGCGGCTGCGCTGCGAATTCATCGAAGATGACGGCCATCGCAGCCGCATGTTGCGCGACCTCGACCAGATGCGATCGATGCTGGAATCCGTGCTTTCCTTCCTGCGCAACGACCGCAAGCTCGAATCCATGACGCTGGTCGATATCGCGACGACCTTGCAGCTGATCACCGATCAATTCACGGATATGGGTCACAAGGTCGTCTACGACGGCCCGGAACACGCGATGGCCACGGCGCGGCCCGACGATCTGCATCGCAGCGTCACCAATCTGGTGGAGAACGCGGTCAGGTACGGAGCCGAAGCCAAAATCCGCCTCGCGATGGCGCCTGACATCATCACGATCGAAGTCGAGGACGACGGTCCCGGCATTTCCGACGCGCGCAAGGAAGTCATGCTGGAGCCGTTCGTGCGCGGTGACGACGCCCGCAACATGGACGAAGCCTCGGGCTTCGGCCTCGGCCTGTCGATCGCGCGCGCCATCGTGCTGGCGCATGGCGGCGTCTTGTCGCTGCATGACCGCCAGCCGCGCGGGCTGATCGTTCGCATTCAATTGCCGGCCGGCCAGCAGGCGCAGCAGGCCGCCTGAACCATCGCGTTTTCGAGCGAAGCATGCCCTCGGACTTGATCCGGGGATGGTCGCCGGTTGGCGTGAAGAAAACGCGCCAAAAATAAAACTCTAGAGCATGCTTCAACAAAGTTGAATCATGCTCGTCGGTCATCTTATTGTTTGAGCATGATCTTTTCGGAAAACCGGTTTCCACTTTTCCGGATCATGCTCTATCAGGCCGCGAGCGGCTCCGGCTGCGCGGCCTCGAAGGCGACCGCCTCGAAGCGATAGTCACAGGCATAGCAGTGCCAGAGATAGGATGTGCGGCGCTGGCCGGCTTCGATCCATTCCGGGATCGAGATCGGCCGGCCGCATTGGGCGCAGGGGTTTCCGCGAGGCAAATCGCCGAACTCAGATCGGGCCAGATTAGCTAAAGCCAAATTAGCTGAAGTCATGGCGCATCTCCCTTGTAGGTTTTTTTGAAACGGATTGGACAGGCTTGCTGACGGATCATTGCCGTTACGCATCATCGCATACTGTCGTGGAAGATTTTTGAACCGGCATTGAGTCATTTGCGCGGCGACTGCGACGAACCGATCGTCGCACGCTCCGACGTCCTCCACTGCACTGACGTCATCCTGAGGTGCGCGCCCTTGCGCGCCTCGAAGGATGGCCGCAAATGCAATGCAGAACACCATCCTTCGAGACGCGCTCCCAAACGGGAGCGCTCCTCAGGATGACGTCGGTGCGGTGTGGAAATTTATCGCTAAATTCTATTTCGCCTTCGGATCCACCGCCGGCTCTACCGTATGCACGGCGCCGGGCTTGCGGACGTGGATGGTGGCGATGTCGTCGGAATAGACCTTCTGCCAGCCATCCATATGATCGAGCAATTTGGTTGCCGCACTCTGCGTCCGCATCAAGGTCGCCTCGATGTTGTATTGATCGAGCAGCCGGAACAGATTGTCCGGCTCCATCAGGCCGCTGGCGGCGTTGTGATCGACGAAGAATTTCTCGCCGTACAATTCGGTGCGGCCGTCGATGAACGGCGCGACGCCGTTGGCGATCAGATAACCGCCGAAATCATAATCGTTGAACACGCGGGTGAAATTCATCTTCTTCAGCTCGGTCACGGCGGCGACCGGCGCGCTGTGGACGTGCGGCTCGAAGCGGTGCGCCGAGGCATAGGCCACCGTTCCCGCCACCAGCGCGATTCCGACGCTGGCGAACAGCACGCCACGGGTCGGCGACACGCCGCTTGCCGCGGCAACATCAGGACCGCCGATCTGCCTGGCCAAGGGCGCTCCCAGCACCAGCGGCGCCAGCAGCGCCAGGATTTCGACCGCGCGGCCCTGCGCGAACGCCATATGCAACAGGCCGAGCAGCAACAGAATCCGGGTCGGCGGCAGCTTGATGCCGCGGAACAGCGACAGCCCGATCCCGAGCAGCAGGCAGATCTCGAACGCGCCGAGGCCGCCGAACTCGGTCGGCTTCCATTCCATGATCAGCGGCAGCGCGCTGCCGAGTTCCAGGATCTTTCGCGACGCCAGCAAAGCACCCCAGCCATACGGCGTGGCGCAGCCTGCCGCGAGCGCCAGCACCCCGAACGCCGCCCAGCGCATTGCCAACGGCTTCCGCATTTTCACACTGGCGCTGACCACCGCATCGAGCGCGATCGGCGCGACCAGCACCAGCCCGAACACGAAGCCGCCGTGGAGATTGGCCCATAGCGCCATCAGCGGCAGCAGCCAGAACGACGGCGCGCGACGCCGATCGGCGGCGGCGATCAGTCCGCCGACCCACAGCACCATCACCGGCATCGCCAGCACATGCGGCCGCGCCAACAGATGCGGCACGGTCAAAGCCAGCGCCGCGGCCACGAATACCAACGTGGTGCTTTCGCTCAACCGTCGATTCAAGAACCTGGCCAGCAGCGCGAAGGTCGCGGCGATCGCGCTGGTGGCCAGCACCACCGGCCCGGCCCAGCCCGCGACGGCATAGGTCTTGGCGTAAAGCACCTGCGCCAGCCATTGGGTCGAGATCCAGGGCTGGCCGCGCATGGTGAAAGAATAGACATCGGTGGTCGGCACCGCGCGGTGATCGATGATCCACTGCCCGACCGTGACCTGCCACATCGTATCGGGATCGATCAGCAGCCGGTTGCCGGCCAAGAGAAACAGCGCATAGACGCCGACGCCGACCCACAGCGGCAATAGCCCGCGCAGCGGACTGGCCTCTTCGGTGATTTCTGCAACGGATAGGGTCATCGGCGCGGCCGGATTTCCTGGGTTTCCTGCGCGAAACAAGCACGGCAAGGAAGCAAGCCCAAGGAAGCACGCCATGCCATAATTCTTGGTAAAGCGGCCCCCCGCCACGGCCGCCCGACGCAATTTGGCCACATCGCCGCCCGGCGTTTGCAACAATTACCGTGTGTTAAGCGTTAGCGCGCTCCGGATCACGCTGGGCCTGGTCGATGACACCGTTAATGAAACGTCTGCTTTCGCTGGCATCGCTGGTGGCCATCGCGGCCACGGTCTTTTCGCAAGGCGCCATGGCCCAGCGCGCCAAATATGAAGAGATGATCGCGACCCACGCCAAGGCCAATCTGGTGCCGGAAACGCTGGTGCACCGGGTGATCGTCCGCGAGAGCAAATACCAGGCGTCGTTGCTGGGCAGCGGCGGCGCCATCGGCCTGATGCAGATCAAGCTCGCGACCGCGCGCAGCCTTGGCTACACCGGCAGCGCCGAAGGCCTACGCGATCCTGCCACCAATCTGCTGTACGGCATCAAATATCTGGCCGGCGCCTTTCGCGCCGCCAATGGCGACCATGACCGCGCCGTGCACTATTACGCCGCCGGTTATTACTTTGCCGCCAAGCACCAGCGGCTCGAGCATCTGAAAGAAGCCAAACCCGGCCCTTCGACCGCACCGCCGAAAGTCGAGGCGGTCGCCGCGGTGAAGGACGATCCTGCCGCGAAAGACGGCAGCAAGGATGCCACGGAGGCCAAATCCGAGACCACTTCCGCGCCGGTTCCCGCGCCAAAAGCAGGTGACAGCGGCGTGAAGGCGCGTTGACACCACCCGCCATCGGCCTACATTAGAGCTGTTCCGAGGGGAGCTCCGATGAGGAGCTGAGAGACCGCACGCTCAAGTCTGCTGGCAGCAAGTCTGTTCGCAGGCGCGAGACCGCGGTGACCCTTTGAACCTGATCCGGGTCATGCCGGCGAAGGGACAGGGATGTTTCAGAGTACCAAAACCCCGCGAGGGGAAGCCTCCATATCTATTATTGGCGCGGGCATTGCCGGCGCCTGGCAAGCTCTACTGTTCGCGCAGGCCGGCCGAAAGGTGACGCTGCACGAGCGCAGCGACGCGGCCATGCTGCAATCGACCAGCCATTGGGCCGGCGGCATGCTGGCGCCGTATTGCGAGGCCGAAGGTTCCGAACCCGTCATCGTGCGGCTCGGGCTGCGTTCCCTCAACCTGTGGCGCGAGCATGTGCCGCAAACCCCGTTCAATGGCTCGCTGGTGGTGGCGCATCCGCGCGACCGCGCCGATTTCGACCGCTTCGCCAGGCTCACCTCCGGCCACCAACGGCTCGACGCCTCAGCGATGGCCGGGATCGAACCGGCGCTGGAAGGCCGCTTCCGCGACGGGCTGTATTACCCCGATGAAGGCCATGTCGAGCCGCGCCGCGTGCTGCCGCAACTGCATGCGCGCCTCACCGAAGCCGGCGGCACTATCCGCTTCAACAGCGACGTCAATCCTGAAGACTGCGACGGCATCGTGATCGACTGCCGCGGGCTCGCCGCCCGCGACACGCAGCCCGAATTGCGCGGCGTCAAGGGCGAGATGATCATCGTCGAAACCGGCGAGATCGAATTTTCGCGCCCCGTGCGGCTGATCCATCCACGCTGGCCGCTCTACATCATCCCGCGCGCCGATCACCAGTTCATGATCGGCGCCACCTCGATCGAGGCGGAGGACCGCGGCGTCAGCGTGCGCTCGGCGCTGGAACTGCTCAGCGCCGCCTATGCCGTGCATCCGGCCTTCGCCGAAGCCCGCATCGTCGAATTCGGCTCTGGTTTGCGGCCGGCCTTCCCGGACAATCTGCCGCGCATCGCGGTGAGGGATGACAAAATCTCCGTCAACGGACTGTATCGGCACGGCTTCCTGCTGGCGCCGGCGCTGGCGGAACTGACGCTCGGCTATGTCGAGCGCGGCGTGATCGACAACGAGGTGATGCAATGCGCGTGATCGTCAATGGCGAGCCGCGGGAGATCGCGTCGGCAAAGGTCGACGCGCTGCTCGGCGAACTCGAATATGAAGGCAATCACTTTGCCATCGCGTTGAATTTCGACGTGCTGCCGAAAAGCCGCTGGGCCGAAACGCCGCTCAAGAACGGCGACGAAATCGAGATTATTACGCCACGGCAGGGAGGGTGAGGATGGTGGCGCGCAGTCCCTTCCACGAGTCGTCCCCGCGAAGGCGGGGACCCAGTACGCCGCGAGTTCGCGTTTTAACCTCCGGCACCCTGGAATACTGGATCCCCGCCTTCGCGGGGATGACGGTTGAGGCGCATCGCTTCGTTCGTCATTCCGGGGCGCGCGTCAGCGCGAACCCGGAATCTCGACGACATATCTTTCCACATCACTTCGAGATTCCGGATCGGTCCGCTTTGCGGACCGTCCGGAATGACGGAGAATTATAAATGCTGAACTTCTACTCCAAAACCTTCTCCTCCCGCCTTCTCATCGGCAGCGCGCTGTATCCGTCGCCGGCGATCATGCAGGCGGCGATACGGGCCTCTAGCGCCGGCATCGTCACGGTGTCGCTGCGGCGCGAATCCGCCGGCGGCAAGACCGGCGATGCGTTCTGGTCGCTGATCCGCGAGTTGGATGTGACGGTGTTGCCGAACACCGCCGGCTGCCGCGGCGTGCGCGAGGCGGTGACCACTGCAAAGCTGGCGCGCGAATTGTTCGGCACGTCCTGGATCAAGCTCGAGGTCATCGCCGACAACGACACCTTGCAGCCCGACGTGGTCGGCCTGGTCGAAGCCGCCGGCATCCTGATCAAGGACGGCTTTGAGGTGTTTCCCTATTGCACCGAAGATCTCGGCGTCGCGATGCGGCTGGTCGATGCCGGCTGCAAGGTGGTGATGCCGTGGGCCGCGCCGATCGGCAGCGCCAAGGGGATCATCAACCGCGATGCGCTGAAGCTGATGCGCGACCGCCTGCCCGATATCACGCTGGTGGTCGACGCCGGGATCGGCGCGCCCAGCCACGCCGCGCACGCGCTCGAACTCGGCTACGACGCCGTGCTGCTCAACACCGCGATTGCCAAAGCCGCCGACCCCGTCGCGATGGCCAACGCCTTCCGGCTCGGTGTCGAAGCTGGACGCACCGCCTTTGAGGCCGGGCTGATGGAAGCCCGCGATTTTGCTTCGCCCTCCACTCCAGTCATCGGGACACCCTTCTGGCATGCCGTATCCTGATAAATTTTATCCCGTCGTCGATAGCGTCGCTTGGGTGGCGCGGCTGACCGCGCTTGGCGTCGGTACCGCGCAGTTGCGCGTCAAGGACTTGAATGAGTCGCAGGCGCTACAGATCGTCACCGACGCGCTCACGGTGACCAATGGCACGTCGACCAAACTCGTGGTCAACGATTACTGGCGCGCCGCGATCGTCGCCGGCGCCAAACATCTGCATCTCGGCCAGGAAGATCTTGTCGACGCTGATCTGAAGGCGATCCGCGACGCGGGTCTCACGCTCGGCATTTCCACCCATGACGACGAGGAACTGACAACCGCATTGCGTGCCGACCCCGATTACATCGCACTCGGGCCGATCTTTCCGACCACCCTGAAATCGATGCGCTTCGCGCCGCAGGGCATTCCGAAAATCACCGAGTGGAAGAAACGCATCGGCAGCATTCCGCTGGTCGCGATCGGCGGCATCAAGCTCGAACAAGCACAAGCGATTTTCGCGGCCGGCGCCGACAGCATCGCCGTCGTCTCAGACGTCACCCAGAACGCCGATCCGGATGCGCGGGTGCGCGTCTGGCTAGGCACCAACGCGGAGGCCGCGTGATGATGAATTTACGACCACCTGCCGCCGTCATTGCGAGCGCAGCGTTAGCTCCAAGTGAAGCCCTCATCCTGAGGAGGCGCGAAGCGCCGTCTCGAAGGATGGCCACATGTCACCCATGGTTCGAGACGGCGCCGAAGGGGCGCCTCCTCACCATGAGGTTTCCTTTTGATCTCGCGATGACGAAGCAATGCCCCGCAACCGTCGGAATCTCACCACGCGCCCTGAACTTCTAGATTCCGGATCGGTCCGCGTAGCGGACCGTCCGGAATGACAACAAATACAACGGAGGAACCACCATGAACATCCGCTCCAACCCCGACACCACGCTTCCCGCCGTCACCACCGGGCCGTTACCCGCGTCGCGAAAAATCTGGATCACGCCGGATGAGGCGCTCGATGTGCGGGTGCCGCTGCGCGAGATCATCCTGAGCCCAGGCGCCAATGAGCCGAATTTGCCGGTCTATGACACCTCCGGTCCCTACACCGATCCCAACGTGACCATCGACGTCAACGCCGGCCTTGCCCGCGCCCGCATCGAATGGGTCAAGGAGCGTGGCGGCGTCGAGGAATATCAGGGCCGCGACATCAAGCCGGAAGACAACGGCAATGTCGGCGCGTCGCATGCCGCGAAATCCTTCACCGCGCATCACAAGCCGCTGCGCGGCACCGGCGATCATATGATCACCCAGCTTGAATTCGCCCGCGCCGGGATCATCACCAAGGAGATGATCTATGTCGCAACCCGCGAGAATCTCGGCCGCAAGGTTCAGCTCGAGCGCGCCGAGGCAGCCCTTGCCGACGGCGAAAGCTTTGGCGCCGCGGTGCCGGCCTTCGTCACCCCGGAATTCGTCCGCTCAGAGATCGCGCGCGGCCGCGCGATCATCCCCTGCAACATCAACCATGGCGAGTTGGAGCCGATGATCATCGGCCGCAACTTCCTGACCAAGATCAACGCCAATATCGGCAACAGCGCGGTCACTTCTTCCGTTGAAGAAGAAGTCGACAAGATGGTGTGGGCGATCCGCTGGGGCGCCGACACCGTGATGGACCTCTCCACCGGGCGCAACATCCACACCACGCGGGAATGGATTTTGCGCAACGCGCCGATCCCGATCGGCACCGTTCCGATTTACCAGGCGCTGGAGAAGTGCGAAGGCGATCCGGTCAAGCTGACCTGGGAGCTCTACAAGGACACCCTGATCGAGCAGTGCGAACAGGGCGTGGATTACTTCACCATCCACGCCGGCGTGCGGCTGCCCTACATCCACCTCACCGCCAACCGCGTCACCGGCATTGTGTCGCGCGGCGGCTCGATCATGGCGAAGTGGTGCCTGGCGCATCACAAGGAAAGTTTCCTCTACACCCACTTCGAGGAAATCTGCGACCTGATGCGCAAATACGACGTGTCGTTCTCGCTCGGCGACGGCCTGCGTCCCGGCTCGATCGCGGACGCCAACGACCGCGCGCAATTCGCCGAACTGGAAACGCTCGGCGAGCTCACTCAAATTGCCTGGAAGAAAGGCTGCCAGGTGATGATCGAAGGCCCCGGCCACGTGCCGCTGCACAAGATCAAGATCAATATGGACAAGCAACTCAAGGAATGCGGCGAAGCGCCCTTTTATACGTTAGGCCCGCTGACCACCGACATCGCACCCGGCTACGACCACATCACCTCGGGCATCGGTGCCGCCATGATCGGCTGGTTCGGCTGCGCGATGCTGTGTTATGTCACGCCGAAGGAGCATCTCGGTCTTCCGAACCGCGACGACGTCAAGGTCGGCGTCATCACCTACAAGATCGCGGCCCACGCCTCCGATCTCGGCAAGGGCCACCCGGCCGCCCAACTGCGCGACGACGCCTTGTCACGCGCGCGCTTTGACTTCCGCTGGGAGGACCAGTTCAACCTCGGCCTCGATCCGGAAACCGCGCGGCTCTATCACGACGAGACTCTCCCTAAGGACGCCCACAAGGTCGCGCATTTCTGCTCGATGTGCGGTCCCAAATTCTGCTCGATGAAGATCACCCAGGACGTCCGCGACTACGCCGCCACGCTGAACGACCCGACCACGGTCGGGTTGTCGATCTCCGGCACTATCGAAGACGGCATGGCGCAGATGAGCGCCAAGTTCAAGGAAATGGGCTCAAGCGTTTATCTGGATGCGGAGAAGGTGAAGGAGAGCAATAAGGTGTTATGAGGCACTTGCTGCTCGTCATGTCGGAAATGCGAAAGGCCGGGCGAGCGAAAGCCCGGCTTTTTTGATGCGGCGCCGCTCAACACAATCTATGCTAGAACCTCATCGAGCCACGGTACCATTATGGATGATTATGCCAAACTGCTAACCAGCATTGCCGCTCTTGTTGGGGCCGTCGCATGGCCGGCAACCGCTCTCTTGATTATTTACGGTTTTCGGGCGGAATTGAAGTCCGCGCTGAGCAAAGTGCCGGTCTTACTAGAACGGGTAAAGAAAGCTTCTGTTGCCGGTATCGCACTGGAGCTTGATCGGGTTGCTGATGCAGAAGCGGCAAACGGGGCGGACAAGAGTGGGAATATAACGCCACGACAAATTCAAGCCGCTACGCGGATAGCTATCGATACGAGAGATGTAGGCTCACAAACTCTTCTCCCAGAATTGGACAAACTATGTTTGGAATATGATTCGTTAAGGCGAGCACTGCCTGCGGGAGACATCCGCACCCGGGCGATGACCCGCGTGATCGTTAAGATGCGCTCGTTAGCGCCCAGCCTTGTAGACTTCTTAGACACGTATAAGGGTTCTGGATCACCTGGCAGCCGGCTAGCGGCCATCGCGATGATGCAAATGGTCCCACGTGTGGCAGATTTGGAGTGGCTAAAAGAACGCTTTTCATCTGAACAGCCATTCCTTTTCTACCATGCAGCTCTCGCACTGCAGAATGTCGCAAACATGTCTGATACGCTTGATAAGAAAAGACGTTTGCGTGAAGTAGCAGCCCAAGCTTTGGATGCGGTAGAGGGGTTCGCTGGAGTTCCTGATCGAGGAACGCTTGAAGTCCTTAACATGTTGCTTTCTAGCCTTCCTCATGACGCGTAGGGCAGATTGGCGCAGCGTGATCCGCCGCACCGAGACGCATTTCGGTTTGCGTCGCACGATCCGCTCCAGTCTCCCCTTTTCATTGCTAAATCTTGATCGGACTTCGAATGTCAGCCAGTTGACTTACGCCAGGGCGCGCTGACAATCTGCACGGAAAACGGCTAGGTTCACGCTGGATCGAACTCCGATTAAGGTCACGATAGCCATGCACAATCTTACGCCTCTCTCCGGGCTATTCGGCGGCGCGCTGATCGGGCTCGCCGCGGCAGGCCTGATGCTGCTGACCGGCCGGCTCGCCGGCGTCAGCGGCATCTTCGGTGGGTTGCTGACGTTGCGGCCGGCCGATCAGGCGTGGCGGATCGCGTTTGTCGCGGGGCTGATCGCGGCGCCGCTGGTTGCCGCGCTCGCCGGTGTGGCGCTTCCGAGGCCGGCGATGACGTCGAACATGGCGCTGATTGTCGCCGGCGGCCTGCTGGTCGGATTCGGCAGCCGCATGGGCAATGGCTGCACGTCAGGCCATGGCGTCTGCGGTTTCGCGCGGCTGTCGGCGCGGTCGATGGCAGCGACGCTGATTTTCATGGGCACGGCCGTCATCACGGTGGCGATCGTTCGTCACGGTTTGGGAGGATAGCGCGATGCCCGTTATTCTCGCGAGCTTCGCCTGCGGACTGATATTCGGCGCCGGCCTGCTGATCTCCGGCATGACGCAGCCCGAGAAGGTGCTGGGTTTTCTCGATATCTTCGGCGCGTGGGACGCCACGCTCGCTTTCGTGATGGCCGGCGCGGTCGTGGTCGCCGCGATCGGTTTTGCGCTGGCGCAGCGGCGCGGCGCGCCCATGCTTGCAGCGAAGTACCGCTGGCCCGACCGCAGCGACATCGACGCGCCGCTGGTGGCGGGCGCCGTCCTGTTTGGCATCGGCTGGGGCCTGGTCGGCATCTGCCCGGGGCCGGCGCTGGTCAATCTTGCCGGGCTCAGTCTGCCCATTGTCGTGTTTGTCGTCGCCATGACATTGGGTATGCTCGGCTATGAACTGTGGCGCGCGCGCAGCGTCCCAAGCGGCGCCGCAGAGGATATGACTATCATATCACGCGCAGACGGGTGATCGACATGGCTCCCATCCAACACTTCCCCCCACCCGCCGGCATCAAGGCCCCGCCGCTCTCCTTCGCCGCCCGCGTCGGCGATCTCCTGTTCATCTCCGGCATCCCCGGCTTTGACGAAAACCGCGGCCTGCCCGATACCTTCGAGGCGCAGTTCGCCAATGTCGTCACCAACATCAAGCGCGTGCTCGATGAAGCCGGCGCGACCTTCCGCGATCTGGTCAAGGTCAACGTGCTGCTGACCCGCGCGTCCGACGTCGCCACGATGAATGTGTTGTATGCGTCGGCGTTCGGACCCGCGCCCTATCCGGCCCGCACCACCTGCGTGGTGGCAGCGCTGCCCGATCCGAAGATGCTGATCGAGATCGAAGGCGTGGCGTCGCTGAAGGCGTGATCGTAGGGTGGGTTAGGCGAAGCCGTAACCACCATTTTTCGCACGCCAAGAACGGTGGGTTACGCCTGCGGCTAACCCACCCTACGACGCCCGGATTTCGAAGCGCCGCGTCATAGCCATTTTCGCCCCTGTCTCGACAATTCGTGTTTAGCCAACTATCTTTTGAGCCATGAACATCATTCGCCGAACGCTTGAAATTGATACCGGAACCGATGCGCGGCTTACCGAAATGGCTGCTGAGCGCGGGCAGGATGTCGCTTCGGTTATCGCGGAAGCGGTGGCGCTGCTCGACTCGGTGGTTGACCTCGCCGGTCCCGACATTGCCGAGGACCGTCGGCGCCTCGATCAATTCGTGAGCGCTCGCGAGGCGGTCGCTCTTGATGACGTCAAGTCCTGGGTCGCCAGTTGGGGATCAGCCCAGGAACTGCCTCGTCCCGTGCCGCACAAGATCGGATGATCGTTCTTTCGCCCGATGCCATTGAGGACATCGAGCGGTTACGCAATTTTCTCGAACAGAAGAGCCCGGATGCCGCGCGGCGTGCGATGGCTACTATCTTTGCCGCAATCGAGCGGCTCACAGAATTTCCCAACCTCGGCATGTCGACAGGAGATGCCGACATCCGCCAAATCGTGATCCGGTTCGGCGCATCCGGCTACATCGTCCGCTACGCGATACTGGCCGAGAGCAAGGATATCCTCATCACCAGGATCTGGCACGGCCGCGAGACACGGGTTTAGCTTCGTAGGGTGGGTTAGGCGAAGCCGTAACCCACCATCTTTCGCGCTAAAGAACGGTGGGTTATGCCGGAGCCTGTCATCGGGCCGCGCGTCGCGCGGACCCGTTGGGCTAACCCACCCGACGAGTCACCTACTGCTTCAACGTAATCGCAAGGCCGCTGAGGTCGAAGTTCGCCATCAGTCCGAGTTGCTTGCCGCTCAATTCCAGGATCGCGCCGTTCTGGTTGGTCAGCACGATGCCGCGCACGCCGGCGCCAAGCGCAACGCCGACGCCCGCCGCGGCATAGATGCCGGCGATGTCCTGCGCCCGGTGGATATTCCGGACCCGCCCCTGCAACGTGGTCTGGGAGCCACCGAACACGAGGCCACCGTCTATCCCTCCGGCCGAGAGCCCGTAGGTCCTGCCGTGGAACGTCATGACGCCGCTACCGACGGAGCCGCCGACGAACCAGCCCGCCTTGAAGATGATGAGTGTCACGGCCCCCTCGTCGGCCCGGGCAACGGACGGTCCGGCCAGCAGCGCCAGCACGAACAGCGCGGCGCGGGCCGCGGATG
>JBDTKZ010000067.1:0-18222 GCA_039935075.1 Bradyrhizobium sp.
GATACAGCGACTGTCCGGAGGCGACCTCGATGACGCGGCCGAGAACGTCGATCGAATGTCCGTAATCCCACAGCGTGCGCGGCTGCTCGGCCAGGGGCACCTTCGCCAGCCGTTCGGCCAATCCGGCATTGTCGAAATCGCCGAGATACATGCCCTGATAGGCGGCCTTGATCAGCCCTTGGCCATAGAAGCCGTAGGTGATGCCGGAGGTGTGCAGCAGGAGATCCTCGATATTGACCGGACGGCGCGGCGGCACCAGATCGAGCACCGGCTTGCCGCCATCATCTTTCTTCTCGACGCCAACCTTCATGTTGGCAAAGGACGGGATGTATTTGCTGACGGGATCGCCGAGCGCGATCTTGCCCCGATCGACCAGCATCATTGCCGCTACGCTGGTGATGGTCTTGCTGACCGAATGGATAGGAAAGATCGCATCCAGCGTCATCGCCATGCCCGCGTCGACGTCGCGCTTGCCGAACGCCTTGAGATAGACCGGCTTGCCGTGTTGCTGGACCAGCACGATGGCACCGGGAATCCGGCCCGCGGCGATCTCGCCGTTCACAAAGCCTTCGATCGGCGCGAGCTTTTCCACCGACAGCACCGCGCCCGGGCGCGGCCCGAACGTAACATCGGCCGCCCGCGTTGGCGCCACAGCCAGGCTGGCGGCGATCGCCGCGCCCAACAGCGTAGCGCGCGCCATCAACGACGCTGAAATGAACGCGGATTGGCGCGAAGGCATGGATGGGTCCGACCGGTCCGTTGGATAGACGACGTTATGACATCGCCGCGGCCTGATCCAGATAGCACGTCGTTGCCCGCGGTCATCGGTGTCACGAATAGGGATTGATCAACTTCTGTTGCTCGGCACTGCGATGGGCAAGCAGATCGATAAAGCTGCGGACTTTCGCCGAGAGATAATGCCGATGCGGATAGATCGCATTCATTGCAAATTCCACCGGCCGGTATTCCGGCAGCAACCGAACCAGCCTGCCCGCTTCGAGATCGTGATGAATCAGAAATCCCGGCAACAGACAGATGCCGGCGCCCTGCAGCGCGGCCACTCGTATCGTTTCACCGCTGTTGGTGAACAGATTGCCCGATATCCGCACCGCCGCCGGTGCGCCCTTGCGGTCAACGAACCGCCATTCGTCCTGGTACGGATACAGCATGTGGCGAACGCAATTATGCTCGGCGAGTTCGGACAATTGCTGCGGCCGCTTGTAATTTTCCAGATAGCCATGCGAACAGCACAGCACATGCCGCCAGGTGGCGAGGCTGCGGACGATCAGGCTGGAATCGGGCGGCGGGCTGAGGCGGACGGCGACGTCGATCCGCTCCTCGATCATGTCGACGTTCTGTTCGCCCATGGTCAGATCGACCTTGACCTCGGGATAGCTGGCCAGAAACTCCGCAACCACCGGCGCGAGGAACGGAACGATGTGCGTCGCGGTGTGAATGCGCAGCGTGCCGCGCGGTATCGACTGCGAGGCGCCGGCGAGATCGTCGGCCTGTTCGAGATCGGCCAAAATCTGCGTGCAGCGATCGTAATAGGTTTTGCCGACCTCGGTCAGGCTGACTTTTCGTGTGGTGCGGTTGAGCAGCCGCGCGCCGAGCCGGTCTTCGAGCGACTGGACGTGATTGCTCACCATGGTGGTCGACATGTTGAGATGCCGGCCGGCGGCTGAAAACCCGCCGCTGTCCACCACCCGAACGAACGCCGTCAGACTTGTCAGCCGGTCCATTCCCGGATCCCCGATTATCCTCTCTCACTGGATAATCCTTCCAGTTTTTACCGGATTATCACATCGCACGAGACATTGCATCTTGGCGTCCATCACGGGGCGCCCACATCCGGGGACGCTGCCTTTTCCCAGGAGGATGCCATGGCGGACCTTTCATATGCTGCTGATTTACATACGAAAACAGCTTCGCGCGCGTATCGGCAGACGATCAGGCGCGCGGCGCTCGCGGTTGTGGTGGCGCTTGGCATCGCCGGCGCGGCGGACTTCGGCTACGGCTATCTGACCACCGGGCGCTACCTCGAATCCACCGACGATGCCTATGTCAAAGCCGATTCCACCATCGTGGCGCCAAGGATCTCCGGCTATCTCGCGCAGGTGCTGGTGGCGGACAACCAGCCGGTCAAGGCCGGGCAATTGCTGGCCCGGATCGACGATCGCGATTTCCGCACCGCGCTCAATCAGGCCCACGCCGATGTCGCGGGATCCGAGGCCGCGGTGCGCAACCTCGATGCCCAGATCGCGCTGCAGCAGCCGATCATCGAACAGGGCACCGCCGACGTCACCGCCGCCGAAGCCAATCTGCAATTCGCGCAGCAAGAGCAGACCCGCTACGACGACTTGATGAAGTCCGGCTCCGGCACGGTGCAGCGCGCGCAGCAGACCGACGCCGAACTGCGCGAAAAAGCCGCCCAGTTGCAGCATGGCAAGTCCGGCCTGATCGCCGCGCAAAAGAAGGTCGACGTGCTCACCACCGAACGTGCCAAGGCGGTGGCGCAGCTCGACCATGCCCGCGCGGTCGAACAGCAGATGGCGCTGAACCTGTCCTACACGGAGATATCAGCACCGGTCGACGGCACCGTCGGCGCACGCACGCTGCGGGTCGGCCAATTCGTGCAGGCCGGCACGCAACTGATGGCGGTGGTGCCGCTGGATGCGGTCTATGTGGTGGCGAACTTCAAGGAGACCCAGCTCACCCATGTACGCAACGGCCAGCCGGTCGAAGTGCGGATCGACAGTTTTCACGGCACCAAATTAAGGGGTCATGTCGACAGCCTGTCGCCGGCCAGCGGCCTCGAATTCGCGCTGCTGCCGCCCGACAACGCCACCGGCAATTTCACCAAGATCGTGCAGCGCGTCCCCGTCAAGATCGTGCTCGACGATCTCAGCCTGACCGGCCTGCTGCGTCCGGGAATGTCGGCGGAGCCGACCATCAATACGAAGGTCTCCGTGGTCGCCGAACGGGCGTCCACGCGCCAGGTTGCGTCCGAAATCGCGCTGGCACGGCCGAACGGCGGCTAAGGCCGCTCTATCCAGAAGGGACTTTATCAAGCCCTGCTGGATAATCCTTCCGGTTTTCAGCGGATTATCTGATCCCTCCGCTCAATGCATTGTCCCTCTGTCATCAAGAGGAAATCGCCATGACCGCGCTTCAGCCCACCATCGATAGATCCGCCGACCTCCACGCTGCGGCTGCTTTGACCGCCGCAGCGCCAACGCAGGGGGCGTCCCAGACGGTGTCGGCCAAAACCTGGCTCGCCGTGTTCGGCGCAACGCTCGGCGCCTTCATGGCGGTGCTCAACATCCAGATCGTCAACGCCTCGCTCGCCGACATCCAGGGCGCGATCGGCGCCGGCATCGATGACGGCGGGTGGATTTCGACCTCGTATCTGATCGCCGAGATCATCGTGATCCCGCTCAGCGGCTGGCTTGCGCAGGTGTTCTCGATCCGGATCTATCTCTTGACCAACGCCACCCTGTTTCTGGTGTTCTCGGCCGCCTGCGCGCTGGCGCAGGATCTGCCGCAGATGATCGTGCTGCGCGCGATCCAGGGTTTTACCGGCGGCGTGCTGATCCCGATGGCTTTTACCCTGATCATCACGCTGCTGCCGAAGGCCAAGCAGCCGGTCGGGCTGGCGCTGTTCGCGGTATCGGCCACGTTCGCGCCCGCGATCGGCCCGACCATCGGCGGCTACCTCACCGAAAACTGGGGCTGGCAGTACATCTTCTACGTCAATCTGGTGCCGGGCGTGCTGATGCTCGGCATGCTGTGGCTCTCGCTGGAATCAAAGCCGATGAAACTCGCGCTGCTGCGCGAAGGCGATTGGCCGGGCATCGTCACGATGGCGATCGGCCTGAGCGCGCTGCAGACCGTGCTTGAGGAAGGCAACAAGGACGACTGGTTCGGCTCGACCTTCATCGTCCGCCTGTCGATCATCGCGGTGGTTGCGCTGACGCTGTTCTTCTGGATCGAATTGACCAGCAACAAGCCGCTGCTGAACCTGCGGCTGCTCGCCCGCCGCAATTTCGGCTTTGGCGTGCTGGCCAATTTCCTGATGGGCGTCGCGTTGTATGGATCGGTTTTCATCCTGCCGCAATATCTGGCGCGCATTCAGGGTTACAATTCCGAGCAGATCGGCATGGTGCTGGCGTGGACCGGCCTGCCACAGCTCGTCCTGATCCCGATGGTGCCACGGCTGATGAAGCGCTTCGATGCACGGCTCGTGATCGCCGTCGGCTTCGCGCTGTTCGCCGCCTCCAACTTCATGAACATCTACATGACGACGGATTACGGTTCCGACCAGTTGCTGTGGCCCAACGTGGTTCGCGCGATCGGACAGGCGCTGGCGTTCGCGCCGCTCTCGGCGGTCGCCACCGCCGGCATCGAGGCGCAGAATGCCGGCTCGGCCTCCGGACTGTTCAACATGATGCGGAACCTGGGCGGCGCGGTCGGCATTGCCATGCTTCAAACCTTCCTGACCAAGCGCGAGCAATATCATTCCAACGTGCTTTCCGAGCAGGTTTCCCTGTTCCAACAGGCCACGCGCACCCGGATCGACCAGCTCACGCAATATTTCCTCAATCATGGCGTCGCCGACCACGCCGATGCCGCGCATCGTGCGGTGGTCGCGATCGGCCACGTCGTACAGAAGCAGGCCTTCATCCTGGCCTTCAGCGACACGTTCTATCTGCTGGGCGCCGCACTGGTCGTGGCGCTCATGGCAGTCCTGTTCCTCAAAAAGGCCGGCCATCTTGACGCCGGCGGCGCCCACTAAGACTTCCCTCAAACGGCAACCAAAGGAGAACGACGATGAAACCCGGCATGAATTTCTTTCAGGCCGCACCCGACACCATCAAAGCGCTCAGCGCACTCGAAACCCAGGTGCAGGCCAGCGGTCTCGAGCAATCGCTGATCGAACTGGTGAAGACGCGCGCGTCACAAATCAACGGTTGTGCGTTCTGCATCAACATGCACACCCAAGACGCCCGCAAGCACGGCGAAACCGAAGCACGGTTATATCTGTTGAACGCCTGGCGGGAATCGCCCGGTTATTCCGACCGCGAACGCGCCGCACTGGCCTGGACCGAAGCGGTGACGCTGATTTCGGAAACCCACGCGCCCGATGACGTCTATGAAGCGGTGCGTGCGCAATTCTCCGACGCGGAGACGGTCAATCTGACCATGCTGATCGCGACCATCAACGCCTGGAACCGGCTTGCGATCAGTTTTCGCGCAGTGCCGCAAATCAAGGCCAGCGCCAACGCGGCGTAATCCCGCCGCTACGCATAGCCTCAGGTCGCGGTAGCCTTGGCGAACTCGACATAGATCTCGCGCAACCGGTCCGTCATCGGACCGGGCTTGCCGTTGGCGACGGTCTTGCCGTCGATCGAGACCACGGCCTGCACGAACACGGTGGCGCTGGTGATGAAGGCTTCCTTTGCCGCCAGCGCTTCCTCGATCGAAAACGCCCGTTCCTCGACCCGGAGCTGGCGCTCTTGCGCCAACGCCACCACCGCCTTGCGGGTACAGCCCGGCAGAATCGCGCTGCCGTTCTGCCGCGTCACCAGCACATTGTCCTGGGTCAGGATGAAGGCCGACGACGAGCCGCCTTCGGTGACCTTGCCGTCCTCGATCATCCAGGCTTCGCCGGCGCCGGCTGCCGCCGCGGCCTGCTTGGCCAGCACTTGCGCCAGCAGGGCCACGCTCTTGATGTCGCGCCGGGTCCAGCGCAAGTCAGGTACGGTGATCACGCCGATGCCGGTCTTGGCCGACGGCGCGTTGACGATGTCCTTGACCGACGTGAACATGATCAGGGTCGGCTTGACCCCCTTGGGGAACGCAAAGTCCCGGCCGGTGTCGGCGCCGCGCGTCACCTCCAGATAGACCATGCCGTTGACGAGGTTGTTGCGCTTGACCAGTTCTCTCTGGATTTCCTCAATCCGCGCCGTGGTTTCCGGCAATGCCAGCGCAATCTCGCCGACTGAGCGCTCCAGCCGGGCCAGATGCGATGCGTTATCGATCAATTTGCCGTCCAGCACGGCCGCGACTTCGTAGATGCCGTCCCCGAACAGGAAGCCGCGATCGAGCACCGAGACCTTGGCCTCGGAAAGCGGCAGAAATGATCCATTGACGTAAGCGATCGAGTCCAAAGCGAGATCTCCTGTCGGGTAGCTGAACGATGGTGCGGCACAGTATAGGGCTATTCGTTAACGCTTGATCGATGAATTTTTGGGGGCGAAAGCCACAACTTGCGCCGTCATTCCGGGGCGCGCGGAGCGCGAACCCGGAATCTCGAGATTCCGGGTTCGATGCTTCGCATCGCCCCGGAATGACGGTGCTGTTGCGGCGTCGCCTGCTCCTTAATGCGACAATATCTTTGACAGGAACTTCTGCGCGCGGTCGCTGCGGGGGCTGCCGAAGAAATCGGCCTTCAGCGCGTCCTCGACGATTTCACCCTTGTCCATGAAGATCACCCGATTGGCCACCTTGCTGGCAAAACCCATCTCGTGGGTCACGACCATCATGGTCATGCCCTCACGGGCCAGATCCACCATCACATCGAGCACTTCGCTGATCATCTCCGGATCGAGCGCCGAGGTCGGCTCATCGAACAGCATCGCGATCGGGTCCATCGCGAGCGCCCGGGCGATCGCGACACGCTGCTGCTGACCGCCGGATAATTCGGCCGGATATTTGCGCGCGTGATCCGTCAGCCCGACCCTTTCCAGCAATTTGGTGGCTTTCGCGATGGCCTCGTCATGCGAGCGTCCGAGCACCTTCTGCTGCGCCAGGCACAGATTTTCGATGATCTTCAGATGCGGGAACAGTTCGAAATGCTGGAACACCATGCCGACCCGCGCACGCAGCTTCGGCAAATCGGTTTTGGGATCGCTGACGCTTACGCCATCGACCATGATTGTGCCGGCTTGAAACGGCTCCAGCGCGTTGACGCATTTGATCAGGGTCGATTTTCCGGAGCCGGACGGGCCGCAGACCACCACGACCTCGCCCTTGGCGACGCGGGTCGAGCAATCCTTCAGCGCCTGGAAATTCGGCCCATACCATTTGTCGACGTGGCTGATTTCGATCATGGGTGTCTCACTACCGGACGATGGCGATGCGCGATTGCAGGCGCCGGACGCCAAAGGACGCCGCACAGGAAATCGCGAAATAGACCACGGCGGCGAACAGATACATTTCGACCAGCCGGCCGTCGCGCTGCGCAACCTTGCTGGCCGCGCCCAGAAAGTCCGGGATCGACACCACGTAGACCAGCGAGGTGTCCTGGAACAACACGATGGTCTGGGTCAGCAGCACCGGCAGCATATTCCTGAACGCCTGCGGCAGCACGACATAGCGCATGGTCTGGCTGTAGGTCAGGCCGAGCGCCTGGGCCGCGGCGGGTTGCCCCTTCGAAATCGACTGAATGCCGGCGCGCATGATCTCGGAAAAATACGCCGCCTCGAACAGGATGAAGGTGACCAGCGAGGACGTAAACGCACCGACGCGGATCGGCCGGGAGGCGCCGGTCAACCACTGACCGATATAGGGTACCAGAAAATAGAACCAGAAGATCACCAGCACCAGCGGCAGCGACCGGATCAGGTCGACATAAAGGCCGGCGATGCGGCCAAGCAGCTTCAGCCCCGATAGTCGCATCAGCGCGATCATGGTGCCGAACACCAGACCGCCAACGCCGGCAAGCCCGGTCAGCATCAGCGTGAACGTCATGCCGTCAAGGAACAGATAGGCCAGCGAGCGGCGGATGACGTCAAAATCGAAATTGGCGAACATGCGCGGCTAACTCACTTCCCGCTGATGTAGCCGGGGATCGCCACGCGGCGCTCAAGCAGGCGCATCGCGACCACGACAACCACATTGATCCCGAGATAGAGCACCGTCGCAGCGGTGAAGGCCTCGAACACCTGAAAGGAAAATTCCTGCATCGACCGCGCCGCGCCGGTCAACTCGATCAGACTGATCGTGATCGCAACAGACGTATTCTTGACCGTATTGAGAAATTCGGAAGTCAGCGGCGGCATGATGATGCGGAACGCGATCGGCAGCAGCACGTAGCGATAGGTCTGCAATGTCGTCAACCCGAGCGCGGTCGCGGCGAGCTTCTGTCCGCGCGGCAGCGATCCGATCCCGGCTCTTAATTGCTCGGCCACCCGCGCCGACATGAACAGCCCGATGCCAACAGCCGCGGTATAGAACGGCGCATTGTGAAGCTGCTTCAGCCAGAGCCCCCACGCCGACGGCAGCAGTTCCGGCAGTACGAAGAACCACAGGAACAGCTGCACCAATAGCGGCATGTTGCGGAAGAATTCGACATAGGCGAAGCCGATCCGGGACGCCGTCTTCGACGGCAACGTGCGCAGCACGCCGACAACCGATCCGAACGCCAGCGCGATGATCCAGGCGCAGATCGCGGTTTCGATGGTTACAAGCAGGCCCGACAGCAACATGTCGAGATAGGTGCCGGTCCCGTCAGGGGCCGGCTCCCAGAAAATGTGCCAATTCCAGTGGTAATTCACGAAGCCTTACGGCGTGTAAGAGGCGGGATCTGGCGAGTCCGATGGCTTGGCGAATTCGTGCTTGAGTTCCGCGCCGATCGGGGAATTGAGATTCAAGCCCTTCGGCGGAATCTTCTGGGTGAACCATTTGTCGTAGAGCTTCTGGCCTTCACCGCTGGTGTAGAGCTTTGCGGTAGCGGCATCCACCACCTTCTTGAAGGGAGCATCATCCTTGCGCAGCATGATGCCGTAGGGCTCAGGCTTGGAGAAGGCGTCAGTGGAGATAATGTAAGTCCCCGGATCCTTCGATCCCGCCACGAGGCTGGCGAGCAGAATATCGTCCATCACGAAAGCAACCGCGCGATCGGTCTCGACCATCAGAAACGCCTCGGGATGATCCTTGGCCGCGATGATGTTGATGCCGAGGTTGCGCGCGGCATTGGCTTCGGTCAATTGCTTGATGTTGGTGGTGCCCGAGGTCGAGACCACCGACTTGCCCTTGAGATCGTCGATCGAGTTGATCTTGCTGGATTTCTTGGAAACGTAGCGGCTCGCAGTCAGAAAATGGGTGTTGGTGAAGGCGATCTGCTTCTGGCGATCGGCATTGTTGGTGGTCGATCCGCATTCGAGATCGATGGTGCCGTTGGCCAGCAGCGGAATACGGGTCGATGACGTCACCGGATTGAGCTTGACCTCGAGCTTGTCGAGCTTGAGCTCGGCTTTCACCGCATCGACGATCTTGTAGCAAATATCCATGGCGAAGCCGACCGGCTTCTGGCTGTCGTCCAGATAGGAAAACGGAATCGAGGCGTCGCGATAGCCGATAGTGATCGCACCGGTTTCCTTGATGTTTTTCAGCGTTCCGGTCAGATCCTCGGCATCAGCTGCGCCAGCCCATAAGGCGGCGGCGAGCGTCAGACCAAATAAGCGCAGGTGCTTCATCATGTTCTCCTTGCAGGGATAATTTCCGGATTGAAAAGCCTCAACCGCCCCTGGCGAGTTCGAATTGAATGGGGTGACCGAGTGGACGCTTGTATGAATGCTTGCATAGATCAGGCCAGAACAGAAAATTGCGCTCTCCTGCCGTCATTCTGGGCCATAAAATCGACCGATGACAAGGGAGGCCCCAAGGGTTTCGGCCGTCGCCGTACTAATTGTTTAGAGCCTGCCTCGGAGGCCACCGGCACCGATGGTTCGGCCGCTTGATGCATCCTGACCGGAATGCCATTGTTGCGACGGGGAGACGGCGCGTTTTTGACGCCAGAGTTGTAAAATCATGAAAAAAGAAATCCGGCTGAACGCTTTCGCCATGAACTGCGTCGCACATCAATCGCCGGGGCTGTGGACCCATCCGCGCGACCGCACCGCTGACTATAACCGGCTGCCGTACTGGATCGATCTGGCGAAGACGCTGGAACGCGGGCGGTTCGACGGGCTTTTTCTGGCCGATGTGCTCGGGGTCTATGACGTATACGGCGGCAGTCCGGACGCCGCGCTGCGAAACGCCGCGCAGACGCCGGCCAACGAACCGATGCTATTGATACCGGCAATGGCGGCGGTGACCGAGCATCTCGGTTTTGGCGTCACCAGCAATTTGTCCTATGAACCGCCCTACCCGTTCGCGCGGCGGATGTCGACGCTGGACCATCTGACCGAAGGGCGGGTCGGCTGGAACGTGGTGACCGGCTATCTCGACAGCGCGGCCCGCGGCGCCGGCAAGGACAAGCAGACCGCGCATGACGATCGCTACGAGGTCGCCGACGAATATATGGAGGTGGTCTACAAGCTCTGGGAAGGAAGCTGGGAGGACGACGCCGTGTTGCGCGATCGCGCCCGCAGCCTGTTCGTCGATCCGGCCAAGGTGCATCGGGTCCAACACCAGGGCAAGAATTACAAGCTCGACGCGATCCACCTCAGCGAGCCGTCGCCGCAACGTACCCCGGTGCTCTATCAGGCCGGCACCTCGCCGCGCGGCCGGCAATTCGCGGCAGAACACGCCGAATGCGTTTTCATGTCGGGACCTTCAGCCAAGATCATCGGCCCGCGGGTGTCGGCTATTCGCGACCTCGCCAGGGAGATCGGCCGCAACCCCGCTGAAATCCTGATGTTCAGCATGATGACGATCATCCTCGGGCGCACCGAAGCCGAGGCGAAAGCGAAATACGCCGATTACCGCAACCACATCAATCCCGAGGGCGCGCTGGCGCTGATGTCGGGCTGGACCGGCGTCGATTTCTCGACCTACGACCTCGATCAGCAGGTGCGCCATGTCGAGAACGACGCGGGCCGCAGCGCGATGGACAACATCACCCGCGCCGATCCGGATCGGGTCTGGACCGTGCGCGAGGTGGCCCAGCATGTCGGCATCGGTGGCGCCGGCCCGGTCGTGATTGGTACGCCCGAGAAAGTCGCCGACGACATCGAGGCCTGGTTCGAACAGACCGACGTCGATGGCCTGAACGTTCCGTTTGCGGTCTCGCCCGGCGATTTCGAGGACATCACCGAAATGCTTGTGCCGGAATTGACCCGGCGCGGGCGTTACAAGAGCGCGTACCGCAAGGGCACGTTGCGGGAGAAATTGTTTGGCGATGGCCGGGCCCGGCTGAACGCGCCGCACCCGGCAGTGGGACATCGGCCAAGGGCGGGGACGGAAAAGCGTTAGTTCGTCATTCCGGGATGGTCCGCAGGACCAGACCCGGAATCTCGAGATTCCGGGTTCGATGCTTCGCATCGCCCCGGAATGACGATCCCCTCTCAATTCACCGAATTGTTCACCACCACCTCGATCAACTTCGCGCCGGGCCGGCTGAACGCCGAGGACAATGCGGATTTCAACTGACCGGGATCAGTGATCCTGATCGATTCCAGCCCCAGCGATTTGGCGAGGCCGGCGAAATCCACCGGCGGATCGACAAAGTCCATCCCGACATAATGGTCGTCGCCATGGAACGCGAGCAGCCGCTGCTTGATGATGCGATAGCCGCCATTGTTTGATATCACGAAGGTCAGCGGCAGCTTGTGATTGGCCGCGGTCCACAATGCCTGGATCGAATACATCGAGCTGCCATCACCGGAATAGCACACCACGGGACGATCGGGGTTGGCGAGGCTGACGCCGACCGCCGCCGGCAAGCCCCAGCCGATGCCGCCGGAGGCCAGCGCATGATAGCCGTAGCGATCGCGATGCGGCCGCAGCGCCAGCATCTGCCGCGACGAGGTCAGGCCTTCGTCGACCAGGATAGCGTTTTCCGGCATCGCCTCGACCACCTGCAGCGCCAGCCAGTCGGCATCGATCGGCGATTTATCTTTGGCCTTGGTGATCTGCTCGACCACCGTCTTGCGCTTTGCGGTCCAGTTCTTCGAGGCCAGCGCATCGATGCCCTTTTTGGCGCGGGTTTCGAGCGCGGCGCCGCCGGCGGCTTTCAACGCCGGGATCAGGGCGCGCAGGGTTTCCCTCACATCGGCCTTCAGCGCGATCTCGGCGCTGTAGTTCTTGGCGAGATCCCAATCGACCAGGCCGACTTGAACGATCGACAGCCCCTCGGGCAGCGGATCGACCTCGCTGAACACCGACATGCGCAAGGGATCGGCGCCGAGCACGATCATCAGATCGTAGGGCGCGAGCACGCCGCGAACCTGGTCCTGCAAACGCGACAGCGCGCCCATGAAGCAAGGGCTTTCCGACAGGAAGTGCGAGCCGTAGGGCGTCGAACACTGATAAGCGGGCGCGCCGAGCGCGGCCGCGAACGCCGCGGCCTCCTGCAGCGCGTCGCTCTTGACGATTTCATCGCCGGTGACGATGACCGGATTTTGCGCTTTCAGAATTCGCTGCGCCAGCGCCTGCAACGCTTCATCTGACGGACGCACGCGGGTATCGACGCGGGTCGAACGTCCAAGCTCGATGCCGGCCTCGGCATTGAGGATGTCGCCCGGCAGCGAGATGAACACCGGCCCGGTCGGCGGCGTGGTCGCAATCTTGGCGGCGCGGCGCACGATCCGCGGCAGATCCTCCAGCCGCGTCACTTCGACCGCCCATTTCACCAGCGGTTCGGCCATCTGCACCAGCGGTCCGTACAGCACCGGCTCCATCAGGCCGTGGCCCTGCTCCTGCTGGCCGGCGGTCAGGATCATCGGCGTTCCGGTGAATTTCGCGTTGAACAGCGAGCCCATCGCGTTACCGAGGCCGGGCGCGACATGAACGTTGCAGGCGACCAGGCGGCCGGAGGCGCGGCTATAGCCATCCGCGATCGCGACCACCAGGCTCTCCTGCATCGCCATCACATAGGTCAGGTCCGGATGGTCCTTGAGCGCGTGCATGATCGGCAGTTCGGTGGTGCCGGGATTGCCGAACAGATGCGTGATGCCCTCATCCTTCAGCAAGGCAAGGAATGCCGAGCGGCCGGTAATGCGATTCATGAAAGGTCTCCTCCTGCCCGCGGTCTTTCCGCCGGGTTCGAATCATCATGGACGATCGGCCGCTGTGAGATCAATGGAAGGCGCTCATGGCTGCCCTGCGCTGGCGGGCATCCAGACGCCGCTAGCCGGCTATTTCATGTCAAAACATCCCCTCATGCTCGACCGGCTTTTTCTTCCTGGAGCGCTGCCAGACCACGCCGGGAAACCCCTTCAACGGCACCAGCGGCTCACCGGTATAGGCCCAGTCCTGCAACTCCTCGATCGCGATGTGATAGAGCGGTTGCCGGCCGGTACGGCCCGAGAACAGCGCGCGCGGGATGTTCACCATGTGCGGTGAGCGCGGGCGTTCATAGAACAGGGGTGTGCCGCAGCCGGCGCAGAAGCTGCGGACGGTCTTGGTGGCCTTGTCTTCGTAACGCGCGATACCGGTTTTGCCCTTGATGATCCGCAGCCGCTTGCGCCGACTTCCGACATAGGTCGCGTACGCCGCGCCATGTGCGCGGCGGCTCGCGGCGGAATGATCATGCCAGGCCCAGCGCGCCGGCGTATCGATCTCGAAACTGACCTTGCCGCACAGGCACTCGCCCTTGGAGACGCCGACGGGTTTTGCTGCTTTTGCCAATCACGCGCTCCGTATCGATCGTCATTTGCTAAACCCAGACCGCGTCATTCCGGGATGGCGCGTTAGCGCCAGACCTCAGATGCGCAATTGCGCATCGGGGAATCTCGAGATTCTCCGATGTGCAATTGCACATCGGAGTTCGATGCTTCGCATCGCCCCGGAATGACGAACGACGAAACTCACGCCTTCTCTAATTCACTATGTTCCGGATAATCCGTGTAGCCCGCCGCATCGCCGCCATAGAAGGTGGCGCGGTTGTAGGGGGTCAGCGGAAAGCCGTGCGCGAGACGGCGCGGCAGGTCCGGGTTGGAAATGAAGATGCGGCCGAACGCGATGGCGTCGGCATGGCCATCGGCAATCGCGGCATTGGCGGCCTCCCCGGTAAAGCCGCCGGCGGTGATCAGTTTGCCTGTCCAGAGCGGCCGGAACAGCACCATCGCGGACGGCACGTTCTGATGGTTGACCTCGGCGCGCCCGGAGCCGCTCGAGCGCGGCTCGATGAAATGCAGATAGGCCAAACCAAGCGAATCGAGCGATTTGACCGCGTAGATATAGAGCGGCATCGGATCTGGCTCGCCGCTGCCATTGGCAACGCCGTAAGGCGACAGCCGCACGCCGACGCGGTCGGCGCCCCAGACTTCGACCACCGCGTTGGTCACTTCCATCAAAAAGCGCGTCCGGTTCTCGATGGAGCCGCCATATTGGTCGGTCCGCAGATTGGTGTGCGATTGCAGGAATTGCTCGATCAGATAGCCGTTGGCGCCATGGATCTCGACGCCGTCGAAACCCGCCTTCAGCGCGTTGGCAGCGCCCTGCCGGTAGGCGTCGATCACCCCGGGGATTTCGCTGGTCTCCAGCGCGCGCGGCGTCTCGTAGGTGACGACCTTGCCGCCCGCCGTCGAGGTCTTCAGATCCGGGATCGCCACCGCCGACGGGGCGATCGGCAACCCGCCACCGGGCTGGAACGAGGAATGCGAGACGCGTCCGACGTGCCACAGCTGCAGGAAGATGATGCCGCCCTTGGCATGAACCGCGTCGACGACCTCGCGCCAGCCGGCGATCTGCGCTTCCGAATAGATGCCGGGCACGCCGGGGCTGCCGAAGCCGGAGGCCATCACAGGCGAGGCTTCCGCGATCAATAGTCCGCCCGGCGTAGCGCGCTGGGCGTAATAGTCCGCGTTCAGCATCCGCGGTGCGAGGCTCGGCTTTTCCGCCCGCATCCGCGTCAACGGCGCCAGCATGACGCGATGCTTGAGGTGATAACGGCCGATCTGTAACGGCGAAAAAAGCGACGGAAAGTTCATGCCTGCCCCTGAATTTTCTTAATCGAGTTCCCGGATATGGTGCGCCTTTATCTTGTTCGCAAATGGCCGCGGTGGCAATGTGGGCCGTGATGAGAGAGAGCCCATCTTCGATAAAGAAATCCGCTTCAATAAAGAAATCCGCTTCGATGCAGAAATCCGCCGCCAAGCCGCTGCCCTCCCTGAGCGTCCGGATCGATCTCGACGCCGAGGGCCGGATCGGGCCGGGCAAGATCCAGCTGTTGGAAAACATCCATGCCTGCGGTTCGATTTCGGCCGCCGGGCGCGCGATGGATATGTCCTACAAGCGGGCGTGGGATCTGGTCGACGAGATCAACCGGATCTGCCGCCATGCCGCCGTCGAGCGACAAACCGGCGGCAAGAACGGCGGCGGCGCGGTGCTGACCCCGTTCGGCCTGTCGCTGGTCGCGCGCTACCGCAGAATCGAGCGCGACGCCGCCAGCGCGGTGAAGAAGGAGCTCGTCGCATTGCGCGGCGATATCGGCCGGCCGGTGAAGGTTGCGAGCCGGTAGCGGACTATTCCCCTGTTGCCATCTTTCGAGACGCGCGCAAGAAGCGCGCTCCTCAAGATGAGGACCTCTGTTTGCAGCCCTCATGGTGAGGAGCCGCGAAGCGGCGTCTCGAACCATGAAGCAACGGATACGCCCCTCACCCGGATTGCTTTGCAATCCGACCTCTCCCCGCGTGCGGACCGCGCGCGGGGCGAGGTAAGAAAGAACACCCTAACCAGTCTTGATCCAGACCGCCTTGACGTTGAGGTACTCTTCGAGATGCTGCTTGCCGGACTCGCGGCCGTAGCCGCTCATCTTGTAGCCGCCGAACGGCACCGCCGGGTCCATCGCCTGATAGCAATTGACCCACACCGAGCCGGCGCGCAGCGACTTCGCCACCCGATGCGCCTTGCTGACATTGCTGGTCCAGACGCCGCTGCCAAGCCCGAAGGTGGTGGCGTTGGCGCGCTGGATCAATTCGTCGGTGTCCTTGAAGGAGATCGCCGAAATCACCGGCCCGAAAATCTCCTCCTGGGCGATCCGCATGTTGTCCTGAACGTTGGCGAACACCGTCGGCGGTACGAAATAGCCCTTCGACAAGGCGCCTTCGGTCAACGGCGCGCCGCCGGCCAGCGCCTTGGCGCCCTCCTTCTGGCCGATCGCAAGATAATCCGACACGCGATCCATCTGCTGTTTCGATACCAGTGGCCCGATCTGGGTGTTGGGATCGAGGCCGTTGCCGACCTGCAGCTTCTTGCCGAACTCGGCGACGCGGCCGACGAATTCGTCATAGATCTTGTGCTCGACGAACAGCCTGGTGCCGGCGCTGCAGATCTGGCCGGAATTGGCGAACACCGCCATCGCAGCCCCCGGCACCGCCGCGTCGAGGTCGGCGTCGGCGAACACGATGTCGGGCGATTTGCCGCCGAGCTCGAGCGACACCCGTTTGAGATTGCCGGCGGAGGCCCGGATGATCGACTGGCCCGTCACGTGCGAGCCGGTAAAAGCGACCTTGTCGACGCCGGAATGCGACGCCAGCGCCGCACCGGCGGTCTCGCCATAGCCCGTGACCACGTTGACGACGCCGGCTGGAATACCGGCTTCCATCACCAGTTCGGCCAGCCGCAGCGAGGTCAACGGCGCTTCCTCGGCGGGTTTGAGGATCACGGTGCAGCCGGTCGCGATCGCGGGGCCGATCTTCCAGATGCTGGCGCCGAGCGGGCCATTCCACGGAATAATCGCGCCGACGACGCCAACCGGCTCCTTCAAGGTGTAGGAGAAGATATCGCCCGGCAGCGAGTTCTCGATGGTCTCGCCATGCAGCGCGGTGGCCTGCCCGGCGTAATAGCGCAGCATGCCGAGCACGCGCAGTTTGTTGCCGCGGGTGCGGCTGATTGGCGCGCCCATGTCGAGCGTGTCGAGCTGCGACAATTCCTCGAAATTCTTCTCGACGAGATCGGCGAGCTTGAGCAGCAGCGCCTGCCGTTCGAACGGCTTGACCTTGCTCCACGGTCCCTCAAAGGCGCGGCGCGCCGCGGCAACCGCGAGATTGATGTCTTCCGCATCGCCCTCGGCGACGGTGGCGAGCAATTCGCCGGTGGCGGGATTGAAGGTCTCGAAGGTTTTGCCGGAGGCGGCGGCGACCCATTTACCGTCGATCAGCATTTTCTTGGTGGAACCATCCGCATAAGGATGGCGCGTCATCGGAACAGCTTGCGTCACAGCCATATCTGCACTCCCTTGATATCGCCTGATATTTCGAAATCGTTATATTCATTGTCATACAACGATTACTTAAAACCGTAAAGCGCGCATGCGGTTGAATGAAGGCGTCAGGCGAAGACCTCCCATGCGGTTTGATGCATGGCAGGCGCGCCGCGATAGCGTAGTCAATTGATGCGAGAAAACTGGCGATAAAACAGATCAGGAGCGGTCATTGTCCCATCCAGCCATGTCACCCGATAACGTTGCCGTCATCACCGGGGGCGCATCCGGCATCGGGCTTGCCGCCGCCATGTATTTCGCCAGCCTCGGCATGAAAGTCTGTATCGCCGATATCGGCGCCGATCGTCTCAAGGAGGCTGAAACAAAACTGTCATCTATCGCCCCCGGCGGTGACGCCAACATCATGACCGCGGCGATCGATGTCAGCCGCATCGAGCATCTCGGCGGGTTGCAAGCCGCGGTGCGACAGCGGTTCGGCGGCACCGATATCCTGATGAACAATGCAGGCATCTCGCCGGGGGCCGGGATGTTCGGCCCGCTGGAAAACTGGCAGCGCCTGCTCGCGGTCAACCTCTGGGGCGTGATCCACGGCACGCAGATTTTCGCGCCGCACATGATCGAGCGCGGCCGGCCCGGCCTCATCATCAACACCGGATCCAAGCAAGGCATCACCACGCCGCCCGGCGAGCCCGCCTATAACGTCACCAAGGCCGGTGTGAAGGCCTTCACCGAAGCGTTGCAGCATGAACTGCGCAATACGGCGGGCTGCAGGATCACCGCGCATCTGCTGATCCCCGGCTTCGTCTTTACCGGCCTGACCGCGCGCGGCCGCGACGAGAAACCCGCCGGCGCCTGGACGCCGGAGCAGACCGTCGATTTCATGATCGAGCATATCGACGCCGGTGATTTCTACATCCTGTGCCCGGATAACGATGTGCCGCGCAGCCTCGACGAACGCCGCATCCTGTGGGCCGCCGGCGACATCGTCGAGAACCGCCCCCCGCTCTCGCGCTGGCATCCGGATTATGCCGATGCTTTTGCGAGGTTCGTGAAGGGGGAGTAGCGGCGTTATTGGCACGGCGCTTCTCCACATGACCACGTCGTCCCGG
>JBDTKZ010000068.1:0-26125 GCA_039935075.1 Bradyrhizobium sp.
CCGCAAGGCCACCGGGACGCTGATCGCGGGCAACCTTATTCCCGGCAAGCGGCTGCTGTTGCTATCGACCGGCACCGGGCTGGCGCCGTTTGCCAGCCTGATCAAGGACCCCGACATCTACGACAATTACGAGACGATCATCCTTGCACACGGCTGCCGACAGATTTCGGAACTCGCCTATGGCGAACGCCTGGTCGAAAATCTTCGGCAGGATGAGTTGTTCGGGCCGCTGATCGAAGACAAACTGATCTATTACCCGACCGTGACGCGCGAGCCGTTCCGTAACCGCGGCCGCATCACCGATCTGATCGCGTCGAATCAGCTTTTCACCGACATCGGGCTTTCAGGGCTGGATATCGAGACCGACCGCGTGATGCTGTGCGGAAGCCCCGGCATGCTGGAAGAACTTCATGGGATGTTCACTTCGCGTGGTTTTTCCGAAGGCAATCACAGTGAGCCCGGACACTTCGTGATCGAGAAGGCGTTCGTCGAGCGATGATGGGTGCGTTTGCCTGTTTGTTGGTCAGAGGGCCGGCATCGATTTGGGCAAATGGACCAAACATCGGCAATCGTTCTCCAGCGACAACTAATTGCTATCGCCGATACCTCATCTGAACAAATCTGACATTGCGGCGGTGAACGCGCCGGCGAGACAGGAGCAAACGATGGCCATGGATGAAATCGTCGACGGACTTTCGGAGGTTTCCTGCGATGTGCTGGTGATCGGCGGCGGCACCGCCGGGCCGATGGCGGCACTCAAGGCGAAGCTGAAAAATCCGAAAGCCAATGTCGTTCTGCTGGAGAAGGCGAACGTCAAGCGTTCCGGCGCGATCTCGATGGGCATGGACGGATTGAACAACGCCGTCATTCCCGGCTATGCGACGCCGGAGCAATACACCAAGGAAATCACTATCGCCAATGACGGCATCGTCGATCAGAAAGCGGTCTATAAATACGCGCAGAATTGCTACAGCATCATCGAGGAACTCGATAGCTTCGGCATCCGCTTCCTCAAGAATGAAAACGGCGATTACGCGGTCAAGAAGGTGCATCACATCGGCACCTATGTGTTGCCGATGCCGAACGGCGAAACCGTCAAGAAGGCGCTCTACCGTCAGCTTCGCCGCGCCCGGATCCTGATTTCGAACCGTTACATGGCGACGCGGCTGTTGACCGCGAGTGATGGACGGGTGGCGGGCGCGATCAGCGTCAACACCCGCACGGCGGAAATCCTGGTCATCAAGGCCAAGGCCGTCATCCTGTGCATGGGAGCCGCCGGGCGCCTCGGCCTGCCGACCTCGGGCTACATGTTCGGCACCTATGAAAACGCCGCCAATTCCGGCGACGGCTACGCGATGGCCTATCATGCGGGTGCCGCACTCGCGAACCTCGAATGCTTTCAGATCAACCCGCTGATCAAGGATTACAACGGGCCGGCCTGCGCCTATGTCGCGGGACCCTTTGGCGCTTTTACGGCCAACAACGAGGGATCTCGGTTCATCGAATGCGACTACTGGTCGGGCCAGATGATGCTCGAATTCTACAACGAGCTGCTGTCCGGCAAGGGCCCGGTGTTCCTCCAACTCAGCCATCTTCACGAGAAGACGATCGAGGAGATCGAATCGACCTTGCACAAGGTCGAACGCCCGACGCGTGGTCTGTTCCAGCAGGGACGGGGCACCGACTACCGGAAGGAATCGATCGAGATGCATATCTCCGAGATCGGGTTCTGTTCGGGCCACAGCGCTTCCGGGGTATTCGTCGACGATTTCGCGCGCACCACGGTGCCGGGCCTCTACGCTGCCGGCGACATGGCCAGCGTGCCGCACAACTACATGCTCGGCGCCTTCACCAACGGATCCGTCGCCGGCATCGACGCGATGGAGTTCGCCGACAATCATGATTTCGCCGAATTCGACGCCGCCGACGTCGCCAAGGAGCGCGATCGGGTGATGGCGCCGACCAAGCGCGAGGACGGCATTCCACCGAACCAGATCGAATACAAGGCGCGTCGTCTGGTGAATGATTATCTGCAGCCGCCGAAGGTGACCCGTAAATTCGAATTGGGCGCACGACGGCTGGCGGAAGTCCGCGAGGATATGGAGCAGCGCATGATCGCGCGCAATTCCCACGAATTGTTGCGCGCGCTGGAAACCCAATCGATCCTGGATTGCGCCGACATGGCCGCCCATGCCTCACTCTATCGCGAGGAAAGCCGCTGGGGCCTCTATCACCTGCGGACCGATTTTCCGGAGAAGGATAATGAGAACTGGTTTTGCCACACGTTGCTGAGCAAGCAGAATGGCAAGATGACCAGCGAGAAGCGTGACGTGCAGCCTTACGTGGTTCCGATCGCCGATGACGAAAAGGACCTCTACGACAAGCAACGCATCCGCGCCAGCGCCTGACAGTCCTGCGAGCCCTTAACAGGAGATTGAGATATGCCTCTCGCCAGTTATCAGACATCCGTTCCGGTCGTCGTCGATGACGCCAAGTGCATCGCGGACAAGGGCTGCACCGTCTGCGTCGACGTCTGCCCGCTCGATGTGCTGCGGATCAGCGACATGACCGGCAAGGCTTACATGGCCTATGACGAATGCTGGTATTGCATGCCGTGCGAGGCCGATTGCCCGACCGGCGCCGTCACCGTCAACATTCCCTATTTATTGAGGTAATCATGTCGAGCCCGTTCGAATCCTACGACGACCTCGAGGACGCGGACGAGCGTCTGCAGGCCGCCGACCCCGGCGAGCGTCGGGTCGCGATCATCGCGCTCGGTCATTCCGGCGATCCTGCTGCGGTCGGCCATCTCAGCAAGATGGTCGATGATCCCGATGCCGGCGTGCGCCAGCAAGTCGCGATGGCGCTCGGGGAGTTCAATGGTCTGGACTCGGCCGTGGCGCTGGTGAATCTGCTGGTCGATCCCGAGCGGATCGTGGCCTCTGCGGCCGCCGACAGCATGGCCGAATTGAAGGATCCGGCGTGCGCCGACGCGATCCTGCCGCTGGTCCAGCACGGGCATGCCTTTGTCCGGATGGGCGCCTTGCGGGCGCTGAAGGAACTGCGGCGCAAGGACACGCTCAAGCCGGCGCTGGAGGCGTTACGGGACGCTGACGCCGCCGTTCGCGTCCAGGCGATCGGCGTGATCGGGTTTCTGAAGCTCGAGGAATCGATTCCGGCACTGACCGCCTCCACCGGTGACGCGGACTCCCATGTGCGCCGCGCCGCTGTAAGCGCGCTGGCGTTTTCCCAGATGAAGTCTGCGGCTGAGTCGATCACGCGCGCGTTGCAGGACGATGACTGGATGGTGCGCGAGATGGCCGCGGAAACCCTTGGCATCAACGCCAACGGTTTGATCGCGGCGGATCAATTGATCTCGGCGCTGTCAGATGGGTTCTGGCAGGTGAAGCTCAAGGCGATCCGAAGTCTCGGCAAGATGAAGGTGGATCGCGCGGTCCGGCCGATCGGCGGCTGTATCACCCACGAGCAGGCTAATTTGCGCAAAGAAGCCGCCGCGGCGCTGGGTGAGATTGCCAGTGCGGATGCCGAGCCGTTCCTGGCGCTGGTGGCCAACGATCCGGACCCCGAGGTGCGGAAGAACTCGCGCTGGGCGCTGCAGCAGATCGCTGCGCGAAAGGCCAAGGCGTAGAATCCGATGTAGCGCGTCTCACTTCACCGGGGGCGCATCCAGCGTGTGAACCCAGGCCTCCGGGTAAAGCGCATAACCGTCGCCATGGCGTCGGAGCCGTGAGAACGCCGGAAAATGCAGATGCATTCCGGCGATCAGAACGCCGTCGGCCGCGACGCGATCGAACATGCGCTTGCGCGACGCCGCGGCTGCGGCGAGGTCGGTGTCGAACGCCATGCCGGCTTCGGGAAATGCGGTTTGCACTTCCGGGACATGTACGGTGTCGCCCCAGATCATCAGTTGGTCATTGCCCGATGCGATCAGAAAAGCGGTGTGGCCCGGCGTGTGCCCGAGGCTCGGCACTGCGGTGACGCCGGGAAATACCTCACCCTGCTGGAATAATCGTGTTCGGCTTTTGTAGGGCGCAACCTGCTCACGGCCGGCCTCAAAATAAAGCTTCGCCGATCGTGGATCCGCCTTGGCCATCTCGCCGTCGTCGAACCAATACGCCAGTTCGTTCTCGTGCATCACCAGTTCCGCGTTCGGAAACAGCAGGGCGCCGCTCGACATATCGACCAGCCCCGCCGAATGATCCGGGTGCATATGGGTCAGCAACACCGTATCGATCGCCTTGGCGTCGATGCCGGCCGCCGCGAGGTTGCGTTGAACGAAGCCGGCGCTGGGCTGCAGGTAATTGCCCGATCCGGTGTCGATGATCGCGAGCCGGCCTTTCGAATGAACGAGGAAAGTGTTGACGCTGGTGCGTCGCGCCGGCCGGAACGCGTCCTGCAGGATCTGCCGCGCCTTTTCGATATCGACATTGCGCATCACATCGAGCGTGCTGTCGAGATAGCCGTCGCTGATGGCGGTGACGACGATATCGCCGATCCGGCGATGATAGGCGCCGGGAATCTGTTGCGTGGGTTGCGGGCGCATGGGGAAGACCTTGCTGTTATCGATGGGTGTGGATCAGGCGCCGACCGATCTCAGGAACTCGTCGATGCAATCGGCTAGCAGGTCGGGCGTTTGCACCGCCATATAGTGGCCGGTGCGGAGCTCGATATAGCGTGCGCCGGGGATGGATTTGGCGATGCCTTCCGAAATCTGGGCCGCGCGCACGCGATCGAGACTGCCGCCGATCACGAGCACCGGACAGCTCAGCCGGCTCAGTTCGGCCTGCATGTCCGCGTTCGCCAGCATGCGCCAGATCGCCGCATAACTTGCGGGATCGTTGCCGAGCCATCGCGCCCGGAATCGCTCGAAGCGCTTGATGTCGCCGCGAAGCTCCGGCGCATAACCGTTCAGCATGGAATCCTCAACCGCGAAGGCCATGCCGATGGCTTCGATCTTGGCGACGCGTTCGAGCGCCGGGACGCGGCGTTCAGGCGTGATACCGGTGGCCGGGCTGCCGACCACGACGGCGCCGCTGCGTTCAGGATATCGGGCGGCAAAATGAAGCGCGATCGCGCCGCCGAGCGCGACCGCCGCGATGGCGACCTTGCCTGTGATGCCGAGCGTATCGAGCAGTGCCGCGATGTCGTCGGCCATCGTATCGAGGGTGATTTCGCCGCGCGCCTTCTGCGATAGCCCGGCGCCGCGCGTGTCGTAGCGCAGGACACGGCGCGAACCGGCAAACCGCGGCACCACGTCATCCCAGCTTTCGAGCGAGCCGCCCATTTCGTGGACGAGCACCAGGGTGCGTTCGCCCTTGCCAGATAGCTCGTAACGCAGCCCGATCCCGTTTGCTTCGATGAAGTCCATTCAGCCCTCCCGGTTCATCGTCGTTGGCTTTTATTATTTTTGGTGCCGGTTGCGGACGACGTGCCGATCAACCCCAGTGATCTCCGATCTACGATACCGGACACGACAGGAAATTCAAAACGGCAAAACAGAGTCCGAGAAGCGGCCAAGGATAAAAAGCAGGCGGCTGGTTCGGAGAGCCCTTGGACCCCACGCGTCAGTGCAATCTCCTGTCGGTGAAGGCAGCGGAAGGCATGTATCTTGTGGAACACAATCATTGTTAGAAAGCTTGCCAAGCTGTGAAATGATCGGACGAGATTCGGCCCTGAGAGTTAGACAGAGGACGCACCCTTCAATGAGCAGGCCATGAGCGACGGACGCTACAGGCTGATCGGCTCCACGGCGTCGCCGTACGCCATCAAGCTGCGTGCGCTGATGCGCTATCGTCAAATTCCGTTCTCCTGGGTCATCATGACCAAGGCGCTGCGAAAGCAGACTGAACACCTGCGCCCCAATCTGATTCCCGTGCTGCAATATCCTGACGGAACCTATCGCGGCGAGAGCACCACGCTGGCCTACGATCTGGAGGCACGGCACCCGCAGCGTTCGGTGATCCCCGACGACAAGGCGGTCGCCTTCGTTTGCGACCTGTTGGAAGATCTGGCCGACGAATGGGCGGTGAAGCCGCTGTTTCTCTACCGCTGGTGGGATCAGGATGACCAGGCCTATGTCTCGCGGTGGGCCGGCGAGGAGTGGTCGGTGTCGGAGGCCTCGACCGGCAGCGCTGAGGAAATCGAGCAATTCCGCCAGCGCCAGATTTCACGGATGTCGATCCTGGGGGCGACCGCGGAAAACAGGCCGCTGCTGGAAGAAAGCTATCGCCGGATCCTGGCCGCGTTCGAACCGCATATCGGCATGAATAATTATCTGTTCGGCAGCCGGCCGTCGCTGGCGGACTTCGCCTGGTTTGGCCAGTTGAGCGAAATGGCGACCGATCCGACCCCGATGCGGATCATGCGCGAGAGAGCACCGTTCACGGATCATTGGGTGCGGCGGCTCGATGATGCCTCCGGCGTTGACGGGCAGTGGTATCCGCGTGAGCAGGCGCTTGGCGGATTTGCCGAGGCGCTGCTGCGGATTGCGGGCGAGCTTTATCTGCCGTTCCTGGCCGCCAACGCCGACGCCTTTGCGAAAGGGCTGGAACGGCTGAAGATCGAGGTTTGGGACCTGCGATACGCGCTTTCGCCGTTCAAATACCAGGTCAAATGTCTCGACCAGCTTCGCGACAAATTCGCCGCGTTGACGCCACAGGATCGCACGGCGCTGCGTCCGGTGCTGGAACGCACCGGATGCTGGGCGCATTTGAGTGGGCCTTGGCCGGTGTAAGCGTCTATTTCCGATGGCGGCTTCCCAGCGCCTCGGCAATCGTCTCGGGATTCTTGATGCGCTCGATCAACAGGTCGATGCGGTCGCCGCCCCAGAATAATTCATCATTGAACACCATCGTGGGCACACCGAACACGCCGAGCGCCTCAGCCTCGTCGATGATGCGATCATGTTCCGCGCGGGCGGAGCCGTGGACATAGGCTTCGAATTCACTGCCGGATCCGCCGATCGATGTGATGACGCCGGCGATATCGGACAGCTCGTCGATTTCCAGGTCATGGCTCCAGAAGCGCCGAAACACCGTGTCATGGTAGGCACGAAACAGCCCGTGGCGCTGCGCGAACAGCATGCCGGCGCTGGAATAGAAGGCGTCATAGATCCGCCGCGGCCCCTTCATGGTGAGCCCTTGCGCGTTGGCGTAGCGCCGCGCGTCCATATAGGCGTAGCGCACCTTGCGCCAGAAATGCGGGGTGCGCTCTTCCACCGTGCCCATGAATTCGGCGACGCGCAGCGTGTAGGGCAGCCATTCCAGCTCGACGCCGAGTTGTTCCTCGAGTTCGAACAGCCGCTTGTTGGCGACGAAGGCGTAGGGGCTCTTGTAGTCGGTGTAGACGCGTACGCGCGGCTTATCCATCGCTGTTCCCTGTTTCAGTCAGATCGTTTCCCGACGCAGCACGATGCCGGCGCGCTCGCGGTCCCAGGTATCCGCCGTCAGGCCTTGCGCGCGCAGCACGTGCTTTTCGACTTTCGCGGTCGGGGTCTTCGGCAGTTCGTCGATGATCCTGATATAGCGCGGCACCATATGGCGCGCCATACGCGGCAGCAGATGGCGGATGATATCTTCGGGATCGATCGATGCGCCGGCGGTCGCCGCCAGCACCACCAGCACCTCATCCTCGGAGAATTCGCTGGGCACCGGGATCGCGGCGGCTTCGCGTACCGCCGGATGGCTCAGCAGTTCGACCTCGATCTCATAGGACGAGATGTTCTCGCCGCGGCGGCGGATGGCGTCCTTGAGCCGGTCGACGAAACGATAATCGCCATCGGCGTCGCGGATGAAGGCGTCGCCGGTGTGGAACCAGCCGTTGCGCCACACGTCGGCGGTGGCCTGCGGATTGTTGTTGTAACCATGGTTCATCGCCCACGGCGCTTCGGTGCGCAGGATCAACTGCCCGACCTCGCCATCCCTGACGCTACAATCATCGCTGTCGACCAGCCGGACCTCGACTCCCGCGCGCGGCCTGCCGCAGATATTGTCCTTTTGCGGATTGACGCGGGAAATCAGCGGCGTGCAGATTTCCGTCATGTTGAACAGCGTGACGACATCGACACCGAAGCGCTCGCGGAAGACTTTTCCGCTCTGGCCCAGAGGCACGATGAACACCATGCGCAGGCCGTGGTCGCGATCCCTGGGATCCGGCGGCTGCTTGAGCAGGAACGTCGCCATCGCGCCCAGCAGGAACGCCGAGGTAACTTCCAGTTCGCGTACCTGATCCCAGAAAGCTTCCGTGCGGAAATGACTGACCACCGCGATCGAGCTGCCGACGCACAGTGCGACGGTCGCAATGAAAGCGCCGCCGATATGGAAGATCGGCATATGCAGCAATTGCCGGTCTTTGGCCGTCAGGCAGTTCCAGGCGTCGGGGCCGACGCAGGAAAACGCGTGCATATAGGACGACAGCACGCCCTTCGAGCGGCCGGTGGTGCCGGAGGTATAGATGATGGATTGGGTATCAAACGGCTGAATCGGCTTGGGCGGCTCCGGCGGCGGGTCGGAAGCCTTTGTCAGGGCGGAAACGCCGTGAATGAGGACGGAATCTGTCGGCTGATGCCGCATCTCGTCCGATGATCGGACCATGGTGACGAGGGCAGGCGGCGCCGCGGCGAGGACGCGGTCGAGTACGCTGTCGTGGACCACAGCCAATTTGGCTCCGGCATTGTGCAGGACGTGTTCCAGCAGGGATCCCTTCAAGGCCGGATTGACGGGGACATAAACCGCGCCGAGATAGTTGATCGCGAACATCACCTGCAATGCCAGCGGGGAGGTGGGCAGTACCAGCACGACATGGTCGCCCTGGCGAACGCCGAGTTCGCTGAGATTGCCAGCCATGCTTTCGACCGCGCGCAAGGTCTGCGCGAAGGTCCAGCGCTCGCCGCCTTCGAACGCCGCGAACACCTCATCCGGTCTGTCGCGGGCGTTGCGTCGCAGCGCGTAACGCACCACGCAGATGTCGGCCGGATAGGTCCCCTCGGCCACATAGGCGGCCGAAAGCGGCATTTGGTCGTTTTCCGTCCCTGGCTGATCCATGAGTGTTTTCACTGCTATGGTCGATCGTTGCTGTCGTAGTTGCGGTGCTCAGGCTCGGGTTTGTCGGTAATGGCCGAGATCCGGGTCGTGGGTCATCTGCCAGTAATCGACGAACCGCCATGGCATCGCCGAAAACACCCGGCCCTGCTTGTTGCGGTAGTAGGTCGACATGCCCGGATGGGTCCAGATCAACTGCTCATGCTCGGCGTCGACCTCGCGGATATATTTGTCATGGGCGTCCTGGCGCACATCGATCGCGGCGATATCTTGCTCGATCATTTCCACGAGGCACGCCGTGATGTAGCGCGACTGGCATTCCGACTGGAAGATCACGCTGCCACCATGCGCCGGGCCGGAATTCGGACCGAGCATGGTGAAGAAATTCGGGAAGTCCGGCACGGTCAGGCCGAGATAGGCGGTCGGGTTGTCGTTGGCCCAAATATCCGCAAGGCGGTTGCCGTCACGTCCGGTGATGTTGAGGCGCGCCGCCATCTCCGTGACCTTGAAGCCGGTCGAGACCACGATGACATCGGCGGCGCGCAGCTTGCCGTCGGCCGCCACGATGCCATCGCGGGTAAATTGATCGATCGGCTCGGTGACCAGTTCGACATTGGGTTTGGTCAGGGTCCTGAACCATCCATTATCGAGCAGGATGCGCTTGCCATAGGGCGGATAGGTCGGCACGCATTTTGCGATCAGGTCAGGGCGGTCCTTCAGCTCGGCGTGAATGAAGTCGGTCAGTTCGAGGCGATGGCGGTCGTTGCCCTTGTTGACGGCGCGATCGGGATGCGGCCAGTCCGGATCCTTGCGCAGGAACGGCAGCAGCCCGTCGCCATAACGCCAGAACATGTTGAAGCGATACCACTGCACGTAAAACGGCAGGTGCGCGAGCAGCCATTGCGCGCCTTCGGTGATGGGATCGGAATAACCCACGACCGGCCGCGACCATTGCGCGGATCGCTGGTAGACGGTCAGCGAGGCCACCCGGTCCGCGATCGAGGGCACCAGTTGCATTGCGGTCGCGCCGGTGCCGATCACAGCGACATGCTTGCCGTCCAGCTTAATGTCGTCCGACCACAACGCCGAATGCAGGATATGGCCTGAAAAATCCTCTTCGCCGCTGAAGTGCGCGCGCGAGGGATCGTTGAGCTGACCGATCGCGCTCACCAGCGTGGTCGATTCGAACGCCTCCTCGCCGTCAGCGGTCTTCAGGATTGATATCCAGCGGCGCTTGCCGTCATCCCAGCGCGAGGAGGTCAATTCGGTATTGAGACGAAGATGGCTGCGAACGTCGTGTTCGAGCGCGACCTTCTTGAGATAGTCGAGCAGCTCCTGCCGTTGTGCAAAGTAGCGGGTCCAGGGATTGCGCGCGCCGAACGAGAACGAATAAGAGTGGTTGGGCGTATCGACGCCGCAGCCGGGATACCGGTTGACATACCAGGTGCCGCCGAGTTCGGCGTTTTTCTCGACGATCGTGTAGGGAATGCCCAGACGGCCCAAGGCGACGCCGAGCGCAATGGCGCAGACACCGGCGCCGACGATCAGGACGTGCTGTTGCGCCAGCTTTTCGTCTGCCGGAAGTTGGTTCCAGCGCGCCTCGCGCGGCACAAAACCCATTTCCTCGCGCATCAGCGGTGCATATTCCGGCGCGACATTTTCGCCGAGGCAGGTCCGCATCATCCGCAGCATCAGCTCGTTGCCGGGATCGGTGATCGCGGGCTTTGGTTCGCCATTGGCGAACAGTTTCAGCACGGCAGCGCGAATTTCGTCCTGGATGTCGCGGGGCAGGCCCGCCTCGGGATCGGGGATCAGGCGGACATCGCGCTTCGGTTTATACGGAGGCTCCAGCCAACGCTCGTCGCCGGTCAAATGAACCAGCACCATCAGCAACACGCGGATATCGCCTTCGGCAATCGCCGATGACAGATCAAGCTGTTGACGGGGAGTCTCGATGTTCATGGTTGCGTGTCCCGTCTTCATCCGCCCGGCGTTTCCGGCCACCCGCCATAGGCGGCCCAGGTCGAGCCCGCGATGAATCCGGCATCGACCGGCAAATTGATTCCGGTCACGCCGCTGCTCGCCGGCGACAGCAGCCACGCGATCGCCTGCGCTACCTCTACCGGTTCGACCAGCCTGTTCATCGCGGTGCCGCGCGACAGGCGGTTTTTATCGAGCGCGCCGGATGCGATTCCGGCTTCGAGTGCGACCGTTCGGGTGAAGCCTGGCGATACCGCATTGACCCGCACGCCGGAACGGCCCCATTCCGCCGCCAGCGTCTGCGTGAGCTGGATAACGCCGGCCTTGGCCGCGGTATAGGCGTGGATCGGGCCCGAGGTCATGCCGGCGACGGACGCCACATTGACGATGGCGCCGCGGCGTCGTTCCGCCATGCGTACGCCGACGCCGCGGGCGACCAGGAACGTGCCGCGCAGGTCGATATTGATTTCGCGATCCCAGTTCTCCATCCGCACGCGCGCGGCGGGATGCATCTTGCCGAACACGCCGGCGGCGTTGACGAGGCCGTCGATCGGCCCGTGCGCCTGCTCGATATCGGCGATCCCGCTGACTACGGCGCTCTCGCTTGCGACATCGAATGGAGCCGGCCACAGGACCGCCGATGTTCCGGCCAGCGGTTCGGGCGCGATATCGACAATCACCACGCGCCGTCCCTGCTGCGCCAGCAGGATCGCGGTCGCGGCACCGATGCCACGGCTGCCGCCGGTGACCAGCGTGATGCCGTCAGCGCTCATGGTCGGTATCCTCGCGCTCCGGGGCAAACAGTCCGCGCGTGATCAGCTTGCGGTAAGCGGATATCACCTGATCCGGAACCGTGGTGACGGCGCCCTCCTGGAACGAATAGCGGCGGCTGAGATAGCTGCGCGCGCCCATGAACATGTGAACGATGGCCTCGAATTCTTCGTCGCTGAAATCGTCGATCGCGCCGGTCTGCCGCGCGCGCTTCAGGATCCGCACATAAGCCGTGGACATGTTATCGAGATGCTTCTGGTAACCGCTGGGCGCGAAGAACTCCGCTTCGTTGAGGATGCGCAGGAATTCCGGCACCTCGCGGATGAAATCGAAGAAGGCGCTGAACCGTTCGATTTCCTGCCGGGCCGCATCCGCCGTGCCGGTGCGCTCGCGAATGAAACGCACCATGTCCTGTCCGATTTTCGGCAGCAACTGGTCCAGCAGTTCCTGACGATTTTCGAAATGATTGTAGAACGTGCCCTGTGCGACGCCGGCCTGTTCGGTGATCCGGGCGACGGAGGCTTCCGCATAGCCATATTGGCCGACGATCCTGGCCGCGGCATCAAAAAGCTTGCGTTTGGTCCACGCATTGCGCTCGACGCGGTTGAGCTTCGTGACCTTGCCGGACGCGGCCTCGGGAATCTCCGTCATGCGCTGGCCTCGAGTTCACTGCGCAGCACGCGCTTGAGCACCTTGCCGGAAGGGTTGCGCGGCAGGCTGTCGCGAACAATCAATTGCTTCGGCACCTTGAAGCCGCCGAGCCGCGCGCGGCAGTGGTTGGTGAGGTCGGGCAATGTCAGCGCGGCGCCGTCGGCGAGCACCACGATCGCGACTGGTCTTTCGCCCCATCGCTCGTCGGGCACACCAATGACGGCGACTTCGCGGACCTCAGGCATTTCGTAGATCACGCGCTCGACTTCGGAGGAGGCGATGTTCTCGCCCCCGGAGATGATCATGTCCTTCTTGCGGTCGGTCAGATAAAGAAACCCCTCCTCATCGAGATAACCGATATCGCCGGTACGAAACCAGTCGCCGAAGAATGCGGCGGCGGTTTTTTCGGGATCTTTCCAGTAACCTCGCGTGACCTTGGGTCCGCGCAGGCAGATCTCGCCGTTCTCGCGCGATGGCAACCGTTTGCCTTGCTCGTCGCGGATTTCGATCTCGACATGGGCGATGGCGCGACCGGTCGAGCCGATCTTTTCGATCTCGCGCCCGGCTTCCATCAGGGTGTCGCCACCGCAGCTTTCGGTCAGGCCGTAGCCGTCGATATAGCGGGCGTTCTTGAAGAACTCGGAGAAGGCGCGGATACGGACCTCCGGAGTCTTTTCGCCGCCACCGATGGTCCAGCGCAGGCTGGAGACGTCATGGCGATCACGGGTAGGGCAGGTGAGGATGGCGGAGGTCATGACAGGCGCAAACCATGCCGCATTGAGCTTCTCCGCTTCGATCGCGGCCAGCGCTTGCTCAGGCTCGAAATTGCGATGGATGGACAGCATGCCGCCGTGCCAGAGTACCGAGATGCCTGGAAGGTCGAGCGCGCCGACGTGATAGAGCGGGCCGACCACCAGCAATCGCGTCTCGGAATTCAGCCCCAGTGCCAAGGTCTGGTCGGCCGATTTCCAGTACATGTTCTCGTAGCTGAGCATCACGCCTTTGGGTCGATCGGTGGTGCCGGACGTGTACATCAGCCGCATCAGGTCGCGCGGTTGGCGCGGATATATCGGCGCCGGCGCGATGCCCGGCGCGAGGCTGACCGCGCTCGCCTGCGCGGCTTCGGTGAGCAACACCACCGGCGCGCCACCGGTCGCGATCCCAGCGAATTCCTCGTCGGCGATCAGCATGCGCGCTTCGGAATTGCCGACGATGTAACCGACCTCGTCCGCCGAGAGCCGGTAGTTGATCGGCAGGAACACCGCGCCGATGTGGCTGGTCGCAAACACCAGTTCGAGGAATGCGGCGCTGTTCTTCATCAGCACCGCGACCACGTCACCAGGGCCGATGCCGCGCGAGGCAAGCCATCCGCCCACCTTGCCGATCCTGATGTCGAAGGCGGCATAGGAGACGTCTTCGCCGCGATATTTCAGCGCACAGCGATCCGGGGTGCGGCGTGCGTGAAAGGCGATGAAGCTCGAAAGATTGATCAATTCGTCCCCGTCAGCGCATAAGGCGGCAAATATGAATTCTGACTCGTAATTCATATTGTTCTTGACGTCATCCCGTTTTTTCTGGAACTCTCATCGTTATGGAGACGCAACGATCTCCGGCAGGGAATTTTGGGAACGCGAACCCGACAGGGAGGGGACAATGACGAGAACCGGTAAACCGGGCCTCAGCCGCCGATCGACATTGGCGCTGATGGGTGCCGGCGCAGCGACATTCGCCGCGCCATGGGTGGCGCGTGCGGACGCCAACACCATCAAGATCGGAATGCAAAGCATCCTGTCAGGGCCGATCGCGCTGCTTGGTACCTCCTCGCGCAACGCACTGCTGATAGAGCAGGATCGTATTAACGCCGCCGGCGGCTTTCTCGGCCGGCAGATCGAATTCGTCTTCCGCGATTCAAAGGGCCAGCCGCAGGAGGCCGCTCGCATTGCGCGTGAGCTGGTGAACACCACGGGCTGTGAGCTGTTGGTCGACGCCGAGGCTTCGTCCGCCTCCTTCGCGGTCCAGGAAGTCGTGCGCGACCTCGGAGTCGCTTGCCTTCACAGCAACAGCGAGACCTCGTCGCTGACCGCCGATCCCAAGATCCGCGCACCCACCGCCTTCCGCATCGCGCGCCAGGGCGTGCACGATGCAGTGGCCGGCAGCATCTATCTGTCCGAATTCGCCAATGCCAAGAAGCTCAACAAGTGGGCGACCTGCTCGCCGGACTACGCCTACGGTCGCGACACCACCGCGCAATACCTGCAGTTCTTCAAGCAGTTCAAGCCGGACGTCGAGATCGTCACCGATGCCTGGCCCAAGCTCGGCCAGCCCGACTTCACCGAAGTCATCACCAAGCTGATTCAGGCCAAGCCGCAGGCTCTGTTTACGCTGCTCTATGCCGGCGACCTCTCGGCGTTCGTGAACCAGGGCAACATCTACGCGCTGTTCTCGCAGATGACGGTGGCAACACCCAACGTCGACTATCCCGTGCTGGCCGCCATCAAGAATCTGCCGGCCGGCATTCAGTCGGCGACGCGCTACCTCGAGACTTTTCCGGATACGCCCGCCAACAAGGAATGGGGCCAGGCCTACCTCAAGAAGTGGAACGAGCGGCCGACCAACTGGTCGTGGCAAAATTCGGTGGCGATGCAGTTCTACGAGCAAGCCATCAAGAAGGCCAACTCGCTCGACGGCAAGGCTATAGCCGCGGCCCTCACGGGCATGAAGATCAACACGCCGTTCGGTGCCGACGGTACGATCACCATGCGCGATGACCACACCACCATCGGCTACGCCATAGGCTGGGGCCAGACAACGACGAAGGAGCCGTTCATCGTCGATGTCAAGGCCGCGGACTGGGGCAAGATCATCGAGTTCGAGACGGAGTGGAAGAAGCAGCAGAAGTACATCTGAGATGGATCTCAGCGCGCTCGGCGCTTGCCTTGCGACATCCGCCTGCGTGGTCACCCAGACCACCAGCGGACTGATCGTGGGAATGTTGCTGTTCCTTGTCGCCGCGGGCCTGACCCTGATCTTCGGCGTATTGAAGATCGTGAATTTCGCCCACGGCACCTTCTACATGCTGGGCGGCTACGTCGCCTATACCGCGCTCGGCCTGACCGACAGCTACACGCTTGCGGTGCTGTCGGGAGCGCTCGCGATGGCGCTGTTCGGCGTGCTGTTCGAACGCGCCCTGATCAGTCGCGTCTACGGCTCCAACGTGCTGATGCAGCTCCTGATCTGTTACGCCGTGGTGTTGATCTTCGACGATCTCGTGAAGATCGTCTGGGGCCCCGAGTTCCACGCGATGGGAATGCCGCTGGCCTTCCAGGTGCCGCCGCTCTTCATCGCGGGCGGCGTGGTGCCGCCCTTTTATGCCGTGCTGATCGGCATCGCGGCGCTGATTGCGGTTGTGCTCAGCCTCGGCCTTTCGATGACACGGTTTGGCAAGACGGTGCGCGCCGCCGCGATCAACCCACAGATGGTTTCTGCGCTGGGTGTCAACACGACGCTGCTTTTCGCGATCGTCTTCGCTATCGGCGGCGGGCTGGCGGGGCTGGCGGGCGCCCTCGCGGCTCCCGTGCGCTCGCTGTCGCCCGGCATGGGCTTCTCGATCCTGATCGAGAGCTTCATCGTCACCGTCATCGGCGGCATGGGTTCCATTGCAGGTGCGCTGGTCTCCGCGCTGCTGATCGGCATGGTCCGCGGCTTCGGCACGATCGGCTTCCCCAAGTTCACCGATGGCCTGATCTACATCGTGATGATCGCGATTCTGCTGCTGCGTCCACAGGGCCTGTTCGGTCGCCGGTCATGAGGAAGCATCCTGCGTTGCGCGACGTGGTGATCGCCGCCATTGCCCTGTTCGTGGTGCTGGCGATCCCGCTCTTTCATCGCAGCCCCGCCTTCGAGGATTTCGTCATCCGCCTGAGCGCGATGGCGCTGTTTGCAACCTCGCTCAACCTGCTGGTCGGAAATACCGGCATGGTCTCGTTTGGCCACGGCATGTTCTACGGTCTCGGCGCCTACGCCTTTGCTATGATGATGCAGATGACCGACCTCTTGCTGCCGGTCGCCGCTGTACTCGCGATCTTGATCACGACCGTTGTCGCGTTCTGCGTCGGCGCAATCTGCGTGCGGCTCGGCACGGACTACTTCGCCTTCATCACGCTGGCGATGCAAATGCTGCTCTACAGTGTCATCATTTCCTGGCAGACCTTCACCGGCGGCGACCAGGGCCTGCGCGGCGGTATCCCGCGGCGGGAGATATTCGGTTTCGAGCTGGCGTCACAGCTTCATCTCTACCAATTCTGCGCGATCGTGGCGGTGCTCGGCTTGCTGGCGCTGCGCCACGTCTCGGCGAGCCCGTTTGGCCAGACGCTGCGCATGATCCGCGACAACGAGAACCGCGCGAGTTTCCTGGGCGTCGTTCTATGGCGCGCTCGATTGTGGGCATTTACCATCGCCGGCGCCTTCGCGGGGTTAGGCGGCGTGCTGGCTGCGCTGTTCGTCTCGGGCGCCTATCCCGAACTCGCCGACTGGCCGAATTCCGGTCAGGCGATCTTTGCCGTCATGCTGGGCGGCATCAACAGCTTCCTCGGACCCGTCCTCGGGGCAATGATCCTGCTCGCGCTGAACGATGTGGTGACACGCATCACCGAATATCAAGGGCTGGTTCTGGGGATCGTGATCCTGGCCTTCGCGCTCGGCTTGCGCCGCGGTGTGCTCGATTTTCTCAGACTGGCGTGGCCCGGACGCTCGCGATGAAGCTCGAGATCAGAAATCTGACCAAGGCGTTCGGTGGCGTGCGGGCCATCGACGATGTGTCGCTTGCCTTTCCGTCGGGGTCGCTGTCGGCGGTGATCGGTCCCAACGGCGCCGGCAAAAGCACCTTCTTCAACCTGATCAGCGGTGCGTTCGCCCCCGATTCGGGCCAGGTGCTGCTCGACGGTCAGGACATCGTTCGTCTCTCCAGGAGCCAACGGATGCACCGGGGCATCGGGCGGGCCTTTCAGGTGGCGAGCTGCTTTCCGACCATGACGGTAGCGGAGAACCTGATGGCCGCCGTCACCGCCCACGTCGGGCAGTGGGGCAATCTGTCCCGCCGCTTTCCACCCCCCGGTGTACGCGAGCGCGCCGAAGAAGTGATGGAGCTGGTGGGTTTGACCCAGGTTTCCAACGTCGAGGCCGCGATCCTTTCCCACGGTGACCAGAAACTGCTCGATATCGCCATTGCACTCGCGCTTGAACCCAAAGTGCTGTTGCTCGACGAGCCGACCGCCGGCATGGGGACCGAAGAGCGCTGGCGGATGATCGACAAGGTTCACGAACTCTGGAAGCAGCAGAAGATCACAGTCGTGTTCATCGAGCACGACATGGACATCGTGTTCAAGATTGCACCCGAGATCGTTGTGCTGTGTTACGGCCGGATTCTCGCGACCGGCGCGCCCGACGCCATCCGACAAAATCCCGCTGTGATCGAGGCCTATCTTGGCACCGAATATTCCGGCGAGGCCGTATGAGCACGCAGCCGGTACTTCAGGTCGAGGACCTCGACGTCTATTACGGCACCAGCCAGATCCTGTTCGGCGTCAGCCTCGCGGTGCGGCCCGGCGAGACGATGGCGCTGCTCGGTCGCAACGGCGCCGGCAAATCGACCACCATGAAGGCGATCATGGGCCTTGCGCCGGCGCGGCGTGGCAAGGTGACCCTGCATGGCCGCGTCGTCTCCGGACTGGCGCCGCATCACATCGCGCGCGCCGGCCTTGGTTTCGTGCCCGAGGATCGTCAGATTTTTCCCGATCATTCGGTCGAGGACAATCTCGTCATCGGCCAGAAGAAGGGCGCCGGTGGCGAGGACGAATGGTCGATCAAGCGCGTCTATGATGTCTTTCCGTTGCTGGAGCCGCTGCGATACCGGATCGCGGGCCGGCTGTCGGGCGGCGAGCAGCAGATGCTGGCGATCGCGAGGACCCTGATGGGAAATCCGACGCTGCTGCTGCTGGATGAGCCCAGTGAGGGGCTGGCTCCGATCATCGTGCAGCGGATCGGCGCGCTATTGCGGCAGTTGCGCAGCACCGGCGCGACGGTGCTGATCGCCGAGCAGAACTTGCATTTCTGCCTCGGCATCGCCAGCCATGCCACCATCATCGACAAGGGCCAGATCGTTTACAACGCCTCCATCGAGGATTTGAAAGTGAACGACCAAATTCGCCAGCGCTATCTGGCGCTTTGAATGACATATCTCAGCTGTGCCTAATGCACCGCGGCGTACATGATCTTTTCTTCCGTCGCCTCCAGCGCGGAGAATTCCTCGACCACCTTGCCCTGGCGCGAAACCAGGATGCGGTCGGACAACGCCATGATCTCGGGCAAATAGGACGAGATCACCACCACCGCCTTGCCCTGGTCGGCCAGTCGCTGAATCAGTTCGTGGATCTCGACGATGGCGCCGACGTCGACGCCGCGGGTCGGCTCGTCGAAGATGATGAGATCGGGATCCTGCACCAGCGACTTCGCAATCACGACTTTCTGCTGGTTGCCGCCCGAGAGCTCGACCACCTTCATGTCGTTGCCGGTGGTACGTACCTTGAGTCGGTCGACCCAGCTCTGGCCGACCTTATCGGCCTCGCGTCCGGACAGGAGAAAGCGTCCTCCCGGCATTTTGGCGAGCAGGCCAAGATAGATGTTGCGGGCGACCGACATGGTCTCGAAGAAGCCCTCGACCTTGCGGTCTTCCGTGATGTAGGCGATGCCCGCGCGCACCGCCGGCGCGGGCACGCGGTAGCGCACCGGCTTGTCGTGCAGGATCACCTCTCCGCCGTGGAAGAAATCCCGCTTCATCACGCCGGCGACGACCTTGAAGGTCTCGGTGCGGCCAGCGCCGACCAGGCCGAACACCCCGGTGATTTGCCCCGCGAACACCGACAGCGAGTTGTTGCGCACCATTGGCGCCATCTTCAGGTTCTGCACGGTAAGCACCCGGGCGCCGCGCGGTCGCACCGTGGTTTTGCGCGTGCCATAGAGCGTATTCGACAGGTCGCGCCCGACCATGGCCTGCACGATGCGGGCACGGTCGAACTTCGCGGCGTCATCGGTTACCACATGCTTTCCGTCGCGCAGCACGGTGATGCGATCGGCCAGCAGCAGCGCTTCCTCCAGCGCGTGTGAGATGAATACGATCGACACGCCCCGGCGCTTGAGGTCACGGACGAGGTCGAAGAAATATTTCTTTTCTTCCGGCGTCAGCGTCGCGGTTGGCTCGTCGAAAATAATGACCTTGGCCTGATGCAGCACCGCGCGTGCGATTTCGACCATCTGCTTCTTAGCGGACCCGAGCAGGCCGACCGTCGCCGTGGGCGTGACGTCGAAGTTGAGCGATTGCAGGAACTGCTGTGCCGCGATGTAGATGCCGCGCAGCCGATTGTAGAATTTTTCCTGCCCCAGGAACAGATTCTGCGCCACCGTCATGGTCGGCACCAGGCTGTTCTCCTGAAACACCATGGCGATGCCGAGATGACGTGCTTCGAGCGGGGTTCGGGGGACGACGTCGACGCCGTCGACCTGCATGGTGCCGGAGGTCAGCGTGACAACACCGGCCATCACCTTGGTCAGCGTCGACTTGCCAGCGCCGTTCTCGCCGACCAGCGCATGGATCTCACCACGTCTGAGCTCGAAATCGACATTCTCGATCGCGGGAACGCTGGCATAGAGCTTTGTCGCACTGCGAAGCGCGAGGATGATGTCGCTGCTCATGCGCGCAACTCCTTCTCGATCATGGTCAGCGGCGCGCGCAACAGCCGGCCCGACCCCTTGGCGAGCGCGAACAGCGCCCCATCCATTTCGACGGCGGCGACAATGCCGTGGTTGACGCCGTCGACCCGGCTATGGATCGCGTAAAGCGGCACGCCGCTTTCGCTCAGGCGGATCACCAGCCCATAGGAACGCGGCGGCGCCCATGGCTTGACCACGCCCATGGTTTTCAGATGCGCGCCCTGCATCGGCTCCAGAAACGACTGGCCGGATCTCAGCTTTGGCGCGATCCAGTAGGCGGGATCGATTTCCGCCATCATGCGGCGGCGGTAAGCATTTTCGCGCAGCACGAATTCGACGAGTTGGGTACGGGCCGTGAACGCCGTGAGCCAAAAGCCGCCGGACGCCGCGGGCGAAAGTCGCGAAGGATAAACCGGCAGATTGTCGAGGACGGCACGCTGACTTCCGTCTGACGATATCGCGATAACCCGATGCCGCCAGCTTTCGCTGACAAAGATCGCGTCCCCGGCGGTGCAGGCACCGAACGCGTAGTGCAGGCCCTCAGCCATCGTGCGCACGCGACCGCTGGCGATGTCGAGCGCCAGGACCCGCCCGGTGCGCCCGCGTTCCATCAGGTCATACACCCATTCTCCTGTCGGGCGCGCCGAGGAGCCGTCGGTTGCGATCAGCATCCCGTCCTTGCCTGATGACAGCGCGTTCACCGCGTTCATCGACGGATCGGTGAAGGTTACGGTGGCGTTGGGCGCCGCCGGCGTCGGAAACACCCTTACCTCGCGCCCGTCGAGCGCAACCGCGATGCCGCCATCCGGCAGGCAACACAGCGCGCTGATGGCGCGGTCGAATCGCCTGACCTCGGTGGTACCGGACGCGGCAAAGCGCCGGATCACCGGACCGTCCGCGATATAGATCGCCTTGCCGTCGGTTGCGATATCCTCCGCGGCGTCGAACTGGCCGACCGTCTCGGCCGTTTCCAGGATCTGGTTGGGCTTCAACGCGCCATCGAACGACGGTACCGTGATGGTCGCGTCACCCCGTCCGAGCAAACGGTCGGCGAAACTCTTCAGTGCCGAGATCATTTGCTCTTGCCCCAGCGCCGGTCGTACTGAACGAAATTCGGGTCGGCGTCGCCAAGTTTGTATCTTCCGATGCGATTGTTCATGATGCCGCCGAGATAGAGATAGCCGCGATGCTCGCGCATCGAGGTGATCATCGGATGGTTCTCGCCTTTCAGATCCCAGAACGAGTCCAGCACTTCGCCGCGTTCGTTGAATTTGATGACGCATCCGGTGTTGATGTTCGGGAACAGCCACTCGTCGATCGGAACCCGCTTGCCCATTCGCTTGCGAAAGCCGGGCATTCGCCATGCAAGATCGAGTGCGGGGCTACGCATCCCGACCATGGCCAGCCAGTAGTTGCCGTCCGAAGCAAGATTGATGTTGTCGGGATAGCCGGGCAGGTTGTCCATGACCATCTCGATTTTTCCGGCGTTTGGCCCGTCGAACCAGTAGCGCTTGATGGAGCAGCCGAAGGTCTCGGCGAACAGGATCGACTGCCCGTCGCTGGCGATGCAGATGCCGTTGGGAAACTTCAGGCCGCGCAACACCGTGCGCGTGGTTCCGGTGTTCGGATCGTAGCAGATGATCCGGCCGTTGCCGCGGGCCTCCAGCCCATCGACCGGCCACTCATGCATTTCGTATCGGACGGTCGCCTCGGAGAAGAAGATGCGGCCGTCGTCGGCTATGTCGAGATCGTCGGCCAACCGCAGGCGGCTGTCGTCGTTGACGGAATAAAGGCTCCGGTTGGTCTCGTCGGTGACCTTCTCGACCTTGCGGTCGGGCGTGATGCGGTAGAGACCCATCCCGCCGATGCAGACATAGAGATTATCCTTGCGATCGAATGCCATGCCGAGCGGCTGGCCGCCGATATGGGCGAATACCTCCATCTCCTGATAGTCGGGGGCCAGGAAGCGCATGATGTCGCCGTGGCGCGAGCCGGCATAGAGATTATCATTGCGGTCGAGAATGACGTCTTCGGGCGCTTCGATGCGGCCGAGGCCGATCAGCGTCACGTCGCGCAGTCGGTCGTTTTGCGCGAACGCCCCGCTTCCGGGGGCGGTCGATGCCGCCGCCGCCAGGCCGTGATAGGTCGGGCTGACATAGACCTTGCTGATGATGCGCGTGCGGTTCTTCAGCCAGCGAATATCGATGACGGCGGCGACCAGCAGCACGCCGGCCAGCACCATGCGGTTGACACCACCGCTGACCGACAATGTCGTCATGCCGTTGATCAGGAACAAGACGATGAGGGTGCCGACCAATGCCTTGGCGACCGAGCCTTTGCCGCCGCCCAGGCTGATGCCGCCGAGCACGGTGGCGGTCAGCACCGTCACCTCGAGGCCAACGCCGACGTCACCGCCGACGGTGCCGAGCCTCGCTGCGAAAAACAGCGCGCCGATCGCGGTCAGCGCGCCGCTGGCGACATAGCACAGCGCGATCGTGCGCCGCACCGGAATGCCCGAATTGTAAGCCGAACGGCGCGAGCCGCCGATCGCGGTGATATGCCAGCCCGGTCGCAAGCGCGTGAGGAAGATGTGCCCGAACACGGCGACGACAAGATAGATCAGCACGACGCTGGGCACGCCGGCGACACCGCCGCCACCGAGGAAATTCCAGGACGGAAAATCGGGGAACGCAGCCGCGATCTTGTTGGAATAGTCGAACAGCAGCAGATCGTATGCGGAGCGATAGATGATGAGCGTAATCAGCGTGGTAATGAAGGCCCGCAGCCGCAAATATCCGATCAGCAGACCGTTTACGGCGCCGAGCAGCGCCCCGCAGACGACCGTCGCAACGATCACCGCCGGCACCGGCCAATCCAGGACATTGAGGCAGAACAGCGCGCAGAAGTCGCACAATGCGAACATCGAGCCGACGGAAAGATCGATGCCCCCGACGATGACGACGAGCGCCAGGCCGAGTACGACAAAGCCGATCTCACCGGCCTGTCGCCCGGTATCGGCAAGGCCATTGGCCGACAGAAAGCCGGGGATCGCGCGGCTCAGCAGAACAGTGATGATCAGCAGAACGATCACCGGAATCGCGGTTTCGGTCCAGCGCTTGGACAGGATTTCGCCGAGCAGATGATCTGGCCAGTAGCGATATCGCAAACGGAGAAGTGCGTCCTGCATCGGCTGTCCAGCGTGAGGGAATTGAGGTGAGGGATGGAGATGATGGAATCGGTGAGCGCGCTCACCTGGGACGAGCGGCTACGCCAGGGCGCGGCCGCTCGCAGGGTTGGCGTTGGCTACTTCTTGAGGTCGCTGAGATTCCAGCAAGCCGTTTCGCTTCCGGCGTTCTCCTTGGTGATCGGAATCAGCGTCGTATACATCGATCCCTTGACCGATCCGGGCTTGACGCCCGACGACACCAGCCATTTGATCATGCCGGCCATTTGCGCGGCCTGGGTCGGCACGTCGTAGCTCAGGTCAAGGTCGAATGCGCCCGATTTGACCAGGTCACAAGCGCCCCTTCGCTCGCCGCCGCCGGAAGTCGCGACGAATACCTTGCCGGTCAATCCGGCTTCCTTCACCGCCGCCGCGGTTCCGATATCCATGCCGTCCCAGAAGCCGACGATCCCGCACAGGTCCGGATTCTGTTTCAGGACCGTCTGCGCGATCGCCTTGGCCTTGGCGGCATCCCAATCCGCGGCCTGGCTCGAGACAACCTTGATATCCGGGTTCTTGGCCAGCACGTTTTCAACACCTTTCAGCGTGTAGGCGCTGGCCGCCGCCGACAGCGCACCCTGGATGATCGCGATCTTGTTCGATTTGCCCTTGCAGGCATTGACCACGGCTTCGGTGTCGCGCTCGCCGATCTCGATCCAGTTGGCGCCGACGAAAGCGGAGCTGCGATAATTCGAGCCCATGTTGATCTGAATGACGTAGATGCCTTCGTTTTCCGCGCGTTGCAGCAGCTTGGCATAGGTCTGCACGTCCGGATTATGAATAATCATCACCGCCGGCTTTTCGGAGATCAGCGTCGTCACCGCCTGCGCGCCGGCATTGGTGCTCCAGTTCGGATCGCGCACCACCACCTTCATGCCATAGGGTTCCAGTTCCTTCTTGACGCCCGCGAACCAGCCTTCGGTGAGATCGAAATTCATTGCGACCGGCACGTAGGCGACGGTCTTGCCTTCAAGCGCTTGCTTGAACGCGCCCTGAAACGGTTCGTCGAGGCCCTTCTGCGCCAGCGCCGGCGTGGCGGCCGCGGCGACCAGGCCGATTCCGAAAAGCATGGTCTTGAACGTCGTTCGTCCAGATAGTGTCATGTCGTCCTCCCGGTGATTGTTCGCCTTGTTGGCCGTCTAGATATCGCCTTGTTGCGCCGTCTCTTCGTTGCGCGGGTTCAGGAAAGAATCCGCGATCACGGCGACCAGCAACACCACGCCCTTGACGAGGTTCTGGCCGGAATAGGAGACATCCATGATCGTCATGCCGTTGAGCATGGTGCCGATCAGCAGCGTTCCAATGATGACGTTGACGACGCCGCCCCGGCCGCCGGACAATCCAATGCCGCCAAGCACCACCACCAGAATCACGTCGTAAATCAGCGTCGAATTGAAGATGCGGGTCGGCATGCTGTTGACCGATGCGGCCAGGATGAGGCCGGCGCAGCAGCCGATCAGCGCCGCCAGGACGTATTGCAATACGATGATGGGGCGGGTCGGAATGCCGGTTACGCGGGCGCCGTTGGGGTTGTCGCCGATCGCGTAGATGTAAGCGCCGAGCCGGGTTTGCCGCAGCAGGAAGGCAACCGCGATGCACGACAACGCAAACATCACGATCGGCATCGGGATGCCGAGAAAATTGCCTTGCCCGAGGTGCTCGAACCCGTCGAGCCCGGGGCTCCATTGCACGACGTCGAGCTTGAACAGCGCGGCCTGGCCGAGACCGGCGAGAAACAATCCCGACGCCAGCGTCGTAAACAGCGATGGCACCTCGGCATAGGCGATCAGCCAGCCGTTGACGAGACCGAACGCCGTGGTCAATGCAAAGGCAGCTGTGAGCGAGACCGGAAGCGAATGACCGTCCTGCACCATCTGCAACACCAGCCCCGGCGGCACCGCCAGCGCGGCGATCAACGAGATGTCGATGCCGCGCCCGATCACGACGATCGCCATTGCCAGCCCGAGGATGCCGAGTACCGCCACGTTTTGCAGCAGCGTCAGCATGTTCGCGGTTGTGAAAAATCCGGGAAGAAAAAGCGCGAAGGCGGCGAACAGCACCGCGAAAACCGCGAATACGATTCCCTGCTGGCCGATATTCCTGATTCCCATCCCGGCGTCTCTTATTGGTTCTTTACCCACGATGTTGGCGTGCTTTGATTGCGATTGCAAGCGATCCATGCGGTAACGAACCGGCGCCACACCACAGGGTTTGCGCGAATTCTTATCTGACCGAAGCTCATGATTGCCGGATCCAGTTACGCAGCGTCTTGCAGGAGTTGCAGTGCTGCAGAGACCGGCACGGTCGAGAGTGCTCCTATCCCGCCCTGCGGAAATATTCCTGTCAGGTGAGGGCCGATTCAAGTTTCAAATAGCGGACCCTTTCTTACGTCGCCCCGCGTGCGGGGCGAGGTAAAGGAAACACAGCTTCGCGATCTCGCCGCGCATTTCGCGCGAGTTTTGCCAATAACGTCCCGCCCTCTCAAAAATAGAGGGCGCAGGGAAGACCGGGTGCGCGCTGCACCCGCGGTCTCGCGTGCAAAAGGTAGAGAAAAAGGCGCACACGAGCATACAGGTTCAGCGGAAGCAGTCCGGCCTTCCCTGCGCAATGGTTTTACAGCTTATTTCGTGCTCTCCCTGGCGACCGGCTTTTTTGTCACCATCGCTGCGCGGAAACT
>JBDTKZ010000069.1:0-14221 GCA_039935075.1 Bradyrhizobium sp.
ACCAGATGCCGGAGTCGCTGCGCTGGAATGCGGCGACGCTGTGGGCCGGGCCGAAGTGCCATATCGTCCACTACCCGCTGTCGGGCTGGAAGGTCTTCAACCTCGTTGTCACGTATCACAACGACGCGCCGGAGCCGGTCGCGGGCAAGCCGGTATCGGACGAAGAGGTGATGCAGGGCTTTGTGCATGTCCATGCCCGGGCGCAGGAGATCATCCGTCACGGCAAGAACTGGCGGCTCTGGGTGTTGTGCGACCGCGACCCGATCGAACGCTGGATCGACGGCCGGGTCGCGCTGCTTGGCGACGCCGCGCACCCGATGATGCAATATTTCGCGCAAGGCGCCTGCCAGGCGATGGAAGACGCGGTGTGCCTGTCGCACATGCTTGGCGCCCATCCGGACGACACGGCGACCGCGCTGGAAAAATACCGCGCGCAACGATTAGCCCGCACCGCCCGCGTGCAATTGCTGTCCCGCGCTATCGGCGAGCACATCTACCATCCCGACGGCGAACACGCCCGCCTCCGCAACGCCATCATGGGCGCGAAGACATCAGAGGATTATTATCGCGATCTGGCGTGGCTATATGGCGGCACGGGGTTGGGGAGTTAGCCTCTCGTCGTCCCGGCGAACGCCGGGACCCATAACCCCAGGCGCCAACAATTTAAACTCAACGTTTGCAACGGCGTACTCTAACTCGAGACGACACGGCGTATGGGTCCCGGCGCCTTACGCGCAATGGCGCGCCAGGCCGGGACGACGGTGAGTTTGTTGCGCCGATCTCAGATCCGCATCACCGCCTGGCGGTCGATCTTGCCGGTGCCGGTCTTCGGCAATTCGTCGAGAAAGGCGATCTCGCGGGGATATTTGTAGGGCAACAGCTTTGCCTTGACGTAATCCTGCAGCCGCCTGGTCGTCTCGGCGGCTTCGAACGCGCGGCTGTTCATCACCACCACGGCCTTCAGTGTCATGCGCCGATCAGGCAGTTCGGCGGCGAACACGGCGCATTCGCGCACGTCCGGATGCTCGGCGAGGCACAGCTCGACTTCGAGCGGATAGACCCACTGGCCGGAGATCTTGATCAGATCATCGGCGCGGCCGCGGAAGAAATGAAAGCCGTCGCGGTCGCGCACGAAGCGGTCGCCGGTGTAGATCCAGCCGGCGTCACGGATGGTCTCGGCGGATTTGTCGGGCCGGTTCCAGTACAGCGGCGTGTTGGAATCGCCGCGCACCCACAGGATGCCTTCCTCGTCGTCGGCGACGTCGCGGCCGTCACTGTCGCGAAGCAGGATTTCATAGCCGGGCACCCGCAAGCCCGCGGCGCCGAGTTTCTTCTGCTCCGGCCGGTTGGAGAGATAGATGTGCAGCACCTCGGTCGACCCCAGCCCTTCGACGATTTCAAGCCCGGTCAGAGCCTTCCAGCCATGGAAGACCTCGGCCGAAAGCACTTCGGCCGCCGACAGCGCCATGCGCAGCGACGAGAAATCGGTCGCAGCCGCGCCCTCGGCCTTGGTCAGCGAGGTATAGAGCGTCGGCAATCCAAAAAATACCGTCGGGCGATAGCATTCGATCGCTTCGAAGATCGCCGACGGCTTGGGCTGGCCCGGCAGCAGCAAGGTGGCGGCGCCGACCGAGAACGGAAAAGTGATCGCGTTGCCGAAACCGTAGGCGAAGAAGATTTTCGGCACCGAAAAGCAGATATCGTCCGGCTTAAGCCTGAGCACGTGGCGCGCGAAGGTCTGTTCGCTATAGGCCATGTCGTGCTGCAAATGGACGATGCCCTTGGGCCGTCCGGTCGAGCCGGACGAGTACATCCAGAACGCCATTTCGTTGCGATGGGTATCGGCCTCGGCGAGATCGGTCGCGAATCCCGGCAACCATTGCTCGGCAAGAATAATATTCGGTGCAGCGCATTCGCCCGAGGGGCCATTGACGACGATGAGCGTGCGCAAGGACGTGTCCTTGCAGGCGGTGGCATCGAAACGCGTGCAAAAGCCGGCATCGACCACGGCAACGGCCGCGCCGGAATCCGATAGATAGAATTGCAGCAGGTCCGGCGGCGTCAGCGTGTTGATCAAAAGCGGCACGAAGCCGGCGCGCACCGCGCCAAAGATTGCCGCCGGATAGGCCGGGGTGTCGTCGAGGAACATCAGGATGCGGTCGCCGCGCTGCAGGCCCAGCGACAGAAAGCCGTGGCCCCATCGGCAGGAATCGGCGCAAAGCTCAGCGTAGCTGCGCGTGCCGCCTGGGCCGGTCAGCGCGAGCCGGTCGCCGTGGCCCAGCGAGAGATTATCGAACAGGATGCGGCTGGCATTGTAGCGCTCGGGCATTGCGAAACCGATTTCGCGCGCCCCGGGGCTATCGGATGGGACCTGATCGGCGATCGGTTCGGTCATGGCTGGCCTCGGCCCTTCGACGCTTCATAGCGGGCCATGAATTCAGGCGACATCGCGCGCAACCGCGTATCGTCGATCCGGCCGGAGCGGGTGATGTAGCTGTAGGCAAAATCCATCAGATCGAGCTTCATGTGGTCGGGGAATTTCTCATACCAGTCGGCGCTGGTGCGCGCCGCCGTCACCAGCTTCTTGACGATCGGTTTGCGTTCGGTCTCGTAGCGCGCCAGCGCGCCTGAAATGTCCGCTTCCGCTTCCAGCGCCTTGGTCAGCGCGATGGCATCCTCGATCGCAAGCCGCGTGCCCGAGCCGATCGAGAAATGCGCCGAGTGCAGGGCGTCACCGATCAACACGATATTGCGGTGGCTCCAGCGCTCGTTCCAGATCCACGGGAAATCACGCCACACGGATTTATTCGACACCAGCCGATGTCCGTCGAGGGTGGCGGCGAAGACCTGTTCGCAAATCGCCTGCGATTGTTCGACCGTCTTGTCGGCAAAGCCGTAGCGCTGCCAGGTCGCCGGATCGCATTCCACTAAAAAAGTGCTCATGGCAGGCGCGTAACGATAATGATGGGCGTTGAAGCTGCCGAGTTCGGTTGCCACGAATGTCTGCGACAGCGTCTCGAACCGTTTGGTGGTGCCGTACCATGCGAACTTGTTGCTGGAATGCGTTACCGAGGCGCCGAACTCGTTTTCGAAGCCGCGGCGCAGCAGTGAGTTCAAGCCATCCGCGGCGACGATCAGATCGTAGCCGGTCAGCTGGTCCACGGAGGTGATCGTGGTGTCGTATCGTGGCGTAACGCCGACCGCGCGAAGCCGCTGCTGCAGGATTGTGAGCAATTCGAGCCGGCCGATCGAGGAGAAGCCGACGCCGTCGAGCGCTACGCTTTCGCCGCGCAGGTAGAGCGTGATGTTCTTCCAGCTCTCCATCCGCGGCGTAATCGCATCGACCGTTTCAGGGTCGTCCGCGCGCAGGAATTCGAGCGCTTGTTCGGAGAACACCACGCCGAAGCCCCAGGTGGCGCCGGCGGGGTTCTGTTCGAACAGGTCGATGGCGGCCTCCGGATGCCGCTTCTTCCAGAGGTAGGCGAAGTACAGGCCTCCCGGCCCTCCGCCGACGACGGCGATACGCACGAACGTTTCTCCCAATCGACAGTATACTGACAATTGGGGGCCACCCTAACCGCTGCGGGCCGCCGGCGCCACCAAAAATATCGGCGGCGGTCGGCGTGACGCGCCGCGCCCGGTTCTGGATGAACGGTTGCCGAGCCGCCACCGGATGGCGCATCGGCCATCCGGCACGGCCGATACGATTTACCGCGCGAACGAACTCAGCACATCATGGCAAGGCGGTGACAGCGACGCGGCCTGCGACGCCAGGCATTGGATGATGCGGCCGCCGCCGGCCGGGACATCGCCGCACAGCGCGCGAACATCGCCGCCGCACGCCGACCTCAGCACGAACAACACCTCGCGCGGTCGCATCGGGCGCAGCATCATGGGCGCCGCTGCCGGGGCTGTGTCGGGAGCCGTGGTCGCGGCGTCGGCGGGCGGCGCGCTACCTTCCGCCGGCGCGGCCGCAGCGCCGCCTGATGCGGCATTGACCGCCTGCTGGCAGCCCGCCGAGAGGCTCGACTTGTTCTGTTTCAGACAATTCAGCGCGGCGGCGCCGCCGGTCGGCACGCTGGCGCAATGCGCTATGTAATCGGAGCGGCATGCGCTGCGGATCGCGGCGACCTGCGCGCTGCTCGGCTTCTTCGGCGACGTGCTTGCGGCAGCCTTCGGCGCGGCCGCAGTCGCAGCCGCGGCGGCGGGCTTCTCCGCGGGGGCGGTCGACGACGCGGCCGGCGCGGATTCGGGCTTTGATTCAGGTTTGGATTCCGGCTTCGCTTCCGGCTTGGCCTCGGCCTTCGGTTCGGCTTTGGGCTCAGCCGCCGGCTCGGCCGCGCGAACCGCGCTCTGGCAGCCCGATGACAGGCTCGACATGTTTTTCTGCAGGCATTGCAGCGAGGCCATGCCGCCCGGCGGCACGTCGGAGCAATGCGCGATGTAATCCGAGCGGCAGGCCGACCGTATCGCGCTGCGCTGCGCATCGGTCGGCGCTTGTGAAAATGCCGGTATTGCGGTTGCGAATGTCATGCCTGCCAGGGTTGCCCACAGCGCGGCCGTGCGCCCTGACCTGTTGATCATTTGAATAAATCCTTTTTGGTCGTCGCGTGCTGCCGCCGCTTCGACCGAAGTAAAAATCCAAAAAAGCCCGGCGAGGGAAATCCCCGCCGGGTGACATCATTTTCGTTTTCCGTTGCTACCGCAAGCAGATTGTTATCGTCGGTAAACGGCAGCCGTCACAACCGGATCATCCGCTTGCCGCGGTTTTCGCCCGCCAGCAATCCGATCAGGGCCTTCGGCGTATTCTCAAGGCCGTTGATGACGTCCTCCTGGACTTTCAACTTGCCGGAGGAGACCCATGATTGCAGGTCGGCCAAGGCTTCGTCGCGCTGGTCCATGAAGTCCATCACGATGAATCCTTGCATGATCAGGCGTTTCACCACGATCAGCCCGGGTACGCCGCGCGGTCCGGTCGCCGACGGCGCGCCGTCATATTGCGAGATCGCACCGCAGCAAGCGATCCGGCCGCGATTGTTCATCTGTGCCAGACACGCCTCGAGAATGTCGCCGCCGACATTGTCGAAATAAACATCGATGCCATTCGGGGCGGCGGCCTTGAGCGCCTTGAAGACCGCGCCGTCCTTGTAATCGACCGCGGCGTCGAAGCCGAGCTTCGAAGTGAGCCAATCGCATTTACCCTTGCCGCCGGCGATGCCGACGACGCGGCATCCCTTGATCTTGGCGATCTGGCCGACGATCGATCCAACGGATCCGGCGGCGGCCGAGACCACGACGGTTTCGCCGGCTTTCGGTTTGCCGATATCGAGCAGGCCGAAATAGGCGGTGAGGCCGGCGATGCCGTAGACGCTGAGCAGATGCGTCATTGGCTCGATCTTCGGCATCTTGGTCAAATGCTTGGCGGGAACGGCGGCGTATTCCTGCCAGCCGGTGTCACCGAACACGATGTCACCCGGCGCAAGATTGGGTGCCTTCGAGGCAACGACTTCGGCAATGCCGCCGCCGGCCATCACCGTATTGGCCTCGACCGCGGCGCGATAGGTTGCGCCGTGCATCCAGGCCCGGTTGGCGGCATCGAGCGAAATATAGCGCACCCGCAGCAAGGCTTCGCCGTCCTTCGGCTCAGGCATTGCTCCGTTGGACATTTTGAAATGTTCGGGCCCGAGCTTTCCCGTGGGCTTTTCAACCAGCAAAACCTGACGATTGACGGTGGCGTTCATGGCGTTCTCCTTCCAGGATGTCGTTCCTTGATGCAGGAGGCGCACATGGGACGCTCAACCTGCACATATTGTGCGCTGCGCTTGACGCTAATCTGCGAAGCTTGTTTCCACAACCGGAACAATTGTCGGTGCGCTGGCATGCCAGTCTGCGCGGGCCCGATTTGACGATTTCATGAAGCTTGTTGCGCCGGAGCTAGAATCTGCCAAACTCGGAAAGCTGGGAACTTACGGGGGTAAGAGAATGTCCAACAGGTTTACGCAATACATCTTGATCGCGATGGCGCTGGGCATCGTGATGGGCGCGCTGATCTTCAATTATCTGCCCGATATCAGGGGAGATATCGCCGCCGACGTAAACCTGATCGCGATGCTGTTCCTGCGCCTGATCAAGATGATCATCGCGCCGCTGGTGTTCGCAACCCTGGTCGGCGGCATCGCCCATATGGGCAGCGGTGCGCGGCTCGGCCGCATCTTCGCCAAGACCATGGGCTGGTTCGTCAGCGCATCGTTCGTCTCGCTGCTGCTCGGCCTGGTGATGGTCAATCTGCTGCAGCCCGGCGCCAATTTCCCCGGCACCTTGCCGGACAAGGCGGCCTCGACGGGGTTGCCGGTGTCGGCCTTCTCGATCGAAAAATTTCTGACCCATCTGATTCCGACCTCGATCGCGGACGCGATGGCGCAGAACGAGATTCTGCAGATCGTGGTCTTCGCGGTGTTCTTCTCGGTGGCGCTGGGCGCGGCGCCGGAACGCTCCAAGCCGATCCTGTCGCTGATCGATGATCTCGGCCACATCATGCTGAAGGTCACGAGCTACGTCATGCTGTTCGCGCCGATCGCGGTGTGGGCGGCGATCACCGCGACGGTCGCCAAGAACGGCCTGCTGGTGCTGTGGAAGCTGGTGGTGTTCATGGGCGGCTTCTATCTGTCGCTGATGCTGCTGTGGGGCATCCTGGTGATCGTCGGCTTCGTGGTGATCGGGCCGCGATACAGCCATCTGCTGCGGCTGATCCGCGAACCGCTGATGATCGCGTTCTCGACCGCGAGTTCGGAAGCGGCGTACCCCAAGACGCTCGAAGGGCTCAACCGCTTCGGCGCCTCCTCGCGAATATCGAGTTTCGTGCTGCCGCTCGGCTATTCGTTCAATCTCGACGGCACGATGATGTACTGCACCTTTGCCAGTATCTTCATCGCCCAGACCTACCACATCGAAATGTCGCTCGGCACGCAGTTCGCGATGCTGGCGACCCTGATGATCACCTCGAAAGGCGTCGCAGGTGTTCCCCGCGCGTCGCTGGTGGTGATCGCCTCGACGCTCGGTCAGTTCGGCATTCCGGAAGCCGGCCTGTTGATGATCATGGGTATCGATACGTTCCTCGATATGGGACGCAGCGCCACCAACGTGATCGGCAACTCGCTCGCCACCGCGGTGGTGGCGAAGTGGGAAGGCGAACTCTCGGAGGAGCACGCGCTTGGCCCCGACGATGTCGTGCCACCGACCATGATCCCCGGCGAGATCCCCGCAATGGCCGGCCATTGACGGGAGCGATGCATGCGCGAGATTTGGGGACGACGGATCCGGGCCGGCGGCCTGTTGCTGGCAGCCTGTCTGCTGGCAACGGCGGCCGGGGCCCAGACCGGCGGGAGTGAAGGACTAAGTCCGACGCTTGCCGCGATCAAGAATACGCACGTCGTGCATCTCGGCTATCGCGAGAGCTCGCCGCCGTTTTCGTTCATCGATCCGTCCGGCCGTCCGATCGGCTACAGCCTCGAACTTTGCGAGGCTGTTGTCGACGAGATCGGCGCCGAGGTCGACGACTCCAATCTGAAGATCGACTACGTCAAGGTGACCTCGGATGACCGCATTCCCGCGGTGGTGCAAGGCAAGATCGATCTCGAATGCGGATCGACCACCGCCAATGCCGAGCGCGGCAAGCAGGTGGCATTCTCGCCGCTGATGTTCGTCGCCGGGACCAAGCTGATGGTGCCGAAGGCGTCGACCATTTCAGCGCCGAAGGATCTGCAGGGCAAGATCGTGGTGGTCACCAAGGGCACCACCAACGAGCAGGCCATGCATGCGATCGACAAGAAGTTCAATTTGGCGCTCAATATCGTGGTAGCGTCGGATCACGAGCAATCCTATCAGATGCTGGCAGACGGCAAGGCCGATGCATTTGCGACCGACGACATCCTGCTCTACGGCCTGATCGCGCGGCACAAGTCCCAGGACAAGTTCAAGGTCACCGGGGATTATTTGTCCTACGATCCCTACGGCATCATGTATCGCAAGGGCGAGCCGCAATTCGCCGCGGTGGTGGAACGGGCATTCCGCAAGCTCGGATCGAACCACGATTTGCTTCCGCTCTATAACAAGTGGTTCATCTCGCGGCTGCCGACCGGCGAAAAAATGAACGTCGCGATCTCGCCGCAGCTCGAAGACGCCTTCAAGGTGCTCGACGACAGCGAGGGTGCGAACTAGCGGCCATCAGGTTGAAGCAGGGCGGTCGCGTCCATCCGGGACGCGACAAGGCCGGTTCGATTTACCGTGCGTTAACCATAAAGTTCTACCCACAGGGAGGAAGTTGGCTCTCACCCGTCGGGGATAAATTTATGGTCGCTGCTGTCAGTGGTACCGCAAATCCGTTGGCGTCGTCGCAGTCGTCCTCGCATTCAAAGGCGCCGGCCGCGCAGTCCCAAACCTCAAGTGCAAAGGCCTTCCAGCAATCCCTCGATCAATATCTGCAGAGCATGGGCAGTGGCGCGGGTGGGAAGAGCGGGGCTAATCCCACGCAATCATTGACCAGCAGTCTGATGTCGACGTTGCTGCAAATGCAGGGGTAGGTTCGGTTTATCCTGATGCGTTGATCGCAACCGCAAGCGCCGCCTCTTCGGGCGGCGTTTTTATTTTGCGCTTCTGGTCAAGCCCTGGTGCTTGCCTCAAGGCTTGATGTTGAGCGCGGATTTTGCGGCGTTGATGGTGCCGTTGACTGTGTTCTTGAAGACCGCCTGGGTCTGGCCCGTCAACGTCGTCGCTTCGTAAGTGGGGCCAGCAGTGAAGCCCGCTTTGGGTTTGATCCCGATCGTGGTCTGCGCGTGGTTCAGGGCAGTGGCAAAGCTGTTCTTGGCATCAACCGCAGCCTTGCCGATCTGGGCGGTCTGGTTGGCGACAAAGCTGGTGGCGGACGAGAGGAAGGTGGGGGACAGGTCGGTCATGCGATGCTTCCTGTGCAAAGGCTTCCTTTCCAAGAACCATCGGCCGCTTATGGTTAATGAGGCGTTAACGCGCCCCCTCGAACAGCCTGTCGAGGGCCAAATTATACGCCGCATAAACCAGGTCGGGGTGGAGCTCGCTCAGCGCCTCCATCATCACCCCGGAATTGATTTCGAGCACCTGCCAGCCGCCATCGACTTGAACCACGTCGATCGATGCGAAGCGGATATCGATCGCTTTCGCGGCGCGGACTGCAATCTCCGCGCAGGCGTCGCGGGTTTTGCCGTCGCTCAGCAATTTCGGTCGCGCGCCTGAATCAAGATTATGCCGCCAGTTCAACACCCGCCGCTGGCCGGGCGGCAACACAAAATCCAGATCGGCTTTATCGAGGTCGGCGATCATGCCCGGCAACACCGTCGATCTCTGCGCGACGGGCGTCGCGGCCAGCGCAAGCTCGAGCAGCGAGCGTTGGCCGTCGCCGGTGATCGAAGGCCGGTTCTTGCCATAGACCAGGAGGGGATCCCCATCGAGAACGACCACGCGCACTTCGTCCTGGATATTGACCAATGGCGAAATCGCCAGACTTAAATGCGAGGCAAAAATCCGGCTCACCGCGAGTTCAAGCGCCGGCTTGGTCGACACCATGAAAACGGATTCGCCCGTGGTGCCTTCGTTTGGCTTGATGACGATGCCGTTGGGATGCCCGGCGAGAAGCCGAAGCATCGCCTCCCACGATCCCGGCTCCGAAACGTACTGGTTCATTTCCGGACTGAGGAACAGCGTGTGAGGAACGCAGGCGATGCCGGCCATCGCCAGCACTTCCGCGGTTGCTGCCTTGTCGTTGGCGATGCGATGCGCCACGGCGCTGTTCAAACCGATGTCATAGCCAAATGCGCAGCGCCGCTGGTCGCGGCGTTGCATGACGATCAGCCAGCCGTCGGATCGGATGTCGATCGCGATCTCGCGCTCCGCGCAATATCTTCTCAAGGCATCGACGAATATTCGCTGGCTGTTGAGCATCGTTAACCCGTTGCCGCCGCGGCGGCCGTTTCAGAGCCCATTTGGTATAGCTCCAAACCGCGTATCAACGCACCGCCCCAGCCATGCTCCCGCGACAATTTATTGTCGGATTGAGGCTCATTTCAGCAAGTTAATTGCGCGCCAAACCGCTGATATGAACCATCCTGCAAAATAAACCGCCTGCCATGGTGAGTCCGCAATTGCGCGTCATCGCAGGGCGATTATCTCTGTCATGCGTGTCGGCCACACGCCAAATCTCCAGATAATTCAGGGGTTTTTGCCCGATTTTGGGGCCGGACAACACGATCGTTCTACATTCAGAGCAACGGAAAAACTAAAACACATGAGCGCATTCCATCGAGAGAAAGTTCTTTCTGTCCAGCACTGGACCGATACGCTTTTCAGCTTCACCGCCACCCGCAATTCGGGATTTCGCTTCCTCAACGGACAATTCGCGATGATCGGCCTCGAGGTCGACGGTCGTCCGCTGCTGCGCGCCTACAGCATGGCGAGCGCCAATCATGAAGAGGCGCTGGAATTCTTCAGCATCAAGGTCGCGGACGGGCCGCTGACCTCGAAGCTGCAGAAGATCAGGGAAGGCGATACCATCCTGGTCGGGCGCAAGGCGACCGGCACGTTGATCGCGGACAATCTGATTCCCGGCAAGCGCCTGCTGCTGCTGTCGACCGGCACCGGCCTGGCGCCGTTCGCGAGCCTGATCAAGTATCCCGATGTGTACGACCGGTATGACAGCATCGTGTTGGTGCATGGGTGCCGGCAGGTGTCCGAATTGGCCTATGGCGAAGAGCTGGTGGCGCGGCTGCGCGACGATGAATTGTTCGGGCCGCTGTTGAGCGAGAAGCTGCAGTATTATCCGACCGTCACCCGTGAGCCGTTCCGCAATCGTGGCCGGATCACCGACCTGATCACGTCGGAGCAATTATTCAGCGATATCGGCCAGTCACCGCTCGACATCGACACCGACCGCATCATGATGTGCGGTAGCCCGGGCATGCTGGACGAACTGCGCCAGATGCTCGAGGCGCGCGGCTTTCTCGAAGGCAGCGGCAACGAGCCCGGCCATTTCGTGATCGAGAAGGCGTTCGTGGAGAGGTGACCATCGTCGTCCCGGCGAACGCCGGGACCCATAACCCCTAGCGTCAGTTGTTGAAGAAAGCGTCTGCCACACTGCCGAAAACGACAGCACACGGCGTATGGGTCCCGGCGTTCGCCGGGACGACATTGAGATGCTGTCGTCTGTCGCAGTAGCGACCGCCGCTCACGGCCTCCCAACCTTTTCTTGATAGTGCAGCTCGGCTCCCCGCTGCTATAACGCCCTCGAACGTCGCGCGGCCGGTTGCCGATGCGGCGATGAGGGGAGCGTTTGAGCTTTGGCGGGACTTGATCGAACAGGTTTTGCGAAAACAGCCTTTGTTTTCGCCGGCGGGGGCAGCTTCGGGGCCATTCAGGTGGGCATGATGCATTCGCTCGCCGCCCACGGAATTTCGCCAGATATGGTGGTCGGCTCCAGCGTCGGCGCCTTGAACGGCGCGTATTATGCCGGCGATCCCACGCTGAAGGGCGTGCTGCAACTGGAGACGATCTGGCGCGGCCTGCGGCGGCACGATGTTTTTCCGGTGACGTGGCGCACTTTGCTCGGGTTCCTGTGGCGGCGGGATTTCCTGATCTCGCATGACGGGATCGAAAAGCTGATCGACGATCATCTACCCTATCGCAATCTGCAGGACGCCCAGCTTCCGGTTCATATCGTCGCGACCGATATCATTTCAGGCGACAGCGTGGTGTTGTCGGAAGGTTCCGCCGCGCTGGCGATCACAGCCTCCACCGCGATCCCCGGCGCCTTCGCGCCCGTTCCCTATAAGGATTTTTACCTCGCCGACGGCGCGATCTCGAGCAACACCCCGATCAAGGTCGCGGTCGCCAAGGGCGCGCAGCGCCTGATTATCATGCCGACCGGCTATGCCTGTTCGACGCATGCGCCGCCGATCGGCGCCGTCGCCAACGCGCTGCATGCGCTGACCCTGTTGATCGCGCGGCAATTGGTCAGCGAGCTGGAGGATCTCGCCCCCGAGATCGAATATTACGTGGTACCGCCGCTTTGCCCGCTGGTCGGGTCGCCCTACGACTTTTCGCGGACATCGGATCATATCGAGCGCGCGATCGCGAGCACCGATGCGTGGCTGGCGCAAGGCGGCCTGCAAAAGAGCGGGATTCCCGAAGAGATGCGCCCGCACAGCCATTGATCAAAGCCTGTTTTTATTAAGAGCCTGTCTTTTTATGAAAGACGGCTAGTTACGTTGCACTGCAAAAACCGATGCCGCGGACAATGGCCGATCCTGGCGCATTGATTTCCCGTTGGGGGATTCGGTAGCCTCAGCGGTGATCGCTGTCATATCCCTGACCGGCGCACCGGATATCGTGTACAGATTGTCCAGTGTTTTGAATCAGGCTTGCGGTGGCTAAGGAATAATACGGCAGATTCTGCCTTAAGGGGTCCCATGGAAACGCTGATGCTTCCGTTCTCTCCGCGCTTCATCATTCTGACGATTTGCAGCGTCGTGACGGTATTGCTGCTCGGCATCGGGATTTTCGATCACAAGGTGCTCAATCTGGTCCTGATCCCGGTGGTCATTTTTGGCGCGCTTACCTTGCTCGGCTTTCGCGATCTCACGCAGAAGAACCACGCGGTGTTACGGAATTATCCGATCTCGGCGCATCTGCGCTTCCTGCTGGAAGAGATCCGGCCGGAAATGCGGCAGTATTTCTTCGAGAGCGAAAAGGACGGCATGCCGTTCAGCCGCGACACCCGCGCGCTCGTCTATCAACGCGCCAAGATGGTGCTCGACAAGCGGCCGTTCGGCACCCAGGAGGACGTCTATCGCGAGGGCTATGAATGGATGCATCATTCGATGGCCCCCAAGCCGCATGCCGAGGAGAAATTCCGCATCACCATCGGCGGTCCGGATTGCAAGCGGCCGTATTCGGCATCGGTGTTCAATATCTCGGCGATGAGTTTTGGTGCGCTCAGCCCCAACGCGGTGCGCGCGCTGAACGCCGGCGCCAAGAAGGGCGGCTTCGCCCATGACACCGGCGAAGGCGGTCTCAGCCCCTATCATCGCGAGAATGGCGGCGACATCATCTGGGAAATCGGCTCGGGCTATTTCGGCTGCCGCAACCGCGACGGCAGCTTCAATCCGGAAGAATTCGCCCGCGTCGCGACGGATGACCAGATCAAGATGGTCGAACTCAAGGTCAGCCAGGGCGCCAAGCCCGGGCATGGCGGCGTGCTGCCGGCGGCCAAGGTGTCCGAGGAGATTTCCAGAATCAGGGGCGTTTCGATGGGCGAGGATTGCATCTCGCCGGCCTATCACCGGGCGTTTTCGACGCCGCTGGAAATGATGACCTTCATCGGCGAGATGCGGCGTCTGTCCGGCGGCAAGCCGGCCGGCTTCAAACTCTGCATCGGCCACCCCTGGGAATTCCTGGCGATCTGCAAGGCGATGCTGCAAACCGGGATCTATCCGGACTTCATCGTGGTCGACGGCAATGAAGGCGGCACGGGTGCTGCTCCGCTGGAGTTCATGGACCATCTGGGCATGCCGATGCGCGAGGGCGTCAATTTCGTCCATAACGCGCTGATCGGCATCAACGCGCGCGATCGTATCCGGATCGGCGCTGCCGGCAAGATCGCGACCGCTTTCGACCTGGCACGCGCGATGGCGATCGGCGCCGACTGGTGCAACTCGGCGCGCGGCTTCATGTTCTCGCTCGGCTGCATCCAGTCGCTGAGCTGTCACACCGACCGCTGTCCGACCGGCGTGACCACGCAAGATCCCTCACGCAATCGCGCATTGTTTGTGCCGGACAAGATCGAGCGGGTCTTCAACTATCATCACTCGACCCTGCACGCGCTGACCGAACTGATCGCCGCCGCCGGCCTCGAACATCCGCAGCAAATTCGGCCGATCCATTTCTCGCAACGCACGTCGACCACCGAAGTGTGCACGTTTGCGCAGCTCTATCCGTCGCTGCGGCCAGGCGAACTGATCGACGGCACGAGCGACATGCGCTTCCGCGACGCCTGGACGATGGCGCGCGCGGATTCGTTCTCGCCGGCGGAGTGAGTTTTACTTGCGAGTGTGTCGTTCCGGCGATGGCCGCGATCAATAGTCTCGGACGCTGCAACCGCGCGGTCGTCATTCCGGGGCGCGCGCAGCGCGAACCCGGAATC
>JBDTKZ010000070.1:0-48953 GCA_039935075.1 Bradyrhizobium sp.
GTCACCGGGGAGAGCACGAAGGAAACCGTAAAACCATTGCGCAGGAGACGCCGGGTGTTTTCGGTGAACCTGTAGTGACTACCGTGTGCTTACTACCTTCTGCACACGGGCTGCGGGTGCACCGCGCACCCGGCGTTTCCTGCGCCCTCTTTTGGGGCAAGAATTCATGCACAACTCGGGCGCATCGTGTCGCGAGAATACCGACACACATCCCGACGTCATCGCCCGGCCTTGTGCGCACTTGCGCACTGGGACCGGGCGACCCAGTATTCCAGAGCGTTGATGAAGGAAGCGAGAACCCGCGGCGTACTGGATCCCCCGGTCCTAGTGCGCAAGTGCGCACACGGCCGGAGGATGACGGCCGTATGTGGAACGCGGCAACGCCAACTATCTCAAAACGCCGTATAGCCGCCATCGATCACAAAACAGTCCGCGGTGTGATAGCTCGACGCGTTGCTCATCAGATACACCGCGATGCCACCGAAATCGGAGGGTTCGCCGAACCGGCGCACCGGAATCCGCGGCATCACGTTGGCGACGAATTTGTCGTTGGCCATGATGCCCGCCGTCATATCGCTCTTGATCCAGCCGGGCAGGATCGCATTGGCGGTGACGCCGTAGCGCGCGAGTTCGACCGCGAGCGCACGGCACAGCGCGTTCAGCGCCGCCTTGGTGCCGGCATAGTGCTCATTGCGCGCGGTGCCGAACAGCGAGGCGAGGCTGGAGGTCGCGACCAGCCGGCCGAATTTGTCGCCGGCCTCGGCGCGCTCGGTCATGTGGCGCGCGGCGGCCTGGAACACGTGGAACACGCCATCGAGATTGGTGGCGAACATCTTGCGCCATTCTTCCTCGGTGCGATCGATGAAGGCGCGCCGGCCGCCGCCGCCGATACCGGCATTGGCAAAGCAGCCGTCGACCCGGCCGAATGTGTCGAGCGTGGCCTTCATCGCGGCCTTGACCGAGGCGGAATCGCTGACGTCGCAAATGCGGGTGTCGATCTTGCCCGGGCCGGACGCCATGGTCGCGGCCGCGCTCTTGTTCTTGTCGGCGTTGCGGCCCCAGATCGAGACGTTGCAACCCGCCGCATTCAACGCCTGCGCGATGCCAAGGCCGATGCCGCCATTGCCGCCGGTGATGACGGCGACACGGCCGCTGAGATCGAAAATATGCTGGGAGGTCATTTGGCGCGTTTCCATTTCCTGATTGTTGGGCCTGCGCTTGACGGCGGGCAGATGTTCTGCCCCAACCATGGACAAGGCCGCCTGAAAAATCAAATATGGCTTCGAGAATTCGGATCTGACGCACCGCTGAACAATGACGCGGGCCAAACCAAAGAGGAAACAATGCAGTTCAAGCACGTGACGCTGGAGTTCGATGGCCACGTCGCCATCCTGAAACTCGACCACCAGGAAGTCATGAACGCCGTGTCGATGGACATGCTCGGCGGCCTCGCCGAGGCGCTCGATGCGATTGATGACAAGCGCGACCAGGTGCGCTGCCTGGTATTGACCGGCGCCGGACGCGCGTTCTGCACCGGAGCTAATTTGCAGGGCCGCAACAACCAGAAGCCGGGCAGGAGCAACGCCGGTGCGTCGCTGGAAACCGGATTCCATCCGTTCCTGCGGCGCCTGCGCAATCTGCATTGCCCGATCGTGACGTCGGTGAACGGACCCGCCGCCGGCGCGGGCATGAGCTTTGCGCTGATGGGCGATATGATCCTGTGCGCGCGCTCGTCCTATTTTCTGCAGGCATTCCGCCGCATCGGCCTGGTGCCGGATTGCGGCTCGACCTGGATCATGCCGCGGCTGATCGGCAAGGCGCGCTCGGTCGAATTGTCGCTGATGGGCGAAAAGCTGCCGGCGGAGAAGGCGCTGGAATGGGGGCTGGTCAATCGGGTCTATGATGACGCGGCGTTGATGGAAGAGACCATGAAGCTGGCGCATGAACTCGCCAACGGCCCGACCGTCGCGCTGTCGCTGATCCGCAAGCTGTATTGGGATAGCTCGGATAATTCGTTCGAGGACCAGCTCAATCTGGAATTCGAGTCGCAGCGCGTCGCGGGCGCGACGACGGATTTCAAGGAAGGCGTCACCGCGTTCCTGGAAAAGCGTCCGGCCAAATTCCACGGTAAATAAATTAAATGATCGAAGCCGAACTCGGGCGTTGCGTCGCATCCTGGTATCCGGGTGCGACCGGCGTTGCTGGCGCCGAGAAACTTTCCGGCGGCGCCAGCCAGGAGACCTGGTCGTTCGACATCCTGCACCCCGACGGCGCGGTCGGCGCGATTCTGCGCCGGTCGCCGCAAGGCTATGGCGCGGCGCCGACGCGGGCCGCGGGGCTCGATGCCGAGGCGACCTTGATGCAGCTCGCTTACGACGCTGGCCTGCCGTCGCCGAAGGTGATGCATGTGTTGCGGCCGCAGGACCAACTCGGAATTGGTTTCGTCATGCAGCGGATCGCGGGCGAGACTATCGCGCGCAAGATCCTGCGCGACGAACAATTTGCCAAAGCGCGACCGCTTCTGGCGCGGCAGCTGGGTGAAGTGGCGGCCGGAATCCATCAACTGGACGCGTCGAAATTGCCTGACCTGCGCCGGATGAGCGCGGCCAAGGAAATCGCCGACCTCGATCGCGAATGCCGCAGTTTCGGTTGGCCGCGCCCGGTGTTCGAACTGGCGTTACGCTGGCTGCGCGAGCGCGATCCCGGTCCGTCGGATGAAGTGACGCTGGTGCATGGCGATTTCCGCCACGGCAATCTCATCATCGGTCCCGACGGCCTGAGCGCCGTGCTGGATTGGGAACTCGCCCATCTCGGCGACCCCATGGAGGATCTGGGCTGGGTATGCGTCAATTCGTGGCGCTTTGGCGAGATCGACAAGCCGGTGGGCGGATTTGGATCGCGCGAGGAGTTGTTCGCCGGATATGAGGCCGCGGGCCGCCGCGTCGATCCCGATCGCGTGATGTTCTGGGAAGTGATGGGCACACTGCGCTGGGGCGTGATGTGCTGCGGCATGATGCAGCGCTTTCGTTCCGGGCCGGATCATTCGATGGAACGCGCCATGATCGGGCGCCGTTCATCGGAGACCGAGATCGATTTACTGCGGTTACTCGCGCCACGGGGAAGTTGAGATGCAGGACGAACCAACACCCACCGAATTGATAAAAGCGGTCGCGGATTTCCTGCGCAACGAGATCGCGCCTGTGATCAAGGGCCACAATGCATTCAAGCTTCGCGTCGGCATCAACGCGCTCGATCTGGTGACGCGGCAACTGACGCTGCAGCAGGGGGGCGATACCGCCGAGGCCGCGCGGCTGACGCGGTTGCTCGGCGCCGACGGCTCGCTGATGGAGCTCAACCGCGCGCTGTCGGAGAGGATTGCAAAGGGCGAGGTCGATCTGCAAACGCCTGAGCTATCAGAGCATCTCTGGCAAACCACGATGGACAAGCTCGCCGTCGATCAGCCGAACTACGCGTCGTACAAGCGGGAATTGGAACGTGGGGGAAATTAGCGCGGGTTTCTCAACGCCGTCATTCCGGAGCGATGCGAAGCATCGAACCCGGAATCCAGAGATGATCGTCTCGAGATTCCGGGCTCAGCCCTGCGGGCTGCCCCGGAATGACGAAGTATTTTGCGCGCCGGAACGACACGGGTTCTCGGTAACGGTTGCTCTACTTCCCCAGCCATTTCGGCGGGCGCTTTTCCGAAAACGCCTTGGGGCCCTCGATGTAGTCCTGCGAGGCGGCCATCGCCTTCACGGCCGGATATTCACGCTGTTCGGTCATGGCTTGTTCGAGCGACACCGCAAGGCCGCGCTCGATCGCCTGCTTGGAGGCGCGGATCGACATCGGCGAGTTTTTGGCAATGGTCTCGGCCCAGCGTTCGGCGGCCGCCATTAATTCATTCTGGGGAACCACTTCGTTGACGAAGCCGAGTTCGAGACCTTCCTTGGCCGAGACGTGGCGCGCGGTCAGGATCATGCCCATCGCACGCTTCAGTCCGATCTGGCGCGGCAGCCGTTGCAGACCGCCCGCCAGGGCGGCGAGGCCGACGCGCGGTTCGGGCAGCGCAAACGTCGCGTTGTCGGAAGCGATGATCAGGTCGCAGGCCAGCGCCACCTCAAAGCCGCCACCCATGGCGACGCCATTGACCGCGGCGATGATCGGCTTGTCGCAATCGAACCGCGCGGTGAGGCCGGCAAAGCCGCCTCTGTCCCAGCCGCGCTTGCCGCCGGCGGCCTGCCATTTCAGGTCGTTGCCGGCGCAAAACGCCTTGTCGCCTGCGCCGGTGACGATCGCCACCCATTGCTCCGGATCGGCGGCGAAATCGTCGAACACCTTGTTGAGTTCGAAATGCGCGTCGGTATGCAGCGCGTTGTACACTTCCGGACGCGCCAGGGTGACGATGGTAATCGGGCCCTTGCGCGTGACCCTGGAAAACTTCAGATCCATGTTTGCTCCCGTGGCTTTTTCTGTGGCGAGGAATTTCCCCGCGATATTAGCGCGCTCGCCGCCGTTGACGCCATTCAATTACGCCGTGACGCTGCGCGTCACAAGCCGTAACGCCTTGCTTGACTTGGGCGGGGTCTTCTCACCTTAATCTCTTCTCACCTTGATCGGCGGTGCCAGTCCGCCGATGCGGGTGCGCCGATAACGAAAATAAACGACATTCCGGAGGAATTGCCTTGGATTTCGCATTGCCGGCCGACCTTGTCGCCTATCTCGACGAACTCGATCGCTTCATTGCGCGCGAGATCAAACCGATTGAAGCGGCCGACGACAACATCCGCTTCTTTGATCATCGCCGCGAATGGGCTCGGACCGATTTCGACAATGGCGGCCTGCCGCGGCATGAATGGGAAGCGCTCTTACGAAAAGTGAAAAATACGGCCGACGCTGCCGGGCATTTGCGTTTCGCGATTCCGAAGCGTTACGGCGGCAAGGACGGTTCCAATCTCTGGATGGCGGTCATTCGCGAGCATTTTGCGGCCAAGGGCCTTGGCCTGCACAACGATCTGCAGAACGAGCATTCGATCGTCGGCAATCTTCCGCTGGTCACGATGCTCGATCGCTACGGTCGCGACGACCAGAAGGCGATGATCGAAGGCTCCATCACCGGCAAATACCGCATCACCTTTGGCTTGACCGAGCCCGAGCACGGCTCGGACGCCACCCACATGGAAACCCGCGCGGTGCAGGCGACCCGCGATGGTGTCTCGGGATGGGTCATCAACGGCGAGAAGATGTGGACCACGGGCATGCATATCGCCAGCCATTGCGCGTTGTTCGCGCGCACGTCAGGCGATGACGGCGATGCGCGCGGCATCACCTGTTTCCTGGTGCCGGCCAACAGCAAAGGCGTGAAGGTCGAGGAGTATATGTGGACCTTCAACATGCCGACCGATCATCCGCGCGTCAGCTTTACCGACGTGTTCGTTCCCGACGATGCGTTGTTCGGCGAGATCGGCCGCGGGTTGTCGCTGGCGCAATGTTTTGTCCATGAGAACCGAATCCGGCAGGCCGCGAGTTCGCTCGGCGCCGCGGTCTATTGCATCAACGAAAGCGTCAAATACGCGCGTGAGCGCAAGCCGTTCGGCAGGGCGCTTTCGGAAAACCAGGCGATCCAGTGGCCGCTGGTGGAACTGGCGACGCAGGCAGAAATGCTGCGGTTGTTAATTCGCAAGACCGCATGGGAAATGGATCAGCTGACCCAGGCGCAGGTCGAGCACACGCTCTCCGACAAGGTCTCGATGTGTAACTTTTGGGCCAACCGGCTCTGCTGTGAATCCGCCGATCGCGCCATGCAGGTGCATGGCGGCATGGGCTATTCGCGCCACAAGCCGTTCGAGCACATCTACCGTCACCACCGCCGCTACCGCATCACCGAAGGCAGCGAGGAAATCCAGAAGCGGAAAGTCGCCGGATTTCTGTTCGGCTATATGGGGGCGGGGAAGCATTGAGGGACGTTTAGGGAGAGAAGAGCGGGGATGATTGCGTTCCCTCATCATTAGCCGTCATACCCGCGAAGGCGGGTATCCAGTAATCACTGTCGTCGATGAATTTCGAATGCCCTGGAATACTGGATCATCCGCCTTCGCGGATGATGACGGCGGAGGTTGGTGCCTGTCAGGCCGACGCGAGGCCGCATCGCCCTCAATTCACCTGACGATCTTTCCCCGCCCAAAAAGGATCGCGCAGATGACGCCGCAGGATCTTGCCGGATGCATTGCGCGGCAGCGCTTCGATGAAATCGACGGTCTTGGGCGTCTTGAACCCCGCGATGCGTTCGCGGGTGAAGTTGATGATGTCGGATGAGGCGGCGGTCTTGCCCGATTTCATCACCACGATCGCCTTGACCGCTTCGCCCCATTTGTCGTCGGGCACGCCGACCACGGCGACTTCGGCGACATCGGGATGGTCGCAGATCGCGCTCTCGACTTCGGCGGGATAGATGTTCTCGCCACCGGAGATGATCATGTCCTTGATACGGTCATGGATATAGAGGTAGCCGTCCTGGTCCATATAGCCGGCGTCGCCGGTGCGCAGCCAGCCGTCGGCACCGAGCGTTCGGGCGCTGGCTTCCGGCAAATTCCAGTAGCCAACCATGTTGGAGCCGGAGCGCGTCGCGATTTCGCCGACCTCGCCCGTCGGCAGTTTGTTGCCGGCGGCATCGAGGATCGCAAGCTCGACGCCGGGCAGCGCCTTGCCGGCCGAGCGCATGCGGTCCAGTCCCTCGATGTGGTCTTCCGGCGGCAATGCAACGATGGTGCCGGTGGTCTCGGTCATGCCGTACATCTGCACGAAGCCGCATTTGAAGACCTCGATGCATTCCTTCAGCAGTGCGGCGGGGATCGGCGATGCGCCATAGAGCATGTATTTCAATCGGGAGAAGTCGACCTGCCGCGCGCGCGGCTGCCGCACCACGAACTGCATCGCGGCGGGCACCATGAACAGTTTCGTGATTCCCGATTGCTCGAAGAAATCCAGCACTTTGGTTGGATCGAATTCCCGCGCGATCACGCCGGTGGCGCCGTGATAGACGCTGAGCATTCCCCAGCCGGAGCCGCCGATGTGAAAGATCGGCATCGCGACGAGCGAGACGTCGTCTTCGTTCCACGTGTTCCAATCCGGCCGCTGGTCACCGCCGGCCCGGACCAGATTGAGGAAATTGGCGTGCGACAGCATCGCGCCTTTTGGCTTGCCGGTGGTGCCCGAGGTATAGAGCTGGATCGCGATGTCCTTTGGGGCAATCGCGACCTTCGGATCGTCGCCGCTTTGAGCGTTGCGCCAGGCTGTGAAATCCTGCCATTCCGGCGCGCCGCCTTCGGTCGTGATGATGGTGCGAACGCCGGGCAATTGCGCCCTGATGTTGTGGACCTGGGTGATGAACTCCGGGCCCACGAACAGCACCGGCGCCTTGCAGTCCTCGACGATGAAGGCGATCTCCGGCCCGGCGAGCCGCCAGTTGACCGGCGCCATCACCACATTGGCCTTCATCGCTCCCAGCAGCAACTCGAAATAGAAGTCGCTGTTCTTCCCGAGATAGGCGATGCGCTCGCCCGGCTTGACGCCAAGCGCTTGCAGCGCGTTGGCGACACGATTGGTGTTGGTATCAAGGGCGGCAAAACTGGTCCGACGCCCCTCGAATTCGAATACGATAGCGTTGCCGCGGGCCCTGGCCCGCGCCCGCACCATATCGGCAAGGTTTTGCCAGTCCTCTGCGATGGCCATGATTCCCCCGGATGTGTCTTGTTTTCGTTGCGGGTAGTTTGGCGTCATCCCGCAACAAAGACAATACGGGGAAGTAGAGCGTTTTCGAGCCAACGGGTCGCGCGAATGCGCGCCCGATGACAGGCTCCGTGGATACCGGTTCGCGTGAAGAAAACGCGTCAAAAATTGCTCTATCCTCGCGCGGCACGGTCCTTTTCGTTCTGCGCCTTGATCGACTCGCGGGCCTCGGTCCATTCGGCGTCGGACCAGTCGCGCAATTGATAGAAATTGCCGCCCATCGCCAGCGCCTGACCGCCATCCATCGCAATGGTCTCGCCGTTGATCCAGTCGCAGCCGCCGGAAATCAGGAACACCGCGAGATTCTGCAGCTCTTCCATGGTGCCGACCCGGCCCATCGGGTTCAGCGCCTTGGTGCGCGCGCCGGCTTCGTCGCCGGGCTTGATGCGCTTGCTCATGCCCTCGGTCGGAATTTCGCCGGGCGCGATAGTGTTGAGCCGGATGCCATAATGTCCCCATTCCGCCGCCAGCGACATGGTCATGGCGTGGATCGCGGATTTGCTCATCGCCGACGGCACCACATAGGGCGAGCCGTTGCGGACCCAGGTCACGGTGATCGACACCACATTGCCGCGCTGTTTCTCCGCGATCCAGCGCCGTCCCACCGCATGCGTCACGTAGAACGTGCCGTGCATCACGATGTTGGCGACGGCATCGAAACCGCGTGGGCTCAACTCCTCCGTGCGTGAGATAAAATTGCCGGCGGCGTTGTTGATGAGGTCGGTGAGGGGGCCTGCGGTCCAGATCTGCTGGATCATTTCGTCGACCGCCAGCGAATTGCGGATGTCGACGCCGTGGCTCACCACGCGTCCACCGTGGAGGTCCATCAACTCGGTGGCGGTTTCGTCGCAAACGGCCTTGCGGCGTCCGCAGATGTGGACCTCGGCGCCGAGTTGCAGGAAGCGCTCGGCCATCGACTTGCCGAGACCGGTGCCACCGCCCGTTACAAGAATGCGCCGCCCGGCGAGAAGTTGATCGTTGAACATCGTTTCCACCCAAAGAGATTGTCTGTTAATTGGTCGATTGACTAAATCCGCACGACGCCCTTCTGTAAAGCGGCACTAGAGAAAAAGAGTGGAGGAAAATATCCATGGAAGAACGCGTCTCGATATCGATCGCGGACGGCATCGCCGATGTCCGGCTGGTGCGGGCGGACAAGATGAATGCGCTTGATGCCGCGATGTTCGAGGCTTTGGTCGCAGCGACCGGGCGGCTCGCCCAGGAAAAGGGGCTGCGAGCGGTAGTATTGTCCGGTGAGGGCCGGGCGTTTTGCGCCGGTCTCGATATGGGCCGTTTCGCCGCGATGAAGGAAACCGGCGGAAACGGTATCGCCGGCGGCGAGAAGCGTGATTTGACCGCGCGGACCCATGGCCTCGCCAATTTCCCGCAAGCGGCGGTTTGGGGCTGGCGTCAGCTTCCGGTTCCGGTGATCGCCGCGATCCAGGGCGTGGCGTTTGGTGGTGGCTTCCAGCTTGCGCTCGGCGCCGACATGCGTTTCCTGACCCCCGACGCGCGGATGTCGATCATGGAGATCAAATGGGGGCTGGTGCCCGACATGGCGGGGACGCCGATCCTCGCGAGCCTGGTGCGCGACGATATCCTGCGCGAGCTGACCTATACCGGGCGGGTTTTTTCGGCACAGGAGGCGCTGAGCTATGGCCTCGCCACCCGGGTCTGTGACGATCCGCGCGCGGTAGCCTTCGAGGTCGCGCGCGAGATCGCAAGCAAAAGCCCCGACGCGATCCGCGCCGCCAAGCGCATGCTCAACAATCTCTCCGTCGATCCCGGTCCGGCGCTATTGGCCGAATCCGTCGAGCAGCAGAAGCTGTTGGGAAGCCCCAATCAGTCGGAGGCCGTGCGCGCCAACATCGACAAACGCGCGCCGCGGTTTGCGGATGTGTGAGAAACACGATGTCATTCCGGGTTCGATGCTTCGCATCGCCCCAGAATGACAGCCTCTTAAAACCCGACGACAGATCGGCAAGCGAAAATGCAAACGTCCCAACCCTTCCTCGGCATCATCAGCGGCGAGCGCCGGCGCGATCATGCCGAGGTTGCCGACCGTGCCGCGCGCATCGCCGGCGGATTGCATGGCCTCGGCGTCAGGCAGGGCGACAGCGTATGCCTGCTGATGCGCAACGACATCACCTTCATCGAGGCTGCTTATGCTGCGATGCGGCTCGGTGCCTATGGCGTGCCGGTGAACTGGCATTTCAAGCCGGAGGAGATCAATTACGTACTGGAGGATTCGGCAACCTCCGTCCTGATTGGCCATGCCGACATGCTGCATGCGTTACGCGGCGCGATCCCGGCACGCGTCACCGTGCTCAGCGTGCCGACGCCGCCGGAAATCCTTGAGCATTACAAGATCGATCCCGATCGGCTGGCGCCGCCCGATTTTGCTATCGATCTGGAGTCCTGGATCGCCAAGCAGGCGCCCTATGACGGCCCGGCGGTGCCGCAGCCGCAGAACATGATCTACACCTCGGGCACCACGGGCCACCCCAAAGGCGTTCGCCGCGCCGCGCCGACGCCGGAACAGACGCGCGCCTCGGAGCGGACGCGGGCGTTGATTTACGGCCTGAAGCCGGGCGTGCGAGCGTTGTTGCCGGGCCCGCTCTATCATTCCGCGCCGAACTCATTTGGTCTGCGATCGGCGCGGCTCGGCGGGGCGTTGGTGCTGATGCCGCGGTTCGAGCCGGAGGAATTTCTGCGGCTGATCGAGGCGCAGCAGATCGACACCCTCTTCATGGTGCCGACCATGTTCATCCGGTTGTTGAAGCTGCCCGAGGCGGTGCGCAGGAAATATGACGTCTCGTCGCTGCGCCACGTCGTCCATGCCGCCGCACCGTGCCCGGCCGATGCCAAGCGCGCCATGATCGAATGGTGGGGACCGCTCATCTCGGAATATTACGGCAGCACCGAAGCCGGCGCGCTCACCTTTGCCACGTCGGACGATGCACTGAGGAGACCCGGCACCGTCGGGAAAATTCTGGCCGGCGTCGAGCTGCGCTTTCTCGGTGACAACGGCGAGCCAGTGCCGCGGGGTGAGATCGGCGAAATCTATTCACGGACCGTCGACCAGCCCGATTTCAGCTATCACAACAAGCCGGACAAGCGCGCCGAGGTCGAGCGCGACGGTTTTATTACCTCGGGCGATGTCGGCTACATCGATCAGGACGACTATGTCTTCATCTGCGACCGCAAGCGCGATATGGTGATCTCGGGCGGGGTCAACATCTATCCCGCCGAAATTGAGGCCGCGCTGCACGCGATTCCCGGCGTCCATGATTGCGCGGTATTCGGGATTCCTGACGAGGAATTCGGCGAGGCGCTGATGGCGGTGGTGGAGCCGCAAGCGGGGGTAACGCTCGAGATTTCGGATATTCGGGCCCGGTTGAAGGGTTCGCTGGCCGACTACAAGGTGCCAAAACACGTCGAAATCCACAGTGCTTTGCCGCGCGAGGATTCCGGCAAGATTTTCAAGCGGCGCCTGCGCGATCCCTATTGGGAGCGCGCCGGGCGACGGATTTAACGTAGGAACCTCATGGTGAGGAGCCGCGAAGCGGCGTCTCGAACCATGACATCCCGATTTAACCATCGTTCAAGACGCGGCCAAACGGCCGCTCCTCAGGGCGAGGGGTCGTCTTCAATCTTTGAAGCCTCCATCTTGATCTTGCGCTGCGGCGCGAAAATTGCGACTCATGAGCTGCCGGGCAATTTCTGGAGCAAAGTTGATGTCGTCCCAGATGATGCCTCCCGATTCTGAAGCTCGCGCGAACCGCGGTGAGGATATCGCCGCTCTCGAAGCGGATGCGCGGCTGCGGGAGGATATCCGGCTGCTCGGCCGTATCCTCGGCGATACCGTGCGCGACCAGGAAGGCGCCGACGTGTTCGACCTGGTCGAACGCATCAGGCAGACCTCGATCCGGTTTCACCGCGACGAAGACCGGTTGGCCCGGCGCGAGCTGGAAACCATCCTCGACAGCATGTCGATCAGCGAGACGGTGCGCATCGTGCGCGCTTACAGCTATTTTTCGCACCTTGCCAACATCGCCGAGGATCAAAACAACATCCGCCAGATGCGTTCACGCGGCGTCATGCGTTCGGGGTCACTCGCCGAAACATTGGCGCATGCGCGCGAGGCCGGCTTCAGCGCGGCGGACCTGCGCGCCTTTTTCAAGCAAGCGCTGGTCAGCCCGGTCCTGACCGCGCACCCGACCGAGGTCCGGCGCAAAAGCACCATCGATCGCGAGATGGAAATCGCCGCGCTGCTGGACCGGCGCGAGCGGGTTCAACTGACGCCGGAAGAGAGTGAAGCCAGCGACGAGCAGTTGCGCCGCGAAGTGCTGACATTGTGGCAGACCAATCTGTTGCGGCGGACCAAGCTCACCGTGCTCGACGAAGTCGCCAACGGGCTGTCGTTCTACGATTACACCTTCCTGCACGAAGTGCCGCGGCTGCATTGCAGCCTGGAGGATCGGCTGAACAAGGACGCCGGCGGCGATGCCGGCGAACTGGCGTCGTTCCTGAAAATGGGAAGCTGGATCGGCGGCGACCGCGACGGCAACCCGTTCGTGACCGCCGACGTCATGCGTGGCACGTTGCGGCTGCAATCAAGCCGCGTGATGAACTTCTATCTCGAGGAATTGCACGCGCTCGGCGCCGAATTGTCGCTGGCGGCGCACCTCGCCGATGTGTCGCCGGAACTGCGCGCGCTGGCTGAGCGCTCGCCGGATACGTCACCGCATCGCAGCGGCGAGCCGTATCGGCTGGCGGTATCCGGCATCTATGCCCGGCTCACCGCGACCGCGGCGAGGCTGGATGTGGAAACCAGCCGTCCGCCGGTCGGCGAGGCCGCGCCCTATGACAGCGTCAAGGAATTCAGGGCCGATCTCGACGTTCTCGATCGCTCTTTGATATCAAACAATTCGGGCGTAATCGCGCGCGGGCGGTTGCGACTGTTGCGGCGGGCGGTGGATTGCTTCGGCTTCCATCTCGCCCGGCTCGACATGCGGCAGAATTCCGCCGTGCATGAGCGCACGGTGGCCGAACTGCTCGATACCGCGACACCGGGCACGTCGTATCTTGCGCTCGGCGAGGAGGCGCGCATAGCGCTGCTGTCGAGCGAGTTGCGCAACGCGCGGCCGCTGACCTCGTCGTTCGTGAAATACAGCGACGAGACCGTCGGCGAACTCGCGGTGTTCCATGCCGCGGCCGAGGCGCATGCCAAATTCGGCGCCGATGTGATTCCCCAATGCATCATTTCGATGTGCAAGGGCATGTCCGACATGCTGGAGGTGGCGCTGCTGCTCAAGGAAGCGGGGCTTTTGCATCCTTCCGGCCGCAGCGCGATCAATATCGTGCCGCTGTTCGAGACCATCGAGGATCTGCAGGCTTCCTCGGGGATCATGGACCGGATGCTGGCGCTGCACGATTATCGCAGGCTGGTCGACAGCCGCGGCTCCGTGCAGGAAGTGATGCTCGGTTATTCCGACAGCAACAAGGATGGCGGTTTCGTCACCTCGGGCTGGGAGCTCTACAAGGCCGAGATCGGCCTGGTCGAGGTGTTCGAGCGCCACGGCGTTCGGCTGCGCCTGTTTCACGGTCGCGGCGGATCGGTCGGCCGCGGCGGCGGGCCGAGCTATGACGCCATCATCGCGCAGCCCGGTGGTGCTGTGAACGGACAGATCCGGATCACCGAGCAGGGCGAAATCATCTCCAGCAAATATTCCAACGCGGAGGTCGGCCGCAGCAATCTGGAAATTCTCGCCGCCGCCACCCTGGAAGCGAGCCTGATGCAGCCCCGGCACAGCGCGCCGCGGCAGGAATATCTTGTAGCCATGGAGCAATTGTCGGCGCTGGCCTTCAGGGCCTATCGCGGGCTGGTTTACGAGACCGACGGTTTTGCCGACTACTTCTGGGGCTCGACCGTCATCACCGAAATCTCGACCCTGAACATCGGCAGCCGTCCGGCGTCGCGCAAGAAGACCCGCGAGATCGAGGACCTTCGCGCCATTCCCTGGGTGTTCAGCTGGGCGCAATGCCGCCTGATGCTGCCGGGCTGGTACGGTTTTGGCAGCGCGGTCGAGGCCTGGATATCGCAACATCCGGACCAGGGCATGTCGTTCCTGAAAGAGCTGTACCGCGAGTGGCCGTTCTTCCGCATGTTGCTGTCGAACATGGACATGGTGCTGGCGAAGAGTTCGATCGCGATCGCGTCGCGCTATGCGGAACTGGTGCCCGACGAGGCTCTGCGCGAAAAGATCTTCAGCCGCATCCGGCGCGAATGGCATCTTTCGATCGAGACGCTGCTCGACATTATGGGGCAGGAGCGTTTGCTTCAGAGCAACCCGCTATTGGAACGCTCGATCCGCAACCGCTTTCCCTATCTCGACCCGCTCAACCATGTGCAGGTCGAATTGCTGAAGGAACACCGCGCGCAAAATCCGGATGAACAGATCCTGCGCGGAATTCAACTCACTATCAACGGGATTTCGGCGGGCTTGCGGAACAGCGGGTGAGGGGGCTCAGCTCTATGCGCGTCATTCCGGGGCGTCGCGTAGCGGCGAACCCGGAATCTCGAGATTCCGGGTCCACGCGAAGGCGCGTGTCCCGGAATGACGACCAAAGGGGTGACGACCCTCAGCTTCGCGCCGGAGCGACAATTTCATAAAACCGTCAGATCGGATCCCAGGTAAAGACATCAGCCGAGCGGTCAAGCTTGGAGAACGATCCCTTCAGCGCCGGCATGGCGTGCTCGGCGATGGTCTGCGGCGTCCAGCCTTCGCCGCGGTGAACCGAGCGCACCGGACGATGCTGGCCGAACAGGAAGATCTCGTTCATGCGGACACCGAAGATCTGACCGGTCACGTCCTTGGCGGCGTCGCTGAGCAGATAGGCGCACATCGGCGCGATCTTCTCCGGGCCCATCTGCTTGATCTTCTCGACGCGCGCCTTTTCGGCCTCGGTCTCGGTCGGGATGGTGCCGATCATGCGGGTCCAGGCGAACGGCGAGACGCAGTTCGAGCGCACGTTGAAGCGGCCCATGTCCAGCGCGATCGACTTCGACAGTCCAACGATGCCGAGCTTGGCGGCGGCGTAATTGGCCTGACCGTAATTGCCGACCAGACCCGAGGTCGAGGTGAAGTGCACGAAGGAGCCGCTCTCCTGTTCGCGGAACAGCCGCGCCGCGGCGTGGCTGACATAGAACGAGCCCATCAGGTGTACCTTGATGACGGATTCGAACGCTTCCACGCTCATCTTGTGGAAGATCATGTCGCGCAGGATGCCGGCATTGTTGACGACACCGTCGAGCCGGCCAAAATGGTCGGTCGCGGTCTTGACGATCTTGCTGGCGGGGATCGCTTCCGCCACCGACTCGAAGTTGGCGACCGCGGTGCCGCCGCGCTGCTTGATCTCCTGGACCACTTCCTCGGCCGGTGCCGCGCTCGAACCGGCGCCGTCGGCGGCCCCACCGGGATCGTTGACCACGACTTTGGCGCCTTCGGCCGCGCACAACAGTGCGATCTCGCGCCCGATGCCGCGCCCGGCGCCGGTGACGATGATGACTTTATCCTGCAGTGATTTTGTCATGGAAGTGCCTCCGGTTGTGTTTCGTCATTCCGGGATGGTGCGGAGCACCAGACCTGGATTCTCGAGACTCCCCGATGCGCAATTGCGCATCTGTGGTCTGGCCCTTCGGACCATCCCGGAATGACGCGTATGATTACCGCTCGTTCGTAAAAATAATCGTCCCTGATGCCGCGAACATGCCGCCGACGCCGTGGCATACCGAGATTTTTGCGCCCGGCACCTGCGCCGGCGCGATGCCGCGCATCTGGCGCACGCTTTCCTGCAGCGCGTACATCCCGTACATGCCGGAATGCATGTAACTGAGACCGCCGCCATTGGTGTTGAGCGGCAGCTTGCCGCCGGGCCGGGTGTTGCCGTCGGCGATGAACTTGCCGGTTTCTTCATGCGGCATGAAGCCGAGATCGCCGAGCCCATACAGCGGCAGATGCGCGAACGCGTCGTAGATCATCAGATGATCGACGTCCTTGTGGGCGATGCCGGCTTCCTTGAATGCCATGGGACCGGCGACCTTGAAAGCGCGCGAGCTATCAAACGTCTTCATCTGGCTGACCATCGGCGTTTCCACGCTCTCGCCGGTGCCGAGGATGTAGACCGGCTTTGTCGGGAAATCCTTGGCGCGGTCGGCCGAGGTCAGGATCAATGCGCCGCCGCCGTCGGTGACCAGGCAGCATTGCAGGATCCGGAACGGGTAGGCGATCATTCGCGAGTTCAATACGTCCTCGACCGTGATCGGCGCCTTCATGGTGGCGCGCGGGTTCTTCGCCGCCCATTCGCGCTGCACCACCGCGACCATCGCGATCTGCTCATGGGTGATGCCGTGAGTCTTCATGTAACGCAGCACGGGGATCGGAAACATGCTGGGCGGCCCGTAGACGCCGAACGGCGCCTCGAACTGGCCGTTCAGGCTGTCCGGCGGCGTCGAGCGCGGCTGCTTGCCGATCATCGACTTGCCGCTCTCGGCATGCGTGATCAGCACGGTTTTGCAAAGGCCCGCCTCGATCGCCGCGGCCGCGTGGCGGACGTGCAGCATGAAGGAGCAGCCGCCGACCGAGGTGCCGTCGACCCAGGTTGGCGTGATGCCGAGATAATGCGCAATCTGTTGCGGCGTCTCGACCGCGGTGGCAATGCCGTCGATATCGGACAGTTTCAGTCCGGCATCGGCGATGGCGTTCAATGCCGCGTCCGCGTGTAGCTGTATCTGCGACATGTTCGGGATGACGCCGAGTTCGGTGGTTTCGGCAGCGCCGACGACGGCAACTTGATTCCTGCGCATGACGTTATCCCTTCGCCGGGCGGAACAAGGGAAGGGTGATCCTGTCGTCGAGTTTTTCGAACGCGACCTCAAGCTTCATGTCGAGTTCGAGCGCTTCGGGTGTCTGCGGGCAATCGATGATGTTGCTCATCATCCGCGGACCTTCGTCCAGCTCGACCACCGCGATCGCGTAAGGCGGCGTGAAGCCGGGCGCGGCGGGGCGATGGTTGATGACGTAGCTGTAGAGGGTGCCCTTGCCCGAGGCTTTGAACATGCTGACCTTGCGCGAGGCGCAGGACGGGCAGAACGGCCGCGGCGGGAAGTAGACATTGGCGCAGGCGTCGCAGCGCTGCAGGCGGAGTTCGCCGGCCTGGGTGCCATCCCAGAAATGCTGGGTTTCGGGCGTCGGCTTAGGGCGTGCGCGCGTGGGCTCGGCCATCGGTGTTCCCTCCTTGAGGCTACGGGCCGTTTTTGTCCCGCCGGTTCCGCTCTTGATGCGACATTGGACCGCCCGGCGTCAACGGTCCAGCTTGGCCGCTGCATGCCGCGTATTCCGGCTCTGGCACAATGGATTAGGCTACCGCGCTTGTGTCTCCATAACCCCCCGGGCTATGGTCCCGCCGCTTTAGAAAATCGGGAGGAACGAATGCTGAAAGTGACGGGCGCGGTACTGGCTGCGGGTGTGGCACTGGCCACTCAGGCCATCGCTACTTACGCAATGGCGGCCGACGCGCCGGCGGAAATCAAGATCGGCACGCTTTACGCGTCATCCGGGCGCTATGCGTCGATTTCGATGCCGGTTTTCAATGGTCTCAAGCTCTGGGCCGAGCAGAAGAATGCCGATGGCGGCGTCTATGTGAAGGCGTTCGACAAGAAAATTCCCGTCAAGCTTGTCGCCTATGACGACCAGAGCAACACCGCGACCGCATCCACGCTGTATAACCAGCTCGTCACCCAGGATAAGGTCGATCTGCTGGCCTCCGATTCCGGTTCGGTGCTGACCGCGCCGGCGGCGACGATCGCCCGCGACCACAAGATGTTCCTGTTCGACCAGACCGGCACCGGCGCCAGCTTCTTCTCCAAGGATAATCCCTATATCGCCCTGATGGCCGACCCGGTCTCGACGGTGTGGCCGAAGCCGGTCGCGGACTTCATTTCGCATGACGGTCCCGGCCTTGGCATCAAGAAGATCGCGATCCTCTACTCGACCAACGAATTTACCGGCACCCAGGCCAACGCCTTCCGCAAGTTCGTCAAGGATTCCGGCGCGCCGATCGAGATCGTCTACGATCAGGGCATCCCGACCGAAACCACCAACTACACCGTAATCATCAACAACATCGCCAATACCCATCCGGATGCGGTGATTCATTTCGGCTACGCGCCGAACGACATCGCCTTCCTGCGCAACGTGCAGGACGTCGGCACGAAGTTCAATATGCTGTTCTGCATCTACCCGGGCCTGGAAACCGAACTCTTGGAAAAGAACGTCGGCGCCAAGGGACTTGAGCACGTGTTCACCTATGTGCCGCCGTCGGAGCTGGACTATCCGGTCAATTTCGGCATGGACATGAAGAGCTACAAGGCCGCCTGGGAGAAGGCTTATCCCGACGGCAAGGTCGAGTTCGGCTTCAACGCGGTGGCCGGCTACACCACGGGCCTCGTGATGGAGAAGACCTTGGGCGTTGCAACCAGCCTCGATCAGCTCGAACTGCGCCGCGCCAATTTCAGCCTGTCCGGCCAGCTCAAAACGCTGGACGGCACCTATGCGCTGGACGAGATGGGCGGCCAGATCGGCGAGTTGACGCCGCTCGGGCAGCTTGAGCTTGACGCGCACGAGCACATCAAGTTCATCTCGGTCTATCCGCACGAAACCGCGACCGGCAAGCCGGTCTACCCGCGGCCATGATCCGATTGCAGACTGAAAGCAGGACGCCCGGAGCGATGCGCCGATGCTGATCTACGCACTCGTCGCCGGCGTCCTGTTCGGGCTGTATTTCAGTCTGGTCGGGATAGGGCTCAATCTTGTGTTCGGCGTCATGCGCATCGTCAATCTGGCGCATGGCGACTTCCTGATGCTGGGCGCGTTCATTGCGTTCGGCATCGTTGGCGTCTTCGGCATCGATCCATTATTCGCCGTGCCGCTGGCGTTCGTCGTCTTCCTGCTGGTCGGCCTGCTGCTTTATTGGGTGTTGGTGCCGCGACTGCAGGGCTCGGTTAATCCGGAAATGCTGTCGATCATTCTGTTCTTCGGATTGTCGCAGGTGATCGAGGCCGTCACGACGATTTTCGCGGGCACCAGCGAACGCTCGATCCAGAGCCGACTGCTTGGCACCGTGTTCTCGACCATCAGGGTCGAGCTTTTCGGCGGCAAGCCCGGCGCGAGCGGACCGATATCGATCCTCGGCCAGGGTTTTCCGGCGCCGTGGGTGATTGCTGCCGGCACCAGTCTGATCGCGATCGCTTTCGTCTACGTCTATTTGTACCGCACGCGTCTGGGCACGCTGACCCGCGCGGTGATGTCACGGCGCGACGAGGCGCTGGCGACCGGCATCGACGTCGATCGGGTTTCGGCCGCGGCATTCGGTATTGGGCTCGGCCTTGCGGCGGTCGCTGGCGTGTTCGCACCCTTCATGTTCGGTTCGGTGACGCCGGCGTTCGGCGCCGATGCGACCGTCACGTCTTTTGCCATCGTGGTGCTGGGATCGCTGGGCAATCCCTTAGGGACGGCGCTCGGCGGCGTGGTCTATGGTGTCTGCTACATGCTGGTGCAGACCTATCTCAGTTCGTGGGCCGATCTTTTGCCGTATGTACTGCTGATCTTCATCCTGCTGCTGCGTCCAAGCGGTCTGCTTGGAAGGCGGGTGCGCGTTGCCTAGTTCACTCAAACATCTGCTGTTCATTGTCGCGCCGCTGGTCGTCATCCTCGCGGTGCTGCCGGGCGTGTACCAGAACCATCTGCTGCTGTTCAATTTCGTGATCTTCCTGGTGCTCGCCCAGGGCGTGAACATCATCTACGGCTTTACCGGCTATCTGCCGTTCGGCTATGTCGGCTTCTTCGGGGCCGGCGCCTACGGCTTTGCGATCATGGTGATGCACTTCCAGACCCCCGCGGTCCTGGCGGTACTCGCCGGTGGCCTGGTCGGGGTCGCGCTCGGCCTGTTGCTGACACCGCTGCTGCGGCTATCTGGCGCGTATTTCGCGATCGCCAATCTCGCGGCATCGCTCGCAGTGTTGCACTTCGTCGCCAATCCGGCGTTGGAAGGCATCACCAAGGGACCGTATGGCGTTTCGCTGACCGGCACGTTCAATCCGACTTATGCCTATGCCGCGGCGGTGGTGGTGTTGGCGCTGACATTGTCCGGCGTGGTGTTCCTGAAGAATTCGCGCTTCGGCCTGGCGCTGCAGGCGGTGCGCGAAGACGCGGTCTCAGCCTCGATGGCCGGCGTCAACGTGGTGCAGATGCGCGTGATCGCGTGGCTGGCGTCGGCGCTGGTCGCTGGTCTGGCCGGTGGCGTCTACGCCTGGTATGTGTCGGTATTCTATCCTGACAACGTCTTCTCGGGTGACTTCAGCATCTTCGCGATCGTGTTCGCGCTGTTCGGCGGCGTTGCCACGATCTGCGGCCCGATCGTCGGCGTCATCATTCTCTATGGCATCTACAATCTGATCGGCTTCACCACGCCGCAATATTTCCAGCTGATCTACGGGCTCCTGATCATGGGGCTGGTGCTGTTCCTCCCCGCTGGGCTGGTTTCGCTCGCAACGCGAAGGGGGTGGCATGTCCCTTGATAGCAAACCCATCCTCAATGTTTCCAAGGTCGTCAAACGCTTCGGCGGATTTCACGCGCTCGACGGTTTGAGCTTTCATGTCGTGCCCGGGGAAATTTTGGGTCTGGTCGGACCCAATGGCTCCGGCAAGACCACCGCGATCAATGTGATCTCGGGGCTTTACGCGCCCGATGGCGGCGAAGTCGTGATGGATGATGTATCGATCGGCGGCATGGCCTCGCACAAACTGGTCCATCGCGGCATTAATCGCACCTTCCAGGTGCCAAAACCGTTCATGTCGCTGACGGTGCGCCAGAACATCGACGTGGCGCTGGCCTATGGCCGCGCTTCGGTGGCGCCGCCGACGATGCAGGCGCTGCTTGACGAATACCGGCTCGCCGAAGTCGCGGACCGGCCGGCGACCGATCTGAACAACGTGCAGCAAAAGACGCTCGATCTGGTTCGCGCACTGGCGACCCGTCCGCGGCTGTTGCTGCTCGACGAACTCGCCGCCGGACTCAATCCGACCGAACTCGACTGGATCGCGGCGCGCATCAAGGCACTGGCGCAGTCCGGCATCGCGATTATCGTGGTCGAGCATCTGATGGGTTTCATCGAGCAAATCACCGACCGCGTCATTGTGATGAATGCGGGCAAGGAGATATTCGAGGGCAAGCTCGCGGTCGCCGTCAAGGTACCGCAGGTGATCGAGGTGTTTTTGGGAGGCGAGCGTGCCGCCTGAAACAGCTCCCTTGATGAAGGCTGCCGGCGTCGATGCAGGTTACGGCACGATGCAGGTGCTGTGGGGCGTCGATCTCGACGTGCGTGCGGGCGAGACCGTGCTGCTGCTCGGCGCCAATGGCGCCGGCAAGACCACGTTCCTCAAATCGCTGGTCGGGTTGATCGAGGCGCGTGGCGGCAGCATCACGCTCGCCGACACCGACATCACGCGGATGCGCTCCAGCGACCGGATGAAGCTCGGCATGACCTACATGTCGGAGCTTGCGGTATTTCCCGATTTGTCGATCGAGGAGAATATCCGCGTCGGTGCCCAGGCGCTCGGCCATGCCGATCCCCGTGCGCGGGTTGAAGAAATGTATGGCGTATTCCCGGTGCTGCGCGACAAGCGCCGTGCACCAGCCTCCAGCCTGTCCGGCGGGCAGCGCAAGATGCTCGGTATTGCCAAGGCGCTCGCGGCGGAACCGAAGCTGCTGGTGATGGATGAGCCCTCCGCCGGGTTGTCGCCGTTGTTCGTCAAGGAAGTGATCCGCATCCTCAGCGATTTGCGCGGGCGGGGCCTTGCGCTTTTGATCGCGGAGCAGAATATCGGCTTCCTCGAAGTGGCGACGCGGGTGTTCGTGCTGGAAGGCGGACGTATCAGGTTCTCCGGCACGGTGGCGGAAATGAGCGATAACGAAGCGTTGCGGCGAGCTTATTTCGGATTGAAGTAATGCGAACCATCAGGATTGGATCCGGCGCGGGCTATTCGGGCGATCGCATCGAGCCTGCGCTCGAGCTCGCCGAAAAAGGTGACATCCACTATCTGGTGTTCGAATGTCTCGGCGAGCGCACCGTCGCGCTGGCGCAGCAGGCGCGGATGAAAAATCCCGACAGCGGCTACGATCCGCTGCTCGAAGAACGGATGCGCATGGTGCTGCCGGTATGTGCCGCCAAGGGCATCAAGATCGTCACCAACATGGGCGCGGCCAATCCGGAGGCCGCGGCGCGCAAGACCGCCGAGATCGCCAAATCGCTTGGGCTTGCGTCGTTGAAAATCGCCGCGGTTATTGGCGACGACGTGCTCGACGCCTGCAAGGACGGCGATCTCGCAATCATGGAATTCGACGGCACCATCAAGCAGCTCGGCAATCGGCTGTTGTCGGCCAATGCCTATCTCGGCGCCGAGCCGATGGCGGAAGCGCTGAACGCCGGCGCCGATATCGTCATTACGGGACGGGCATCCGATCCGGCGCTGTTTCTGGCACCGATGATCCACGCCTTTGGCTGGAAGATGGATGACTGGAATCTGCTGGGGCAGGGCACCGTTGCCGGACATCTTCTGGAATGCGCCGGGCAGATCACCGGCGGCTATTTCGCCGATCCCGGTTACAAGGATGTCGAAGGCCTGGCGCGGCTAGGATTTCCGATCGGCGAAGTCGGCGAGGACGGCGCGCTTGTCATCACCAAGGTCGCGGGCTCCGGTGGCGCGGTGACGGCGCAAACCTGCAAGGAGCAATTGCTCTACGAGGTGCACGATCCCAGGCGCTATTTGCAGCCCGATGTGGTGGCGGATTTCTCGCAGGTGAAGGTCGAGGAGATCGCGCCGGATCGGGTGCGGGTCAGCGGCGGCCGCGGCACCAAGCGAACCGACACGCTGAAGGTCTCGGTCGGCTATGTCGACAGCTTTATCGGCGAGGGGCAGATTTCCTACGCCGGGCCCGGCGCGCTCGCACGCGGACGGCTGGCGCTGGAGATCGTGCGCGAGCGGCTCAAGCTGACCGGCGTGGCCACCAGCGAATTGCGGTTCGAACTGATTGGCGTCGAGTCGCTGCATGGCGCGGAAATTTCCGCGCACGCCGCCGAGCCTTACGAGGTGCGGGTGCGCGTCGCCGGCCGTACCGAAAGCCTGCGCGAGGCGGTGCGGATCGGCAACGAGGTTGAGACGCTCTACACCAACGGCCCGGCCGCCGGCGGCGGCGCCTGGAAATCGGCGCGCGACGTGGTCGCCGTGGCTTCGGTTCTGCTGCCGCGCGATCTGGCCAAGCCGCAGATCCGGTTTGTGGGGGCGTAGGCCATGAAGCTGCGCGACATCGCCCATTCCCGCACCGGCGACAAAGGTAACATTTCGAACATTTCCGTGATCGCCTATGACGCGAAGCATTATCCGTTGCTGCTGGCGCAGATCACCAGCGCGCGTGTCAAGGCGCATTTCACCGGCGTGGTCGAAGGCGACGTGGTTCGCTACGAGCTGCCCAATATTTCGGCGCTGAATTTCGTGATGACCGGTGCGCTCGGCGGCGGCGTGACCCGCTCGCTGGCACTGGACGCGCACGGCAAATCGCTGAGTTCTGCGCTGCTCGATCTCGATCTCGACATTGACGGCGATTGCGATCCATAGTCGTCATGCCCGGGCAAAAGCGCGAAGCGCGTCTTCGCGCAGATGTCCCGGGCATCCACGTCTTGATGTCGTAAAGTTAGGAAAATCGTGGATGGCCGGGACGAGCCCGGCCATGACGGAGAGAGTAAAAATGAAGATCACTCCGACCCTTGCCACTCTGGCTGACGATCTCGAGAGCAGCCGCACCAGCGCCCGCAAACTGGTTGAAGACTGCATCGCCAAAATCGCCGATCCGTCGGGCGAGGGGCAACGCACGTTTATTCATGTCGACAAGGACGCCGCGATCGCGGCGGCCGATGCGATGGATCATTTGCGGAAGGCGAAAGCGGCGCCCTCGCGTTTTGCCGGCATCCCGATCTCGATCAAGGATCTGTTCGACATCAAGGGGCAGGTGACCCGCGCCGGCTCCCGCGCGCTCGACGATTCGCCGCCGGCCCAGGCCGATGCGACCGTGGTGGCCCGGTTGCGCCGCGCCGGTTTCATCGTGATCGGCCGCACCAACATGACCGAATTCGCCTATTCCGGGATCGGCATCAATCCGCATTACGGCACGCCGAAGAGCGCGTGGCAGCGCAGCGTCGGTCACGTCCCCGGCGGATCGTCGTCGGGTGCGGCGGTGTCCGTCGCCGACGGCATGGCCTATGGCGCGCTCGGCACCGACACCGGCGGCTCCTGCCGGATCCCGGCGGCGTTCAACGGCATCGTCGGATTCAAGCCGACGCAGCGGCGCGTGCCGCTCGATGGCGGCGTGCCGCTGTCGTTCACGCTCGACAGCTTTGGGCCGCTGGCCCGAACGGTGTCGTGCTGCGCCATCATGGACGCGGTGCTGGCGGATGAACCGGTCACCGAATTGCGGCCGCGCCCGATCAAGGGCATGCGGCTGGCGGTGCCGACCACCGTGGTGCTCGACGCTCTCGATGACGCGGTCGCGCAAACCTTCAACCGCGCGCTGGAAACCCTGTCGCGCCAGGGCGCGCTGATCGAGCGGATCGAGGTGCCGGAATTCCTCGATATCGGCGTGATGAATACCAAAGGCGGTTTCTCGGCCGCGGAAAGCTATGCCTGGCATCGTTTTCTGATTGCGAGCAAGGGCGACGTCTACGACCCCCGCGTCTCCGTGCGTATCCTGCGCGGCGAGGGTATGAGTGCCGCCGACTATGTCGATCTGCTCGGCGCCCGGCGCTCGATGATTACGCGTATCGAAAGCCGCATCGCGCCCTATGACGCGCTGGTGTTGCCGACCACCGCCAACACGCCGCCGCGCATCGCTGATCTCGCCGACGACAAGGCCTTTGCGGCCGCCAACGTGCTGGCGTTGCGCAATTGCTCGCTGATCAACATGATCGATGGTTGCGCGATTTCGCTGCCGGCGCAGCGTGAGGGCGAGGTGCCGGTCGGATTGATGCTGGCGGCGGCTGGCGGATCGGATCGGCGTATCTTCGAACTCGCGGCGGGAATGGAGGGGGCCATCCGTGTTTGATCTGACCTTCACCATTGATGACAAGGGCGCGCCGACCCGGCTGACGCTGGCAATCGATCAGGCCGTGATCGCGGGCTGGACCGGACGCGATCCGGTGGCGCGTGACAAGCATATTGCCGAACTGGAAGCGATCGGGATCGCGCGGCCGGCGACGACGCCGATCTATTACCGGGTTTCGGCGTGCCGGATCACCACCGCCGACAGCATCGAAGTGTCGGGCGGCGATTCCAGCGGCGAGGTCGAGTTCGTGCTGATCGGATGGCAGGGGCGCACGTTTGTCGGTCTCGGCTCCGATCATACCGACCGCAAGGTCGAGACCTACAGCGTCACCGTCTCCAAGCAGATGTGCGACAAGCCTATCGCCGACGAGCTATGGGAACTCGAGGACGTCATCGATCACTGGGACCGGATGATCCTGCGCGCGTTCGCCTGGATCAACGGCGAGCGCGTGCTGTATCAGGAGGGCACGCTGGACGCGATGCTGCCGGTCAAGGAATTGATCGAGCGGCAGTTCGGCAAATCAGGCCTGCCCGATGGCTGCGTGATGTTCGGCGGCACCTTCGCCGCCAAAGGCGGCATCCGCCCCGCCAGCCGTTTCGAGTATGAACTCGAAGACCCCGTGCTGAAGCGCAGCATCAAGCACGCGTATGATGTGGTTGAGTTGCCGGTGTTGGGCTGAACGACGGGGCAAGAGTGTCTTTGACGCGTGAGCCATCCTCCACCGTCGTCGCCCGGCTCGACCGGGCGATCCAGTATCCAGGGCGTTGATGTCCCGCGTTCCACTTCGAACGCTCTGGAATACTGGATCCCCGCTTTCGCGGGGATGACGGAAATCGGGTGGTGAGCGCGCTCCGGATTTGCGAAGCTGCTCGTCATGAAAGCAAACGCAAGCACTATCGCCAGCACCACTTCCTCCAACATCCCCTCGCGCATCGAGGCCCTCGACTGGGCTCAGGCAGCCAGCGATCTCGACGCGCAAGGCTGCGCGGTCCTGAAAAATCTGCTGACGCCGGATGAATGTCAGTCGATCACGTCGCTTTATCCTGACGATGCGCATTTCCGCAGCCGGGTCGTGATGGGACGTCACGGCTTCGGTCGCGGCGAGTACAAATATTTCTCCTACCCGCTGCCATCCCTGATCGAGCAATTGCGGCCGGCGCTCTACGCAAAACTCAACGGCGTCGCCAATCGCTGGAATGAGGCGATGGGGATCGATATCCGCTATCCCGCCGCGCATGAGGCTTTTCTGAAGCGCTGCCACGAGGCGGGCCAGACCCGGCCGACCCCGCTGCTGTTGCAATACGAACCCGGTGACTACAATTGCCTGCACCAGGATCTCTATGGCGAGCATGTGTTCCCGCTGCAGGTCGCAATCCTGCTGTCGGAACCGGGCCGCGACTTCAGCGGTGGCGAATTCGTGCTGACCGAGCAGCGGCCGCGGATGCAGTCGCGCCCGGAAGTGGTGCCGCTGGCGCAGGGCGATGCGGTTGCCTTTGCTGTGCATCACCGTCCGGTGCAAGGGACGCGCGGGGTTTATCGGGTTAATTTGCGCCATGGCGTCAGCCGGATCCGTTCCGGTCATCGCCATACCGTCGGCGTGATCTTTCACGATGCGAAGTGAGTGCGGGCCGTTTGACGCGGATGGATTGGTAATTTGGATTTGTTTGCAAGCCTGCCGGATGTGCGGCCCGCGCGCGAAGCGATCGCGCAAGGCGCGGTGTTGTTGCGCGGATTTGCAAAGCCGGTCGATGACGAACTGATCTCGGCGTTGCGCGAGATCGTCGCGCAGGCTCCGTTTCGTCATATGCTGACGCCCGGCGGTCATCAGATGTCGGTGGCGATGACCAATTGCGGCAGTGCCGGCTGGGTTACCGATCGCAGCGGCTATCGCTATGAAAGCGCCGATCCCGAATCCGGAAAACCCTGGCCCGCGATGCCGCCGTCGTTTCGCGCGCTGGCGGACAAGGCCGCGGCGGAAGCCGGCTTCGATGGATTCGCGCCGGATGCGTGCCTGGTCAACCGCTACCAGCCGGGCGCGCGGATGTCGCTGCACCAGGATCGCGACGAGGGCGACTTCGGCGCGCCGATCGTGTCGGTGTCGCTGGGTCTGCCCGCGGTCTTTCTGTTCGGCGGATTGCAGCGCAGCGACAAGACCGAGCGTTACCGGCTGGAGCATGGCGATATCGCGGTATGGGGCGGCGCGGCGCGGCTGGCCTTTCACGGCGTGATGCCGCTGGCCGACGGCGAGCATCCCCGGATCGGCCGGCAACGCATCAATCTGACGTTTCGCAAGGCGCGCTAGAACGAGATGGCGGCCGGGGAAAATTGCCTCATTTAAGTCGCGGCGGCGGGCAATTGCTGTTCATCAGGCGCCCGTCGGCTATGCTGGGTGCCCGAGGGCAAGATGAGCAGCACCGAGTTTCCAGCTGATGTCGAGGCCGCGAGCGCCAATCGCACCGGCGTCTATCTCGCTGTTCTGCAATTTGTCTTCACGCTGGGCTGGACCACCTATGTGATCTATCTGCCGCAGCTCGCGGCCAAGGTTGCCATCGCACCGACCGCTGTCATCCTGATCCTGATGATGGATCAGGCCATCTTCACCGTCACCGACACCGCGATGGGTATTTTCGCCGATCGGCTCGCGCCGATCGTTGGACGCCTCGGCATGGTCGTAGGTGCGTTGACGGCGTTGTCATGCGCGGCCTTTGTCGCCTTGCCGTTCGTGGCGGGCACCGGTCCGGGTGCGCAAGCCTGGTTCATCGGCTTGATCGTGATCTGGGCGATCACCTCCTCGGCGCTGCGCGCGCCACCGCTGACCTTGCTCGGAAAGTACAGCACAAAGCCGTCGATCCCGTTTTGGTCGGCGCTGGCCTTGGTCGGTTACGGTCTGGCGGGCGCGGTGTCGCCCTATCTCGGCGTGGTGCTGCGCAACGTCGATGCCCGGCTTCCCTTCGTGATTTCCAGCGTGGTGCTGTTGATCACCGCGCTGGCGCTGTCGCGGGTCGCGCGTGGTGTCGCGCAGCAAGCCATCCCGGCCGCGGCACCGCGCGCCGCGGCCAAGCCGCTCAGCAAGGCATCGACCATCTTCATTGCATCGATGGTCATTCTGGCGCTCGGCTATCAGCTGCATTTCAGCATCAATAGTGGACCGTTCTTCCTGCGTTTCGCCAAGCCGGCCGATCTCGAATGGCTGATGCCGGTGTTCTGGATCGGCTTCAACATTGCGATGTTTCCAGCCAGCGCGGTCGTCAAGCGCCGCGGCGGGTTGATCGTGATGGGGACCGCCGGGTTGTTGGGCGCGCTGGCGGTGCTCGGCGCCGAACTCGCCGGCAACCTCAACACGCTGATCGCGGCGCAGTTCGTCGCCGGTGCGGCCTGGGGGTGCATGCTGATGTCGGCGATCTCGGCGGCGCTGGCGCTCGGCGACAGCGGCGCCGAAGGCAAGGTGCTGGGTCTGGTGTTCTCAGCGCTGGCGCTCGGGACCTTTGCGCGGATGGCAGCCGTTGCCGGCGGCCTGCAGAAGATTCCCGAATACGTCCCGCTGCTGCATTGGGCGCCGGTCGCCTGCTGGTCCGTCGCCGGCGCCGGCCTGCTGGTGCTGGCCGCGTTCCGGGTTCAGCAGAGCGTGCTGAAGGTGAGACGGGTGTGAGCTGAGCAGCCATGGTTCGAGACGGCGCAAGAGCGCCTCCCCACCATGAGGTTGCGCAACAAAACGGAGCCCTCATCCTGAGGAGCGGCGTCTTCGCCGCGTCTCGAAGGATGGCCACGAATTTCATGGTTCGAGACGGCGCCAAGAAGCGCCTCCTCACCATGACGGCTTTCAACTACGGCTTCGCCGGATGAATGAACTTCCAGGGGCTGGTCTCTGAATCGGTCGGCACTTCGATATCGATCAGACACGGCCCGCCATCCGCCAGCGCCTTTTCCAGCGCGGGACGGAAATGATCGGGCGAGGTCACCCGCCAGGCCTTGACGCCAAAGGATTCCGCCAGCTTGACGAAATCGGGATTGACCAGATCGGACGCCACCACGCGGCCGTCGAAACGCTCGCGCTGGTCACGCCGCACATTGCCATAGGCGTTGTTGTTGAACACCAGGGTCACCACGCCGATCTTGAACTGCACGGCGGTGGCGAGTTCCTGCACGCCGAACATGAAGCCGCCGTCGCCTGTGATCGCGACCACCGCGCGATCGGGGTTGGCGACCTTGGCGCCGAGCGCGGTTGGAAACCCCGAACCGAGCGTGCCCTGATAGCCCGAGGTGATGAAGGTGCGCGGCTCGTAGATTGGAAAACCGTACCAGGAGGCGAAGCCGACCTGCGACAGCTCATCGGTGACGATGGCATTCGGTGGCAGAACCTCGCGCAGGATGTTCAGATACGCCATTTGCGGCTGGACACCCTGGATCTCCTGTTGCGCGGCGGCGGTGGCCTCGCGGATCGCGACACGGCGACCGCTGGTCTTGCTGGTGCCGGCCTTGCGCACGGCCGCGATCAAATCGCCGGTCGCGGCTTTGGCATCGGCGATCACGGCGGTATCGGGGGTGAACCGTCGCATCTCCACGGGATCGATATCGATGCGAACCGATTTCAAGCCGTCGGGCCGGAACGGCCAGCGCGACATCGTCGGCAATTCCAGCCGGGTGCCAATCCCGATCATCAGGTCGGTGTTCGGCCACAGTCTGTAGGCTGCCGCCATCGTCAACCCGAGTTCATGTGCATTGGATACGATGCCGCGGCCGCTGCGGAAGGCGACTACCGGCGCGTCGATCATTTCCGCGAGTTCGAGGATTTCCTCGCGGGCATGGATCGCGCCGCTGCCGACAAAAATCATCGGCGTCTTGCTGGCTGTGATCAGCGCCGCGGCGGATTTGATGCGATCGGGGTCCGGCTGCGGCGCCGGAAACAGATCGAACGGTTTGGACGGGGCCACTTGCGCGCGCTGGGTGAACACGTCCCATGGCATTTCCAGTGAGACCGGGCCGCGACGTCCCGACATCATCTCCTGAAATGCACGCGACACCATCGCCGGTGCGGCATCGGGATATTCGATCCGCTCGGCCCATTTGACGAAGGTGCGCAGCGTGGCGAGCTGATCCGGCATCTCGTGCAGATGGCCGCGACCCTTGCCCAGAAACTGCGTCGGCACCTGGCCGGTCAGGCAGAGCACCGGTTCGTTGCCTCCGAACGCGGTCAACAGCGCAGCGCCTGCATTGAGCACGCCGGGGCCGGGCACCACGCTGAACACGCCGGGCCGCCCGGTCGAGCGCGCATAGCCATAGGCCATGTAGCCGCAGGCCTGTTCATGCCGCGCGCCGATCACCTTGAGCTGGGCCTGATGAAAGGCGTCGAACAGTCCGTAGATCTGCGCGCCGGGCAGGCCGAACACGGTGTCGACACCGTGCGCGACCAGGCCGTTGACGATGGCTTCGCCGCCGGAAGTGGAGGTCATGGTCACGTCCTATTGCTCACAAGATTCACAAAACTTCGTCGATCACGCCGTTGCGCAGCACGCCGACGCCTTCGGCTTCGACCTCGATGACATCGCCCGGCTTGAGGTAACGCGGCGGATCGAACCGCGCGCCGGCGCCGGTCGGCGTGCCCGTCACGATGACGTCGCCGGGCACCAATGTCGTGAAGGTCGAGATATAGCTCAGCAGATAACGAAAGCCGAAGATCAACCGCCCGGTGCGATCGTCCTGCCGGGTCTCGCCATTGACCCGCGTCGACAGCCTGACATCGGCGATCTGGGACTCAGCTGTGTAAGGAACCAGCCATGGACCGAGGCTGCCGGTGCAATCGAAATTCTTGCCTTGCGTGACATTGAATTTGGCGTGGCGAACCCAGTCGCGGATCGTGCCCTCATTGCACAAGGTGATTGCCGCGATGTGATCGAGCGCACTGGCTTCCGCGATGTGCCGTCCGGCCTTGCCGATCACCAGCACCAGTTCGCCCTCATAGTCGAGCTGCGACGAGGCCTTGGGCCGGACCAGCGGCGCATTATGGCCGACAAAGGAGCGCGGCGTGCGCATGAACATGCTGGGATATTTCGGCGCGTCCTGACCGTCTTTGTATTCGGCGTTACGATCGGGATAGTTCACGCCGATGCAGATGATCTTTTCGGGCGCCGGGATCGGCGGCAGCCAGGTAATGGCGTCCAGCGCATGGTCCGGCGCGCGCCGCGCCGCGTACTCGCTGAGTTTGGCCAGCGCACCGGCCGTGATCGCCTCGCGCAGCGTCGGATATTCCTTGCCGAACTGGCCTGATAGATCGACGATTCCGCTGTCGGTCACAGCACCATATCTGGTCGAGCCGCCGATGGAGTAGGTTGCGATACGCGGTGAAGCCATGATGTGTCCAATACCAATCGTGAAAGATTGCGGTTGCTTAACCCGGTGTCATGCCGGCGGCTTTGATGATCGTGGTAGCAGCGGGCGTCTGTAGATAGTCGATGAAGGCCTTTGCCGCGTCGGCCTGTTTGCTGTCGGCCGATATCGCCGCGGTGAATACCAGCTCCTGCTGCAATTCGGCGGGAAACGGACCCACCAGATCGACACCCGGCGCGATCAGCGTGTTGATCAGGAATACCCCAAGCTCCGCCTCGCCGCTGGCAACCGCTGGGGCGATCTTGTCCGGCAACGGCTGCGGCTTGATTTTGGCTTTCATTTCCTCGGCGATACCGAGGCGATCGAACACTTTCAGCACATAGGCGCCGGCCGCGCTGGCGGGGACGGAGCTGATCGATGGCGCGGCGAGCAGGGTTTTCCTCAATGCGTCCGGGGTGCTGATGTCGGGTCTGGCCGCGCCTGACCGGACGATGACGCCATAGCCGACGCGGGCGATATCGATGGTGGGCCCGGCGACAAAACGGGCTTTGGCGGACGGGTCCTTGAACACATCGACCGGAACCAGCGCGAGATCGAGCGGCGCGCCTGAAATCGCCCGTTTGATCAAATTGGGCGTGGAGTCGAAATGAATGACGAGCTTATGGCCGGTCTTGCGTTCGAACTGCGGAACGATTTGCTTCAGCGGTCCCGTCAGGGAGCCGCCGGCGATCATCTTGAGTTCAGCGGCTGTTGCATTGGGCGACATGGCAAGCACCAGACCTAACAGTGAGATGATGGCGAGGGGAGAGGTCATCTGATTGCCCAACGGCCGTCGTCCCGGCGAATGCCGGGACCCATACGCCGTGAGGTCTCGTTTGCGCAGTGGGGCGGATGCCTTCTGCAATCGTTGATGCCAGGGGTTATGGGTCCCGGCGTTCGCCGGGACGACCCTAGGCCTCTGTTTTCGCCGAGCCCCATGTCGCGCCTAATCCGCAATGGTGACATCGGCGACGAATTGCGGCTCGCGGACGGCCTCGCCGGTAAACGGCGAGCCCTGCTCGAACCAGGAGCGCGGCGCCGGCGCGCCCCACAAGGTCTGCCGGCGCGGATCCTTCAGCGACCAGCGCAACGGCTCATGGTCTTGATCGCCGGTAAAATAGTCGCTGGTGTAGAGTTCGAGACGATGACCATCGGGATCTCGCACGTAAAGAAAGAACGCGTTCGAAATGCCGTGGCGGCCGGGTCCGCGCTCGATGTTCTTGAGATAGCCGCTCGACGCCATCACGTCGCACAGATGCAGGATGTTCATCGCGGTCGGCACCCAGAATGCAAAATGGTGCAGGCGAGGGCCCTTGCCGTTGGTGATCGCGAAATCATGCACATTGCCCTTGCGGTGCATCCACGCCGCCGCGATGCGGCCGTTCGGTCCGTCCTCCTCGCCATATTCGGTCAGGCGAAATCCGAGCCGCGCGTAGAAATCGACGGTGCCCTGAACTTCGGCGGCGAACACGTTGAAATGGTCGAGGCGCTGCGGGTGGCATCCCTTGTAGAGATCGTAGCGGCGCAGCAGATGCGGACGCTTTTCCATCGTCGCATAGAGCTCGATCTGGAAGCCGAAGGGATCGGTGAACTGAAGCGTTCGGCCCTGGAACGGCTGCTCCGCGAAGGCGTAAGTCAGGCCGTTCTCCGAGAGGAACGCCGCCGCCTTGTCGAGGTCGCCGTCATTGCCGACCTTGAAGCCGAGCCGGTTGCAGGCGGCTGTAGTGGCCTTACGCAGTACCACCGAATGATGCTGATGCTCCTCGCTGCCACGCAGGTACACTGCTTTGTCGTCGCGGTCCTCGACATGCAGCCCCACGGTGTTTTCGTAAAACGCACGGCTGGCGTCGAGGTCGGTCACGTCGAGCACGACGTGGCTGGAGCGGATGATGTTGAAGGGCGGATCGAAGGTGTGCTGCGGAACGGGCATGTGTATTTTCCTGTGTCCAATTTATACGGCCTCATGGTGAGGAGGCGCGTCAGCGCCGTCTCGAACCATGATGTGATTGCGGCCCATCCTTCGAGACGCGGCGAAGGCGCCGCTCCTCAGGATGAGGTGATTCCCAGCTTCTGGATCTTGTGCGTCCCGCGCGCGAGCGAGACGTGCTTGGTTTCCATGTAGAAGTCGAACGAGTAGTCGCCGCCGTCGCGGCCGATGCCGGATGATTTCATGCCGCCAAAGGGTGTCGGCAGATGGCGGACATTTTCCGAGTTGAGCCAGATCATGCCGGCCTCCAGCGCATCCGCCACCCGCAGCGCGCGCCCCATGTCGCCGGTCCAGACGTAACCGGTGAGGCCGTAATTGACGCCGTTGGCGATTTCGATCGCGTCATTTTCGTCGCGGAACGGGATCACGGTCAGGAACGGTCCGAACACTTCCTCCTGGGCCACCCGCATCCTGGCGTTGGCGCCGGTGACGAGCGTCGGCTGGATATAATGTCCACCGCCGGGGCCGTCATGCGGCGCGCCGCCGACAGCGATCACAGCACCATCCTTGCGCGCGACGTCGAAGTAAGAGCAGACCTTTTGCAGATGACGTTCGTGGATCAACGGCCCGATTTCAGTCGCGGGATCGAGCGGATGGCCGACCTTCAATGCCCTCACGCGGGCGGTGAGCTTTTCGATGAACTTGTCGGCGATGCCCTGCTGGATCAGTAGCCGGCTCGACGAGGTGCAGCGTTCGCCATTGAGCGAGTAGATCATGAACACGACCGCATCGAGCGCGCGGTCGAGATCGGCGTCGTCGAACACGATCACCGGATTTTTGCCGCCGAGTTCGAAATGCACGCGCTTAAGCGTCGATGCACCCTGCGCCATGATCGCGGAGCCGGTGGCGCTTTCGCCGACAAAGCCGATCGCCTTGATCGCGGGATGTTCGGTCAGCGCCTTGCCGGCTTCCTCGCCGATGCCCTGCACGGTGTTGAGGACGCCGTCGGGCACGCCGGCCTGCTTGACCAGCTTTGCCAGCAGATCGGCCGTCACCGGCGACCATTCGGCCGGCTTGTGAACCACGGTGCAGCCGGCCGCCAGCGCCGGCGCGATCTTCCAGGTCGACAGCATGAATGGCGTGTTCCACGGCGTGATCACGCCGACCGGGCCGATCGGCACCCGGGTCGACACATTCCAGTGCTCGTCGCTCGGGGTGCTCAAGCCGTCGCGCGCTTCGCCGCATTTGTCGGCGAAGAAACGGAAGTTTTCCGCGGCCCGAACCGCGGCCTTGGCCATGAAGCGATGCGCCTGCCCGGTATCAATGCATTCCAGCACGGCGATATCGTCGGCGCGATCTTCAATGGCGTCAGCGACGCGATGCAGCAGCTTCTTGCGCATCGCGGCCGGCATGTCGCGCCAGGATTTGAAGGCTTGCGCCGCGGCAGTCGCGGCACGGTCGATGTCCTCGGCATTGCCGCGCGAGACCTGCGCCAGCACCGCGCCATCGATCGGCGACTTCGTTTCAAAAGTCTGCCCCGAGATCGACGGCACCACCTTGCCATCGATCAGATGGCCGATGCCTTCTTCTTTCAGTTTGGCCAACAGCGGCGCGGCGCGGTCGCGATTGGCGGCGAATATTTCGGATGATTTCGGTGTGGCCTTATCCATGGGCGGTCGCCTCCGCTTTTAGGGCTTCGTGGATGTTGTTGCGCTTCCAGCTCATGTCCTTGTCGTTGATCTGGATGTCGAACGACAAAGCGAATTTGCTCTTGGCAAATACCGGATCGAGGAAAGTCGAGAGCGCCTTGAAGACGTGTTCGCCGGCTTTCTGGCGGGTCGGAAGATCGCGGCCTTCGCCGAGCCGCAACACCATGGCGATGAATCCGAGATCCGGATTGCCGTCAGCAATCGCATAATGCTCGCAACGGATGGTGCGGACCCGGATGCCGCCGATCGGGAAGATCCCGGTTTCGACCGCGGCCTTGCGCACGATTTCGACCATCTTGGCCATATCGACGCGCCCATCGAGGTTGGCGGAATATTCAAGCGTGAAATGCGGCATGGCGGATCCCTCCCGAGGATTTCCTGATCATGTAGCTTGCAGGCGGTATCAGGTGAAGTAACAGCTCACGCTGCCGTAAGGCCCATAGTCGGCCTGAATCGTGTCGCCTTTGCGGGTTTCGATCGGGCGGATAAACGATCCCGCCAGCACCACTTGCCCTGCTTCGAGCGCCAATCCATGCGGGGCGATCTTGTTGGCCAGCCACGCGACGCTGGTCGCGGGATGGTTAAGCACGCCGGCGGCCAGACCAGTTTCTTCCAGTTGCCCGTTGCGATAGCACAGCGCGCCGATCCAGCGCAGGTCGGCATCCAGCGGGCGCAGCGGCCGTCCGCCGAGCACGATGCCGGCGTTGGCCGCGTTGTCGGCGATTGTATCGAAGATCTTGCGCGTCGATTTGGTTTGCGGATCGACGCGCTCGACGCGGGTGTCGAGAATTTCGAGTGCGGGCACCACAAAGTCCGTCGCGTTCAGCACGTCGAACATCGTGCAGTTGGGGCCAGCCAGACGCTGCTTCATCACGAATGCCAGTTCGGCCTCGACCCGCGTCGCGATGAAGCGATCGGACGGCACCAGGCCGCCATCGGCAAAGAACATGTCATCGAGCAGCACGCCGGAATCCGGCTCATCGATATTGAGCGCGCTTTGCATCGCCTTGGAGGTGAGGCCGATCTTGTGGCCCTTGACGACGCGGCCCTGCTTCACCTTCATCTCGACCCACGCTTTCTGGATCGCGTAGGAATCGTCGATGGTGATATCAGGATGGTCCAGCGAAATCTGCCGGATCTGCTTGCGGGTTTTTTCCGCTTGATCGAGCCGTTCGGCGGCAATGCGGATATCGTCTTTGGAGAGGGTCATGATCGGTCGGGGTCACATGCGCGAAGGGAGATGAAAATGGATGCGAAAAACTGATTAACATGTTAAATGGTTCGGATCAAATCCTATTGCTGCTTGCTGCAATGCAAAAATAATCGCATTGCTGGAGCTGCAACACGACGTTCATTTTTTTGCACTTTTTTGCGGATCATGATGATGACGCGGAAGAATTCCTCCCGACCTGCTGCTACCAAGCCGGCCAGCGCCAGCGCAGGCCGCGCCAAGGCCGATCCCCATCGCGTGCCGATGCGGGAATTTTCCCGCTCGCTGCCGATGTCGCTGCTGCGCGCGCGCGAGGCTGTCATGCGTCAGTTCCGTCCCTCGCTGCGCAATCATGGCCTGACCGAGCAGCAATGGCGGATTCTGCGCGCGCTGGCCGCGGTTGACACCATCGAGGTCACCGAACTCGCGCATGTAGCGTTTCTGCTGGGTCCAAGCCTGTCGCGCATCCTGCGCGATCTCGAAGCGCGCCATCTGATCGAACGCAAGGCGGCGAAAACCGATCTGCGCCGTGCGGTGGTCTCGATCTCGGCGAGGGGGTTGAAATTGATCGAGGCGGTCGCGCCCTCGTCGGAAGCGATCTATGCCGCCATCACCCGGCGCTACGGTGCGCGCAAGCTCGCCGAGCTGCAGGATATGCTTCGCTTGCTCGAGGGCAGCCTTGCGGGAATGGGCGGCGCCGGTCAGGGGGACGCCGAGGCGGACGAGTAGGGCAAATGGAGACCGATGAGAGCCGGCCGCGCCCGCTGCCCGATATTTCAGCACAAAACCATGCCGTCATGAATTTGAGCTGTGCCGGAATAGGCCGGGTCCGACGGCGTTTATGGTCTGGGAGCCGCAGCCTGGGCCGTTAATTTAAAACACAGGGATATCAATTTACTCGGAGCCAAAGAGTCCGTAGATACGCACCGAGTTTCGCGTCCCTCACGGACGGCTAAACACAAAGAAAGGCCGACAAAGAAGCCCGGCCTCAGGGAGAGTTAAATGAAACTGACGCGACGCGATTTTGCGGCTGGATTAGCCGTTGGTATTACCGCACCTTACATCATCGGAAGCGCACGCGCCCAGGGCGCGACCCTCAAGATCGGCATGTGCGCCCCCGTCACGGGCCCGGCCGCGGAATCCGGCGGATACGCCGTAAAGGGTGCCAAGCTGGCGCTCGAAGCCGTCAACAAGGCCGGCGGCGTCATGGGCAAGCAACTCGAACTGATCGTCGAAGACGACCAGACCACCAACCCCGGCATCGTGCTGGCGTTTTCCAAGCTTGCCTCGCAGCCGGATATCGTCGGCTTCCTCGGCTCGATCCGCTCGACCCAGGTCCACGCCATGGCGCCGGACGTGCTCAAGCTCGGCAAGCCCGTGATGATCGGCGGCACCGATCCGAACCTCACCCATATGGGCAATCAGTGGCTGTTCCGCTGCCGCCCCAATGACAGCTATTCCGGCAGCGTGATCGCCGACTATGGCGTCAACACGCTCGGCAAGAAGAAGTGGGCCGTGCTGCATTCGACCGACGCGTTCGGCACCGCCGGCGGCAAGGCGCTCAACGAGTCGCTGACCAAGCTCGGCGCGCCCTCGGTGCTCGACCAGGGTTACGCCAACCAGAGCCAGGACTTCACGCCGGTCGTGCTCGCGATCAAGCAGTCCGGCGCCGACATTCTCGGCTCCTACTTCACCTTCGAAAACGACCTCGGCATTTTCGGCCGTCAGTTGCGCCAGCTCGGCGTCAACATCCCGTGGGTCGGCTCGCCCTCGATCGTCAACATCACCGCATTGAAGCTCGCCGGTCCGGCGCTCTACGGCACGTTCGGCGTCGCCGACTATGCCGAGGATTCCAGCGAGGCTTCGAAAGCCTTCGGCAAGCTCTACCGTGATGCCGTCAAGGTGGCGCCGGACAACCAGAGTTCCTGGACGTTCGATGCCATCAACGTGCTGTCGCAAGGGATCAAGAACGCCAACTCGACCGATCCCACCAAGATCCGCGAAGCCATCCTGGCGATCAAGAAATTCGCCGGCGCAGAGGGCGAATACAATTTCGACCAGAACGGCGACGGGCTTCACGGCTACAACATCGTGAAGAACGAAAAGGGCAGTATCGTCTTCGACAAGCATATCGAATCCAACGGCTGAACTCGCTGCCGGCCTCCCCGCGATTTGGGGAGGCCGACACGCATCTTGTCGAGCCGAGCAACTCCCGCCCTCCCAACCGAACGCTGATAATGGATATCGTCTTCCAATTGTTGTTCACCGGTATCGGTATCGGTGCCGTCTACGCGCTGGTCGCGCTCGGTTTCGTGCTGATCTTCCGCGCCACCAACGTCGTGAATTTCGCGCAAGGCGAATTCTCGATGGTCGCGGCCTATCTGATGGTCGTGTTCTCGGTCGATCTCGGTTGGCCGTATTGGCTGTCGTTTTTGCTGTCGCTCGCCGGCATGGCGCTGCTCGGCGTCGTCTTCAATCTCGGCGTCTATTACCCGCTGCGCCACCGCAGCTTCCTTCCCGTGATCATCGCGACCATCGGCGCCTCGATATTGATGGCGAATTCGGTGCTCGCGATCTATGGCCCGCAGCCGCAGGTGTTGCAGGGATGGTTCGAGACCCCGGGCATTCAGCTCGGCCCGGTCTATCTCGACAGCCAGTATCTTCTGATTATCGGCGTCACCTTCCTGCTGGTGATCTTCAATTACTGGTTCTTCGAACGCACGATGCTGGGCAAGAAATTGCAGGCGACCTCGCAGGACAAGGAGATGGCCTCGCTGCTCGGCATTTCCGTCTCGACCATGATCATGATCACCTTCATCTATTCGGCGGTGCTCGGCGGTCTCGCCGGCATCCTGGTCGCGCCCGTGCTGTTCGTATCGATCCAGATGGGATCGACGATTGCGCTGAAGGCCTTTGCCGCGACCATCATCGGTGGTTTCGGCGACGTCACCGGCGCGATCATCGGCGGGCTGGCGCTCGGGGTGATCGAAACCTTCGGTGCGGCGTATATTTCGGTGCCCTATAAAGACGGGTTCGCCTTCCTGGTGCTGATCTTCTTCCTGATCTTCCGGCCGCAGGGCATCTTCGGCGAACGCGTGGCGGAAAAAGCATGAGCGCGCCCAGCGAAAACATGCCCGAAAACATGGCAGCGGCAAACGTCGTGCGATCGAAACCGCTGCTGCTGCGGCATCTGCCGTATTTCATCGGCGCCGCGATCCTGGTGGTATTGGCCGCCAGGATGCAGTTCGACGGCTACATCCTCAACATCCTGATGCAGGCGACGACGTTTGCGATCGCGGTGTTCGGGCTCTCGGTCGTGCTCGGCCTTTGCGGCCAGATCAATCTGGCGCAGGCGGCGTTCTTCGGCTTCGGCGCCTATGTCGTCGGCATCGGCACCACCGACTTTCATCTGAGCTACTGGATCTGCCTGCCGGCGGGGTGCGTGATCGCGCTCGCCGCGGGCGCGTTCCTCGGCGCATCGACGCTGCGGCTCGGCGGGCACTACCTCGCCATGGTGACGATCTCGTTCCAGCAGATCGTCACCCTGGTCATGATCAATGCCGTCTGGCTCACGCACGGTCCGGATGGCGTCTCGAATATCGGCAGGCCTGCGTTGTTCGCGACGTCGCAAAGCTATCTCGCGTTCTGCGTCGCGATGCTGGCGATTGTCGGTTATTGCGTCTGGCACCTGCCGGATACGCGGCTCGGGCGGGCGATGCGCGCGGTGCGCGACAACGAACTCGCCGCCGGCGTCAACGGCATCGATATCTTCCGCACCAAGGTCTATGCGTTCGCGCTGTGCGCGGCGCTCGGCGGCCTCGCCGGCGGCTTGTTCGCCGGTGGCTTTGCCTATGTCAGCCCGGATCAGTTCTCGTTCGCGGAATCGATCGTGTTCCTGACGATGTCGCTGCTTGGCGGCTCGGCGTCGCCGATCGGATCGGCGATCGGGACCGGTTTGCTGATCCTGATCCCGGAATGGCTGCGTTTCCTCAAGAGCATTCCCGGACTTTATCTCGCGATCTATGGCCTGTTCGTCATTCTCATCATTCGCTTCATGCCTGACGGGATCTGGGGCTTCGTCAGCGTCGGCCTCGATCGGTTGCGCAGCAAGACCAGGACGCCTCCGGCCACCGCGTTGCTGCGGTTGAAGCCCGCCGCCGTCGGCGGCGACATCGTGCTCGAGGTTACGGGTTTGGCAAAATATTTCGGCGGGCTGAAAGCGGTCGACGGCGTCGATATCGCGGTCCGGCGCGGCGGGGTCCATGCGCTGATCGGACCGAACGGCTCCGGCAAGACCACGACGCTCAATGTGCTCTCGGGTCTTTATAAGGCGACTGCCGGCAAGATCGTGCTCGACGGCACCGACATCACCAACATGCCGCCGCATCTGCGCACCGCGGCGGGGCTGGGGCGTACGTTTCAGAACATCCGCCTGTTCCGTTCGATGACGGCACTGGAGAACGTCGAGATCGGCGCCGAGCGGCCCGGCAATACCATGATCGGCAAGGGCGGCGGTGACGCGCTGACCGAACGCGCGATGGAAGCGTTGACATTCGTCGGCCTCGGCAGCCGCGCCAACGAGCTGATATCGAGCTTCTCCTATGGCCACCAGCGGCTGATCGAGATCGCGCGCGCGCTGGCGGCGAACCCGACCTTGCTATTGCTCGACGAACCCGCGGCCGGCCTGAACTCGACCGAAAAACTCGAGCTGCATGAACTGCTCAAGCGCATCGCCGCGCAAGGGCTCACCATCCTGATCATCGATCACGACATGACGCTGGTCTCGGAAGCGGCCCAGCACATCACCGTGCTCAATTTCGGACGTCGCATCGCGGACGGCGAATCCATGGCGGTGCTGCGCCATCCCGATGTCGTCTCCGCCTATCTCGGAACCGAATAATGGCATTGCTCGACATTCGCGACCTGGTGGTTCGCTACGGCGAAATCGAAGCCCTGCGCGGCATCTCACTGACGGTCGATGCCGGGCAGGTGGTGACGTTGCTGGGCGCCAACGGCGCCGGCAAATCCACCACGCTGCGCGCGATCTCCGGTTTGGAAAAGCCCGCGGCCGGCGACATCCTGTTCGACGGCAAATCGATCGCGGGCCTCGGGCCGGAAGCGATCGTCCGGCTCGGCATTTCACATGTGCCGGAAGGGCGGCGGATTTTTCCGGGCCTGACGGTCAAGGAAAACATCATGCTCGGCGCGTCGAACCGGCGGGTGGCGACTGCCGAATTGTCGCGCGAGGCCGACGCGATGTTCGACCTGTTTCCCGACATCCGCAAATTCTCCTCTTCGCTGGGCTGGACCCTGTCGGGCGGCCAGTTGCAGATGGTGGCGGTGGCGCGCGGGTTGATGGCGAAGCCGCGGCTGCTGTTGCTCGATGAGCCTTCGCTGGGCTTGGCGCCGGTGATCGTGCAGGCGGTGTTCAAGATCATCTCGGAGATCCGGCGCAACACCACGGTGTTGCTGGTCGAACAGAATGCGCGGATGGGGCTTTCGGTCGCCGACCATGGGTATGTGCTGGAGACCGGACGCATCGTGCTGGGCGGCAAGCCCGACGAATTGTGGGGCAATGAGGCCATTGCCGCGGCCTATCTCGGCGGCCACGCCAAAGTCAGCGCTTGAGGGCGGCGAGCCCTTGCCTGACGATGACTGGGCGGCGATAGTGAACACCGCCCGCCAGGTCGGTGCCGGCGAACTCGGCATCCAGCGGGTGACGGCTTAATTCCATCGCCGAGCGCAGCGGAGCAATCCAGAGCTGCGAAAATAGCGGATTGCTTCGTCGCGGCACTCCTCGCAATGACGGCGGTACCAAACAGGGAAGGAACAAAGAGTGGCTAATAACGTCAAGAAGGCATGGGCTTCCGGCAAGGCCGTGGTGAACGCCTGGCTGGCGATCCCATCGGGGTTTTCGGCCGAAGTGATCGCGCAATGCGGTTTCGACAGTGTCACCGTCGACATGCAGCACGGCGTGCAGGATTACCAGTCGATGGTGCAGTGCTTTCAGGCGATGCACGGCCATCCCGTGACGCCGATGGTTCGCGTTCCCTGGAACGAGCCCGGCATCATCGGCAAGGTGCTCGACGGCGGCGCCTATGGCGTGATCTGCCCGATGATCAACACCAAGCAGGAAGCCGAAAACCTGGTGCAGTATTCCAAATATCCGCCGCGCGGCACCCGCTCCAACGGTCCGATCCGTTCCGGCATGTATGGCTCGGCCGGCACCTATCAGCAGACCGCCAACGACGAGATCGTGCTGCTGCCGATGATGGAAACCAAGACCGCGGTCGAGAACATGGAATCGATCCTCGACGTCGAAGGCATCAACGGCGTCTATATCGGCCCCTCGGACCTCGGCTTCTCCTACGGGCTGGTGCCGAAGCTCGATCGCGACGAGCCGGAAATTCTCAAGATCTACGAGAAGATCGTGAAAGAATGCGGCAAGCGCGGCCTCTATCCCGGCATCCACTGCTCGGGCGCCGACGGCGCGGTGCGCGCGATCAACATGGGCTTCAAGCTCGTGACCCTGTCGAACGAAAGCGGCCTGATGGCTACCTACGCCAAGATGCAGGTGAATCAGACCCGCAAGGAATCCGGCGGCAAGGCGTAAGCTGCGAGGAGTGATCCAATGCCCTCATGCTGAGGAGGCCCGAAGGGCCGTCTCGAAGCATGGGGGCATTGTAGTATTCGCGGCCATCCTTCGAGACGCGGGTGGAGTTTATCGTCGGGCCGCGCTTGGCGCGGACCCGATGACCCGCTCCTCAGGATGAGGTACGATATGTCGAAGCGTTGAACACAATTAAGGAACTCCGCCATGACCCCCGCACTCGTCATTCGCCTGCATCCCGATGATGGCGTGCTGATCGCGCGCTCGAGCCTGCCGCCGGGCATGGTGGTGGCCGATGGCGTCACCACGCTCGAACGCATTCCCGCCGGTCACAAGGTGGCGATCAAGCCGATCGCGGTGGGTGAGCCGATCCGCCGCTACGGCCAGATCATCGGCTTTGCCACCATTCCGATTACGCCGGGCCAGCACGTCCACACCCAGAATTGCGGGATGGGCGATTTCGCCAAGGACTATGCTTATGGTGTCGACGTCACGCCGACGCCGAATTTCGATCTGCCGGCGACCTTCGAGGGCATCCGCCGCGCCGACGGCCGGGTCGCGACCCGCAATTACATCGGCATCCTCACCTCGGTGAATTGCAGCGCGCATGTCGCCGGCATGGTCGCCGATATCTTCAAGAAGAATCCGTTCACCGGCGATAATCCGCTGGCGGATTTCCCCAACGTCGATGGCGTGGTCGCGCTGACCCACAAGACCGGTTGCGGCATGACGCAGGACGAGCCGCTGGCGCTGCTGCGCCGGACGCTCGGCGGCTATGCGCGGCACGTGAATTTCTCCGCGGTGGTCGTGCTGGGCCTCGGCTGCGAGGTCAACCAGATCGGCGGCCTGATGCAGGAACAGAAATTGGCGGGCCGTTTGCGCGCGATGGACATCCAGGAAGTCGGCGGCACCCGCAAGACCGTGGAGGCCGGCGTCGCCTTCGTGCGCGAGGCGCTGGCGGACGCCAACAACGTCAAGCGCGAGCCGGTGCCGGCCAGCGAATTGATCGTGGCGCTGCAATGCGGCGGCTCCGATGGCTATTCCGGCGTCTCGGCCAATCCGGCGCTGGGGGCGGCGAGCGATCTGCTGGTGCGGCACGGCGGCACGGTGATTCTGTCGGAAACGCCGGAGACCTACGGCGCCGAACATTTGCTGACCCGGCGCGCGGTCAGCCGCGAGGTCGGCGAAAAGCTGGTCGGCCTGATGCGCTGGTGGGAAGAATACACCGAGCGCGAAGGCGCCGAGATGAACGCCAATCCCAGCCCCGGCAACAAGGCCGGCGGCCTCACCACCATTCTGGAAAAGTCATTGGGTGCGATGGCGAAGGCCGGCAGCACCAATCTGGTCGATGTGCTGAATTACGCCGAGCCCGTCACCAAGAAGGGCTTTGTGTTCATGGACACGCCCGGCTACGACCCGGTGGCGGCCACCGGGCAGGTTGCCGGCGGCGCCAACCTCGTGTGCTTCACCACCGGCCGCGGCAGCGTGTTCGGCTGCAAGCCCGCGCCGTCGATCAAGCTCGCGACCAATTCGCCGATGTACAAGCGGATGGAAGACGACATGGACGTCAATTGCGGCACCATCCTCGACGGCGAGGAAACCGTGCAGCAATGCGGCCAGCGCATTTTCGACCTGATGCTGAAGACAGCCTCGGGCCAGCCGACCAAGAGCGAAAGCTTTGACTTCGGCGGCGCCGAATTCGCGCCCTGGGTACTCGGCGCGACGATGTAGGGCAAGCGCGCGGACGCTCAATTCCCGTCATTGCGAGCGAAGCGAAGCAATCCAGGGCAACAAGCAAGAACTGGATTGCTTCGTCGCTCCGCTCCTCGCAATGACGATAGTGCGTACGAAGAATTGAGCTCTTCGCGCTACCCATCCTGCGCGCGGGTGGAAACGATTGTCGAGAAACGTCGGGGATGCCGGTGCCGAAATATCGCCCCATCGATCAGCCTTTTGCCATCAAGGCGAGCTTCAGCGACCTCATCGCTATGACTTGGACGGATCGCGGGATAATTGCCGACTTCATTATTCCTGGCGAAGATGCGCAGGCGCTCCGTGTGCATTTCGGAAAAACCCACATTGTTCGAGTTTTGGACGAGATGCCCCTGAGTACCGAGAGCGAAGATACTCCGAAAGAAGGGTTAGTATCCGATCACTTCGCCTACTTGGTCGAGGGTTCATTGTTCTGGAAATCGCAGTCGGACGCACTCAAGGCCGTTTTCGGGAAAGCGCGTCACTATCGCTTTATAACGGGGTGGACTTGTCTCGATGTGATTTCAGACATGGAGCCAAGTATCAGTGTGGTCAGTAGAAAACTAGTTAGTGCTTAACTCATGGGATGGGATTGAGTCCTGTCGAGGCGCGTCTCTCAAATTCCAGTTGATGAGCAACGCTTCGCTACCATAATTGCCCCGCTAATTGCCGAGCTTGATGTCGGCATCCCTGATCACCTTGGCCCACTCGGGCGTTTCTTTCTTGATGACCGCGGCAAACTCGGCCGGCGTGTTGCCGACCGACTCGAGGCCAAGTTCGTCGAACCGCTTGCGCACCTGCGGCATGGCCATGACCTTGACGGTCTCGTCGTGCAATTTGTCCACCACATCCCGCGGTGTGCCGGCCGGCGCGAGCAGGCCGAACCACGGCACCGCCTCGAAGCCGGGGTAGCCGGATTCCGCCATGGTCGGCAGATCGGGCGCCAGCGCCGAGCGCTTGATCGAGGTGATGGCCAGCGCGCGCAATTTGCCTTCGCGCACCAGCGGCAGCGCGTTGGTGATGTTGGCGAATGACATCGTGATCCGGTTGGCGAGCAGGTCCGGCATGAACGCGGTGGTGCCGCGATAGGGCACGCCCTTGATATCGATATGCGCCACATATTTGAACAATTCGGCGGCCAGCTGCTGCGAGGTGCCGACGCCGGCATGGGCGTAGGAAAGCTTGCCGGGCTGGGCTTTGGCGAGCGCCACCAGTTCCGCCACGCTCCTGACCGGCTGCTCGGGCGGCAGGACGAGCACGTTCGCCGCGATGAAGATCTGCGAGATCGGCGCGAAATCCTTGACCGGGTCGAACGGCAGCGTTTCAAACAGACTCGGGTTGATGACCAACGCTCCATTGCCGCCCATCAGCAGCGTGTAACCGTCAGCGGTCGCCTTGGCGACGCGGTCGGTGGCGATGTTGCTGCCGGCGCCGGGAATATTCTCGACCACGACCGGCGCGCCCCAGTCTTCGGCGAACCGGTCGGCAAGGATGCGCGCCACGACGTCGGGAGCCGTGCCGGGCGTGAAGCCGACCAGGATTTTCACCGGACGGTTCGGGTAGCCGGATTGCGCCGATGCCGTCTGCGCCGCGAGCAGCACAGCCAAGGCGGCGAACAGGTTCGCAGCGAGCTTCATCGTTCCCCCGATCGTCCCGTACGCCGGTCTTTGCCCGGTCTTTTGCCGTCGGACTTGACACCAAGTGTGGCACCGGCGAGCAGCGCCTGCAAGACGGCCCAATTCGGATGGGTTGAGCCCTTCGCGAAACCCATCGTCTCCGCAAATTCAATTGATAGGTATCACGGAGTTTGTCATCGAGCGCGCGTTCGCGCGACCCGCCCATCCGACGCACTCGAATTTGAATGGCCTTCCCGCGGCCGGCTGTCTATGATGCGCTTATGTCGCGCCTCCTGTGTCTATCCATTGCTGTCGTTCTGTCGCTGCTGTCGGCCGTTGCAGTGGCTGCGCCCATTCACAAGCGGCCGCCGGCACGCTGGCATGGCTACGGTTTCCTGCCGGGCTATCATCAGCCGCTGAGCAACAGCCTTCCGCTCTATCGCCAGGAAGCGGCCGTGCTGCGTGGCGCACGCCGCGAGCAACGCCTTTGGTACATTGACCAGACCCCTCATTATTACGGGTATGATGGCAACCGATACTATTTCGGACGGCCGGGGTTCAACGGCGGCGGTCACTACAATGGCGGCAGCTACGGTCCGTGCTGGACCCAGACACCGATCGGGCCGGTCTGGAATTGCGGCTGAGCAGTTCGTAGCTCGGATGGGTTGAGCGCTTCGCGAAACCCATCGCTTTTACAGACTAAATTGATGGGTATCGCTTCGCTCCACCCATCCTACGAGCTTCTCGGCAGCGTTTGGCCGCTGATCCCGCACGCTTATCGCAAGCTCGCTGCGACACGGACAGAAGACCGCAGGATGCCGCCGCCGACTCCGAATGCAAAATAGGCGCCCGGAAACTAGTCGTCATGGCACAAGCAGATGGCTCCGCGGCAAGGTAGGAGCGCTTCGGAGCGTGGCGGCTCGATGGCTTGACGAGGCGCACGGCCTCACCGCTCGCAGGGCTAAATCCGCCTTGTCGCGGAGGACTTTATGACCTCTAATCGCACAAATTGAATTGTGCAGGGAGGTACGAATGAACGCGCGAGTTCTAATGCGGGTTGCTGCGGCAGTGGGCGGCTTGATCTTGTCCGCGACGGTTGGTCGAGCGGCTGAGGTCAAGGTATTTACATCGGTCGCGCTAACAACCGCGCTCAACGAGATTTCCCCGATTTTCGAGCACAAGACGGGCCACAAGCTGGTGATAGATTTCAACCTGGCGGCGGTCCAGAAGAAACGCCTCCTCGACGGCGACCGCGCCGATGTGATCATCCTGACGCGATCGATGATGGAGGACCTTGCGAAGCAGAACAAGCTGGCCCCTGGTAACCTCGTGAATGTTGCCGGCACGCCGGTTGCGCTTGCGGCCCGCGCCGGCGTGCCGAAGCCGGATATCTCGACGGTCGAAGCGTTCAAGCAGACGCTGCTTTCAGCCCGCTCAATCTCCTACGCCGATCCGGCCAAGGGCGGCCTGAGCGGCGTGATTGCAAGCAGAGCAATCGAACGTCTCGGCATCGCCGAGCAGATGAAGGCGAAGACAACGCTTGTGCCCGGCGCGCAATCGCCCGACCTGGTGGCGAAGGGTGAGGTGGAACTCGGCATCGCGCAGGCCTCCGAGATCGTGCCGATTGCTGGCACACAATTGGTTGGTCCGTTGCCGGGCGAGCTTGGGAGCTTGACCTTGTTCACCGGCGGCGTCGGCGCTGAAACGCAATCAGCCGACGCGGCGAAAGCATTTATCGACTTTCTATCCGGGCCTGAAGCGGCGCCGCATTTCAAGTCCAAGGGCTTCCAAACGGGGCTATAGCCAGACAATTTTTTGCTGCAGTCGCAAGTGTCTTGTTGGCAATTTTCGGAAGTGTCGCAACTGCCGACTTGAGTCCGAAATGCGTACCGAAGCGGACATCTGTCGACCGTTCTGAATTTTCGGTTCACGCTCCGATGTGAAAATCCGCGCCCGACGGGCTAGATTTGGTGTAGTCGGGCTGTCGAGGCCCATAGCAAAAAATATTTTGATTCCGTTCCGACCCAAATCACCGGCCTATCCATAGCTGTCTCGTCCCACATGAGGGGCGTATCGCGATCGTCACGGACGCGGGATGAGATGCGGTGGACGCGGCAGCGTCAGGCGTGCGAGGCGGTCGCAGGGCGGATTGCTCTCCGTGAGCGATCTCCGGCACGCAAGACGACGATGCCAATGCCCGGCGAAGCCTTTTGGCGAAGACGGGTGGCCGCGGACGGTGAAGTCGTGTGGTCCTGACGCCTCGATGCTGGCGTCAAGTCTTGCGGAGGCGCGTTCGGCTCAACCGGGCCGGACAAAACCTTAATCCGCGAGATGACGGTGGCAAGAAAGCCGATCGCCGGGGAGAGCACGAAATAAGCCGTTAAAACCATTGCGCAGGGAAGGCCGGACTGCTTCCGCTGAACCTGTATGCTCGTGTGCGCCTTTTTTATCTGCCTTTGCACACGAGACCGTGGGTGCAGCGCGCACCCGGTCTTCCCTGCTTCCCTCTTGGGATCGCACTGCGTCCTCTCTTTGGGGTCGCGCCGCTCCTTGGCATAACTCGGGCGCATCGCGCCGCGAGAAAGAAAGGCATGTTTGTAACTGTGCCGTCGTCCCGGCGTACGAGCCTGTGAAGCTATCTCGGACGTCATCCTGAGGTGTGAGCTCTTGCGAGCCTCGAAGGATGTTGTTCCGCGCAGTGCGCGCAGCCATCCTTCGAGACGCGGCCAAGTGGCCGCTCCTCAGGATGACGGTTCTGGTGGGT
>JBDTKZ010000071.1:0-10311 GCA_039935075.1 Bradyrhizobium sp.
CGGCGCGTGCCGATTGCTCGGGTTCGGTGGCGACCAGCGCGGTGACGGTGCCGATCACGACCATCGCGGCCATCACCACATAGCCCCACATCCAGGCCGAGCTACGCGCGATGCCGGTGCTTTCAAAACCGCTGACGATGAACAGCGCGCCCGCGGTCGAGACCAGCAGGCCGACGCGATAGGCCGCGACATAGGACGCCATGCCGGCGGCCTGCTCGCTCTCCGGCAGGCTCTCGACCCTGAAGGCATCGACCACGATGTCCTGGGTCGACGAGGTCGCGGCCACCAGCAGCGCGCCAAGCGCCACGAACAACGGCGAGCGCGCCGGGTCGGTCAGCGCCAGCAGCAGGATCGCGACGATCAACAGCAGTTGCGAGAACAATAGCCAGCCGCGGCGGCGGCCGAAGCCGCGGGTGAACAACGGTACATGCAGCGCATCCACCAGCGGCGCCCACAGGAATTTGAGCGTGTAGGGCGTGCCGACCAGCGCGAACAATCCGATGGTGCCGAGATCGACCCCGGATTCGCGCATCCACACCAGCAGCGTCGACCCCGACAGCGCCAGCGGCAGGCCCGACGAAAAGCCCAGCAGCAACACGATCAACACACGCGGCTGCAGATAGACCGCAAAGCTGTCGCGCCAGGAGGAGCGGGAGGCTTTTTCGGGCGAAGCGGATGGGGCTCCCGGTGCAGTCATGAAGAGGTGTTAGCAGATTCGAGCCAAGAAAGGACCGTCATCGCCCGGTCAAGCCGGGCGACGACACCTGATCTTGCTGCACAAGGCGAGAACGATGCCTACTCCCCCGCCTGCAGCTTGCGCGGCACGGGAAACAGCTCCGGCGTGCCGGGCTTGACGATGCGGGGTGCTTCGGCCGGTGCGTCGCTCTTGGAGAAATCCAGCTCCTCGATGCGGCCGGCGCGTTTTTCGATCTTGTCGGCGGAGATCAGGATCTGCCGGACATCCTCATTGGCCTGGCCGAAATGGTTCTGCAGCTTCAGCACACGGTCGCGCAGGCGCCCGAGATCGTCGCCGAGGTTCAACACTTCGGTGCGGATCTGGTCGGCGGCGTCGCGCATCCGGGCATCTTTCAGGATCTGCTGCATCACCTGGATCGCGAGCATCAACAGCGACGGCGACACCAGCACGACGCGGGCGCGATAGGCCTTCTGCACCACGTCGTCGAACCCGTCGTGAATCTCCGCATAGACCGATTCCGACGGCACGAACATCAGCGCGGTGTCCTGGGTCTCGCCGGCGATCAGATATTTCTCGGCGATGTCGCTGACATGCTTCATCACGTCGGCGCGCAGCCGCTGCGAAGCGAACTTCTTCTCGTCATCGGTCCGCGCGTCATGCAGGGCGGTGACGGCTTCCAGCGGAAACTTGGCATCGATGCATAGCGGGCGCTGATCCGGCAGAAACACCACGCAATCCGGCCGCTTGCCGGTGGAAAGCGTGAACTGGAATTCGTAGGAGCCTTTCGGCATGCCGTCCTGGACGATCGCTTCCATCCGCGCCTGGCCGAACGCGCCGCGCGATTGCTTGTTGGCGAGCACGTCACGCAGCGTGGTCACCTGCGAGGTCAGGTCGGTGAGGTTCTTGTGCGCGTTGTCGATGATGCCGAGCCGCTCGTGCAGCACGCGCAAACTGTCCATGGTGTTGCGGGTGGTCGCCTCCATCGATTGGCCGACCCGGTGGGTCACCGAATCGAGCCGCTCGCTGACCGCGCGCGCCATCTCGGCCTGGCGTCCCGCCAGCGCTTGCCCCATGGCGTCGACCCGCCCGGTGGCCTCGCTCTGGGCGCGCAGCATCTCGCTCAAGCGCTCTTCCAGTTCGTCGGCGCGGATCGCCTGCGCCATTGCCTGCTCGGCGCCGCGGCGTCCGGAGCGGGCGATCACGATCGCAATGCTCAGCAGCAACAGCAGCGCGAGCGCCGCGAAGCCGATCAAAGCGGCACTGAGGCGAATCGGCATGTCGCTGAGCATGAAAAGGATCTCGTTCATGCCGCTCTTGTAACCGATTCGCTCCCTTACGCGAACGAAGAGGGAACATTTATGGCAAATGATACGTTAATTTCAACGGATCGGGCCCGACAGGAAATCGCGGCTTTGGGGCGAAGGCCGGCGGTCGCGGCGGATTGACCCCGGCAGGTCGGCGGCTTAAATCGCGCGCCGAGGGCTTTACAGAAATCATGGCTATCAGAGAAATTATCGTCCTTCCGGACAAGCAGCTGCGTCTCGTCTCCAGGCCCATCGAAAAGGTGACGGCGGAGATCCGCAAGCTCGCCGACGACATGTTCGAGACCATGTACGACGCGCCGGGCATCGGGCTGGCGGCGATCCAGGTCGCGCAGCCGCTGCGGCTGATCACCATGGATCTCGCCAAGCGCGACGAAGACGGCGAGACCCGGCCGCGACCGCGCGTCTTCATCAATCCGGAAATCGTCTCTTCGTCGGAAGATTTGTCGGTCTACGAGGAGGGCTGCCTGTCGATCCCGGAATATTACGAGGAGGTCGAGCGGCCTGCGAAAGTGCGAGTGCGCTTCACCGATCTTGACGGCAAGGTGCAGGAGGAGGACGCCGAAGGGCTGTTCTCCACCTGCATCCAGCACGAGATCGATCATCTCAACGGTGTGCTGTTCGTGGATTATCTGTCGAAGCTGAAGCGCGATCGCGTGCTGAAGAAATTTTCCAAGGCCGCCAAGCGCGCGGCGGAGTAGCAGTGCAGCCTATCAGCCGTCATGCCCGGCCTAAAGCGCGAAGCGCGTCTTCGCGCAGGTGTGCCGGGCATCCACGTCTTGCAGGCGCTTAAGACGTGGATGGCCGGGACAAGCCCGGCCATGACGAGTGAATTCTCTTTTGCTTTGTTAGGGCACCTCCATCTCATGCCACTCCGCCTGATCTTCATGGGCACGCCGGATTTCGCGGTGCCGACGTTGCTGGAACTCGTGGCCCATGGCCATCAGATCGCGGCGGTGTATACCCGCGCGGTAAAACCGGCCGGGCGCGGCATGAAGTTGCAGCCGACGCCGGTGGCGCTGCAGGCGGAGCGGCTCGGCATTCCCGTGCTGACGCCGACGACCTTGAAGACATCAGAAGCGCTGGAGCAATTCCGCGCGCATCAGGCGGAGGCGGCCGTGGTCGTCGCCTACGGCATGATCTTGCCAAAAGCCATTCTCGATGCGCCGCCGCTCGGCTGCTTCAACTTGCATGGCTCGCTGCTGCCGCGCTGGCGCGGCGCGGCGCCGATCAACCGTGCCATCATGGCCGGCGATGTCGAGAGCGGCGTCATGGTGATGAAAATGGATGTCGGCCTCGATACCGGCGACGTCGCGATGGCCGAGCGCATTGCGATTACGGACGCGATGACCGCGTCGGATCTGCATGACGCGCTGGCGCCGCTCGGGGCTGATTTGATGGTGCGGGCAATGGGCGCGCTGGAGCGCGGCCGGTTGCAACTGACCAAACAAAGCGAAGACGGCGTGACCTATGCGGCCAAGATCGACAAGGCCGAGGCGCGGATCGACTGGAATCAGCCGGCGCGCGCCGTGCTGCGCCACATCAACGGATTGTCGCCGTTTCCCGGCGCGTGGTGCGAGATTGCGATCGAAGGCGTGCCCACACGGATCAAGATACTGCGCTGTGAAAGCGTCGAACGCTCGGGTGTATCAGGCGATTTGCTCGACGAGCGCCTCACGGTGGCCTGCGCATCAGGTGCGATCCGGATTCTCGATTTGCAGCGGGCCGGCAAGGCGCCGATGAAAGCCGGGGATTTTCTGCGCGGCACGCCGCTCAAGCCGCCGCTGCGGCTCGCCTGATGCCCCGCTACAAGCTCATCATCGAATATGACGGCGGCCCGTTCTGCGGCTGGCAGCTGCAGGACAATGGCGCTTCGGTGCAGGGCGCGCTGGAAACCGCGGTCAAGGCGATCTGCGGCGAGCCGGTCCGCGTGCACGGCGCGGGACGCACCGATGCCGGCGTGCATGCGCTGGCGCAGGTAGCGCATTGCGATATCGAAAAGCACTTTGTGCCGGGCCGGTTTCGCGACGGCCTCAATGCCCATTTGCGGCCGCATCCGATCGGCGTGATCTCGGCGGAAATCGTGCCCGATACGTTCGAGGCGCGGTTTTCGGCGAAGCAGCGCCATTACCGCTATCGGATCAGCAACCGCCGCGCCAATCTCGCGCTCGACATCGGTCATGTCTGGCGGCTGCCGCGGCCGCTCGACACCGATGCGATGCACGAGGCCGCGCAGCGGCTGGTCGGCAAGCACGATTTCACGACGTTTCGCGACACCGAATGCCAGGCAAAATCGCCGGAGAAAACCCTGGAGCAGCTCGACGTTATCCGGAATGGCGACGAGGTCGATGTGATCACGTCGGCGCGCTCGTTCCTGCACACCCAGGTACGTTCGATAGTGGGCTCGCTGGTCTGGGTCGGCGAGGGCCGCTGGAACGCCGATGATTTACAGAAGGCGCTCGACGCCCGTTCCCGCCCCGCCTGCGGCCCCGTCGCGCCGCCGGACGGGCTGTATCTGGTGCGGGTGGATTACTGAGGCGCACGACCCGTCATACCCCGTGAAGGCGGGTATCCAGTATTACGAGGCGCTACCGATCAACGCTGGCGTCGCGGAATACTGGATTGTCCGCCGGAGCCTGTCATCGGGCGCCGCTTTCGCGTCGACCCGGTGGCGGATGGGTGAGCGTTGCGACCGATGCTTGACCGGTAGGCCTGTTGCTCTGACAATTCAGAAATGAGGTCGAAGAGTTTCTACGTTTATATTCTCGCGAGCAAAATCGGTGGGACACTTTACATAGGAGTGACCAGTGATCTCGTTCGCCGGATCGCTGAGCATCGGCTAAAATTGGTGCCGAGCTTTACCGAAAAGTACGATGTCTCCGTTCTCGTCTATTTCGAACAGTTCGACGACGCCGAGAACGCCATCAAGCGCGAGAAGCAGCTCAAGAAGTGGAATCGTGCTTGGAAAGTCCGCCTGATCGAGGAGAACAATCCGAATTGGGACGACCTATATCCAAGTATAGCGGGAGTTTAGCTATCGCCGTCATACCCGCGCAGGCGGGTATCCAGTACTACGAGGCGTTGTCAATCAATTGCCGGCGTCGCGGAATACTGGATCGTCCGCCTGCGCGGACGATGACGGGGGGTGAGCTTCAAGCAATCACCCAAAATACCGATCGAGCACGCCGCGATAAATCTTCGTCAGTTGCTCCAGGTCGGAGACCGGGGTGCGCTCGTCGATCTGGTGCATGGTCTGGCCGACGAGGCCGAACTCGATCACCGGGCAATAGCTCGAGATGAAGCGCGCGTCGGAGGTGCCGCCGCTGGTGCTTAGTTCCGGCTTGCGGCCGGTGATCTCTTCGATCGCACTCACCGCGAGATCGGTGAACGGGCCGGGCTTGGTGACGAACACATTGGAATTGGAATAGTCCCATTCGATCCGCGCCTTGATCCGGTTGCCGGCTGCTTTGGCCATGCGCGCCTCGACCAGCGCCCGCAGCGTTTCCTGGGTGTGGTTGTCGTTGAAGCGGATGTTGAATCTGGCGTGGGCCTGGCCGGGGATCACGTTGGTCGCGGTGTTGCCGACATCGATCGAGGTGAATTCGAGGTTCGACGGCTGGAATTGCGCGCTGCCGTGGTCGAGCGGCTCGTCGCTCAAGGCGACGACCAACCGCGAAATATCCGGCACTGGATTGGCTGCGCGATGCGGGTAGGCGACATGGCCCTGCAGGCCATCGACATACAGCGTGCCCGACTGCGAGCCGCGGCGGCCGATCTTGATACAGTCACCCAGCGTTTCGACATTGGAGGGCTCGCCCAGCACGCAATGGTCGAACTTCTCGCCGCGCTCCGCGGCCCATTTCAACAGCTTGACGGTGCCGTTGACCGAGATCGCTTCCTCATCGCCGGTGATCAGAAACGAGATCGAGCCTTTTGATTGGGCGTCATTGGCGGCGAGATATTCCAGCACCGCGGCGACGCTGCAGGCAATGCCGCCTTTCATGTCGACGGCGCCACGGCCATAGAGAAAGCCGTCCTTGATCTCGCCGGAAAACGCGCCATGGCTCCAGGCGCTCTCGTCGCCCGGCGGCACCACGTCGGTATGTCCGGCAAAGGTGATATGCGGCGCAGCGTTGCCGATGCGGGCATAGAGATTGTCGACGTCTTCCGTGCCGGGCTCGCTGAAGGTGACGCGATGAACCTCGAAGCCGGCGGCGTTCAGGATGTTTTCGAGTACGCCAAGCGCGCCGGCATCAACAGGGGTGACGGAGGGGCAGCGGATCAGGTCGCGGGTAATGGAAACGGCGTCATTCATGGCCTCCGATTAACATGAGGTCCAGCCGATGGGCCAGCGCTATGCGGCACAAATTCCAGTTCGCTGCGCTGGTCCCAACCCGGGCGCGAAGCCAGCGGTTCGAACCTAGTCCCGCAGCAACTCGTTAATGCTGGTTTTGGCGCGGGTGCGCTCATCGACGCGTTTGACGATCACGGCGCAGGCGGTGGAGGGGCCGGGCTGGCCGTTCTTCAAGGGACGGGGCGGCAAGTTGCCGGGCACCACCACGGCGTACTCAGGGACTTCGCCGATGAAGGTCTCGCCAGTGTCGCGATCCACGATCTTGGTGGAGGCGCCGAGGAACACGCCCATCGACAGCACGGCGCCCTTGCGGACGATGACGCCCTCGGCCACTTCCGAACGCGCGCCGATGAAGCAATCGTCCTCGATGATCACGGGCTCGGCCTGCAACGGCTCCAGCACGCCGCCGATGCCGACGCCGCCGGAAATGTGCACGCGCTTGCCGATCTGCGCGCAGGAGCCGACCGTCGACCAGGTGTCGATCATGGTCGATTCATCGACATAGGCGCCGAGGTTGACGAACGACGGCATCAGCACGACGTTCCTGGCGATGAAGGCCGAGCGGCGCACGATCGCGCCGGGCACGGCGCGGAAGCCGGCATCGCGAAAGCGGTTCTCGCCCCAGCCGTCGAATTTCGACGGCACCTTGTCCCACCACGATGCATGGCCGGGGCCGCCGGGAATGGCGCTCATGTCGTTGAGACGGAACGACAACAGCACTGCCTTCTTCAGCCATTGATGCACTTTCCACTTGCCGCTGGCCTCGCGCTCGGCGACCCGCGCGGCGCCAGTGTCGAGCAGCTCCAGCGCCTGATCCACGGCCTCGCGGACCTCGCCCTTGGTGGCGGTCGAGATGCCGTCGCGGGCATCGAACGCGGCGTTGACGGTGGATTCGAGGGAGGCGAGAGACATCGATACTTCCTTAAGGCAACGGGATATGGCGGTGGTGATTTAGGAGGCTTTTGTCGGGATTTGGGCGGGCGGAGTCAAGGCTTCCGCCGCCGTCGTCCGATCCAGTTGCGGCGTCATCATCCCCCACCGGGTCGACGCGAAAGCGTCGCCCGATGACAGGCTCCCGCGGATGATCCAGTATTCCACGATGCCAGAGTACACTTTCGGGCTTCAGGGAATACTGGGACTCCGCTTTCGCGGGGTACGACGTCCGAGATATTCGCTCGGGCGCGCTGCAATTCTACGGCAGCTTCTGCAAAAACCCGGTCAGATCATCGGTGACATGATCGACATAGGCCTCGCCGCGGCCTTCCAGTTCCCAGTCCTCGCGCACCACCTCTTTGCTACCGTCGGGCACGACCAGCACCGTGGTCATGCCGAGCTGGTGCGGCACCACCAGATTGCGCGCGAGGTCCTCAAACATCGCCGATTTCAACGGATCGACGCCGTGCAGGGTGAGAAACTTCTGATAGGTTTGCGGCGCCGGCTTCGGCTCCAGTTCGGCGGCGATGATGTCGAAAATCGCCTCGAAATGTTGACCGAAGCCGAGCCGTTTCAGCACCGCATCGGCGTGATCGACCGAGCCGTTGGTCAGGATCAGCTTGCGGCCGGGCAATTTCGCGATCACCGCACCCATCGCGGGATTTGGCTGCAGCGGCGAATGATCGATCTGGTGCACGTAGCTAAGATAATCGTCGGCACGCACGCCGTGCTCGGTCATCATGCCGCGCATGCTGGTGCCGTAGCGGCGGTAATAATCCTTCTGGATCACGCGGGCTTGTTCCGCGGATATTTTCAGATAGGCGCTGATGAATTCGCCGATCCGCGCGTCGACCTGCTGCCACAGATTGACGTGGTGCGGGTACAGCGTGTTGTCGAGATCGAATACCCAGGTGTCGATGTGGCTGAAGGCGCGGGGTGTGTTTGTCATGGCGTATCTTTCCCGTCATGCCCGCGCAGGCGGGCATCCAGTACGCCGCGACGCCGAGAAAACACACTGGCGTTCCGGAATACTGGATCATCCGCCTGAGCCTGTCGTCGGGCTCGCCGAAGGCGAGACCCGGTGGCGGATGATGACGCTGGCGATGTCGTTCGCTGGATATCCATCATGGCATCGCAAAGCGCAGCGTCTTGCCGCCGCTCGTGAGGTCAACGCGCGCAAATCCGATCGCGGCGAGGCCGCGGCTGCCGCAATCGCTTTGCTCGTTGATCTCGAACTTGTTCTCGCGGGTGCAAAACTGCTTGGCGCCGCCCCAGTTCAGCGGCTTGTCGTTCAGCTTGATGGTGCGGTTATCGGCATCGACGGCTTCGGCAAAGCTGAAAATCTGTTTGGGCTGGCCGATGACATCGGGATGCAGGCATTTGCCGGGCTCGATGCGATACCAACCGCGGCTGGTGACGGTCTTGCCGTCGTCGGTGGCGACCGCGGCCATCACCTTGTGCGGTGTATCGTTGCACCAGGTCAAGCCGGTGGAGGAGGGGGCCTGCACCGCGTCGATCATGGTCGCGAAAAAATTCGGCGACTGCACGATATCGGAGGAGAGCCCGCGGCTTTTCAGAAAGGCTGCGAGCGCGGCCTGCGTCTTCGGGCCATCGACGCCGTCGATCGGGGCGGCGTCATAGCCCGCGATTACCAGCAGCCGCTGAATGGCGGCAAGCCGCGCCTGTTCGTCGTCATAGTCGCTGTCTTCGGCGAGATAGGCCACCAGATTGCCGTCGTCGGCCGCGGTCGGCGTGACCTGGGTAAACGGCGCCGGCGTCTGTCCCGCGCGGCACTGGCGCGCCGCGGCAATGACGAAGTTTTCCGGCGCGATGCACAGCGTATCGCCGCCATTTTGCGGGATCGGCGAGGCGCCGTAGACCGGAAGCGCGCGGGCGTTGAGCAGAATCCGATCGGCGGTCAGGGTGCCCTGGGCCACCACGCGGCAGGCCGCGGGATCGATCCGAAACCAGCCCCGCGTCGCGGTCGCGGCCTTGTCGTCGATGCCGATCGCCGCCTCGATCACATAGCTCATGTGATTGCAGAGCTTGAGGTCCGCGTGGGCCGGAGCGGCAGCCATGAGCAGCGCGATGGCCGGAATGCATCCGGCCACGAAGGCTCTTATCGGCGCTGCCGCATGCGTCATCACTTGTGGATCAGCGTACCCGTGCCTTGATTGGTGAAGAGTTCGAGCAGCACTGCGTGCGGCGTCTTGCCGTCGATGATGACGACGCCCTGCACGCCCTGTTCGAGCGAATAGATGCAGGTTTCGACCTTCGGGATCATGCCGCCGGAAATGGTGCCGTCGGCGATCAGCTTGCGGGCATCCTTGACCGACAATTCCGGAATCAGATTCTTCGACTTGTCGAGCACGCCGGGAACGTCGGTCAGCAGCAACAGCCGCTTGGCCTTCAGCGCGCCGGCAACGGCGCCGGCGAAGGTGTCGGCGTTGACATTGAAGGTCTGTCCGGTTTTCGAGGTCGCCAGCGGCGCCAGCACCGGGATCAGCTCATGGCCGATGAGCTGGTTCAGCAGCGTCAAATCGACCTTGTCGGGTTCGCCGACGAAGCCGAGATCGATCACCTTTTCGATATGCGAATCCGGATCGACCATGGTCCGCGTCGCCTTCGACGCCGTCACCATGTTGCCGTCCTTGCCGCACAGCCCGACGGCCTTGCCGCCGGCCTCGTTGATGTAGCCGACCAGTTGCTTGTTGATCGAGCCCGCCAGCACCATTTCGACGATCTCGATAGTCGCGGCGTCGGTGATGCGCAAGCCCGCAGCGAATTCCGACTGAATGCCGAGCCGCTTCAGCATGGTCGCAATCTGCGGGCCGCCGCCATGCACCACCACCGGATTGATCGCGGTCTGCTCCAGCAGCACGATGTCGCGGGCGAACTGCCGGGCGACATCCTCCGCGCCCATGGCATGGCCGCCGTATTTGATGACGATGGTTTCCTCGTCATATTGCTGCATATGCGGCAGCGCCTCGGACAGGATACGGGCC
>JBDTKZ010000072.1:0-52765 GCA_039935075.1 Bradyrhizobium sp.
CGGTTTCCTTCGTGCTCTCCCCGGTGACCGGCTTGTTGTCACCGTCGCCCGCGTGATGCGAAGCATCATCGCGAACTTGACGCCAGCGCCGGGGCGTCAGGACCACACGACTTCGCCGTCCGCGTCAGCGCTGTTCGTCAAAAGCGCATCCGCGTCCACCGCATCCCGCGCCAACGTTCGTGACGATCGCGAAACGCCCCTCTTGGCGGGCGCGGGATAGCCGAGATTACGCCGGTGATTTGGGTCCGATGAAAACAGGAATATTTTTTCGGATGGGACTGGACAACCCAAATCACGTTGAATGCGCTCGCGAAATTCGCCGCAACGCGCAAAGCTTTTCACGGCGTATTTGAACCACTGAGAGTGATATCTCGGAGCCAAGCGCTCTCTGCTTTGCCCGTCGAGCCGTCCACGGCACACTCGAGCAAGGTCGGCGCTTGAAAAATGTCGCCGCCTGCGGCTATCGTAACCGGACCGAGCAGTCCATCTTTCGAACCTCGGTTCAGGGGCTTGGGGGAATACATGGAGGTCGGTTACGCTGTGGCCGAACGGGCCGCGCTGAATGCGAAGGCCGAGGAAATTCTCGACCGATCGCCCGACGTGGGAGCATTCATTCGCCATGGTCTGTCGCCCCGCCCGGAAGCACCTGCATTAGTCTATTTGCGCACCGCGCGCGATCCCGCGCCGGTCGTTACAAACGCAGGCGAATTCCTCGGGCTGATGAATGCCACGCGACAATGGCTGCGGCGCGCGGACGTCGGCCCCGACGATGTCGTCGCCGTGCTGGCGCCAAATTGCACCGCAACCGCGGCCGTCTACTGGACCGCAATGAGTTCGGCGACGGTGCTGCCGATCAATCTGTTGTTCAGCCGCGAGGCGATCGTCGCGCTCGTCAACGCGGTCGGGGCCAAAATCCTTTTCACGCCACCGCCTGGCGCTCCTGGCGGCCTTTTCGAGAAGGTCGAGGGGCTGGAGGCGTTGGCCCCCGCTCTTAAACGCATCGTCGTGCTGCCTCTCGACGGTCGAGTCGCTTTCGATGGCAAAACGATTTCGCCAATGGCGGACGGCGGCGACGAGACGGCCCCTTTGCCGGAAAAAATCGCCGCGCTGTTGCCGACCGGCGGCACCACAGGGACGCCTAAAATTGTGCCGCTGACCCACCGCAACATCGTCTCTTCCTCGATCGGCGCGATGCTTGCAGCGGGTATAGGCCCGACGGACCGTTGTTTGACCGCTTTGCCGATATTCCATGTCGGCGGCGCTTTTTGCACCAGCCTGCCGACACTGGGGGCTGGCGGGACGATCGTGATCCCGACCGCGTCCGGGTTCCGCAGTCCCGAAGTGGTCGCCAACCATTGGCGCATCATCGCGGAGCAGGGCGTGACGCTGGGCGGCGGTGTTCCAACCATGATCGCCGCCGCGGCGGACGTCCCCCTCGATGGCGTCGACCTCAGCCGCCTGCGCCTCTGCATCGTAGGCGGATCAATATGTCCGCCGGAGATCGAGAAACGCTTCCTCGCTGTTTGGCACAGCGACTGTCTGCGCCAGATCTATGGCATGACGGAATTTGGCGGCTCGATCACACAAACCCCTCACGACCGCGCGCAAGAGCCCTCATCTGCAGGCTTGCCAGTCGCGCTCGCAGAAGTCGCTGTTCTGGCTGGCGGCGAGGTGCATATCGGCCCTTCAACGCCGACTGGCGAGATTCTGGTCAGAGGACCACAGATGTTCTCAGGCTATCTAGGACGCCCGCGGGAAACCCAGCCTTTCTATGAGGGTTGGCTGCGCAGCGGAGATCTCGGGCGGATCGGAGCGCACGGCGAAGTTTATATCACCGGCCGTGCCAAGGACCTCATCATCCGGGGCGGGCATAATATCGATCCCACCAGTATCGAAGACGTCGCGCTGCGCTTTCCCGGCGTCGCCCTCGCCGCCGCCGTTGGGCGGCCGGACCCTTACGCCGGCGAAACGCCGATGCTGTTCGTCACGCCCGCGCCCGGCGCCCATATCGATTGCGCTGATCTCGCCGATTTCCTTCAGGCTGGTGTCATGGAGCCGCCGGCGCGGCCGCGTGCGATCGAGGTGATCATGGACATGCCGGTGACGCCGGTCGGCAAGATCTTCAAGCCGCGGCTTCGCGAAATCGCCGCAGAAGCGGCTGCGCGGGACGCGCTTGCGATCGCACTACCGGGCGCGGCCTGCAATGTCGTAGCCGCGCACAACGAGCGCGGCCTGACACTTTCCGTGCGCGTTCCCGCCTCTGGCGTCGAAGCCGCCCGCGCCGAACTTGGCAGGCTGCCGGTCACCTTCGAGATCGCGGCACAGTAATCCTGATCACGAAAGCCCCTACTCCGCCGCGATCTGCCGCGGCGCGGGCGGCGGGTTGGCAAGATCAGCGGTCAACTGCGCATGCCGCAGCTTGGCATCCTGCACCGCCTTCTCCTTCACCGGACCGTAGCCCCGGATGCGATCCGGCAGCGACAGCAGTTCGATCGCGGTATCGAGCGTCACCGGCGACAGCACACCGAGCGCGGCGGTGACATCCTTCTCGTAGGCCGCGATCAGCTCGCGTTCGAGCTTGCGATCGGCGCTGTGGCCGAAGATATCGAACGCGGTGCCGCGCAACCCGCGCAAACTGGCGAGCAGCTTGAACACAGGCATCATCCAGGCGCCGAACGCCCGCTTCTTCGGCCGTCCCAGCGCGTCGGTGCCACCGCCCAATAGCGGCGGTGCGAGGTTGAAGTTGATCTTGAAATCGCCGTCGAACTGGTCGCGCAGCTGCTTTTCGAACCGGCCGTCGGTGTAGAGCCGCGCCACTTCATACTCGTCCTTGTAGGCGAGCAGCTTGGCATAGTTGATCGCCACCGCGCGCGGCAACTCCTCGCCAAAACCGCGATCGGCCGCGGCAGTTCGCACCTGAGCGACCAGATGGCGGTAGCGCTCGGTAAGCTCAGTGTTCTGGTAGTCGGTCAGCAACGTGCTGCGATGGGTGATGATCTCGTCGAGCGACATCGTGTCCAGCGTCTTCGGCGCAACGGTTTCGTCCTGACCTTTCATCATCGCGACCAGCCGCGCGGGGTCGACGGCCGCCAGACGTCCCAGTTGGAACGCCTGGGTGTTCATCTTGACCGCGACGCCATTGACCTCGATCGCCTGCTCGATCGCTTTCGCCGATAGCGGCAATAGCCCCTTTTGATAGGCGTAGCCCATCATCATCATGTTGGTGGCAATGGAATCGCCCAGCAGGGTTTCGGCCGGCTTGGTGAAATCGAAGAACGAGGAGTCCTTGCGCAGCGCCGTTTCCAGCACGTGATTGACCTTGCGGCTCTGGAAATTGAAGTCGCGGTTGAGGATGAAATCGGCGATCGGAATCAGATGCGTGTTGATGACGCCGTAGGTGCGACTCGATTCGCACAGCGTCATGGTTTCCTTGGCGGCAGCCACCACTTCGTCGGCCGCCAGCACCAGATCCGCCGTGCCGGTCACGATCCGCGAACAAGTGACGTCGGCGGTGTGTTCCGACAACCGGACATGGCTCAGCACCGCGCCGCCCTTTTGAGCGAGGCCGGACATGTCGAGGATCATGCTGGCCTTGCCCTCGATATGGGCGGCCATGCCAAGCAGCGCACCGATCGTCAACACGCCGGTGCCACCGACGCCGCCGACCGCGACGTTGTAAGGACGATCGAGCGTGGGACGCGACGCGGGCTCCGGCAGATCGCCGATATTGCCGAGATCGGCGGGGGCGCGGCGGCGCAGCTTGCCGCCATCGACGGTGACGAAGGACGGACAAAAGCCCTTGACGCAGGAATAGTCCTTGTTGCAGGTCGACTGGTTGATGGCGCGCTTACGACCCATCTCGGTCTCCAGCGGCTCGACCGAGATGCAGTTCGACTGCACCGAACAATCGCCGCAGCCTTCGCACACCGCGGGATTGATCAGCACGCGGCGCTGCGGATCCTCCATGGTGCCGCGTTTGCGACGGCGGCGTTTTTCGGCCGCGCAGGTCTGCACGAACACGATAGCCGATGCGCCCTTGACCTTGCGCAACGTCTTCTGGACCGTATCGAGTTCGTCGCGGTGCGCGGTCCTGGTGCCGGGTGCGATCTCGGAAGATGGATAAGCGTCGGGATTTTCCGACACCAGATAGATGTCGCGGATGCCTTCAGAGTGCAGCTGAAAGGTGATCTGCTGCGGCGAGAGTTCGCCGTCGACATGCTGGCCGCCGGTCATCGCGGTGGCGTCGTTGTAAAGGATCTTGTAGGTGATGTTGGCCTTGGAGGCGACCGCCTGACGGATCGCAAGGCTGCCGGAGTGGAAATAGGTGCCGTCGCCGAGATTGGCGAATACGTGCTCTTCCTTGGTGAAGGGAGCAACGCCGACCCAGGGCACGCCCTCGCCGCCCATATGGGTAAAGGTCTCGGTCGAGCGATCCATCCACAGCGCCATGAAGTGGCAACCGATGCCGGCAAAGGCGCGGCTGCCTTCCGGAACCTTGGTCGAGGTGTTGTGCGGGCACCCGGAGCAGAAATACGGCGTGCGCGAGATCGGGGCGACTGCCTGCATCTGGGTGGCCTGACGGCCGTTGAACCAGTCGGCCTTGGCGCGCAGCATGGCTGCAATTTCAGGATTGAGATTAAGCCGCAGCAGCCGCTCGGTGAGCGAGCTTGCCAGCGAGGCGACGCTAAGCTCTTCCGCGAAGGGCAGGAAGCGCTTGTCGTGATCGTCCATCTTGCCGATGATGCGCGGCCGCACGTCGTCGCGCCAGTTGAACAGCTCCTGCTTGACTTGATTTTCGACGATCTCGCGGCGCTCTTCGATGATGAAGATTTCTTCGAGGCCTACGGCGAATTCGCGTACGCCCTGCGGCTCCAGCGGCCACGGCATGCCGATCTTGTAGAGCCTGAGGCCGATCTTGGCGGCTACTTCCTCGGTGATGCCGAGTTCGCGTAGCGCCTGCCGGATATCCTCGTAGCTCTTGCCCGACGCCATGATGCCGAAGCGGGCGTTGGGCGAATCCATGGTGATACGGTTGACCTTGTTGGCGCGGGCAAACGCGACCGCGGCAAAGCCCTTGTAGTCCTGCAAGCGTCGGTCCTGGTCGTAGCGGTCGTCGGGCCAGCGCAGGTTCAATCCCCCCGGCGGCATCTCGAAATCGGTCGGAATGATGAAGGGCTTCATCTCGTTCGTGAGGTCGACCTCCGCGGTGGTCTCCACGGTCTCGGTAATCACCTTCATGCCGACCCAGCAGCCGGAATAACGCGACATCGCGATCCCCAGCAGGCCCATCTCGATCATTTCATGGATGCTGGACGGATAGAGGTAGGGCATCAGCGCCGATATGAAGGCGTGGTCCGACTGATGCGGCACGGTGGAGGATTTGGCGCCGTGGTCGTCGCCGGCAAGGCATAATACGCCGCCGTTCTTGGCCGAGCCCGCGGCGTTGCCATGGCGGAACACGTCGCCGCAGCGGTCGACGCCGGGTCCCTTGCCGTACCAGATGCCGACCACGCCGTCATGGTTGGCGCCGGGCGACAGATTGAGCTGCTGCGAGCCCCAGATCGCGGTGGCCGCGAGGTCCTCGTTCACCCCCGGCTGGAACTTGATGTTGTATTGTTCGAGATGTTTTCGCGCGGCGAATAGCTGCTGGTCGTAGCCGCCAAGCGGCGAGCCGCGGTAGCCGGAGACAAAACCCGCGGTATTGAGACCGGCGGCGCGATCCCGGCGGATTTGCGCCATCGGCAACCGAACCAGCGCCTGAATCCCGGTCATGAAGACATGACCGGAACCTTGGGTGTATTTCTGATCGAGACTGATCGGACCTTGATTGATTCCCATTCCGCCCTCTTGCCGCCCTTTTGAAAAGCCCGGGCGGCTGTCGGCCGCTGGGCTTTTTTATGTAGTTGTTCAAATCGTTAGAACCAGTCTATGTCGGTTTTCGCAGCCGGCGCACCAGAAAAATCGGCAATGGAGACCCGCGCCCGCAGATCGCAATTTCGTGTTGGGAATACCGCCCTGTTATTTCGGTTTGTGTCGTTACAGAGCTTGGGCACGAAACGGCGTGGCGCGATCGTTCTCCCGGTTTTGGCGTTATAAGAGGGTTTGGGAGATCAATTGGTGCCAACACGACATTGCGCGATGCGGGCGATTCTGCCGGTGCTGTTTTTGTGCACTGCGTTCGCCGTGGCCGAGGCGCAGACCCCGCCCTCTCCCGAAACCATCGCGCACGGCAAGGCGCTGACCGAAGCCGCGGATTGCGCCAGTTGCCATACCGCCGATCCCGCGAAACCGTTCGCGGGCGGCAAACGGATCGAGACCCCGTTCGGCGGGCTCTATTCACCCAACCTCACGCCGGATCGCGATACCGGCATCGGCGCCTGGAGCGACGAGGATTTCCGTCGGGCGCTACATGACGGCGTATCGCCCACGGGAGCGCGATACTACCCGGCGTTTCCCTATCCTTATTTCACGAAATTCACCCGCCCCGACCTGATGGCGATCAAGGCGTATCTGGCAACGCTGGTACCGGTCAGCAACCGCCCGCCGCCGCCGGATCTGCATTGGCCATTGAACTATCGCATCCTGATGCGCGGCTGGGATTGGCTGTTCTTCAAGCCCGGCATCCTCGAGCCCGACCAGCAAAAGGGCACGGAATGGAATCGCGGCCGCTATCTGGTCGAAGGCGCCGGCCATTGCGGCGCCTGCCATACCCCCAAGAATGTGTTCGGCGCCGACCGGCGCAGCCGCGCATTCGGCGGCGGGCTGGTGCGGGACCAGCTCGCGCCACGGCTCGATGCCGCCTTGCGCAGCGGACTGAAGTCGTGGAGCGTCGATGATATCGTCGAATATCTGCAGAGCGGCCGCAACGGCCGCAGCCATGCCGGCGGATTGATGGCCGAGGTCGTGGTCAATTCGACCTCCAAGATGAGCGATTCCGACGTTCGCGCCATCGCGGTGTACCTGAAAGATTTACCCGCGGGCATGCCGGAGCCCCATGTCGTGCCGCCCACCGAGACGCAAATCAACGACGGCGCGAAGATCTACAAACGCGCCTGCATCGCCTGCCATGAAATGGATGGCAGCGGCGCACCGCGGGTCTATCCGCCGCTGCCCGGCAATGCCAATTTGCAATCGGCGATCCCCGCGAACACGCTGCGCATCATCCTCGAGGGCGCGCACACGGTGACTACACCGCGCGCGCCCAACTCCGGATCGATGCCGGCCTACGCCAACGATCTGTCGGATCAGGAGATCGCCGATGTCGCGACCTATATCCGGAACTCGTGGGGCAACTCCGCATCCGCGGTGACATCAGAGCAGGTGGCGCGCGCCCGCAAGTGACTCCACCCGCGACAACCCGTACAGAACGATATCGCTCGGCGGCAGAGTCCGCATCGCACCCTCATCTCGTCAGCGGCTGGAATCGCGATTTGGAACTTACGTCGCGGGTTCCATCCCGAACAGGCCGCCCTTCATCCACAGCACGGCTGAAATCACCTTGCTACCGGGAACCTCGGCGGACGCCGGCCATTGTCATGGACACATGGAGGAACCGATTCATGGCCAACGAACGCATTCCGAACGATCTCTATCGCCCGACACGCGCAGGCGACGACCTGCGCGGCGATGATTTGCGTAGTCCCCAGCGTCTCGACAATGAGTTGCAGCCCGATCCTGAACTCGCCGAAGGCCCCGCCACCGGCAGCCGGGTTGCGATGTTCGCGGTCGCCATCGCGCTGGTGCTTGGCGCGGTGTTTTACGGCCTGAACAATTCTTCGATCCATCAGGCCAGCACCGCTCCGGCCGCGCCGGCGACCTCGACCGCGCAGAACAATACCCAGCCGCCGCCAGCCCCTCCCGGTATGCGCGACGTGACACCGCGCGGCAATGCCGCGGCGGGTGTGACCACCGGGGCAGCGCCGGCGCGTCCGCAGACGCCGCCATCATCGGCGCCGACTGGCCAGGATGCCAACAAGGCCAGTACCCCGCCGACGACTAACACGAAACAGTAATCGCGCGGCCAGCCCGTCGCGAAATACGGCCTGAACTGAAAACGCAGCGGGCATGATTGACCCGCTGCGTTTCTCTGTGCGCGATCGGCCCGCGCGTCAGCTGAACATCTTGTTCAATTCGCCGCCGGGATAGCCATTGCCGAGTTCGGTGAATGTCCCCTGCTCCGCCATCTCACGCGCGGAACGCATGAAGCCGGCCCACGCGGCGCGCGCCAGCGAGCCGCCGACGCTGATCCGCCGCACCCCAAGCTCTTCGGCCTGCTTGACCGAAAGACCGGACGCACCGATCAGCAGATTGACCGGCTTCGGATGCACCGCCTTCACCACCGCCGAAATCTGTTCTTTGGTTTTGATGCCGGGCGCATAGAGACAATCGGCGCCGGCTGCCGCATAGGCCTGCAGCCGTTCGATCACCATGTTCAGATCGTCGCGGCCGACCAGAAAGCCTTCGCAGCGGCCGGTCAGCAGCACGCCGCTGTTATCGGCGTCGATGGCGGCGCGTGCCGCCTGGATGCGCTCGACCGCGAGCTTGAAGTCGTACAGCGGATTTGCCGCATCGCCGGTGGAATCCTCGATCGACAGGCCGGCAACGCCGGTCTTGACCGCGCGTGCGACATTGATGCCGACCTTCTCGGCCTTATGCGCGAAGCCGCCTTCGAAATCGGCATTGACGGGCAGATCCGTTGCCTCGCACAGATCGATGAGATGCTTCAAGACATCCTCAAGGGTCACGCGATTGTCGGACTTGCCGATCGACCACGCAAAGCCCGCGCTGGTCGAGGCGACCGCCTTGAAGCCCAGATGTTGCAACGCCTTGGCGCTGCCGGCGTCCCAGGGATTGGGCAGCACGAAGCATCCGGTTTCATGCATCTTGCGAAATGTGACTCGCTTGTCGGCGGCTGTGACCGGCATGGTTTTGCTCCTTGTTGTGATCTCGATGCAGAATAGCGACGCGCACCATCAGGCGCCAGCGCGGCTTGCCCGATCTATGCGACGACTTTACGCAGAAAAGTTCGCTCTTCGGCGAGGATGAATTGATGTTGCTCAGCGAAATTGAAATTGGCCATGCCCTCGCTATCCTTGCGAAGGCCCGCACGATAGCTTTCGTAAGCCGCCAGGCTTTCAAAGGAAATCAGCGCGAACGCGATGTTGTTGGTGCCTTCATGCGGCATCCAGTAGCCCAAGAGATTGCCGCCCATCCTTGGAATGATCGACAGCCAGCGCCTGGAATATTCCTCGAACATCGTCCGCTTGAACGGATCGATCTGATAGCGGATGAACACGGTCACGGTCACGGTCACTTGAAGTCTCCCGATTGTTGAACGTCCCGCATCCTAGCCGCTTGATCCACGTCAACGCTTCGGCTACCATCAAACTATGAAAGCAGGACCCGACATCGCCATGGTCGCCTCGCTGGTCGGCGACCCCGCCCGCTCCAACATGCTGACGGCGCTGATGACCGGCCGCGCCTTGACCGCGAGCGAATTGGCGCACCAGGCCGGGGTCACGCCGCAGACCGCGAGTTCGCATCTGTCAAAGCTCGAAGCCGGCGGGCTGGTCGAGCAGGAAAAACAGGGCCGCCACCGCTATTACCGCCTCAGCGACCCCGATGTCGCCGCCGTGCTCGAGGGCCTCGAGGGCCTCGCTGCGCGCGCCGGTCATATGCGGGTGCGGACCGGGCCGAAGGACCCGGCGCTGCGCCGCGCGCGGATCTGCTACGATCACCTCGCCGGCGATCTTGGCGTGCACATGCTCGACAGCATGAAGACGCAGCGCTTGATCAGGCAGCGCAAGCAGGACATCGAACTGACCACCGAGGGCGAGCGTTTCCTGACCGATACCCTGCAGATTTCGGCCGATGCCCTCAGCCATCCGCGCCGCCCGCTGTGCCGGGCCTGCCTCGACTGGAGCGAGCGCCGCCATCATCTGGCGGGCACGTTGGGTGCCGCGATACTGACCCGCTTCACCGAACTGAAATGGGCGGCGCGCGACATCACGCCCGGCAGTCGCGTCGTCAATTTCACCCGCAACGGCGAGAAGCGATTCGCGGCGCTGTTCGGCGATAGCGAATAATTCGGGATCGCTTGTCGCGAAGGCAGTGGCTAAGGGGACTGCGATCGCGGTCCCTCGTAACGCGACTCACGTTACGGCGGTCACAAGCTATCATCATCAGAGGTGACGGCGCGAACCAGCCTCGCGAAGCGTCCGGGAAAATTCAGCGGATCGATATCCGGGATAGCCTCAAGATAACGCATCGAAAAACATTCATTTTACATTCAGCCGGCTTCGCCTGGCGTTATGGCCGCTGCCCGCCCGATCTGAGCGCCGCCGCATCGCATACGACAAAGCCCCGCTCGCGCGGGGCTTTGTTTTTGGCGGGCAGCAGCACGCCGGCGCTTAGCGCCAGTGACGGTGACGCCAGCCCCAATGACGGTGGTGCCAATGGTGGCGGTGCCAGTGATGGCCCCAGCGGACCTGCTGCGGCTTGAGATGATCGACCTCGGCTTGCGAGACCACGGCGGGCTCTACGCCTTGCATCTGCGGAGCCACGAGTTGCGCTGAAGACGCCGGCGCCAGCGGCGCGGCATTCGCAACGCCGACAAGCGCCGTAGCGCCCGCGGCCATTCCGATCGCGAGTTTCAAAACAGAGCGAAGTTCCATCCAATTTTCTCCCTTTACGTCGCGAGTCAGTCACGACACCTTCACGGTACGCAGATGAACGCGCGCTGAACCAAACAGCGCCCATACCCGCGCCAACGATCACGTTAATGCAATCGCGCGCCGACGAGAACGTTCCACTGTCGATGGAGCGAACATCGCGGCGACAAGGAACATTCACGCCTCGTAGACTGAATCCTCATCGAGTCTTTACTTCCGCTTTTGCCGATCAAGAAGATCCTGTCCCTGCTTCAGCATCTTCTGCATCATCTCATTGGCCTTGGCGTCGTCGTCATCGCTGTCGACATCGTCCTTCGCGGGGTCGGCCTTGCTGGCCGCCGGCGGCGCGGCTGGATCCGGGCAATTCACCTCGGCATCCTTCACCCGCGTGTAGGAATGGCCCTCGGCTGCCGCATGGGTGCACATCACGAAATCCTTGGCGCCCACCGGCACCGGCTTGACGCAGACCACGGTCGAAAAGCCGTCGGGTATCGCCATGTTGCAATTGACCTCGCAAGCCATCACCTGCGCATAGGGATTGCTCGCGGTCACCGTGACCGTCTTCTTGTCCGCGCTGAGCGTGCAGGTCGCAACATCAGCGGCAAACGATGGACAGGCGACGACCAACATCGCCGCCGCGCCAAACCATTTTTTCATGAAGCCCTTCCCCTCGCCGACATCGGCAACGTTTGTCGCAATGGGATGGAGGTGGGTTCATGAAGATAACAAAAGCATCGTCATTCCGGGGCAGCCCGAAGGGCTGAACCTCAGATGTGCAATTGCACATCGGGGAATCCAGAGCTGTTCAGCACGTCGAGATTCCGGGCTCGCGCAAACGCGCGCCCCGAAATGACGGCACGCGTGGTACCTCACCCCGCCGCAAACTCTTCCGCCAGCACCAACGTCTCGCGCGTGCGCGTCACATCGGGCCAGTCGCGGTTGAAATCGGCCACCAGCCGCTTCATTTCGGCGCCATTCACCGCGCGATCAAGCGACGCCTCGTCGGCGAATTGATACATCGCCTGATGCAGGCTCGGATCGGTGGCGCTCCAGAACCGCCACGCCTTCGAAACGCCAAACGATTTGCTCGCATCCGGCAAATGCTCGCGCGAATACCAGGCGTCGAACGCCTTGCGTTTGGCCGGATCGGAGACGGTGGCGCGGACGATGAAAAAGGCCGTGGGCATGGTTTCCTCCATTTGTTTTGACGGCAAGACAGCAGGCCTGCTTTGAGAGTTTCGGGAAGGGCCGAACAAGGCTAGCATGGTGTCAAGCCGCCACGCGATGGGGCAGATATTCTGGAGGAGGCCAAGATGAAGCAAGGGCAGCCAGTCCGCGACGCCAGTCATCTCTACGAGGTCGAGCGCCGCGCCCAACATGCGGCGCGACCCGGTTTTCGCATTACGGAGTTGCAGCTCTCGCCGACGCAGAAGGTGCCGTGGCACACCCACTCCAATATCTCCGACACCTTCTACGTGCTGGAAGGCCGGATGCGGCTGTTCCTGCAGGAGCCGAAAGAGGAAGTGAATCTGAAGCCCGGCGAGGTCTATGCCGTCAGACCGACACGACCGCATCTGGTAACCAATGGCGGCACGACATCGCTCACCTTCCTGGTTCTGCAAGGTGTGGGCGAATACGACTATGTCCCTCTGCTGTCGCGTCAGGGTGAGCAGCAAGCTTCGTAGGGTGGGTTAGGCGCAGTCGTAACCCACCAGTGCAAGCACCGCATATAAGATGGTGGGTTACGCTTCGCTAACCCACCCTACAAGCTATGCCGCGTTGCGTCCGCGCGCCACTTCGGCGCCAAGCAGCCCCGCCGCCACCAGCGCTTCCCTGATCCGCGCAATTTCCGCGTCCGTGATCTTGACCAAAGGCGGTCGCACCACCGCGCGCGGCAGTTTGCCGAGCAGCACCAGCGCTTCCTTCATGCGGTTGTGCATGTCAATGAAGGGATCGGCGTAGAACACGCGCGCGACAGGATAAATCCGGTCGTTCAACCGGCGCGCTTCGGCGAGATCGTTGGCCTTCACGGCGCGGTAGAGTTTGGCCTGGAGGTCGGCGATGACGCTGCCGCTGCCGGACAACAGCCCATTGCAGCCGAGCACCAGCGAACTCAGAAGCCACGCACTGTTGGTTGTGAGCACATTGATCGGACGCTTGCGGCCCTGCAGCGCGCGGATCTGGCTCTCATGCTGCGGCACAAGCGGCGTCCAGTCCTTGATGGCGCGGATGGTCGGCACTTCGTCGAACAGCCGATCCAAGGTCGCCGCCGGGTAGCCCTGCCCGGTGGCGACAGGATATTGAAACACGATCAGCGGCAGATCGCTCGCATCCGCAATGGTCTTGAAATGGGCCAGCGCCATCTCGGCCGATTGTCCCAGGGTGAACGGACCCGGCGGAAACACCAGCAGCGCCGAAGCCCCGCCGGTTTGGGCTTCACGCGCAATCCGCGCCGCCTCCAGGCTGCCGTCCGCCCAGATGCCGTGAATAACCGGCAATCTGTCGCCGACTTCCTCGCCCGCGATCTCCATGACACGACGCTGCTCATCGCGGGTGCAGGAAGCAACCTCGGTGGAATGGGCATTGATCGTGATCGCCGACAGCCCCTGCACCGCTGCGACATCATGCAGATGCGCTCGAAAACTCGGCTCGTCGATCGACAAATCCTCGTGGAACGGCAGCAGCACCGCCGGAATCACACCGTGAGGCACGAAATCAGGATGGCGGGGCATGGGGGCAGATCCCTAAGTGTTATCCTTGTTGGCGGCTCGTTAGGCGTTGCGTAGGAGCAGCGGCGCGGCATCGTGTAGCCAAATAACTCCAGCTTCGGTCTCTCTCTTGCGGCCAAGCTTCTTCCATAGCGCCCGCGAAGACTTTCTGATCACATTCTTGTCGGAGCGCGCAAGCTTGTAGTTAAACTCGCGAGTTACCGACATCAAAGCAAAGTTCACCCGGGTTTTCTCGCCGTCGACAACTATTCCCCACTTCTTGTTAACGTCAAAGGTCTTCGTCACATAAATTTCCGATATGACACCGCGCCGATAGCGACAATCAATGAGGAAAGTATTCGCGGGTATGTCGTCCCATTCTACGTACTGGTCAAGCCGCTTAAAATCGTGACGATGAACACTGAGTGATTCTTCAATCCGTTCGGGCTTCTCCCTTAGAAATTTGCTTATCGCTCTCTGCTGAACTCGGGTCGTAGGACTCTTCCACAATGCAAACGCTATTCTTTGCTGCTTAAACTCGTCGGGCCCTCCATCGCGAAGCGCATCAATTAATCCACGTTTCGTGGGACGAGCGCCCCATCCGCCAATTGGCCGCGCTTCTTTCGCTTTCTTCAAATCGTCTTTGGTAATAATTCGAGCAGACTGGTATTTATCGTCGAACCATCGACCGATTGAAGATAGTTGATCGGGATCGGTTAAGAGTACGCCGGCTTCAACAAGGCCTCTCAACTTCTTTTCCTCCGAGGGCAATCCGTTGGAAGACATATTTGCTGAACTAACGATTGCACGCCCTTTGGTCCAGATGACTTTAGCGTGAAGATTGTCGATCTGTTTAACACGTTTGCCAAATTTCTTTATTACGTCCGGCTCCGATTTCCCCCCCTTTAGACAACACAACAGTCGAATGTCCTTTCGCCCCGTGCTTATCTTTGTCAACTTAAGTGCATCTTGCCCCCAATAAGCGACGGCGATTTTTAGAGCAGACTTCGTTTTAACTATTCGCTGTATCTCCCTTGTAAGGGCGGCACCATGCAGGAATTTCATGGCGCCCCTCACAACGGCAAATTGTCGTGCTTCTTCGCGGGCATCTCCACCTTCTTGTCTTTCAGCATCGCCAGCGCCCGTGCGATCCGCTTCCTTGTCGAGTGCGGCATGATGACGTCGTCGAGATAGCCGCGTTCGGCCGCGATGAAGGGCGACAAAAAGCGGTCTTCATATTCCTTGGTGCGCGCGGCGATTTTGTCGGCATCGCCGATGTCGCTGCGGAAGATGATTTCCACAGCACCCTTGGCGCCCATCACGGCGATCTGCGCGGTCGGCCAGGCGTAGTTGATGTCGGCGCCGACTTCCTTTGAGGCCATCACGTCGAACGCACCGCCATAGGCCTTGCGCGTGATCACCGTGACCAGCGGCACCGTGCATTGCGAATAGGCAAACAGCAGTTTCGCGCCGTGCTTGATCAAGCCGCCATATTCCTGCGCGGTGCCCGGCAGGAAGCCCGGCACGTCGACGAACGTCACGATCGGAATATTGAAGGCGTCGCAGAAACGCACGAAGCGCGCCGCCTTGCGCGAGGCGTCGCTGTCGAGCACTCCCGCCAGCACCATCGGCTGGTTGGCGACAAAGCCCACCGTGCGGCCAGCGATGCGGCCAAAGCCGGTGACGATGTTCCTGGCGAAGGTTTCCGAGATCTCGAAGAAATCGCCCTCGTCCACCACCTTGAGGATCAATTCCTTCATGTCGTAGGGCTTGTTCGGATTGTCGGGGATCAGCGTGTCCAGCGACATGTCGAGCCGGCCGATGTCATCGAAACTCGGCCATTCCGGCACGCCATCGGTGTTGTTGGACGGCAGGAAGTCGATCAGCCGGCGCATCTGCAACAGCGTCTCGACGTCGTTCTCGAAGGCACCGTCGGCAATCGAGGAGCGCGTCGCGTGCACCGAGGCGCCGCCGAGTTCTTCGGCGGTGACCACCTCGTTGGTGACGGTCTTCACCACGTCGGGGCCGGTGACGAACATGTAGCTGGTGTTTTTCACCATGAAGATGAAGTCGGTCATGGCAGGTGAATAGACGTCGCCGCCCGCGCATGGCCCCATGATGACGGAGATCTGCGGGATCACCCCCGACGCAATCACGTTGCGGCGGAACACGTAAGAATAGCCCGCGAGTGCAGCGACGCCTTCCTGGATGCGCGCACCGCCGGCATCGTAGAGACCGATGATCGGCGCCCTCGCCTTCATCGCCATGTCCTGGATTTTTACAATTTTCTGGGCGTGGGTTTCCGACAGCGAGCCGCCGAACACCGTAAAATCCTTGGCGAACACAAAGGTCTTGCGGCCGTTGACCGTGCCCCAGCCGGTGACGACGCCGTCGCCGGGGACCTTGTTCTTCTCCATCCCGAACTCGGTCGAGCGGTGCTCGACGAACATGTCGAATTCCTCGAACGATCCCTTGTCGAGCAACAGCTCGATGCGCTCCCGCGCGGTCAGCTTGCCGCGGGCATGCTGCGCCTCGATGCGCTTTTCGCCGCCGCCCAGCTTGGCGCCCGCGCGCCGGTCCTCAAGGGTATCCAGGATATCTTTCATGTCGCTCGCTTCCCGCCTGATTTGACCGGGTTCTAACACGGCCTTTTCCCGGCAGGAAACCGGCTTTCCGGGCGTGGAAGTCGCGCCCTGGGGCGCTACAGTGGGGCAGGATATCAGGGGATTCGAGAGGAAACCGGCCATGAACGAGACAACCGAGACTACCGGCGCGGTCACCGGCGGCTTGCGCACCATGCTGCGGCTGGAGGGGCTGGCGCTGTTTGCGGGAATGACGCTGCTTTACGCGGTCTGGGGCGGCTCGTGGTGGATCTACTTCATCCTGTTCCTGGCGCCGGATCTCAGCTTCATCGGCTACCTCTCGGGCCCCCGCTTTGGCGCCATGATCTACAACGCCATGCACAGTTACCTCGTGCCGGTCCCGCTGATGGTAATGGGGTTCGGGTTCGAAGCCCCGTCGTTGCTGTCGATCGCGATCATCTGGCTCACCCATATCGGCTTTGACCGCGCGCTCGGTTACGGCCTGAAATACAGCGCTGGCTTCGGCTTCACCCATCTCGGTCGGATCGGACGGGCAGCCGCACCGGCGCCAAATTGACTTACCGCCGATCGCTTGTTTTAGTCCCCTGATAACGCCAAAGCGGCGCGACGATAAATGGGGGAATCGATGCGAGCGGGCTGGCGCGTGGTCATAACGGCCTGGACTTTTTGCACCGTCGTGCTGCTGGCAGGCATCGAAACCAACGCCCAATCGATGCCGAAGGATGTCGCGTCCCGGGTCGAGATTTACGCAATCCCCTCGCTGACCATTTCAGACCAGCAATTCCTGACCGGCGACGCCAACGGCAAGCCCGTCACCGTCGCCGGTGAATTTCGTATCGCGCAAGGTACCGGCCGCCTCCCTGTCGTGGTGCTGATGCACGGATCGAGCGGCGTCGGCTCCAGCATGGACCCCTGGGTGCACCAGTTCAATGCGATGGGAATTTCGACCTTCGTGATCGATGGTTTCAGCGGCCGCGGCCTGACGGCGGTCGGCCCGAACCAGGCGCTGCTCGGCCGGCTCAATTTGATCGTCGATATCTACCGTTCGCTCGACATTCTCGCCAAACATCCGCGAGTCGATCCTGACCGTATCGTACTGATGGGATTTTCGCGCGGTGGACAGGCGGCGCTGTATGCGAGCCTCGATCGCTTCAACAGGCTCTGGAATAAATCCGGCGCGCAGTTCGCAGCCTATATTCCATTCTATCCCGATTGCTCCACCAGCTACGCCACCGACACCGAGGTCGCGGCGCGCCCGATCCGGATTTTTCACGGCACGCCCGACGATTACAATCCGGTCGCGAGCTGCAAGGCCTATGTGACGCGGCTGCAGGACGCCAAGCGCGACGTGGTGCTGACCGAATATCCTGATTCCGCGCACGGTTTCGATGCGGGCCTGCTGGGCGTCAGCACCGTCGGCGTTTCCGCCAACGCCCAGACCGCGCGTCACTGCCACATCAAGGAAGGCGAAGGCGGCGTGCTGATGAATGCCGACACCCAGGCGCCGTTCGGCTACAAGGACGCCTGCATCGAGTTCAATCCCCATGTCGGCGGCAATCCCGCCACCGCCGAACAGGCGCGCAAGGCGGTGACCGATTTCCTGCAGACGCTGTTCAGGTTGGGATGATTTGTATGCCGTCATGGCCCGGGCTTGTCCCGGCCATCCACGTCTTTACTGCGAGCCCCAGGAAGACGTGGATGCCCGGGACATCTAGCGCGAAGGCGCGCTTCGCGCTGTTGCCCGGGCATGACGAGCATCGGCTAACGTGTCAGATCAAATCCCGCCGATATCACGCAAACATGTCTGCGTCAGCGTCATGCGATCGGCGATATGGCGCGGCTCCAGGCAATCCATGTTCGGCGCGAACACTGTCTGCGCGCTGCCCTTCTCTGCCCAGCCGACCATCCAGCCGAGCGAGGGCTAGCCGATCTCGGACGACATCGTGGTAAAGCGATGGCGCTATCGAATACGCCCCGACAGCCGCAGCACGAAGATCAGCACTTCGGCCACCGCCTTGTAGAGTTCGGCCGGAATTTCATCGCCGAGTTCGACGTTGGACAGCGCCCCGGCCAGCACTTCGTTTTCCTCGATCGGGATGCCATGCTCCTTGGCCACCTCGATGATCTTGGCGCCGATGCTGCCCTTGCCCTTGGCGACCACCCGCGGCGCGCCGGTGCGGTCGTAATGCAGCGCGACCGCGAGCTGTCGCTTGGTCTGTTCGCTCATAACGCCAGATCCAGGAAATGCCCGGTCCGGGCCGAGACCGGCTGCGGCGGCGCCCCGTCGCGGATCACGATGTCGCCGGGCCGCAATTCGGCGCGGCTCAGCGCCTGACTGAGCTGCGATACCCCGGCGCGCAGTTGATCGGCGGTGGCGGGACGCTCCGCCCACATCCGCACCGACGTCTTGTCGCCGTTCAGCGATACCAGCGCATGCACCGGGCCTGCCGGTTCGACGTCGAGCGTAAAGCGCGCCCGCCAGGCCCGATTGGCTGATGCTTCGGCTTCGGTGCCGCCGCCGTCGCGCGAAATCTCGAACTGCGCCATCGCGGTTCCCTGCGGCGTCAGGAACGGGATTTCAAAATTCCAGCGTTGCGCCGCCGGATCAATCCGGCCGGTCGACGGGTTGACCTGATCCGGCAATGAAGCCACCTGCAGCAACGTCTGCCGCGCGATCGCGCCGTCGGTATCGGCAAGCAGATGATGCATCGCCGTCTCGGCCGATGAGTTCGACACCAAGGTCGCTGACATCACCGGTTGCGCCGCCGGCAGCGCGCCGCTGATCGGCGGCGGCGGCACGTTGGTGCGGGCAAAGCCGGCTTCATCGGTGTTCGGCAACCGGGCGCCGGCCACCGCGGGGAGCAGAGACAGCAACTGGCTCTCGGCGAGACTCAAACTGGAGGCGCCTGCCGCCGTCAGCGGCCCGGCGAGCGGGCTGGCCTGAATGACTTCCTGAAGCAGATTGAGCGCAGCGCTGCTCGCCGCCGACCGCGCGGCGGCATCCGCTGGTGTCGCGGCCGGCGCGATGATCGAGGCCGCGGCGCTGAATTCGAGCACGCCTTGTGGAATTTCCGGCGCATCGCCTTGCAATACGGCGCCCCCTGAGGTGAGGGACGGCACCAGCGAAGGTGACGCGGTCGTCTGGGCATCGGGCCCGGCGGTGATGACGATAGACGATGACGACAAGACGGCTGATCCCTCCGACAGGGCTTGCAGCACAGCGTCCGCACCTTGCTCCAGCAGGAGGGTCGCCGGCGTTGCGGTCGCCGACACGGTCGCGGCTCTCGTCGCGGCCGCCTGTCCGTCCGCCGGCACCAGCGTTGCGACCGCCGTTGTACTATCGATCGCCGAATTCAGTACCTGGCGCAGCACGATCAGCGCCGCCTTGAGGTCGGGTGTGCCTGATGAAGCCGAGCCCTGCGCCAACGCGGCTTCCAGAAACAGCCCGGAGCTTTGGAACGCCTGCTTGATGTCGGTTCCGGTCAGGCCCTGATCGAGGCTGGTCTGCTGCGCCAGCACCTGCACGGCGGCCTGCTGCACGATCGTCGGCAGGTTGCCCGATGCGGCGGCGACACCGAGGTTGGCGAATAGCGGCGCCAGGCTGGTTTGCTGGGCCGCCGCGGTCTGCGCCGCGGCCGACACCGCAAGCGCCTGCAGCGCCGTGAGCTGAGGTTGCGGCGCCGCCACATTGGTCGAGGTGGCCGTCGCCGCCACCGCTGACGTCAGGGTGACGGCATCTGACGTGGCATTCGCGGCGGCCGGATTGGCAGCCGCCTGACTCGCCGCGGCACTCGCCGGCTGATTGACCACCGCGAGGTTGATATTGCCGTCAGCGGTTTGCGAGACCGACAGCTGCAGCGTCTGGCCGGCCTGCAACGGCACTTGCGAGGTGACATCGAGCGACTGGCCGCCGATCGCAATCCGCACCTGATCGTCGCCAAGTAGCTGCAGCACCTGGGCATTGACCACCGTCCCCGGCTGCAGCACGACATCAGCCGTGACGCCCTGAACTGCAAGACCCTGGGCTGCGACCAACGGAATGGTCGAATTGATGGCAATCGACATGGCAGGTTCGGGCTCGGGTTCACCGGATCAGGCGCGCCGAAGCTACCCTGCTGTCGTAAACCTCTCGTTAACCGAACCGCTCACACCCGAGCGGATGCCGCATTTAGGGATTTGAGAACGGCTGCGGCGGCGTTGAAATCAACCGACCGGGCGGCGCGACGCGCCGCGACCTCCTCGTCGATGCCCCATTTTTCGGCGTTCCAGTCCTCATCGACATGCGCTGCGGCCCAGACCTGATCGGGGCCGAGTTCGCCATGTTGGAGCGCCAGCGCCAGCAGCGCCGAGCCCGTCAAGGTCGTGACCATATGCATCGCCGCCACCTGCCAGGGATCTGTCGGCAACGCCGCGCGCGCCGCCGTGATCGCGGGCTCCGGCTGGAGGACATGCGCGATGCCTTCGGCCAGGATAAAATGCGCGCCCAGCGCATTCGCGGCCCAGAACACCACCGGGTCCCACAATTCGGCTTCGCGCGCCACCAACGCCTCCGGATGCGCGGCGCGGTAAAACAAAAGATCCGAGCCAAGATATTTTGCCATGTCCTCAGCGACGGCATCGACCCGGTCGACCACCGCCTCACCGACGGTGTTGGCAAATCTGGTCAACGGCATCGTCAGGGGATCGATGATCTCGCCTTGCGCATTCCATTCCGCGACGATGCCGTCGGCGATGTCAGGGGTCGGCGCCACCAGCGGCCGACCTGAGGGCGTACGCACCTGCTTGCCGTCGAGCTGAATGGCAAAGCCGTCAGGCGTCGCGGCGGCATCGGCCTGCTTGTAAAAACGCTTGCGCTGCGGCCCGCGCGTGCTGCGCCTGACCGCCTCCTCCGGATCGAGCCCGGATTGCCCGGCCACTTGGTCGAATAATTCACGCATGCGGCTTTTGTCGATCCATCGCTGATATCTGGCCTCAGAATAGGATAAGGTCGTAACAGAATAAAGCGAGACGGCGAGGTTGAGAATTATCCTGGGCATGCTGGGTTTGCTGGCCGGTTTTGGCCTATCGCCGCTGCACGCCGGGTTTCGTTCGCCGGAATCGCTGGTCCGCAATGTCTACCCCTATTATGGCGACCGCTCGTCGGAACTCTCCCGCGGATTGCCCCGCGACGCCGATACCGCGCACCAATTCTTCGATCCGAGCCTGCAGGGAAAGTGGCTCGCATCAACCGCGCAGCCCTATGATTTCTTTGTGCAGAGCAAGACCTGGAAGCTCGGCGGCATCGCCATCGCGATCCTGCGCCGGCAATTCGACAAGACCTATGTCGCAGCCGGCTTCGACAATAACGGCCGCCGGGTCACGCTGAATTTCATCCTGGTCGACGGCCCCGACGGCTGGGTCATCACCGACGTCGAGAGCCCGCAGGATTCGCTGCGGATGTTCCTGGCGCAGTACCGGCATTAGCGCGGATTTGCGGTTGGATTGCTCGAACCGCGGCGCGGCTCGGGCGACCAATAGTCCATGGACCGGCAAACCAAAATCACCCTTCTGATCGCGGCCGTCGTGATCTGTTCCTATGTGGTATGGTTCTTTGCCGATTGCGCGATGGACAATACCTGCCAGATCGCTGTCTGCGGCCGCAGAGCCTGCGGCATCACGAGAACCGCGGATGGCAGTCCGAGAAAAAGCCTTTGGATTTATGCGCCTCGCGAACGCAACGTGATCCAGAACAGCCATTAAAATCGGCCGTCGCCTGAAGAAAACGCGAGCCCAATTCGAACGTTCTTGCCCGCTCCAGCGACACACATATCAGCCGCATTCCGATTAAAGCGCCACGTTATCATTATGTTTGAGCATGATCTTTTCGGAAAACCGGTTTCCACTTTTCCGGATCATGCTCTAAAGGAGAACCGAGAGCCGTGGTCGTCACGACAGCCACCGCCGCATTGCCCGGATGGACGCCCGCGTTGGTTTTCCGCAACCTGTTCGCGTTCGCCGGCAACCTGTTTCAGGTCTACGGCGTGCTCTATTGGGGCTGGGACATGTTCCAGATCCTGATGCTGTACTGGATGGAAACCGGCATCATCGGGTTCTGGGCGCTGTTGCGCCTGGCGGTGCTGCCGGAGGGCATGCTCGGTGACATGACCGTCAACGGCCGCGTCGTGGCTGCGACCAACACGCTGCTGTTGCAGCTGTTCGTGCCCTTTGTCGCGATCAGCATGGCGGGACACCTGCTGATTTTATGGGTGGTGTTTTCAGGCGCCAGCGCCGCTGACGTTCACGGCCCCGTCAGTTTCGCGTCCAAATTCATCATCGCTTCCGGGGCCTGGGAGCCGCTGCTGTTCACGCTGCTGGCGGGCGCCTTCGGCTTTTACGAAAGCCCCAAACGAACTGGCTTGTGGCGCGCGATCAGGCTGTCGCCGCCGCATCAAGCCAGCGTTGTCGCCGAAAACCCGCAGGGCGATGGTGTCGGCGCGGCGATCGGCGGCACGCTCGGCCGTATCGTGATGCTGCAGGTCGCTACCATCATCGGCGGCATGCTGGCGCGCGGCTATGGCACCACGGCGCCCTGGCTGATCCTGATCGGACTGAAGACGCTGTCCGACTATCAGCGCCCTGTCCGGCCGCATCATCCCTTCGCTTCGATCACTTCCAGCACTTTTGGCGGCGACATCGGCAGGCTGTAGAAGCGCTTGCCGAGCGCGTTATATATGGCGCTGCTGATCGCGGCCATCACCGGGATCAACGGCACTTCGCCGACGCCCTTGACGCCCTGCGGATGCTTCGGGTTCGGCACCTCGACCATGATGGTGTCGATCATCGGCAGGTCCGAACAAACCGGCATGCGATAATCGAGGAAGCCGGCATTATCGACCTTGCCTTCCTTGTTGTAGATGTACTCTTCGTTCAGCGCCCAGCCGATGCCTTGCGACACGCCGCCTTGCAGCTGGCCCTCGACATAGCTCGGATGCACCGCGCGGCCGACGTCCTGGATCGCGGTGTAGCGGATCACACGCACGATGCCGAGATCGATATCCACCTCGACATCAGCGATATGCGTGCCGAAACCACCTTCCGCGCCCACGGTGTTGAGCTGCACGCCGGCCCCGATAGGCCCGCCCATCGATGGAGCTTTCTCGGCGAGCTCCGCCAAGGTCAGCGGTTCGAACTGGCCGGCGTTCGGGCTGACCGGATGTGCCGCGCCATCTTCCCACTTCACCGCGTCGGGATCGATGTCCCAGATTTTCGCCGCGCGTTCGCGCAAGGTGGTGATGATCTTTTCAGTCGACTGCGTCACCACGATCGAGGACGCGAACAACACGCGGCTGCCGCCGGTGAGATTCGAAAATCCGATCGTCGCGGTATCGCCGATCAGCACCGAGACGCGGCGGTAATCGATCCCGAGCAATTCCGCGCAGACATTGGCGATCGCGGCGCGCGAACCGCCGATATCAGGGTGACCCGTGGTGACGACGACGTTGCCGTCTTCGGTGATGTTGACCTGGGCGCTTGATTCACCGCCGGCATTGAACCAGAAGCCGGACGCAACGCCTCTGCCCTGCAGCTTGCCGAGCGGCGCGCTGTAATGGGCTGACGCCTTGGCGGCTTCCAGCGTCTCGACATAGCCGATACGCGGAAACACCGGACCGTGCGCGGCCTTGGTGCCTTCTTTGGCGGCGTTCTTCAGGCGAAGCTCCAGCGGATCCATCTTCAAGGCTTCCGCCAGTTCATCGAGCACGCATTCGACAGCATAGGCGCCGATCGGCGCGCCGGGCGCGCGATAGGCCGCGACCTTGGAGCGGTTGGAGACGACGTCAAAACCCACCGAAAGCACGTGCGGGATATCGTAGGGCGCAAAGCTGCAGCCGACCGCACCTCGGATCGGCGAGCCGGGAAACGCGCCCGCCTGCAGATAGAACGTGCCTTGCGCCGCGACGATCTTGCCGTCCTTGGTGGCGCCGATCTTGACCGTGCTGTTGGAGCCCGATGTCGGCCCCGTCGCCCGCATCACCTCTTCGCGGGTCATCACCATCTTGACCGGACGGCCGGACTTCTTGGCCAGCAAGGTCGCCACCGGTTCGAGATAGACGATGGTCTTGCCACCGAAGCCGCCGCCGATTTCCGCCGGAATGGCGCGGATGTCACTCTGCGGGATGCCGCTCAGCATCGAGGTCATGGCGCGCACCATGAACTGGCCCTGGCTCGAACTCCAGATCGTGGTCTTGTTATCGGCAGCGACGCTGATCAGGCAGGCGTGCGGCTCGATATAGCCCTGATGCACCGGACGCGTGGTAAAGCTGCGCTCGATCACGACCTCGGCCCTGGCAAAGCCTTCCGCGACGTCGCCCTTCTTGATCTCTTGGCGGCCGGCAATGTTGGAGGGCTTGCCCTCGAACTTGATGAAGTCGTGCAGGATCGGCGCGTCCGGCTTGAGTGCGTCGTCGATCTCGATCGACCAGGGCAGCACCTCGTAATCGACCTCGATCAGCGTGCAGGCATGTGCTGCGATCGCCTCCGATGTCGCGGCGACGGCCGCGATCGGGTGGCCGGGGAACAGCGTCTTGTCGCGCGCCATCACGTTACGGCACATCCAGCGCATATCCTGGATGCCGAGCATCACCGATTTGCCGAGCGGGAAATCGACGATATCGCGCGAAGTCACCACCGCCTTGACGCCGGGCAGCGCCTCCGCCTTCGATGTATCGATCGATTTGATGCGCGCATGGGCGTGCGGGCTGCGCAGCACCTTGCCCCAGATCATGCCAGGCATCGTGGTATCGGCGGCGAACGCCGCGCGTCCCGTGACCTTGTCGACGCCGTCAGGCCTGATGGTACGCTGGCCGATCCACTTGTTGGTGGTGGTGACGATGTTCATTGCAAAGCCCTCTCAGATTCTTGCTCTCGCATGTCCGCGGCGGTTTCCAGCACCGCGCGCACGATCTTGTCATAGCCGGTGCATCGGCAGAGATTGCCGGCCAGCCAATACCGCACCTCTTCCTCGCTCGGCCGGGAATTCCTCCGCAGCAGCGCGTCGGACGCGATCAGCATGCCCGAGGTGCAGATGCCACATTGCAGCGCCGCGGATTCAAGAAACTTCTGCTGCAGCGGATGCAGCTTCTCTCCCTGCGCCATGCCTTCGATGGTTCTGACTTCATGGCCTTCGGATTCGACCGCGAGCATCAGGCAGGAACAGACCAGCCGGTCGTCCAGCGTGATGCTGCACGCGCCGCAATCGCCGGAGGCGCAACCCTCCTTCGAACCGGTCAGCCCGAGCGGCCCACGCAAGGCATCGAGCATGGTGTCGCTTGGCTCGCACAGGAACTCCGAGGGCTCGCCATTGATTGATGTGGTGACGTGGACCTTTGCCATGAACTCAATTCCCTCCCGCACGTCGTGCGGCGATCGCGGCGGTGCGCTTCAACAGCACGCTAGCCACTTTGGTGCGGTAAACGATAGTGCCGCGCTTGTCGTCGATCGGACGACAGGCGGTGCTGCAGGCGCTGGCGGCTTTTTCCAGCGCGGCGTCTTCGAGGCGCGAGCCGATCAGTGCATTGGCCGCAGGCTCAACCAGCAGCACGGTCGGCGCCACCGCACCGAGCCCGACCCTGGCCGCGGTGCAGACGCCGCCCTGCAAGGTAAGGCTGACACCAACGCCGACCACCGCGATATCCATCTCGGTGCGCGGGATCATGCGCAAATAGGCGTCGCTCGAACCCGGCGGCCGCGGCGGTAATGTGAAGCTGACAAGGATTTCGCCTGGCTTCAGATGGGTGCGTCCAGGACCTGCCGGCACGTGCTCGACCGGCAATTCGCGGCGGCCGCCCGGCCCCTGCAACGTCACGATAGCGCCGGCGGCAACCATGGCGGGCACGCTGTCTCCGGCCGGCGAGCCGTTGCACAGATTGCCACCCGCGGAAGCCCGCCCCTGCACCTGCTTGGAGCCGATCAGGTTGATGGCTTCGAGCACACCGGGCCAGACCTTGCCGAAGCGCGGGTGTTCGGCCAGCACCATGCCCGAGACGGCGGCACCGATGCGGAAGCCGCCATCGGCGGTTTCCTCGATGCCGGTCATCTCGGAAATTTTCTTGATATCGACGATCAGGCCCGGCCGGACAACGCCGGCGCGCATTTGTACCAAAAGATCGGTCCCGCCAGCCAGAATGCGTCCGGCACTGCCTGCCGCCGCAAATGCACCGATCGCTTCATCAAGCGTCTGCGGTGCCAGGTATCGGATTTCGGTCATGGTCTTCCTGACGTCTCCCATTTTTTGCGTTTTTGTTCCGCTTTATGCGTATTTTGGCCCACCCATCTCAGGCTGCAGACGTGAGCTTACACGGGCGAAACCGATCCGAACAGCGTCGCGATGCGGCGTAAGCGCTACCGCCCCATGCGTTGAACGGCTTGCATCGCGGAAGCCCCATCAGGCGATGCGACCCTTTGGCGATCTTTTGGCGATCTTTTGATGAACCGCGTCACAATCGTAAAATCCGGTCACTTTGGTCTGGCCCGGCCCAGACGCCTTGTGGCGAGTCCAGATCAAAAATAACGCTACACCCGAACGACATCCGGCTGCGGAATTGGTCGAACGGCCGCGTCCTGGCGGGAGGGAATGGTCCCGATCGCAATGCCGCCAAGGATCATCGCCATCGCGCAGATCAGCGACGAGCCGACGGGCTCACCGAGAAAAATCGCCGACATGGCCACGCCCATCACCGGTGTCGCCAGCAGGCCGAGCGATGTCGTAACGCTTGGCAGGCTGCGGTTGACCGTCACCATCGCCCAATGCGCCAGCGCGGTGCCGCAAATTCCGGCATAGAGGAACGCGCTCGCAAGCTCGGGACTCCAGGCAATCCGCGGGATGCCATCGATCCTCAGCGCCAGCGCCGACAGGATCAAGGTGGCCAGCAGCGCCTGCCAGAACACCAGCTGGAACGGCGTCGAGACCCATCGGTGCGCACGCACGTAGAGGATATTGGCGGCCCAGCAAAGTGCGGCGAGCAACAGCAGGCCGTTGCCGATCAAGGCCCCATGGTTGCTCCAGTCAAAGGCCAGCGGATTGAACATCGTTGCCAGTCCGGCCAGCCCCAATGCAATTCCAGCGAGCCGCGATCGCGTCACAGGTTCTTTCAAAAACAGCCATGCCGCCGGCGCCACCCATAGCGGCGTCGTATAGCCCAGCACAATCGAGCGACCGACCGGAACCAACTGCAGGCCAAAAGCCACCAGCGCCGAGAACGCGCTCATATGGAGGATCGCGACCGTGAGAATGACCGAGACGTCGCCGCGCCGCGGCAGGATCAACTGCCCACGGGCCAACAGCACGATCAGGAGCGCCATTGTGGCAATCGCAGAGCGGATCGCCACCGCCCACAGCGGGGAGACGCTGGCCACGAGTATTTTCGTCATGGTCCAGTTCGAGCCCCACGCCACCACCACGACGGCAAACAGCATCAGCGCCGCACGGCGAGACAGCATGTGATTCATCGTCGATCCCGCATCCCACCGGCCTGGAGCGCCGTTGCGGCACTCGACATCGCCGCGACCATAGGTTCTACTGGCTCATAGAAAAGATCCATTCATTAAAATATGATAGAGCCAGTTTGATGGAGAAACTTCTCTCGGGCCGGATCGATTTCGAGCTGCAATCTTCCAGCGGAACGACGCTGATGCGTCAGCTCACCGACCGGCTGCGCGCGGCCATTCTCGATGGCGCGCTGTCGCCGGGTTTTCGGTTGCCCTCGAGCCGCGACCTGGCCCGTGATCTGAAAGTATCGCGCAACACGGTGTCGTTCGTCGTCGACCAGTTGGCGATGGAGGGCTATCTCGACGTCGCCCGCGGACGGCGTCCGACGGTCGCGGCGGCGCCGAACACGGGGCTGGTTCGCGGTCGAAATCTGATCGGCCGTTCGACCGCCGCGTTGCGCCTGTCGCGCTGGGCGACGCGGCTGCGCAAAGCCGAGTGGCCGTTCGCAAACGAAGGCGCACCGCGGCCGTTTATGCCGGGACTGGCCGACGCGCGGGCGTTTCCGCATGACGTCTGGGCGCGCTGTCTTCGGCGCGCCGCGCGTCGGGCGCTGTCGCCGGGTGCGGCCCATCTCAATCGGGCCTCGCTGCAGGGCGCTCTGCTGCGGCATCTGGTCGAGCACCGCGGCGTCCGCGCCGATCCGCGGCAGGTCATCATCACGCCGTCGGCGCAGGCCGCGATCGAACTGATCGCCCGGGTGCTGCTCGACGCGGGCGATATCGCCTGGCTCGAAAGCCCCGGCTATGGCGGGGCGCGTGCGGCCATGGAAGCCGCCGGGGCCGTCGTTCGCGGTGTCGGACTTGATGACAGCGGGCTGGCGTTCAAGGGGCGGCGCGATCGACCGCGGCTGATTTTCGTCACGCCGTCGCATCAATACCCGACCGGCGGGCTGATGCCGATCCAGCGGCGCCAGGAACTGCTGGCGTTCGCAAACGCGGTGGGTTCGTCGATCATCGAGGACGATTACGACAGCGAATTCCATTATGACGGCAAGCCGGTGGCGGCGTTGCAGGGGCTCGACGACACCGGCAGCGTTTTCTATGTCGGCACCTTCTCGAAATCGATGTTCGCCGACGTGCGCGTCGGCTACGCGATCGTGCCGGACAATCTCGTGGATGTGTTCGAGACCGCGCAACGTCACAGCGGACAAATCGTATCGGCGCCGCTGCAAAATGCCCTGGCGGAATTCATCGACGACGGCCAGTTCGCGGCCCATATCCGCAAGATGACCCGGATCTACCGTGGCAGACGTGACCGGCTGGTGCAGGCGCTTGGCACTGGCCATGCCCTCAGGATCGCGCCACCGGCCGGAGGCATGCAGCTTCTGGTTCAACTCGACGCCCGGCAAAACGAAGCCGATGTCGCAGAACGTCTGGCCAAAGCGGGCGTGATGGCGCGGCCGCTCTCGCGGCATTTTACCGGAGAGATCACCGGTCAAGGCCTGTTCCTGGGATTTGCGGCCTGGACCGAGCAGGAGATCGATGCGGGTGCCGATATCATCGGCCGCGTGATGCGAAAGCTGCCGGCTGCGGGTTGAAGGACCGCTTCATTCCCGGCCCGCGCAGGCGCGCGAATAGGCCACCCGTGCGTCCGGGCCAAGTCCGGCCGCGGCGCTATCACTCTTCCGGCGCGTTCTCGATCGGGTCGAAACGGTCGGCTTCGAGGCCGAGCAGATTCCATGATTGCAGCATATGCGGCGGCAGCGGCGCGGTGGCGTCGATCACCCCGCCCCGCGGATGCGGGATCACGATCCGGCGTGCCAGCAGATGCAGCCGCTTCTGCAGGCCACCCGGCAGTTGCCAGTTTTCCTTGTTGAAATATTTGGGGTCGCCGACGATGGCGTGATCGATATGCGCCATATGCGCGCGCAATTGATGGGTTCGGCCGGTGACCGGCTTCAGCGACACCCAGGCCAGCTTCTGGGCCGAGGTTTCAACGACCGCGTAATAAGTCACGGCGTGGCTGGCGCCCTCGTCGCCATGGGCCGCGATCCGCATGATGGTGTCGTCCTCGTTCTCTTCCTTGGCGAGATAGGTCGAGATGCGGCCTTGCTTCGGCTTCGGCACGCCAGCGACCAGCGCCCAATAGATCTTGCGCGCCGAACGGTGGCGGAACGATCCGGTCAGCGCGGTGGCTGCGAAACGCGTTTTCGCGATCAACAGACAGCCGGCCGTGTCCTTGTCGAGCCGATGCACCAGCCGCGGCTTCTGCCCCTTGGCGTCGCGCATCACCTCCAGCATGTCGTCGACATTGCGGGTGACGCCGGAACCGCCCTGCACCGCCAGCCCCGCCGGCTTGTTAAGCACCATGACGTCAGCATCTTCGAACAGGATCATGTCCTTGAGCGTCTGCAGCGTCTTGTTCTCGGCTTCCGAGAGATGGCCCGCGACCTTGGGCGTATCCAGCTTCAGCGGCGGAATGCGGATGCTCTGGCCCTCTTCGATCCGATCCTTGCTGTCGGCGCGCTTGCCGTTGACGCGCAACTCGCCTTTACGGACGATGCGCTGAATGTGCGAAAACGACAGGCCCGGAAAACGCGCCTCAAGGAAACGATCGACGCGCATGTTGTTCTCGTCCGCGGTCACCACCACAGTCTGCACCTTGGTCGGCAGCGGCGGCAGCTCGGCCACGATCTTTTCAGGCTCGGGAACGAAAGGCGCTGGCTTTGGCAAGCGCGGCGCCGCGGCTGCGAAACGCGGCGCGGCCTTGCCACCCGGGCGATGCGACTTCGACAGTGGGCGCTCCGCCTGCGAGCCCCGGTACGGACGCGCGCCCTTGGGGCGGTCACCCGCTGGGCGCAGAGGTCTCTTGACGCGGCGGCTCATGCTGTATGTCCAAACCTGCGCGCCGTCGAACGGCTTGCGCGGCGAGGTAAGGCAGCGATTTGTCTTCCGACCTGGCTTTCGGCCAGACGCAATTCGTAAAGCTGCTGCAAATTCATCCAGAATTGCGGGCTGGTGCCGAACCAATGCCCGAGGCGGAGCGCCGTATCAGCGGTGATCCCGCGCTGACCGTGAATGATCCCCGTAATCCGGTTGACGGGCACGTCGATCTGGCGCGAAAGCTCCGCAGCACTGATGCCAAGCTCGCGTAATTCTTCCGCAAGATGTTCGCCAGGATGAATGGGGGTACGGGCCATGATGATACAACCTCAGTGATAATCCACGATCTCGACGTCAACGGGGCCCGGCGATCCCTTCGGCCATGCAAAACAAATCCGCCATTGGTCATTGATTCGAATCGAAAACTGGCCGGCACGATCGCCCTTAAGTTCCTCCAGCCGGTTGCCAGGCAATGCCGCCAGGTCAGCCACGCTCGTCGCAGCCTCAAGTCGATCCAGACGCGCCTCCGCCTGCCTTGCGAAGCCGGAGAATTCCTTGACATGTTGGCCGGAAGCAAACCTTTCAGTTCGCTTGTTTCCATAGCCAGCGATCATATAGCAAAAGATAGCTCGATTTACGACTTACGTAAATAGTAAATCGCTTGGCTTGGGATACCGACGAGCCCGGACCGCTACTTCGCTGCCCGCTCCTTGCGCAGTTTTGCCCAATAATCCAGCCGCTTGCGGATCTCGCGCTCAAAACCGCGCTCGGGTGGGTCGTAAAAGGTCTGGCGGCCGAGCGCTTCCGGGAAATAATCCTGCCCCGAAAACGCGTCTGGTGTGTCGTGGTCATATTCGTAGCCGCCACCATAGCCTTCGGACTTCATCAGCTTGGTCGGCGAATTCAGGATGTGCTTGGGCGGCAGCAGCGAACCGCCCTCTTTCGCCACGCGCATCGCCGCGCCAAAGGCCTTGTAGGCGGCGTTCGATTTCGGCGCGGTGGCCAGATAAATCACCGCCTGCGCGATCGCGAGTTCACCTTCGGGATGGCCGAGAAAATCATAGGTGTCCTTGGCGGCGTTGCAGATCACCAGCGCCTGCGGATCGGCCAGACCAATGTCCTCGACCGCCATCCGAACCACGCGCCGCGCCAGGAACAGCGGATCCTCGCCGGCATCCATCATCCGCGCGAGATAATACAAGGCCGCATCGGGATCGGAGCCGCGCACCGATTTATGCAGCGCCGAGATCAGGTTGTAATGGCCGTCGGCCGATTTGTCATAGATTGGCGCGCGGCGTTGCAGGATGTCCTGCAATTGCTCGGCATTGAACGTCTCGCTTTCGCGCGCGGAGCGCCAGACCTCTTCGGCCAATGTCAGCGCGGCACGGCCATCGCCGTCAGCCATCCGCACCAGCACGGCGCGCGCCTCCGCATCCAGCGGCAGCTTCTTGCCTTCCATCGCTTCGGCATGCGCGAACAATTTTTCGACCGCGACGGGATCGAGCGAATGAAACACCAGCACGCGCGCCCGCGACAGCAGAGCGGCGTTGAGTTCGAACGAGGGATTTTCGGTGGTGGCGCCGACCAGCACAACGGTGCCGTCTTCCATCACGGGCAGAAACGAATCCTGCTGGGCCCGGTTGAAACGATGTACCTCGTCGACGAACAGCAGCGTTCCGGTGCCGGTTTCACGCCGCGCGCGCGCGCCATCGAACACCTTCTTCAGATCGGCGACGCCGGAGAATACCGCCGAGATCTGCTCGAAATGCAGTTCGGTGGCATCCGCCAGCAACCGCGCCACCGTGGTCTTGCCGGTGCCCGGTGGCCCCCAGAACACCAGCGAACCCAATGAGCGGGTGGCCAGCATGCGCGTCAGCGCGCCATCCGGCCCGAGGATGTGATCCTGCCCGACGACGTCGGACAGCACCTGTGGACGCAATCTGTCCGGAAGCGGATGCGGCGCATCCCGCTCCATGCCTGCCGCTGAAAACAGCGATGTCGTTTCGCGTGGGCGCTTCGGGCTCATCCGCCGAGCGTGACGTTGATCTGCTGACCGCCACGCACCAGTGTGATGCGCCAGACCCGGGACGAATTCTGGGTCGCTTTTTCGAGGTCGCTGGTCCTGGCGATCTTCTGGTTGTTGACGGCAACGATGATATCGCCCTTCTGGAATCCGACACTGGAGGCCGTGCCATCATCGGCGATATCCGTCACCACGACACCCTCGGTGTCGGCATCGATATGCAACTCGTCGGCGACCGCCGGCGAAATGTTCGCGACCTTGGCGCCCTGGAACGGCGAACGCGCGGTAATCACGATCTCATTGCGCCCGCCGTCCGGCGCGGTTTCCAGCGCGATCGTCAGCTTCAGGGATTTGCCGGCGCGCTGCACGTCGATCTGCGCGGTACCGCCGATCGGACGGGTCGCAAAGCGATAGTCGAACGCGTTGGGATCCTCGATCGTCTGGCCATCGATGCCGACGATCAGGTCGGACAGTTTCAGTCCCGCTTTCGCCGCCGGGCTGTTGGCCACCACGCTCGCGACCAGCGCCCCATTGGGAAGCTTGAGCCCCAAGGTCTCGGCGATCTCGGGGGTCACCGCCTGCAGCCGCGCGCCCAGCCACGGTCGCTTGACCGCCTTGCCGCCGCTCTTGGCGGAGGCGACGACGACGCGCACCATATTGGCAGGAATAGCAAAGCCGATGCCCTGCGAGCCGCCGGACCGCGAGAAGATCGCGGTGTTGATGCCGGCGAGCTTGCCGGTCATGTCGACCAGCGCGCCGCCGGAATTGCCGGGATTGATCGGCGCATCGGTCTGAATGAAGAACTGGTAGTCGGTGATGCCGACTTGGGTGCGCGCCAGCGCGGAGATGATGCCGTGCGTCACGGTCTGCCCGACGCCGAAGGGATTGCCGATCGCGAGCACGACGTCGCCCACCATCAACTCATCGGAATTGGCGAAATCGAGCGTCGGAAACTTTTCGTGGGTATCCTTCAGGCGCAGCACCGCGAGATCGCTGCGGGGATCCTTGAGCACGATCTCCGCCTCGAATTCGCGCTTGTCCGACAGCGAGACCTTGACCTGATCGGCGCCTTCGATGACGTGGACGTTGGTGATGACGAGGCCGGACGGATCGACCATCACGCCGGATCCCAGCGATCGCTGCATCTGTTCCGGCTGAGCGCCGGGGGCGCCGAAGAAACGGCGGAAGATCGGATCGTCCATCAGGGGGTTGCGGTTCTGTACCACCTTGGTGGCGAACACATTGACCACGGCGGGCTGCACGCGCTGCACAATCGGCGCGTAAGACAGCCGCAGTTCCGCCGGCGAAGACGGCAACCGGCGGTCCTGCGCAAGTGCCTTTCCGGCACAGGCGATCGAGATCACGGCAAGCATGGAGAATGTCAGTGCAGCGCGGAAATTTCGGAACATTGAGCCCTCTCAAAGAGATGCGGCAATATAGGCGGTTCGGCCGGGCAATAGAAGGCTTAGTCGTCAGCTTTCCCCGGGGCGTTTGCCCGCGCCTGATGGCGCGATCCTGCCCGCGCCCCACGGGAACCGGCTTTTCCGGGCCCCACCATGCCGGCGTGAGATGATGACCGTCATGACGAAGCCTGCTGGCGCCTGTCGTGGCGCTGTCGTCGACTGTTCCTGGCTCAACGGATGCGGCCAGCGGGAACCGGCATCGATCGGGGTTTGGGCGACCACGGCCATGCATATTCTCGAAAACGAGCTTCCCGTCACCCGACAAACGCACGATGATTTGATGTCCGCGATAACAAGGGGGGTAAGTCATGTCCAGAGCAACAACCACGGCAGCCGCCGCGATCAGCCTGATCGGGGCGCTGATAACCTCACGCGCAGAGGCGCAGTCGGCCGGCGGCCCGGATACTGAAATCGCGCTTCTGAAGCAGCAGCTGCGATTGATGGAGCAGAAGCTCGACAAGCTGCAGAAGCAAACCGCGGCAAATACCGCGGCCGCGGCCAACGCCAATGCAAAAGTCGACGCCAGAACCAAGACCGACATCAAGACGGTCAATCTCGCCAACGCCAACGCGGCCTATCCGGTCAAGGGTCCGGTCGCGACATCCGGCGTCGTCGTGACGATGCCGAACAACCGGCCGACGATCTGCACCGCAGACAATCAAAACTGCGTTTCGATCACCAGCCGCGTCCATTGGGACGTTGGCGGTTACGACTATCATCCCAACAGCGCGGCCACCTCGCCGCAGAAGCTCGACGACGGCGAAAACCTGCGCCGCGCCCGGATCGGCATACTCGGCAAATTCTTCGGGGACTGGAATTACGCGCTGGTCTACGATTTCGGCGGCTCGTCGGACGGTTTTGGCGGTACCGGAAGCACCGGCGCGGCCCCGGGCGTCGGCGGTGCCGCCGTCGGCTTCCTGCCGGGCGGCGCGGTCGGCGGGGTTGAAAACGCTTATCTGAGCTACACCGGCTTCAAGCCGTTCGGCGGCAAGCTCGCGATCGAGGGCGGCATCATGGACCTGCCCTACACGCTCGACGAAGCCACCAGTTCGAACGACATGCTGTTCATGGAGCGCGCGTCGTCCAGCATCATCGCGCAAAACATCGCGGCCGGCGACTTCCGCTCCACCGCCGGCGCGCGCTGGTATAATGACAGGTTCTGGGCCGGCGCTTATGTGACGGGACCGGCTACCGGCGCCATTCACTCCGCCTCAAGCCTCAATCCGAACGGTACGACCGAACAGGTCGGCACCATCGCCCGCGCCGCCGGACAACTCGTCAGCGGCAACGACTACTCCTTCCACCTCGGTGGTGAAGGTGAATGGTTGATCCGGGCCCCACGCGACGAGATCACGGGCGCCCAGACGCTGACACTGAGCGACCGTCCGGAATTGCGCATCGATCCGACCTCGCTGATCACGACCGGCGCGCTCGCCGGCGTATCCGGCGCCCAAGTCTATAGCGGCGAAGTGGCGGGAACCTATGGCCCGCTGTTCTTTCAGGGCGAGTATTTCTGGTACAATGTCGATCGCGGCAACAACATCATCCCGTTGCCGAGCGTGAAATTCGACGGCGGCTATGCCGAGGTCGCCTACGCGTTGACCGGCGAAACCCGCAAGTACAACCCGGGCTCGGCGTCGTATGGCGGTATCGTGCCGGCAAATCCGTTGTCGTTCACCGAAAACGGCTGGGGCGCCTGGGAAATCGCAGGCCGGGTCAGCACGATGAACCTCAACGACCAGCTCGCCACCGCGAATGGCGTCGCCGGCGGACGCCAGACCATCTATGCGGCGGCGCTGAACTGGTACGTCAATCGCAACGTCCGCTTCATGTTCGACTATCTGCACGGCGACGTCGCCAAGCAGATCAGCGCGACCAATGCCGGCGATGCCGGCTCGAAGTTCAACGCGTTCGCGATGCGGACTCAGGTCGCGTTCTGAGCAACCGCGTTGCGTTCTGAGCGACGGGATTGCGTGTTGCGCGATCGATCCAGCAGGGGCAGCCACGGCTGCTCCTGGAATCCTTATCCGGTTAGCGCGCGGGGAGCGGCGCGATCCGCTTCGGCGATCTCCGCCTCCGGCCCGCAAGAGAGGGCCGCCTGATGGCTTTCGCCCCAGGCCCGCAGCGTGTCGATCACGGGACGCAAGCTCTCGCCGATCTCGGACAGGCGGTATTCGACCCGCGGCGGCACCTCGGCATAGACCTTCCGGATCACCAGCTTGTCGCCCTCCAGCGCCCGAAGCTGCTTGGTCAGCATGCGCTGGGTGATTCCTGGCATTCGCTTGCGCAGCTCGCCGAAGCGCTGGGTGCCTCCTTGCAGATGGAACAGGATCACGCCCTTCCACTTGCCGTCGATCAGATCGAGCGTCGCTTCCACGGCGCAACCGGGCCGCCGCGCAAAATCGCGCCGTTTCATCGCTGATTTCCTCTGCTTGGAGCCTGATCGGTTCTGATAGAAATCAGAACCAGGCTCCAGGTTTTTGTTTTGACGCGTTTTCTTCACGCGAACCGGGCTCCACTTCGCTCGAAAACGCTATAGCCCCAATAGTATCCAAACAGGGACTATCTCCCCAAATTTACAGTACTTGCCAATAGCGCGCCAGCAGGACAGTTAGGGCAAAGGCGATCCGCGCCACACCATGGAGACAACGGGCATGAAAGCCGTCGGTTACAAAAAATCGCTTCCGGTCGACGCCGCCGAAGCGCTGATCGATTTCGAGGCCCCCAAGCCGGAGCCCAGGGGTCGCGACATCCGCGTCGCGGTGAAGGCGATTTCCGCCAATCCGGTCGATTACAAGGTCCGCAAGCGCGCCGCGCCGCCCGAGGGCGAGACCAAGATCCTCGGCTACGACGCCGCCGGCATCGTCGATTCCGTCGGCCCCGACGTGACCTTGTTCAGGGTTGGCGATGAAGTGTTCTACGCCGGCTCGATCCAGCGCCAGGGCACCAATTCGGAGTTTCACCTGGTCGATGAACGCATCGTCGGACGCAAACCGAACAGCCTGTCGTTCGCGCAGGCCGCGGCACTGCCGCTGACCTCGATCACCGCCTGGGAATTGCTGTTCGACCGGCTCGGCGCCGTGCCCGGCAAAAGCGTGGATCCGCGTACGCTGTTGATCACCGGCGGCGCCGGCGGCGTCGGCTCGATCCTGATCCAGATCGCGCGCCGCCTCACCGGCCTGACGGTCGTCGCCACCGCGACCCGGCCGGAATCACAAAAATGGTGTCTCGAGCTCGGCGCGCATGCCGTGATCGATCACAGCAAGCCGATGAAGGAGCAGATCGAACAACTGAAGCTGCCGCCGGTGGCGCTGGTCGCAAGCCTCACCTATACCGACCAGCACTACAAGGCGATCGCCGATTTCATGGCGCCGCAAGGCAAGTTCGGCCTGATCGACGATCCCCAGGAATTCAACGTCAGCGCCTTCAAGGGCAAGGCGATCTCGATCCACTGGGAATCGATGTTCACCCGCTCCTCGTTCCAGACCGCCGACATGATCGGCCAGCACAATCTGCTGAACGACGTCGCGGATCTCATCGACAAGGGCGTGCTGCGCACCACGCTCGATCAGACATTGGGGACCATCAACGCCGCCAATCTCAAGCGCGCGCATGCGTTGCTGGAAAGCGGCAAGTCGCGCGGCAAGATCGTGCTGGAGGGGTGGTAGGGTTTACGAGGTCGTGGGTGGGCAAAAGCTCGGTTTCGCGCCGCGCCCACCTACTCCATCACTTCAGGCCGCGGCGATCCGATTACAGCGGACCAGCAACGTAAATTCCTTCATTCCGTAATCGGCAACCGTCTCGACGGAGCAATCAAGTTCATCTTCGCAATAGCGAATCCATCTTTCCGGGCCAGTGCGATAGAGATCATCAACGGATTGATCCGCCGACGTCCTGGTACCGGTCGTGTCGGCAAAAAAATTGACGCTGAATCCAACACGGCTCGTGCGTCGCATCTGCGCCAATGTTCGGGCAACAAACCCCTCCCAGATCGCGCGGGAATGGCCGAGGCTGACGTTCATGATCCCGCTGGCGACGGAATAATCAGCAATTCGAAATTCCGTTGTCCTGGTCGTGAAGCGGCGATCCGGACCGGTATGGCGCCGCCGCGCGCGCTGAATCATGGCGCGAGAGAGGTCCACCCCCAAATAATGGATTTTGGATTTGGGATGTCTCACGGCGAGAAACGCCGCGAGCGCACCGTAACCGCATCCTATGTCGTTCAACGAGAAAGCAGCCGAGAAGTCACAGATTTTCAGCAGCTGGACAAAGCGAAGGCTTTGCGTGGCCTGGCAAGACCAGTCGACTCCCATGGGGGTCGCACCGTATCGAGCCACCCGTGCGCTATAATAAGCCTCGATATCCGAATATACGCGGGCTGGAACGCTCCCGCTGAGGTCAGCGGCCGTACCGCCGCGTCCCTCCGGAAGGCTCATTTCTCTTTCTTGCCCTTGCCGGCGCGCCGCTTCCTGGCAGTTTCCGCCGCTTGCTCCCGAGCCACGCGCCCGGGCGTCGTCGGTATTGAAAGAACCGAATATGTCTCAAGGGAGAAAATGATCGGTTGGCCCTGTGACACGGTCACGCGGGCATCATCTGCCGCAGCGTGGCAGCTCACAAACACCGGCAGCGGATGGGCCGCCTCAAGATTGTTTTTGAATGCCTTGACCACCCGGTCATGGCCGTTCACGCCCTTCAAGTCCGACTTGTAGGTCTTGAGCAAATCCAGAAAGCTGTACCAGCGCGTGCGCTCGGACAATTCAACCGGCACGATGCCCAAAAGGGCAAAGGATTGCCGCAGGCTATGCTTGGCAGAAAATATCTTGAACTCCTTCTGCAATGCGACCAACTCGCTTAGCGTCTCAACGTCAAATCGCTTGTTGAGTTGAACGAGCACGTCCAACGTCGTGCTATCCTTGATCCTCGCGCCCATCGATAATCCTCCCAGTTGAAAATCGCCGCTTCAACACGCGATATTCTGCCCACATTATCCGCCGTGTTCAAGGTGCGATCGAAGCTGCACCAACAAGGGCTCAAAGAATGCGGCGCCGGATACAACCGAAAGCTGCTCGGCAGAATCGAGCATCCGGCCAGCTTCCGCATCGTCCGTGCCACCGCCGGCAACGCTCAGGATGAGGCCCTGTACCAGCGTCGCGTGCAACTCGGATACCCGATCGGTGCGCCGTCTGGCGACGGCAATGGCTTCTCTGGTTGCCTCCAGCGCGGCGACGAGATCTCCTCCTCGGTAGAGCGCGTCGGCAAGGTCGGCAAGCATGCGAGCCTCGAATTCGAGACCCGCCCTGACGCGGCGTGCGTAATCTATCCCTTCTCGCAGCTCAAGGGCCGCCGAGATGACATCGCCCGCGGCACTCTTTGCAAGTCCGGCGCAAACGATCGCCGCGACGTGCAAGTACGGCGTCGCGGACTGCTCGGCCAGGCCAGCCGCCTTGGCCGCGTGATGATGAGCCAGATTCGGGTCGCCCAGCCTCCACGCCATTTCGACCGATGCCAGATGGGGTATACATTGAACAACGGGAACGGCATTTTGAGCAGGGATATCGAGCACTTCCGCGAGCCGTTCCCTGGCTTCGTCAAAACGGCCGAGGCGGACCAATATTCTTGCCCTGAGACACTTGACCCATTGTTCGATGTCAAATCCCAGAATTTGGTTGGCATTCAGGCCGAGTGTCACGTTCGTTTCGAAACCGGCCTGCTCGGCAATGGCGGCCAGCGCGACACCTCCCGCATTCAAGGATTCATTCAACTGGCCGGCCATCAGGAAGGCCTGGCTGAGCATGGCATTTACAGTGGCAAAACGCCCAACATCTCCTTCCTCGGACGTGAGCTTGACCGCGTCCTGTGCGAGACGAACGTAATCGTCTGCCGCCGCGGTCGCCGCCAGGATCCGCCCGTACGCGCCAAGCAGTATCGGCTCGTTCATTCGGTCCGCCGAGCGTGCGTAGGTGAGGGCCTCCTCCGCGTAGGGCTTGACCTCGTCGGCCGACATACCCTCGCGCCAGCCGAAATTCAGAATCTGGCCGCTCGAAAAAGCCCGCAGCCGGTCATTGTGCTCGGACCGAGGCAGGTGCTGCAGCAACGATCGGGTCTTTTTCCAGCTCTTGAGCGCCTCGGCAGAATTCGTCTTGCCGATCCATCTGGCCGCGCGCTGCAGGTGAGTGACCGCTTCGAGGGGTTGTCCGGCCGCTTCATAATGGTAGGCGAGAAGCCCGGCGACCTCGTCCAGTTGGCCCCAGGCGAAAGATTCAATCGCTTTCGCGACGGCGGCATGCAGCGTGACCAGCCGGGACCGCAATTGCATTGCGTAAGATACTTCCTGGATCAGCGGATGACGAAACGCGAGAAGGCCCTGATCGAAGGGTGGAAGATCGTAAAGCAGCTCCGCCTGCCTGAGCTGAGAAATAGCCTCGAGCAATTCATCATTGGGCAGGGCGGAAACCGGCCTCAAAACCGCCATGGCCACCAGTCGCCCGATAACCGCCGCCGTTTCGAGAACCTGCTTGGCGATATCCTCAAGATGGTCGATACGCGCGGCAACGACGGCCTGGACGGTTGCCGGCAGCGGAATGATGTCGGTCCCGCCTTTCAGCCGGTAAGCGCCTCTGTCGCCCTCGAAGTCACCGCGCTCCACCATTGTGTTGACAAGTTCTTCAAGAAAAAATGGATTACCTTGCGCACGCTCAATAATATTGCGGCTCAGCGAATCCAGCGAAGGGTCGTCGCCGAAGCGCTCTCTTAGCAATTGGTGCGCGTCCGCCTGTGCCAGCGGAGGCATGACGATCTGGCGGTAATGCGAGCGTTGCCTAAAGGATGCCGCGAAGCCCGGTCTAAAATTGACAACCAGAAGCGTCCGGGTGCCAACGACCGCATCCGCCAGCGCCTCCACGAACTCTTCGCTTGCCGCGTCGATCCAGTGCAAATCCTCGATCAACACAACGGTCACCGTCGAGTCGGTATCTGAATGGACGAGCGTTCTCACCAGATCGAGCAGTTGTATCTTCAGCGCTCTGGGGTCGAGCTTTGGCGCGGGGTGCTCCGGATCCCCCAGGCCGAGGAATTCCAGCAGAAGAAGCAGCGCCTGCTCGGAGGAGGCGATCGTCTCAAACCGGGCGATGACGCGGCCGCGCGACACCTCGACGGGATCCTTGACCCGAATGGCAAAAACATCGCGCAACAGTTCCAGCACCGGCTGAAAGGGGGTGGCCTGCGCGTGAGACAGCACTCGTCCCTCGTAAACGCGAATGCCCTGCCGCCGACATTCCTCGGCGAACTCAAAACACAGACGGCTCTTGCCTATCCCGGCGTCGCCAACAACAGCGACCACCCGACCATCGCCGCCGGCGGTGTTCGCCAGTTCAAGCTCGAGCGCGGCGAACTGCTCGCTTCGTCCGATCAGGGAACTTAAACGCCTTCCACTGCGGAAGACGTCGCTTGCCGGAGCATTCAGCAGCCCGGTCAGCTTGAAGACTTCTATCGGCGCCGCGATGCCGCGGATGGTTTGCAGCCCGAGCGACAGAACCTCCACAAACTGCTTGGCGCCAATATAGGTGTCCCTGGTAATCAGGATGCACCCCTCCTCCGCCAGTTGCTCCATTCGATTGGCGATATGGACGCTGGCGCCGGCAGCGTCGTAGGTCTGATAGATACTGTTCTCTATCGTCTGAACGACGACTTCGCCGGTGTGGACGCCGACGCGGATTTGCAGGCTCGGGTCCGCAAGTCTGGCGACCGCATCCTGCATGGCCAGAGCCGCCAGGCTGCCGCGGACAGCATGGTCCTCATGAGGCCGCGGCGCGCCAAAGAGCGCCATGACGCCGTCGCCCTGTATTTTGTTGACGATACCGTCGTATCGATGAACGGCATCCTTCATGAGGTTGAGCACAGGCTCCAGGCGGCGCATCGCCAGCTCGGGATCGCCCAGGCTATCGATCAAACTCGTGGAATTCCGGATGTCTGCAAACAGCACCATCAGGTGTTTGCGCTCGCCGCCCTTGGAACTCAGCGATCGAAGCAAACGTTGCGGCGATTGATCAGGGCTGACGCCCTTGGTTACCAGCGCTGCCCCGCACTGACCGCAAAAGCGGCTGCTCGATCCATTGATCTGGTCGCAGACGTTACATTTTATCCCGAGCGGCGTGCCGCAGGTTTCGCAATACTCGTTGCCGGCCTTGTTCTGGCTATCGCATCGCAAGCACTGCATGCCCGCTCCTTCAGTGGCAGCGATCATCAAGGTGAGTGCGGGTGAGTATAGCCGGTCAAGTTGCGCAATTCCATCAATCTGCCGACGACGCCCGGTCTCGACCGCTTGCGGCTTCCACAGACGCCGTTTCGCGCCGGCCGACGCCCGATAGGGAGCCTATCCGAAGCATCCGCCCTGGGCCTCGACCCCCGCGGGGTCGTCGATATCGACTTCCGAAATCACATCGGCGGACATCCATTTTCTCTTATTTGATGAGTTTTCCTGACGCGAACCAGTGTCCACCGCGTTCGAAAATGCTGTGCACCTCACGCGATGGTCTGGACGATTCCGCCTTCGGCGCGAAGCGCGGCCCCATTGGTCGCGGAGGCTTCCTTTGAAGAAACGTACACCACCATGTTGGCGATCTCCTCGACGCTGGCAAAGCGCTGTATCAACGACGTCGGACGGTGCTGCTTGACGAAATTCGCGGCCGCCTGCTCAACCGACACGCCGTTTTGCCTGGCGAGATCCTTTACAAAAGTCTCAACGCCCTCCGACATCGTCGGTCCCGGGAGTACCGAGTTGACGGTTACCGCGGTGCCGCGCGTCATCTCGGCAAGGCCGCGGGAGATCGCGAGCTGCGCGGTCTTGGTGGTGCCGTAATGAATCATCTCCTTTGGAATGTTCAGCGCCGATTCCGAGGAAATGAAGACGATGCGGCCCCAGTTGCGCTTGAGCATGCCGGGCAAATAAGCCCGCGACAGCCGCACCCCGGACATCACGTTGGTCTCAAAGAAACGGGTCCAGTCCTCGTCAGGAATATCGACGAACTCCTTGGGCTCGAAAATTCCGGCATTGTTGATCAGGATGTCAGCATCGGGCAGCGCCGCGACCAGGCTCTTGCATCCCGCCGCCGTCGAAACATCAGCGGCGATCCCGCGAACCTTGCTGCCCGGTACGGCCTTGGCGATCCCGGCAATGGCCGCATCGACCTTGGCTTGCATCCGGCCGTTGACCACGACCTCGGCGCCCGCCGAGGCCAGGCCCCTGGCGATGGCGTGACCGATCCCGGACGTCGAACCTGTGACCAGCGCCGTCTTACCGGAAAGATCGATTTTCATAATGACATCTCCAACGTTGATACGTTGGATATTGGGTGCGAGCCGCGCGACCGCAATCACTGCTCATCGAGGCGTGATTGCCAAAAAAAAGCGGCGCATGAGGCGCCGCTTTTTACCAATTTCTGGAAATCCGGCTTACGCCGCTTCCGCGGCCTTTTCCTGCACCGGGCCCGAATCCAGGCCCTTGGCATCGACGTCGCGGTCGACGAATTCGATCACCGCCATCGGCGCGTTGTCGCCGTAGCGGAAGCCCGCCTTGATGATGCGGGTGTAACCGCCCTGACGATCCTTGTAACGGGTGGCGATAACGTCGAACAGCTTCCTGACCTGATCGAGGTCGCGCATTTCGCTGATCGCCTGCCGACGCATCGAAAGGCCGCCCTTCTTGCCGAGCGTAACCAGCTTCTCCACGATCGGGCGCAATTCCTTTGCCTTCGGCAGCGTGGTGACGATCTGCTCGTGCTTGATCAGCGCCGCGCACATATTGGCGAACATCGCGCGGCGATGCTCGGCGGTGCGGTTGAGTTTGCGATGAACCTTGCCGTGACGCATGATCTAAATCCTTGAATTAAGCTGGTCGCGACGGTTCGTCGGACTTGTTGCTCAGGTGGGCCGCCTGCGTTCGCCCGCCAAAGCGCGAATGACGCGCCTTGGCTTGTTTTCGGATCAGTAATGATCCTCGAAGCGCTTGGCCAGCTCGTCGATATTCTCCGGCGGCCAGCCCGGCACTTCCATGCCGAGATGCAGACCCATCTGGGCCAGCACTTCCTTGATCTCGTTCAGCGACTTGCGGCCGAAGTTCGGGGTACGGAGCATTTCGGCTTCCGACTTCTGCACGAGGTCGCCGATGTAGACGATGTTGTCGTTCTTCAGGCAGTTCGCCGAGCGCACCGACAATTCGAGTTCGTCGACCTTCTTGAGGAACGCCGGGTTGAAGGCGAGATCGGGGATGATCTCCTGCGCGACTTCCTTGCGCGGCTCTTCGAAGTTGACGAATACGTTGAGCTGATCCTGCAGAATGCGCGCGGCATAGGCCACCGCGTCATCCGGGGTGATCGCACCGTTGGTCTCGATCGTCATGGTCAGCTTGTCGTAGTCGAGGATCTGGCCCTCGCGGGTGTTCTCGACCTTGTACGAAACCTTGCGCACCGGCGAGAACAGGCTGTCGACCGGGATCAGGCCGATCGGGGCATCCTCGGGACGGTTACGCTCGGCGGCGACATAGCCCTTGCCGGAAGCGACGGTGAATTCCATGCGGATTTCCGCGCCCTCGTCGAGGGTGCATATCTGCAGGTCCGGATTGAGCACCACGACATCGCCGACGGTCTGGATGTCGCCGGCGGTAACCGCGCCCGGGCCCTGCTTCTTCACGACCATGCGCTTGGGGCCTTCGCCCTGCATCTTGATCGCGATGTCCTTGATGTTGAGCACGATGTCGGTGACGTCCTCGCGAACGCCTGCGATCGAGGAGAACTCGTGCAGCACGCCGTCGATGTGCACCGACTGCACCGCTGCACCCTGCAGCGAGGACAACAGGATGCGGCGCAGCGCATTGCCGAGGGTCTGACCGAAACCGCGCTCAAGGGGTTCGGCGACCAGCGTCGCGAAACGGTTCGCGTCGGTGCCCGGAGTTACCTGGAGCTTGTTCGGCCGAATAAGTTCTTGCCAATTTTTCTGGATCGTCACTGTTTTCACCCATGCGGCCAGCTATCAAGATGACTGGCGTTGGAGATCGCGGATCAGTCCGCGGCTAACAAAATATAAAACCATCGCAGGCAGACGTGCTGCCCGCGGTCTTGCATCAAACGCGCCGGCGCTTGCGCGGACGGCAACCATTATGCGGGATCGTCGTCACGTCGCGAATCGAGGTGACGGTGAAGCCCGCAGCTTGCAGCGCACGAAGCGCCGATTCACGACCCGAACCCGGGCCTGCAACTTCAACCTCCAACGTGCGCATGCCGTGTTCCTGCGCCTTCTTGGAGACGTCTTCCGCCGCGACCTGCGCGGCATAGGGTGTCGACTTGCGCGAACCCTTGAAGCCCATCGTGCCGGCCGACGACCAGGCAATGGTGTTGCCCTGCGCGTCGGTGATGGTGATGGTCGTGTTGTTGAACGACGAATTTACGTGCGCGATACCCGAAGCGATGTTCTTGCGTTCACGACGGCGTACGCGGGTGGCATCCTTGCCCATTGCAAAACCTTTCTTACGATCTCAAACGCCGCCGTAATGCCAGCGGCTACACCTAAAGAGCGAATGGCGAACGAAACGATTCGCCACCCACACTCCGCTAATTCGCTTGTTACTTCTTCTTGCCGGCGATCGACTTGGCCGGACCCTTGCGCGTGCGCGCATTGGTGTGGGTGCGCTGACCGCGCACCGGCAAGCCGCGGCGATGACGCAGGCCGCGATAGCAGCCGAGGTCCATCAGACGCTTGATGTTCATGCCGGTCTCGCGCCGCAGATCGCCCTCGACCAGATAGTCGCGGTCGATCACTTCACGAATCTGCAGAACTTCCTGGTCGCTCAGTTGCGACACACGGCGCTCTTCGGGAATCTTGACCTTCTCGATGATTTCGGCCGCGTTCTTCTGACCGATGCCATGGATGTACTGGAGCGCGATCAGGACGCGCTTGTTGGTCGGGATATTCACGCCGGCTATACGGGCCACGGACTGCTCTCCTGTTGCCGATCCCTGGTGGACCGGCCGATTTCTAAGTTATTTCGGGCAAGTGTCCGCAAACGCGAACACGACGCCCTTCCCCTCGGGTTGCTTTGGGGCCCGGCATCGTCTGGAATAATCCGACTTGGATACAGGCTTATTAAAGGATTCAACTTGGTTTCGTCAACCGTTCCTACGCTTTAGCTCGCTTTTTCGTGACCTTTTTGGCAGCTTTTCCGCTTCCAGCCGCCGACCGGCCCTTGGAACCTTTGGTGGCCTTTTTAGAGACCTTGGCAGAGGGCTTTTTGGCCCCCTTCGACGCCGTTTTGACGGCCTTCCGGGCGCTTTTGGTGACTTTTTTGACGACTTTGGCGCCCTTCCCGGCCTGCTTGCCGGCTGACTTGGAGGCCTTGCTGGAGACCTTCCTGGCCGCCTTGGTCGCCGTCTTTTTGGCCGCCTTGGCCTCATCAACAGCCTCGATGGCGCCGAGGATGCGGTTGATCTCGCGGGTGACGTGCTCGATCGTCATCATACCATCGACCGTCAGCAGCTTGCGGCGCTCCGAGTAATAGTGAATCAGGGCTCGGTCAGCGAGCGGTAGCTCGCCAGCCGCTTTGACAGCACTTCCGACGTGTCGTCGACGCGGACGTCCTCGCCGCGCGCCCGCATCTCGGCGACGCGCGTCTCCACCCGATTGAGCAGCGCGCTTTCGTTGACGCGCAATTCGACCACCGCGTCGAGCTTGATGTGCTTCCTCTTCAGGAGTTCGTCGAGCGCTTCGGCCTGCGGCACCGTGCGCGGGAATCCGTCGAGGATGAAGCCGTTCTTCATGTCGGACTGGTCGAGCCGATCGGAAATGATTCCAATCACGATCTCATCCGGCACCAGCGCGCCGCTGGCCATGATGTCCTTGGCCTGGAGGCCGATCGGGGTCTGGGCCGCCACCGCCGCGCGCAGCATTTCACCGGTCGAAAGCTGCACGATACCGCATTTATGGACCAGCCGCTGTGCCTGTGTCCCCTTGCCTGCCCCGGGCGGCCCCAGAAGAATCAGTCGCATCTCAGATCGCCCCCCGGCTCGGTGGGCGATCGACCGCACACCATTGTTTTTAAATGTTTCGCGCCGAGCGAATCAGCGACGACGGCCGCGCAATTTCGACTTCCTGATCAGCCCCTCATACTGGTGGGCGAGCAGATAACCCTGAACCTGCGATACCGTATCCATGGTCACGCTGACGACGATCAGCAGCGACGTTCCGCCGAAGTAGAACGGCACCGCGGCGTAGGAAATCAGGATTTCGGGAATCAGGCAGACGATCGCGAGATAGATTGCACCCAGCACCGTGATGCGCGACAGCACGTAATCGATGTATTCGGCGGTGCGTTCGCCCGGCCGAATGCCCGGAATGAAGCCACCATGCTTCTTGAGATTGTCGGCGGTCTCGGTCGGGTTGAACACGATCGCGGTATAGAAGAACGCGAAGAACACGATCAGCGCCAGATACATGATCAAAAATAGCGGCCGGCCATGGCCGAGTTGCGTCGTGATCCACTGGAACCATTCCGGACCCTTGCCGGCATTGAAATTCGCAACCGTGGTCGGCAGCAGCAGCAGCGAAGACGCGAAGATCGGAGGAATCACGCCCGAGGTGTTCAGCTTGAGCGGCAGATGCGAGGACTGGCCCTCAAACATCTTGTTGCCGACCTGACGCTTTGGATACTGGATCAGAAGCCGGCGTTGCGCCCGCTCCATGAACACGATGAAGGCGATCACGGCGACCGCCATGATGATCACGATCAGGATCAGGCCGGTGGACAGCGCGCCCTGGCGGCCGAGTTCAAGCATGTTGGCGAGCGCCGAGGGCAACTCCGCGACGATGCCGGACAGAATGATCAGCGAGATGCCGTTACCGATGCCGCGCGAGGTGATCTGCTCGCCAAGCCACATCAGGAACATGGTGCCGCCGGTCAGCGTGATCGCGGTCGAGAGACGGAAGAACAGGCCGGGATCGCTGACGACGTTGCCGGCGCCTTCAAGCCCGACGGCGATGCCGTAGGACTGGAACGCGGCGAGAATCACCGTGAGATAGCGGGTGTACTGGTTCAGCGTCTTGCGGCCGGACTCGCCTTCCTTCTTCAGCGCTTCGAGCTGCGGCGACACCGTGGTCAGAAGCTGAATGATGATCGAGGCCGAGATATACGGCATGATGTTCAGCGCAAAGATCGCCATGCGGTGAATGCCGCCGCCGGCGAACATGTTGAACATGCCGAGAATGCCGCCGGCCTGGGTCTTGAACACCTGCTCCCAGATGTTGGGATCGATGCCGGGCAGCGGGATATAGGTGCCGAGCCGATAAACAAGCAGCGCACCCAGCGTGAACCAGATGCGCTTCTTCAGTTCGTCGGCCTTTGCCAGCGCGCCGAAATTGAGGTTTGCCGCCAGTTGTTCCGCTGCTGAGACCATGTTTGGCTTTCTCCCGCGCCGCTTCTCGCTGTCATGCCCCGCGACGGTGGAACATTCAGCAGACGCCGGACATTATTTGGTGCTCGGCTTCGATAAGTCCATCGTCCTGTCGTGCAGATTGCCCTTGCGGGCGGGCGATGACGCAGATGTTACGCCGCCTCGCCCTCGTCCTTCTCCACCGGAGCCAGGATCTTCACCGTGCCGCCGGCCTTCTCGACCGCAGCGATGGCGGATTTCGAAGCACCGTGAACCTCGATGTTGAGCTTGGCCTTGATCTCGCCGCGGCCGAGCAGCCGCACGCCGGCCTTCGAGCGCCGCAGCACGCGGGCCTTGACCAGCGATTCGGCGTTGATGGTGTCCTTGGCATCGAGCAGCTTGGCGTCGAGCGCCTGCTGGATCCGATCGAGATTGACCTCGGAATATTCGACCCGAAAGATGTTGGTGAAGCCGCGCTTCGGCAGACGCCGATGCAGCGGCATCTGGCCGCCTTCGAAGCCCTTGATGCGCACGCCCGAGCGCGCGGTCTGGCCCTTGCCGCCACGACCGGCGGTCTTGCCCTTGCCCGAGCCGATGCCACGACCAACGCGCATACGCTTCTTGCGCGAGCCGGCATTGTCGGCGATATCGCTGAGCTTCATCGCGAAATTCCTTATCTTGAGAGCATGATCCTGACCGAAAACCGGTCCCCACTTTTCGGGATCATGCGCCTCCTTGTTTCGATTACTCGCCGACGACGCGGACGAGATGTTGAACCTTGGCGATCATGCCGCGAATCGCAGGCGTATCCTGCAGCTCGGTGACCCGGCCGATCTTGTTGAGCTTGAGGCCGATCAGCGTCTCGCGCTGCGAGTGGTGGCGGCGGATTGCGCTGCCGGTCTGCTCGACCTTGATCATCTTTGCGGCCTTGGCCATCGTTATAACTCCGAAAAGCGCGACAGGGCGCCTGTTGTTATTCAGCAACCACTTCGGCGTCGCCACCGACACGGCGCGACTGCAGCGTGGACACCTTGATGTTGCGGCGCGCCGCAACCGAACGCGGCGAATCCTGATGCTTCAGCGCGTCGAACGTCGCGCGAACCATGTTGTAGGGGTTCGACGAGCCGATCGACTTCGCCACCACGTCCTGGATGCCGAGCGTCTCGAACACCGCGCGCATCGGGCCGCCGGCGATGATGCCGGTACCGGCCGGAGCCGCACGCAGATAAACGCGACCGGCGCCGTGACGGCCGGCGATATCGTGATGCAACGTGCGGCCTTCGCGCAGTGCGACGCGCGTCAAATTGCGCTTTGCCGATTCGGTCGCCTTGCGGATCGCTTCTGGAACTTCGCGCGCCTTGCCGTGGCCGAATCCGACCCGGCCCTTTTGATCGCCGATCACGACCAGCGCCGCGAACCCGAAGCGCTTGCCGCCCTTGACGACCTTCGCCACACGATTGATGTGGACGAGCTTGTCGACGAACTCGCTGTCGCGTTCTTCCCGGCCGCCCCTGTGGCCACCACCGCGTTCGCGTTCACCTGCCATGGTGTTTTCCGATCCTTAAAAGTCCCGCCTCGAAAGGCATATCCGTTCAAACCAGTTAGAAGCTCAATCCGCCTTCGCGCGCCGCATCCGCGAGCGCCTTGACGCGACCGTGGTAGAGATAGCTGCCGCGGTCGAACACCACTTCAGTGACGCCATTCTTGACGGCCCGCTCGGCAACGAGCTTGCCGACGGCCTTCGCCGCGTCGATGTTCGCACCGGTGTTGCCGCTGTCGCGCATCGTCTTTTCGAGCGAGGACGCCGACGCCAGGGTCTCGCCCTTCAGGTCATCAATGACCTGCGCGTAGATGTGCTTCGACGAGCGGAACACCGACAAACGCGGCCGACCACTGGCGGTACGACGCAACGACAGCCTGATGCGTTGCTTGCGCCGGGCATTCGTAATCTTGAGTCTCGACATGACCGGCTCCGTTACTTCTTCTTGCCTTCCTTGCGGAAGATGAATTCGTTGGCGTACTTCACGCCCTTGCCCTTGTAGGGCTCCGGCGGACGATAGCTGCGGATCTCGGCGGCGACCTGGCCGACGCGCTGCGAATCGTTGCCGTTGATCACGATCTCGGTCGGCTTCGGCACCGTGATCGCGATGCCTTCCGGGATCGTATAGACGACGTCATGGCTGTAACCGAGCGCGAGTTGCAGGCTCTTGCCCTGCAACGCGGCGCGATAACCAACGCCGACGATCTCGAGCTTCTTCTCGAAGCCCTTGGTGACGCCTTCAACCAGGTTCGCGACCTGCGCGCGCGCGGTGCCGTACATGGCCTGCGCGCGGTTGGTCTCGACCCGCGGCGCAACCTTGATCGCGCCGTCCTCGAACTTCACCTCGACATCGCCGTGGACGATGAACTGAAGCTGGCCCTTCGGCCCCTTCATTTTGACGGTCTGGCCTTCGACGCTCGCCGTCACACCGGACGGGATCGTCACTGGCCGCTTGCCAACACGTGACATGGCTAATCCTTCCTCAGAACACCGTGAAGAGAATTTCGCCGCCCACATTCGCTTCGCGCGCTTCGTGGTCAGCCATGATTCCCTTCGGCGTCGATAACACCGAAATTCCGAGCCCGTTCTTCACGCGCGGGAGGTTCTTTACCGAGGCATAAACCCGACGCCCCGGCTTCGATACCCGCTCGATCTCGCGAATGACCGGCTCACCGTCGAAATATTTCAGCTCGATCTCAAGCTCGCTGCGGCCCGAGGAATGCTCGACGCTGGCGTAACCGCGGATGTAACCCTCGGTCTTGAGCACTTCGAGCACATTGGCGCGCATCTTCGAACCCGGGGTCGAAACCTTGGGCTTGGCGCGCATCTGGGCGTTGCGGATGCGAGTTATGAGATCGCTGATCGGATCGTGCGTTGACATCTGACGATCCCCTTACCAGCTGGACTTCACGAGCCCGGGAACCAGGCCCTTGGAGCCGAGTTCACGCAGCGCGATACGGCTGAGCTTGTTCTTGCGATAGACCGCGCGCGGCCGGCCGGTGATTTCGCAACGATTGCGAATCCGCGTCGCCGACGAATTGCGCGGCATTTCGGCGAGCTTCAGCGTCGCCGCGAAGCGCTCTTCCATCGGCCGCTTCTTGTCGCCGATGATCGCCTTCAGCTTCGCGCGCGCAGGCGCGGCGTTCTTGGTCATCCGCTTGCGCCGGTTATTCTTCTCGATCGAACTCTTCTTTGCCATGCTTGGCTCCTGGGTTTCCGCGTTTGAGAGGCTGTTCAGCGTCTCACTGCCGGAACGGGAAATTGAATGCGGTCAACAGGGCTCGGGCTTCATCGTCGCTCGCAGCCGTCGTGCAAACCGTGATGTCCATGCCCCACGTCTCCCCCATCTTGTCGAAGTCGATTTCGGGGAAAATGATATGTTCCTTGATGCCGAGCGAATAGTTGCCGCCACCGTCGAAGCTCTTCGGATTGAGGCCCCGGAAGTCGCGCACGCGCGGCAGAGCGACGTTCACCAGGCGATCAATGAACTCGTACATCTTGGTCTTGCGCAGCGTGACCTTGCAGCCGATCGGCTGGTTTTCACGCAGCTTGAAGGTCGCGATCGCGACCCGCGAATAGGTCACCACGGCCTTCTGGCCGGCGATCAACGACAGATCGGCCGCAGCCAGCTCCGCCTTTTTGCGGTCGTTGACGGCCTCGCCGACGCCCATGTTGAGCACGACCTTGTCCAGGCGCGGCACCTGCATGACGTTGGCATAACCGAACTGCTCGGTCAGCTTGCTGCGGATGCTCGCGTCGTATTCCGCGCGCAGGCGCGGGGTGTAAGCGGTCTCAGCCATCGATCTCTGCTCCCGAGCTCTTGGCAATGCGTACCTTCTTGCCATCAGCCTGAATCTTGAAGCCCACGCGGGTCGGCTTTCCGTCCTTGCCTACATAGGCGACGTTGGACAAGTGGATCGGCGCTTCCTTGGAAATGATGCCGCCCTCTTGCGCCTGGGTCTGTTTCTGGTGACGCTTCACCAGGTTGACGCCGCGAACCAGCGCCTTGTTTTCGGTCGGACGCACTTCGAACACCTCGCCGGTGCGACCCTTGTCGCGACCATTGAGCACGATGACCTTGTCACCCTTGCGGATCTTGGCAGCCATCACAGCACCTCCGGCGCAAGTGAAATGATCTTCATGTGGTTCTTGGCGCGCAGTTCGCGCGGCACCGGCCCGAAGATACGGGTGCCGACCGGCTCCGACTGATTGTTGATCAGCACGGCGGCGTTGCGGTCGAAGCGGATGACCGAGCCGTCGGCGCGGCGGATGTCCTTGCGGACCCGGACCACGACGGCCTTCATCACGTCGCCCTTCTTGACCTTGCCGCGGGGGATCGCGTCCTTGATCGACACAACGATAACGTCGCCCACGGTGGCATAGCGGCGCTTGGAGCCCCCAAGCACCTTGATGCACATGACACGGCGTGCGCCTGAATTATCGGCCACGTCGAGGTTGGTCTGCATCTGAATCATTGATGCACCTCGTCCTCTTTCTG
>JBDTKZ010000073.1:0-12708 GCA_039935075.1 Bradyrhizobium sp.
AGAGCGTGATGGGCACCACCAACTTCAGACGGGCCGTCGCGCGTTCAAGATACTCATACTGGCCGCTCCAGATCACATAGGCGCCCGGTGGAAATGGTATGCTCGCCTGCACCGCCTTCCTGGCGTCATCAACATAGCCGCCGAGGTCGCGGTCACGGATATCGACATAGATATAGCTGGCGAGCTGGCCGTTCTCGGTGCGGATCGTGGTCGGTCCGCGCGACAGCGATACCTTGGCGACTTCGCCGAGCGGTACGGCACCGCCGGCCGGCATCTGCACGAGAACATTATGGCTGATGGTCTCGGGATCGCTGCGTAAGTCGCGCGGGTAGCGCATATTGACCGAAAAGCGCTGACGGCCTTCGACGGTGGTTGTCACGGTTTGCCCACCCATAGCGGTGGCAACGACATCCTGAACGTCCTGAACCATGAGACCGTAGCGGGCGAGCGCTTCGCGATCGGGAACAACATCGAGATAATAGCCGCCGATGCCGCGCTCCGCATAAGCCGATGAGGTTCCCGGGACCGCCTTCAAAACCTTTTCGATTTGCCTGGCGAGAGTGTCGATCTCGGTAAGGTCGGTGCCGATGACCTTGACGCCGACGGGGGTACGAATGCCGGTCGAGAGCATATCGATGCGGGCCTTGATCGGTTGGGTCCAGGCGTTGGAAACGCCGGGGAACTGCAGGGCGCGATCCATTTCCGCGGTGAGGCTGTCAAGCGTCACCCCTTTGCGCCATTCTTCCTTGGGCTTCAGATTGATAATGGTCTCCACCATCTCGGGGGGCGCGGGATCGGTCGCGGTCTCCGCGCGTCCCGCCTTGCCATAGACGGATGCCACCTCTGGAAACGACCGGATAATCCTGTCCTCGGTTTGCAGCAGTTCACCTGACTTGGTGACCGATATCCCGGGCAAGGTCGTCGGCATGTAGAGCAGCGTGCCTTCGTTGAGGTTTGGCATGAATTCGGTGCCGAGCTGGCGCGCAGGCCAGACCGTCACGCCAAGCAGCACCAGCGCCAACAGGATGACGAGGGTTTTGGCGCGCATGACGGCTTTGATCACGGGCCGATAGATCCAGATCAGGAAGCGGTTGATCGGGTTCTTGTGTTCAGGAATGATTTTCCCGCGCACGAAGACGATCATCAAGGCGGGGACCAGCGTCACGGACAGGATCGCCGCCGCCGCCATCGCGAAGGTCTTGGTGAAGGCGAGCGGACTGAACAGTCTTCCTTCCTGCGACTCCAGGGTGAAGATCGGCATGAACGATACGGTGATGACGAGCAGGCTGAAGAACAATGCGGGGCCCACCTGCGCGGCCGCTTCGATCAGAATATCCACACGTGAGCGCCCGGGCTCGGCGCGTTCCAGATGTTTGTGAGCATTCTCGATCATGACGATGGCGGCATCGATCATCGCACCGATCGCGATGGCGATACCGCCAAGGCTCATGATGTTGGAGCCAAGACCCAACAATCTCATCGCGCCGAACGCCATCAACACGCCGACCGGCAGCATCAGGATTGCCACCAACGCGCTGCGGAAGTGAAGAAGAAACACGATGCAGACCAGCGCCACCACGGCACTCTCCTCGAGCAGCGTATGCTTGAGCGTCTCGATCGCCGCGTTGATGAGATTGGAACGGTCGTAGACCGGAACGATTTTGACGGAGGGCGGCAGGCTGCTGGCGATCTCGGCAATCCGTTTCTTGACGTTCCGGATGACATCGAGCGCATTGACGCCAAAGCGTTGCAGAACGATGCCGCCGGCGACCTCGCCCTCCCCGTTCAGTTCGGTGATGCCGCGGCGCTGGTCGGGGCCGATCTCGACGCGCGCGACATCGCGAAGCAGGACCGGGGTGCCGTTGCTGGTTTTCAGGACGATATTGCCGAGATCGTTGATGCTTTTAAGGTAACCCTTGCCGCGAATGACATATTCGAACTCGGACAATTCGACCGTGCGGCCTCCGACATCGGCATTGCTGGCGCGGATCGCATCGCGCGTCTTCTGCATGGAGATGCCGAGATCGCGCATCCGCTGCGGATCGAGGATGACATTGTACTGACGAACGAATCCGCCGACGCTGGCGACTTCAGCCACGCCCTCGGCCCTGGCGAGCGCAAATTTGAGATTCCAGTCCTGTATGGTGCGGGTGTCCGAAAGGTTCAGTTCCTTCGACATGACAGCATATTGGTAGACCCAGCCAACGCCGGTCGCATCCGGACCTATCGTCGGCGCCACGCCCGCGGGCAGCCGTGAGGCGACGCTATTGAGGGATTCAAGCACGCGCGAACGCGCCCAATAGATGTCTGTGCCGTCCTCGAAAATCACATACACGAACGAGACGCCGAAAAATGAAAACCCCCGCACCACTTTCGAGCGCGGCACGGTCAACATCGCTGTGGTTAGCGGATAGGTGACCTGATCCTCAATCACCTGCGGAGCCTGCCCGGAATATTCGGTATAGACGATGACCTGGGTATCGGAGAGGTCCGGAATGGCATCCAGCGGCAGATGCAAAAAAGCATACAAGCCGGCGGCGGTCGCAAAACCTGTACCAAAAAACACCAGCAGCAGATTGCGCGCGGACCATGCGATAAGGCGGGCGATCATGGCTGACCTTTCGCGTCGGAAAAGCCCTTCAGCGCGGCGTTCAGATTGCTTTCCGCATCGATCAGGAAGTTGGCGGCGACAACGACGCGCTCGCCCTCCGCGACGCCTGCGCGAATTTCGACATAACCATCACCGCGATTGCCGATCTTGACCTCGCGGGGCTCAAAGCGACCGTCCCCTTTGTCGATGAAGACGGCCTGGCGACTGCCGGTGTCCATCACGGCATTATCGGGAACGGTCAGAACAGCGTCGGAACTCCCGGTATTGATTTCTGCGTCGACATACATTCCGTGCAGCAAGGCATAGTCCGCATTGGACAAATCGATGCGGATGCGTGCCGTCCGCGTGTCTTTATTGATCTCGGGATAGATCACGCTGATTTTCCCGGCGAAGATGCGCCCCGGAAAGCTTCGGGCCCGCACGGTGACGTCTTGCCCCTCGGTCAGCGCGCCAAGATCGCGTTCGGCGACATCGACCAGCGCCCATACCACGGAATGATCGGCGATCCGGAACAACACCTCGCCCGGTTGCGCCCGCATGCCTTCGACGGCGTTGCGCTCAAGAACGACGCCGTCGCGCGGCGAGGTCCATTCCATCGCGAGCGGTACGGTATGACTCTTTTCCATGGCGGAAATAACCGCGTCCGGGACGTCGAGATTGATCAATCGCTGCCGCGAGCCGCTACCGTAGGACGGGTTGCGGGCTGTGGTCGCCGAACCAACTGTCGAGACATATTCCGCCGACGCCGAGGAGATCGCGGGACTGTAGATTTCCATCAAAGGCTGGCCTTTGACGACGTGGGTCCCCACCGTCACGTTGGCGACCTTCTGTACGAAGCTTTCGGAGCGCATGGTGATGACCGAAATACGTCGCTCATCGAGTGCGATGGAGCCCGGCGCGCGAATGATGGTGCGCAGGACGCGTTTGGCGGCCGGCTCCGATTTGACACCGGTTCGCTGAATCTTCCCCGGCGATAGCTTGACGGAGCCGTCGTCGCTGTCGTCGCCCTGATAGACCGGGATGTAGTCCATGCCCATGTTGTCCTTCTTGGGCATGGGTGAGGTGTCGGACAGCCCCATCGGATTGCGGTAGTATTTGATCTTGCGATCCGCGGCCGGTGACATTGTCGTCGGCTGCGCCGCCGCGGTCGCCGGCTCGTCGAAATTCAGGTCGGCGCCGGCCGGAACGGCACGGTAATCCCGGCCATCGGTTGCCTTCTTCGGCGTCAGCGAATAGGCCGGTTTTCCGTCCGGATCCTGATAATAGATGACACCCTCGCCGTTTTGCGCGGCGACCGATGTGATGGCTTCGATATGTTTGATGTCAGCCAGCCGCAAGCCGTCATGGCCGACGACAAAGCCGCCAACCGCCGCTGCCAGAATGGCAGCGGCGCCGGCACCTGCGATGACCGGCTTCACTTGTTGGCCTGGATCGTGAGTTTGCTTTCGACCGTACCGGTCTCACCCTGGACTTTCGCCCCGAGCGACAATTGCCAATGACCCGCCATGGAGACGTTGGCTTTGAAGCGGTAGATGCCGGGCTCTCCACCTGATATCGGTGCGATCCTGGTTGCCATCTCCTGCATGCCGTCGGGCGCCATATCGAGGCGCGTCGCGAAAATGACGGCATCGGCAACGGGCTTTCCCGTGCTCTTGTTGACGAGCTTGACCGCGATCGTCCGGTCGGGCCCTACCTGAACGGATGGATCGACGAGTTGAAACTCGTAGTCTTTCACCTCGGCACGAGAAACGGTAGCGAAGCCGGTCACGGCAACGCCAATCAGCGCCGCCTTGACGGCGCGCAAGCTTGCGAACTTGTTCATGTTGATATTCCTCAATTGCTGGTCAACCGCAAAGCGGCATGCGTCTTGACCGCGTCAATGACGACGCGGCTGCATGATCGGCGTGGTTACGCTGACAGGACCTGATATCGAGGAGGACGAGGTGGCGGGGAGTAGCCGAGACCATCCGTTTCCGGATCGCTGGCAGGGATGAGCGTCGGTATTTTGGACGCGAACAACGGCGCAAGAACATCAGCCGGATGGGCGACGAACGTCTTGGTCATGCAGGCCGCCATCAGCACGCATTTGTCGCAATCAACCGGCGATGATTTTTCCGGGGAAGACTTCTCCGGGGAAGACGACTTCTCCGGGCAACAGGGCATGTCGCCCTGCATGCTCATCGACGTCGTCATGGCACTCATCGCCGCGACCGCGGAGAGCGGCGCCGTGATGAGACCCGCGATCAGGAAGATTGCGAGCAGCCGGGAGAAGATGAGCGAACGTGTCACGGAACCTGTCTAACACGCTCCGCCAAAAAGGAGAAGGTCACGGTTACATGTTGCAGGCATCTTTGAAAAGCGCAACGCGTGGTGCTCGCTGATCTATTGCTCCAAAACCGACGCGGCGTCCGCGCGGCCTCGCCGGGCCGGTCGCGCGGCTTGCGAATTTCGCGAGAATATCTGCAACAGCAACGGCTCGATTCGCGACAGCTCGCCCAGATGCGCCGCGGACAAATCGGCCAGATATTTCTCCGACCGTTTAGTCAGCTTCAGCAAGACGCGCCGCTGATCGGCCGGATCGACGACGCGCTTCACCAGCCCCGCCGCCGCGAGGCGATCGATCAGTCCCACGGCGGTGTGGTGCTTGATGCGTAACCGTTCGGCAAGACTGCCGATCGCGACCGGCGCGCCGCCCGGATAGCCCCGGATCGCCAGCAGCGCCTGGTGCTGCCGTGGCACCAGCCCGACGGCCTTGGCGGCATTCTGGCTGAATTCCAGGAAACAGCGGATCTGGTAGCGGAACTCGGACAGCGCCTCATAATCGGCCTGCGTCGGAAGCCGTTTTCGGCCCGGGCCAGAGGCCTTTTCGTGCTTTTTCATGACTGCCATTCAATTCGGTGACTGGCCTTGATTATATCGCAGTGCGATATAAAAGGACAAACATCAATTTTCCTCCATTTTCGAGTCAGCAACACCACCATGAGCGTCCTGTCGGCCAAATCGAAGATTCCCGCCAAAATCAGTCATCATCTCGGTGATTTTACAACCAATCCGCGTGTTCTGGTGATCGCGGGCATTGCCGTGATCGTGGCGACCGCGGGGGTGATTGCCGGCGTCGGACTGCTGCAGCTAATCAAGCTTGCCACCAACGTCGCGTATTTCGGCCGCTTCAGCTTCGCCGAGGTCAGGTTGCAGGATTCGCCGCTCGGTCTCTGGGCCGTGGGCGTCCCGGTGGTCGGCTCGCTCATCATCGGCCTGATGGCGCGCTTCGGCAGCGAGAAGATCCGGGGTCACGGCATTCCTGAAGCGATCGAGGCGATCCTGCTCGGCCGCTCCCGGCTTGATGCCAAGGTGGCGATCCTGAAGCCGCTTTCGTCGGCGATCGTCATCGGCACCGGCGGCCCGTTCGGCGCGGAGGGACCGATCATCATGACCGGCGGCGCGATCGGCTCGCTGATCGCGCAGATGCTTCCGGTCAGCGACAACGAGCGCAAGACCTTGCTGGTGGCCGGTGCGGCGGCCGGCATGACCACAGTGTTCGGAACCCCGATCGCCGCCATCATGCTCGCGGTCGAACTATTGCTGTTCGAATGGACGCCACGCAGCTTCATCCCCGTCACCGTCGCCGCCGTGGTCGCCATGGTGGAGCGCAGCATGCTTCATATGCCGGTGCCGCTGTTTCCGTTCACCGGGACTATCGAGATCTCGGCGCTTCAGCTCGGCGCGTGGGTGCTGGTCGGAATCCTGGCCGGGCTGTTGTCCGGCGTCTTGACGCAGCTGGTCTACGGCTGCGAAGACCTGTTTCTCAAGCTTCCGATCCACTGGATGTGGTGGCCGTTGATCGGCGGCCTGGTGGTCGGCATCGGCGGCCTGATCGACCCGCACGCCCTCAGTGTCGGTTATGACAATATTTCGGGAATGCTCCAGGGCGACGTCGTGCCGAAAGCCGCGCTGTTGTTGCTTGTCGTCAAGGCGATCATCTGGTCGGTCGCACTCGGCTCCGGCACGTCAGGCGGCGTGCTGGCGCCGCTGCTGATCATGGGCGGCGCGATGGGGACCGTGCTCGGCGGCTATCTGCCGCCCGCCAGCCCGGGCTTCTGGGCGCTGTTGGCCATGGCCGCGACCATGGGCGGCACGATGCGCTCGCCGCTGACGGCCACGTTCTTCGCCGTCGAACTGACCGGCAACACCCATGTGCTGTTGCCGCTGATCGCCGCCTGCGGCGCGGCCCATGCCGTGACGGTGCTGCTGATGAAGCGCTCGATCCTGACCGAAAAGGTGGCGCGGCGCGGCCACCATCTGGTGCGGGAATATCGCATCGATCCGTTTGCCCTGACCCGGGTACGCGAAGTCATGACAACAGAAGTAGAGACCGTGCCGGCCACCATGACGCTGCACAGCGCCGCCGCGTTCCTCACCAACCCGCGGACCAATCACCCGAGCTTCCCGGTGGTGGATGATAGCCAGCATGTGCTTGGGATCATCGATCCGCCCTCGGTGCTGCGCTGGCGGCGGGCGGGAAAGCACCGCAAGACGACGCTCCGCGAGTTGCTCGCGGGCGGCAAAATGACGTTCGCCTATCCGGACGAATATCTGGCCGGTCTGGCCGACCGTCTCTCGCTGGTGAATGTCGCCCATCTGCCGGTGATTTCCCGCGAGGATCGCCGCCTGATCGGGTATATCGGCTGGAAAGATCTGATGCGGGTGCGCGCCAAGCTGCAGGCCGAAGAAAGCGAGACGAAGTCGTTTTTTCGCTGGGGCGCGAACGAGGCCGGTGGATAACCGGTAGCCCGCATGAGCTCTTGCGATATGCGGGGGCACCGAGCGTGACGAACCCGGATGTCGCAAAAGCTCATCCGGGCTACGATTGCTGAACGTCAACGCAAAACGCGGCGCCAACGGCGCCGCGTTCGCTTACGATTATTAGCGTTCAGCTCGCTGCTTGCGCCGGCACGTCGCGCTGGTGCTTCATCACAATCTTGTTGAGCGCGCCGAGATAGGCTTTTGCCGAAGCCACCAGCGTATCCGGATCGGAGGCCTTCGAGGTCATCGAGCGGCCTTCATGGGCGAGCCGCACCGACACCTCGGCTTGCGCGTCGGTGCCTTCGGTCACGGCGTGGACCTGGTACAGCTCGAGCTTGGCCTCGTGCGGCACCAGCGCCTTGATGCAGTTGAACACCGCATCGACCGGGCCGTTGCCTTCGGCTTCCTCGATCTTGATCTGGCCGTCGACGTCGAGCTTCATGGTGGCGCGCTGCGGCCCGTGGGTGCCCGCGATCACCGTCAGCGAGGTCAGCTTGATGCGGTCATGCGCCGCTGCGATCTCCTGATCGACCAGCGCCTCGATATCCTCGTCATAGATATCCTTCTTGCGGTCCGCCAGCGCCTTCATCCGCACGAACGCGTCTTCCAGCTGGTTGGCGCCGAGCTTGTAGCCCATCTCCTCCAGCTTGTGCACGAAAGCATGACGTCCGGAATGCTTGCCGAGCACCAGCGACGACTTCTTCAGGCCTATCATTTCGGGACGCATGATTTCGTAGGTCGAGGCGTCCTTCAGCACGCCGTCCTGATGGATGCCGCTTTCATGCGCGAACGCGTTGCGGCCGACGATGGCCTTGTTGTACTGCACCGGGAACGAGGTCGCCGCCGACACCAGCTTCGAGGCCCGCGTCAGCATGGTGGTGTCGATCTGGTTCCACCACGGAAACACGTCGTTGCGGATATTGATCGCCATCACGACTTCTTCCAGCGCGGCGTTGCCTGCCCGCTCGCCGATGCCGTTGACGGTGCATTCGATCTGCCGCGCGCCGCCGGCGATGCCGGCCAGCGAATTCGCCACCGCCATGCCGAGATCGTTATGGCAATGCACCGAGAATACCGTCTTGTCGGAATTCGGCACCCGCTCGATCAGCGTGCGCATGAAGCGGGTGTACTCCTCCGGCGTGGTGTAGCCGACGGTATCGGGAAGATTGACCGTGGTGGCACCGGCCTTGATCACGGCCTCGACGATGCGGCAGAGGTAGTCCATCTCGCTGCGGGTGGCGTCTTCGGCCGACCATTCGACGTCGTCGATCTGGTTGCGCGCGCGGGTGACGTTGGCGATCGAGAGCTCCATCACCTGCTCGGGCGTCATGTTCAGCTTGACGCGCATGTGCAGCGGCGAGGTCGCGATCACGGTATGGACGCGGCCGCGGCGGGCGAATTTCACCGCTTCGGCGCAGCGATCGATGTCCTTTGGATTGGCGCGCGATAGCCCTGCGATCACTGAATTCTTCGAGCGGCGGGCAATCTCGCTGACGGCCTGGAAGTCACCTTCCGAGGTGATGGGGAAACCGGCCTCGATGACATCGACGCCCATATCGTCGAGCATCTCGGCGATCTCGATCTTTTCCTCGAACGTCATGGTGGCGCCCGGGCATTGCTCGCCGTCGCGCAACGTGGTGTCAAATATGATGACGCGGTCCTTGTCGGACTTGGTGACATTGGTCATTGGAGACTTCCTTGTGGCTGGTGCGCTGCCTGTTCGAGCGCGTGAGGGGTTCTTCGATCTCGCGTAACCCCTGAGTGCCCAGGCGCAAACCGCCCAGACGGCCCTCAGGGGCCGATAAGAAGCAGAAGCCCGCCAATAATCAGGGTGGGCACGGACGCAGCCGGAATCGCGCGGGCGCCGACAGCCTTGGCCGTCTCACCCCGAACTCCGTACTTTTCGCCGCGAATCAGCATTGCCAGACCCTGTGGAAACCGCATCTTCGGCCAAAACCATTGACGGTTTGTTGCCAGCGAAGCGGTCCGCGCTCGTTCTAGACGAGAAATAAGCCGGACTGCAATGCCAAAAGATGGTCAGCGGATGGTCAGAGAGGCTGACCTAATGGGGCGCTCCCGACCTGGCGTCATCATCCGCGAAAGCGGATGATCCAGTATTCCAGGGCATCCGTGATTAACTGGAAGGTCACGGCGTACTGGATACTCCGCCGGAGCCTGTCATCGGGCTCGCCAAGGGCGAGACCCGGTGGCGGAGTATGACGGCGTGGATGGGACGGCCCCCCCTACGACTTTGCTCCATCCTTCGCCACCACCTTCTTCACCACCGCCGGCTGCTTGTCCTCGTTCTCCAGCGCCTTGCGGACCTGCTTGAATTCTTCCAGCGAGGCAGGATCGACCTTCGGGAATTTCAGATCAAGCCCGTCGAGCGCGCTGACGATGGCGGAGCCGATCACCACCCGCGCGAACCATTTGTGGTCGGCCGGCACCACGTACCAGGGCGCCATGTGGCTCGAGGTGTGCCGGACCATTTCCTGATAGGCCGCCTGGTATTTGTTCCACATCGCGCGCTCGGTGACATCGGCCATCGAGAACTTCCAGTTCTTGGCGGGCTGATCGAGGCGGTCGAGAAACCTTTCGCGCTGCTCTTCCTTCGAGACGTTGAGGAAGAATTTCAGCACCATCGTGCCGTTGCGCGCGAGATAGCGCTCGAACGCGGAGATATCCTCGAACCGCTCGCGCCAGATATTCTTGGTGACCAGTTTTGAGGGCAGCTTTTCCCTGGCGAGGATTTCTGGATGCACCCGCACCACCAGGCATTCCTCATAATAAGAGCGGTTGAAGATGCCGATGTGACCGCGCTCCGGCAGCGCCAGCGCGCTGCGCCACATGAAATCGTGGTCGAGTTCGCGGGCCGACGGTTGCTTGAACGAGGAGACCTGGCAGCCCTGCGGGTTGACGCCATCGAACACGCTTTTGATGGCGCTGTCCTTGCCGGCCGCATCCATGCCCTGGAAAATCAGCAACAGCGACCAGCGGTCCTGCGCATAGAGCTTTTCCTGCAGATCATTGAGCCGCTTGCGATTGGCCGCGATGATCTTCTCGCCCTTCTCCTTGTCGAGCCCACCCTTCTCGGCGGTCTGATGCGACCTCAGATGGAATTCAGTGCTGCCGTCGACGCGAAACGGCGCCACCAACGGCTTCAACTGAGCCGCCAGCGAGAGCGAGGGATTGGTGACCGGCTTCTTGCTCATGACAGGCTACTCTCTGCTACTTACGCTTCGGTTTCGAGCGTAACCAAAACGATATGCAAGCGCAAAACCGCTCGGTTCGCCAGCCAGTACGTCTTTCCGGGGCACGCCTCTTTGGCGTGAACCTCAGATGTGCACTGCACATCGGGGAATCTCGAGATTCCGGGCTCGATGCTACGCATCGCCCCGGAATGACGGCGCGAGTTGGACACCGAATTGCCGCTCGAGATACGCGGTGACAAAGCGCGGCATCGCCGGGGTGAGATCGCCGATCCCGCGCACCAGATGGATCCTGGATAGTTCGGGTTGCGCCTCGCGCGCAAGATTGGCTTCGATGCGCGTACGCAGCGCTTCGCCCGACATGTCGACGCGCAAGATCCGCATCATCGCCATCGCGACACCCGTGAAGACACAATCCCAATGCGGCTCGGCGACGTAATCGGCCGGTATCAGGCCGGTTTCCTCTTCGACCTCGCGGGCCACGCTGCCCGCGATATCGAGCGTATCGCCCCTGACGTCGTCGAGATCAGGCGTACCCGACGGAAAATAGATCCGCCCCGCATTCGAAGTGTGATGGCCCATCTCGCCGAGCGCGAACGCGCCGTCATTGCTCAACAGCGCCCCCATCCCAAAACCGTTGAAGACGTCCTGGTCCGGAAAACCCCAGTCCCGCCACGCCAGGAAGCTGGCAAAATCGGTCTCGAAATAGTCGGCGCTGAAACGGTCGCCGTCGAAGGCCGGCGTGTGTCCGACCAGCACGCGGCCGTTCCACAGCTCCGGCGTCTTGCGCTGTTCTTCTGCAAAATGCGCCTCGATCTCGGCGCGCCGCGCCAGCGCGAACGGCCACGGCCGCGGCTGCACGCGCAAATCAAGCGTGGTGACGCGATGAAAGACCGGGGACGTCATCGAAACGCGTTATTTGGCATTCGTCCCCGTGGTCTTCCTGGCCTGCTCGACGAATTTATTGGTGTAGGTCTTGGTGACGTCGATATTGGCCTTGGCGACATCAGGCGAGCTTTCGCTGAACACCGCGAGCACCGCGTCCGCGCCTTTCGGATCCATCTTGCCGGTTTCCGAATACATCGGGATGGTGTTCTTCAGCGCGGCCAGATAAAGCTCCTTGTTCTTGCCGACCATTTCGGCCGGCATCTTGTCCATCACTTCCTGCGGTGAATGCGAGTGGATCCAAGCCAGCGTGTTCAGGATGGCGTTGGTGAGGCCCTGCACTTCCTTGTCGTGCGAAGCGACCCACGCATTGGTGCTGTAGAGCGCGCCACCCGGATATTCGCCGCCGAATATGGCGATCGTATCCTTTTGCGTGCGGGTATCGGCCAGGATGCGCAGGTCGGGATGGCCGCCCTGCAGCACCGTGACCGACGGATCGAGCATCACGGCCGCATCGATCTGGCCCTGTTCCATCGCCGCGACCGCGGTCGCGCCGAGCCCGACGCCGATCACCGCGGCGCTGGTCGGATCGAGGCCGTTCTTCTTCAAGAGATACTTCAGGAAGAAATCGGTCGAGGAACCCGGCGCGCTGACGCCGACTTTCTTGCCGGCCAGATCCTTGATCGACTTGATCTCGCCATTGTGAGACGGCGCTACCACCAGCACCAAACCGGGATAGCGGTCGTACACCACGAAGGCCAGCAGCTCCTGCTTCTTGGCCGCGAGATTGACGCAATGGTCGAAATAGCCCGATACCACGTCGGCACTGCCGCCAAGCACCGCCTTGAGCGCGTCCGAGCCGCCCTTCAGGTCGACCAGTTCCACCGACAGCCCCGCTTTGTCGAACTCACCGAGTTGCTTGGCCAGCACGGTCGGCAGATAACACAGGCAGGCGCCGCCCCCGACCGCGATCGTGATCTTGGTTTGCGCGGCGGCTATGCCTGAACCCAGCCCCAAACTCAGCACCAGCGCCACCAGCGTCCCGGTCAGCCTGCCCAACATCGCTCTCATGACTTCCTCCAGCTATTTGGCAGCAAGATAGAGCAGCGCGGCGAGCTTGAGAAGGCGACTTTGGTGCCAAAGCGACCGCTCACAAGCGATCTGGCTTGGGGGTTCAGCGCGGTCTATTCCATCCGGCAT
>JBDTKZ010000074.1:0-57381 GCA_039935075.1 Bradyrhizobium sp.
CCAGTTTCAAAACGTCGCGGAAAACAGTATTCGTATGCGGCACGGCGCTGATCCTTTTCATGTCCAGTTGAGTCGCAAAACTCTGGACACCATTAGAATCAATGCCGTGCACCTTGCACAGCAAAAATCGAGCCGGACAGCCGTGGACTTGTTCCGGCCATCCACGTCTTCTCTTGCCGGAGTTCAGTCAAGACGTGGATGCCCGGAACAAGCCCGGGCACGACGAGTCAGCTCACACCTCGCCCTTCTCCGCCAATCCCACCGCCCACAGCGCGAACGCGTAGGCGATCGCGATTTCGTCGAGCCGGTTGAAGCGGCCGGAGGCGCCGCCGTGGCCGGCGCCCATATTGGTGCGCAACAAGACCGGGCCGCCTGATGTCATGGTGGCGCGCAGCCGCGCGATCCATTTCGCCGGCTCCCAATAGGTCACGCGCGGATCGGTCAGCCCGCCCATCGCCAGGATCGCCGGATAGTCTTTCGCCGCGACATTGTCGTAGGGCGAATAGGACAGGATGGTGCGGAAATCTTCGGCGCTTTCGATCGGGTTGCCCCATTCCGGCCATTCTGGCGGCGTCAGCGGCAGGCTGTCGTCGAGCATGGTGTTGAGCACGTCGACGAACGGCACTTCGGCGACGACGCCGGCGAACAATTCGCCGGCGCGATTGGCGATCGCGCCCATCAGCATGCCGCCGGCGCTGCCGCCATGGCCGACGATCCGCTTTGTGCTGGTGTATTTGGCGTCGATCAGCGCGCGGCCGGCGGCGGCGAAATCGTCAAAGCTGTTGGTCTTCTTCTTGCGCTTGCCGTCGAGATACCAGCCCCAACCCTTGTCCGAACCGCCGCGGATATGCGCGATGGCATAAATAAAACCACGATCGACCAGCGACAGCCGGTTGGCGGAGAACGATGCCGGCATCGCCATGCCGTAAGAGCCGTAGCCGTACAGCAACAGCGGCGCGCTGCCGTCACGCTTGAGGTCCTTAGCGTGCAGGATCGATACCGGCACCTGTGCGCCGTCATGCGAGGCCGCCATGATGCGGGTGGTGACGTAATCGGCCGGGTTATGGCCGGATGGAATCTCCTGACGCTTGCGCAATATGCGTGTCCGCTTCGCCATGTCGTAATCATAGACTTCCGACGGCGTCGTCATCGACGAATAGGAAAAGCGCAGATTGGTGGTGTCGAATTCATAGCTGCCCATGGTGTCCAGCGAATAGGCCGCCTCGTCAAAGGCGATGGCGTGTTCGTCGCCGGTCGCGAGATCGCGGATGATGATGGCAGGCAGCGCGTTGGCGCGCTCCAGCCGCACCATGTGGCCGGCATAGAGTTCGACATCGAGCACATAAATGCCCTCACGATAGGAAATAAAATCGCGCCAGTTTGCTCGGGCGGGTGCGTTGAGCGGCGCGGTCATCACCTTGAAGTCGATGGCGCCGTCGGCATTGGTCAGGATGAACAGTTCATCGCCGTGGTCGTTGACCGAATATTGCACGCCTTCCTGGCGTGTCGCGATCAGGCGTGGCGGCGTCTCGGGATTGGCAAGGTCGATCAGGCGCTGCTCCGAGGTCTCGTGGTCGCCGCCCGCGATCACGCAGAAGCGGCCGCTGGAGCTTTCATGCAGATGGGTGAACCAGCCGGAATCCCGTTCCTCGTAAACCAGCACATCGTCGTCCTGCTTCGTGCCGAGGCGATGCCGCCAGACCTGCATCGGACGATGGTTATCGTCGAGCTTGACATAGAAGAAATTTCTGCAGTCGATGCTCCAGACCACGCCGCCGTCGGTCTCCTCGACCAGGTCGTCGTGGTCCTTGCCGTCGGCCCAGTTGCGTACCCGGATCGAGAAATATTCCGAGCCCTTGATGTCGGCGCTCCAGGCTTCGAGCCTGTGGTCCGGGGAATGTCGCGCGCCGCCGAACTTGAAATATTCCTCGTCAGCGGCGAGTTCGTCACCGTCGAGAATGATCTCGGTCGCGCCGCCGTCGCGCGGCATGCGGCTGAACAATTCGTGCTGGCCGCCCTCGCGGAATTTGCGAAAATAAGCATAGGCCCCATCCGGGGAAGGCACGCTGGAATCATCTTCCTTGATCCGTCCGCGCATCTCCGTAATCAGGGTCTTTTGCAAGCCGGCGGTGTGGCCGAGCAGGCCGTCGGTATAGTCGTTCTCGGCTTCGAGGTATTTGCGGATATCGCCATCGAGGATCGAGGGGTCGCGCAGCACCTCCTGCCAATTCTCATCCTTCAGCCAGGCATAGTCGTCGGTCACCGTGATGCCGTGGGTGGTGAAGGAATGCGGCCGGCGCGGGGCGACGGGGGCCAATGGCGTCTTGTGGGTTGTTTGTGTCACTCGATCCTCGTTCGGTCGCGGCGGAGCCTGCCGCGGCCTTTATATAGGGTCGAATGCGACGAGGTCGAGGCTTACGGGGGCGAGCGCTAACGCGCGCGGGTATTGCTGTTGCCGGCGCCGAACATCGGGATCTGGTTGACGGCGAGCACCACGGAAAAGGTGATGATCAGCATCGAGATGCCCAGCACCGCGATCGCGGCGAGATCGCCGCTTTCGTTGAGGTCATAAATCAGCACCGAGATCACCTTGGTCTGCGAGGTGAACAGCACGATCGCCGCGGATAATTCGCGCATCACGCCGATGAAGATGAAGCACCAGGTCGCGATCACGCCGGTGCGCAACAGCGGCGCGGTGATCTGGATCAGGGATTGCAGCCGCGTGGCGCCGAGAATGCGGCTGGCGTCTTCGAGTTCCGGATGGATGGTGGTGAAGGCAGCCTGCAATTGCTGATAGGCCGACGGCAGATTGATGGTCAGGAATGCGATCAACAGGATCCACAAGGTGCCATAGAGCACGAAGGGCGGACGCGTATAGCTCAAGAACAATCCGACGCCGAGCACGATGCCGGGCACGGCGACCGGCGCGGTGGCGAGGAAGCCGAGCACGCGCCAGCCCGCGATCACCTTGCGGGTCGTGACGTACGCGATCACCAGCGCCAGAATGGTGCCGATAGTCGCGGTCGCGGTGCCCAGGATCACGGTGTTCTTGATGGCGAGCTGCGTTGAGGACAATTCGGTAAACACGAAGACGATGTTGTGCAGCGTGAAGGTCGATGGCGTCACCAGCGTCGTCGCGTTCGGCGAGAACGCCGCGTTGAGCAGCGCCAGATAGGGCAGGAACACGGGACACAGCAGCACCAGCAGGCAAAAACCCAGTGCCGGCCAGCGCAACTTTTGCATCTCGATACGGCGCGGCGCGCCATATTTGCCGCCGACGACCGAATAGCTGCGCCTCCCCAGGATGAATTTCTGCGCCTGCAGCAGCAGGATGGTCAGCAGCAGCAGCGGCACCGCCGCGGCTGCCGCCAGTTCAAGCTTCGGCGGATATTGAAACAGGCTCCAGATTTTCGTGGTCATGGTGTGGAAGCCGGCGGGCAGCGCCAGGATCGCGGGCGAGCCGAACAAGGTCATCGCCTGCAGAAATGCGATCAGGGCGCCAGCCACCAGCGCCGGCATCGCCAGCGGAATCGTGATCCGCCGCGCCGTGGTCCAGGCCTTGCCGCCGAGAATGGCGGAAGCGTCCTCCAATTCGCCCGGCATGGTATCGAGTGCATTGGCCACCAGCACGAATATGAAAGGAAACGTGTAGCAGGAGATCACGAAGATGATCCCGGTCATCGAATAGATGTTGAACAGATGATCGTCGGCTTCTGCGCCGGTCAGGAATCGAAACAACTGATTCAACAGACCGCTGTTGGGCGCCGCCAGCAGTTCCCAGGCGACTGCGCCGAGAAACGGCGGCGTCACGAACGAGGCGGTGACCAATGCGCGGATGAATTGCCGCCCAGGCATATCGGTGCGCGACACCAGCCATCCCATCGGGGCTGCGACGGTGCAGCAGATCGTGGCGGAACAGACCGCGATGATGGCGGTGGTCAGCAGTGGATCGAGGAAGTCCGGATCGGTAAACAGCGTGACGAAGTTTTGCAGCGTGACATGACCGGCCTTGTCGGTGACGCTGTAGACCGCAAGCCAGGTCATCGGCAGCACGATCAGCACGATCAGAAACGCCGCGAACAGCCACAGCACCGGCTTGGTCCAGTCGATCCGCGGCTTAGTGGCGATGGTGGTGGTGATGGTCATTTACAAACTTTCGTCATTCCGGGGCGCGAGCAAAGCGAGCGAGCCCGGAATCCATAACCCCTGCAGGGAGTATGGATTCCGGGCCTGCACCAAGAGGTGCATCCCGGAATGACGCAGATGGGTGATGACCATGTTTAAACCTTGAACAGCTTCGCATAGCGCGTCTTGATCTCTTCAGCCATCGCCTCCACGCCCGCAGGATCTTCCTTCATCAGTTTGAGGTCGGAAAGCTTGCGCCGTCCGGGTTTCGAGATGACCTCCGCATGCGCCGAATATTGCGCGGTGAAGTCGGTGAAGAACTGTTGTGTCTCCCGCGTGTGCAGCCATGCCTGAAACAGCCGCGCAGCATTGGGATGCGGTGCGCTCAGGAAGATCGCAGTCGGTCCGGAGATCGTCGGCAATCCTTCGGTCGGATACACCGGCTCGACCGGCTGGCCGGCCTCCTTCAGCAGCACCACGCCATATTCGTTACCGTCGGCCATCACGGCGCGTTCGCCCAGCGACAGCTTTTTCGGTGGATCGGTCGAGGACTGCACCTGCATCACGCGCTGCTTCGACAGTTTCTCGAAGTAGTCCCAGCCCAGCTCACGGACCAGTTGGAAGGTCGCGGTCATGATGGTGCCGCTATAGGCCGGATGGCCCTTGACGAGCTTGCCCGCCCATTTCGGGTCGAGCAGGTCCGCAAAGCTCTTCGGCGCGTCCTCGGGCTTTACCAGGTTTGTATTGTAGGCGATCGAGGACAGATAGATCCGCGAGGTGGCAGACATGCCGTCGGGATCGCGATAGGCCGGCAGGAAATGCCGCGTCATGTCTTCAGACACGAAAGGCGCCAGCCAGCCGTTCCGCTTCCACGTAATGATGTGCGAGGCGTCCGTTGTGTTGATCACATCAGCGGCGTGAATGTTGCTCGAGTATTCCTGGGCGACACGCTGGAACAGCCGTTCGGCACCGGAGCGCTCGATCTGCACCTCCATGCCCGGATACTTTGCCTCGAACGCCTTACCGAGTTTTTCGCCGACGGGGAGATCCATCGACGAATACAGGATCACCTTGCCCTCTTTTTTGGCGGCCTCGATCAACTCAGGCGTGATCGAGACCGGCGCCGGGCCAGCGGCTTTCACGGAAGCCGCAATCGCCGTGACGCCGAGTGCCGCGCCGCCCTTGATCACATCGCGCCGGTTTATGGTTGTTCGCATCGGTTGTTCCCTCTTCGTCATTGCGAGCGAAGCGAAGCAATCCAGTCTTACTTCGTTGCTCTGGATTGCTTCGCGTGCGCTCGCAATGACGCATCAGACATGAAAAATTTTCTGGTACCGGGCCTTGATCGCTTCGCTTTGCTTCCCGGCCCCTTCAGGGTCTTCCTTCATCAGCTTGATGTCGGCGAGCGGCTTGCGGCCCGGCTTCTCCTTGGCCTGGGTATGCAGCGACCGCAGGCCGCCGACGTCGATGATGATCGCTTGCGCGTCCGGCGTGAAACAATAGTTCTGGAACAGCTTTGCGGCGTTCGGATTCGGTGCCGCCTTGAAGATGCCGTTGGGGCCGATGATGAACGGCGTGCCTTCGGTCGGATAGACCAGTTCGACCGGCTGGCCGGACTCTTTCAGCAGCAGGACATTGTATTCGGTGCCGTCGGCCATCACGGCGCGCTCGCCGAGCGAGAGCTTCTTCGGCGGATCGGTGGCCGACTGCACCTGCATGATGTTTTGCTTGGCGAGGTTCTCGTAGAAATCCCAGCCGATGTCGCGCACCATCTCGAACGTCGCGGTCAGGATGGTTCCACTATAGCCGGGATGCGCCTTGACGATCTTGCCCTTCCATTTGGGATCGAGCAGATCCTTGAAGCTGGTGGGGGCCTCCGCGGCCGTGACCTGTTTGGTGTTGTAGGCGACCGGGCTCAAGGTGGCGCGGAAACCGGCATAGGTGCCGTCGGCATCGCGATGCTCGGGCTTGTAATATTTGGCGACATCCTCGGGCACGTAAGGCAGCAGCAGGCCTTGCGTCTTCCAGGTCAGCAGATGCGACGCGTCAGACGAATTCACCACGTCGACGGCGTGGACGTTGCTGGCATATTCCTGCCCGATGCGCTGAAATACCCGCTCGGCGCCGGTGCGCTCGACCCGCACCTCGATGCCGGCGAATTTCTCCTTGAAGGCGGCCGCGATCTTTTCAGCGACCGTCAGATCGATCGCGGTGTACCAGACCACCTGACCTTCTTTTTTCGCAGCCGCGATCAATTGCGGCGTGATCGCCTCTGCCGGCGGAGCTTCGGCGCGCGCCGGTGCGGCGAACACCGCGCCCAGCGCCAACGCGGTCGAACCCTTCAGGATGTCGCGTCTCGAAGGCTTTCGGCTTTTCATCGCGCTCTCCCTATGTTTCTTGGTCGGCCGGTTTCTTGACCGGCCGGCTTCTTTTGCTATCGATCCAGCGCGCGGCAGTGCTCGGGCGGCAAGGTCAGCCAGACCTCGGTGCCCTTCGGAACCGGATTCTCGGTCGCGGTGACGATGCGCAACACCGTGCCGTCAGCGGTTTCGACCATGTAATCGCGGTTGGCGCCAAGAAACACCTGGCGGGTCACGGTGGCCTTGACCACGTTCTGTTTACCCTGCGGGGCCTGCGTCGACAATTCGATGTCGTGCTGGCGGATCGCGACCACAGCGCTTTGCCCGGCGGTCAGTTTGGCACCGACCACGCGCAATGTCGCGCCGGCGAACGAGACATGGGCCTCGTCGAGCGCGTTACCCTTGATGACGTTGCTGGCGCCGATGAAGCGCGCGACGAATTCCGATTGCGGCCGGTCATAGATATCTTCGGGCGTGCCGAGCTGATCGATCTTGCCGCCATTCATTACCGCGATCAGATCGGCCGTGGTCATCGCCTCGGACTGGTCGTGGGTGACGTACACGGTGGTGTAGCGATATTCATCGTGCAGCCGCCTGATCTCGAAACGCATCTCTTCGCGCAAGTTGGCATCGAGGTTGGACAAGGGCTCGTCGAGCAACAGCGTTTCCGGCTCGACCACCAGCGCGCGCGCCAGCGCCACGCGTTGTTGTTGTCCGCCGGACAATTCGCCGGGATAACGCTGCGCCAGGATTTCAAGCTTGGTGGTCTCCAGGATCGCCTTGAGTTTCCGGGCGATGGTGTCGCGGTCCATCTTGCGCAGGCGGAGCCCATAGACGATGTTCTCGGCGACCGTCATATGCGGCCACAGCGCGTAGCTCTGGAAGATCATCGACATCTTGCGCTGTTCGGGCGGCAGCGTGCGCGCGCTCGAGGACACCAGACGATCGCCGACGTGGATTTCGCCGTCGGAGGGTTCCAGGAAGCCGGCGATCAGCCGCAAGGTTGTGGTCTTGCCGCAGCCCGAGGGACCCAGCAGGCAGACCAGCTGCCCGTGATCGATCCGCAACGAGACGTTATCGACCACCGCAAGCGATCCAAATCGTTTGGTCAGGCCGCGCAATTCAACGGACGCCAATCAGATCACTCCCTGCATTTTTTGCGCGTATCGGAATCGCAAAACCGGCTTCCACTTCCGCGGAATATGCGCGCGCCGTTGTCGGCCTCTTATTTATCGCAAGATCAATATAAGCACGGAAGCAGGGGGGCCGGATAGGCTGCTGCGGTCCTTACGGGCTCACACTTTCGGCGAGCCAGTCGATCGCGGCCGCGACGCCGCCCTTGCCGTGCGGGATATCGAGCGCGCCCAGCGCCATTTCGACCACGCCCAGCGTGCCCAGGATCATCGGTGCGTTGACGTGTCCCATATGGGCGATCCGGAACGCCTGGCCGTGCAACTCGCCGATCCCGGTGCCGAGCACCACGCCGCATTTTTCCTTGCAGTAGCGATGCAGCGCAACCGGATCGTGACCGTTCATCATCACGGTGGTCACCGTGTTGGCCCGCTCGCTGGCTTCGGTGACATTGAACCCCAGCACCTGACCTTCGGCCCAGGTTCCGACCGCGCGCCGCACCGCTTCCGCCAGCAGGCGATGGCGCAGATAGGCGTTTTCCAGGCCTTCCTCGAACAGCATGTTGATCGCTTGCCGTAACGCGAACAATAGATGCACCGGCGCGGTGCCGGCATATTTGCGGTAATGCTCCGGGCCATCGCGTTCGGTCCAGTCCCAATAGGGCGTGCGCATATTGGCCGTCTTGTGCACCTCGCGGGCACGATCGCTGGCGGCGACGAAGCCAAGGCCGGGCGGGGTCATCAGGCCCTTCTGCGAGCCGGACATCGCGACGTCGATGCCCCAGGCATCCATTTCGAACGGCATGCAGCCGAGCGAAGCCACGGTGTCGACCATGTACAGCGCCGGATGGCCGGCGGCCTTGATCGCCTTGCCGATCGCTTCGACATCGTTGTAGGCGCCGGACGCCGTATCGACCTGCACCGCCAGCACCGCCTTGATGCTGTGGCTCTTGTCCTGCCGCAGCCGGGCCTCGACTTCGGCCGGACGGATGGCACGGCGCCAGTCGCCCTTCAGCACCTCGACCTCGGCGCCCATCGCGGCGGCGGCGTTGCCCCAGTTGATCGCGAACCGGCCGCTTTCCAGCACCAGCACCTTGTCGCCGCGCGACAGCACATTGCTCAGCGTCGCTTCCCAGGCGCCATGGCCGTTGGCGATATAGATGTAGGAATGGCCCTTGGTGGCGAACAATTTGCCGAGATCGCCGAGCAGGCCGTCGGTCAAATCCACCATGTCCTTGGAATAGATGTCGAGCGCCGGGCGATGCATCGCCTGCAGCACTTCGTCGGGCATGGTGGTGGGCCCGGGGATCGCCAGGAATTCCCGGCCGGCGCGAACCGTCATTGTTGGCTTTTCCTTGTTGGTGCGACAGACCATGCTGTCGTGGTCGAGATGGGAGCGCAAATCGTCAAGTTGGGAGGGTTTTACGCGGACCGGCGGGTGATGAAAAGCGTCCGGATCATGCTCTATCGCTTGGTTTCGCGGCAGCCCGCGGCTTCGGCGTCCTCGACCGAGCAGAACCAGCGGGTGCCCTTCGCAACCTGCATCTTGATCTGGGCGTACCAGCGGCTCTTGGGCGTATGATAGATGCATTCGCCGGCGCCGTTGACGTTGCCCTTGATGGTGCAGTCGGGCGAGGGCGCCACCGGCCCCGATGCCGAGGCCTGCAGGATGGCGTGGGCATTGGCCGGTGGCTTGGCCGCGCCCAGGATGACGGTCTTCTTGTTGCGGATGCGCCAGTCCCAGGGGGCAATGAAGGCGCCTTGCCACATCCCGGCCTTGGCTTCGCGCGCGGCCTTTTCGTCGGCCTCGTAGTCATGCGAGAACCGCGTATAGGCCAGCGCCCAGCCGCTCGACACCAGCCATTTCTGGATGTCCTCGCCGTCAACCGTGCATCGCGCCACGTTGCGGCCGCGTCGGTCGGTTCGTTCGACGTGGCAGGTCCAGCTCTTCTTGTCGGTATGGTGGATGAGTTCGTCGCGCGCGGCGATGCCGCAGGTCCAGCGCTCGCCGGTATGGTTGAGGCAAAGCTGGTCGACCGAGGGCGCATCGATCCCGCCGAGGCGAATCCGCGAGCTGCCGATCACGACCTGATCGCCGTCGCGGATTTTTGGCACCCCGCTGATGTCGGCGGCCTCGGCCATCGCCGGCATTAAAATGATCGCCATCCCGAACAGGAATTTCATCAACATGCAAAGCGCCGGTTTCAATGAGCCATCGTAATATCTGACCATAGTAGGCGTCGGAATTGTGGTGCGGATTAGCTCAGTCCGCCAGCATACACTACCGCAACCGCTTCAACTTAACGCGATGGATAGTCTTCTGTCATTCCGGGGCGATGCGAAGCATCGAACCCGGAATCTCGAGATTCCGGGTTCAGTCCTGCGGACTGCCCTGGATTGACGTGGTTGCTATCTCCTCGTCCCCTGCATCAGGGCGCGGCGGGCCAGCACCAGCCCCATCAGCACGAAGGCGGAGGTGACTTCCGGACCGCCGACCAGGATGCGGATCGGTGTCTTCATCTTGTTCCATTCATAGGCCTTGAAGGGGCCATGACGCCCGCCTTCGCCGAGATGGCTGATGATGCAGTGCAGGGCCGGCGTGAAACTCGCGGGCTCGGCGCCGAGATGGCCGAGCGCGATCAGCGCCAGCGCCGCATCGAACGCGTTCATCTCGGCTGCGATCAGCTCGTTCTCGACGTAAAACAGCACCTTGCCGCGGATCAACTCGAACGCGCCATCGGGGTCGATCGCTTCGCGCGCCGCCGCCGGCAGCGCGATGAAGGCCGCGTAGCAACGGCCGAAATAGGCGCAATACAATTCCGGCAGATAATAGATGTGCGAGCGCGGATTGGCGAATGCGCCCGATTGCGCCAGCCGTCTTTGAAAACCGATGATCCGATGCACGGTCTTGAGCCGCTGCGGCGTCTCGATAACCTTCCAGCGCGCCAGATTGCGGAAACTGACTTCGAGGATGTCGAGATTGAGCGTCGGATCGAGGTCGTTGCCATAGGGCCGCTCGCCGGCGAGGTTGTCGATCCAGGTGACGACGCCGCCGTCGTAATCGATGTTGTCGTTGAACGGCACCGTCACCCGCGGCTCGTTGGTGGCGCCGTCGACCTGCAAACCGGCATAGAAATCCAGCAGCGGCTGGTCGAGGATCGGGTCGGTCGAGCCGGCTTGGGTCGCCGCCGAGAACGAGCACGCCGTGGTATCGCAATCCGGCACGTAGATGCCGAAGCCGAGGTCCTGCTTGATCTGGGAGAAGAACCGCGAAAACCGCGGGTGCGGCAGCGGCGCCAGCGCGGTGATCACGCTGAAATTAGCTCCATCTTGCGCGCGCACCTCTTCCTTGCTGGTGACGAGGCAGAACTCGATCATGTCCGATATCGCGCGCTGCGAGGCGGTGGCCTGGTCGGGCGAGGCGAGGCCGCTTTCGACAAAGCTCAGCAGGGCTTCGGTGAAGAACGCGTCATAATAGGCCGAGCGATGTCTTATCTGCATCGGCTGCCACATCGGCTCGGCGATGCCGCGCCACGGCGGATTGATCAGTTTTGACGCGTGCGAGCGCGCGATGAACACCCGCGCCAGATTGAACAGCAATGTCGAATTCTTGTAGCCGCGGGCATTCAGCCCGTTCAGCGCCATCCCGAGTTCACGGCCGCCCATATCGGGGTCGCCGATCAGGTTGAACGCGGCATAGGTCGGGATGAAACCGTTGGCGCGGAACGCGCGCAAGAGATGCGCGCCGCAGCTGCGGATCGCGGCCTCCAGTTCGGCCAGCGCAGGCGCGCGCGTTGGTGCGGCGAGGGCCGGTGGCGTCGGGTGCCTGACATCGATGCTGTCGAGCAGGGCCGCGACCGGCTGGCCGATCGCGCTCCAATCCGGGGCGTCGTCATCCCGGGCCCGCAGCAGCGCCTGCTGCAGCGATTGCATCCTGGTGGGATCGCGCAATTCCGCCAAGCCGGCCCGGCGCAACAGCGGGCGCAGCGCCGGATTGCCCAGCGCGGTGCGATAGAATTTGCCGAGATGGCGGTCGCCGCCGTCGTAATTCAGCAGCAGCGGATCGCAGACATCGTAGAGCGACGGCCCGTCCTTGCGGGCCGTCAGCGCGCGGCAGGCAGCGCCAGCGATCTCTCGAAACTGCATGGAATTCTTTCCGCGCGGTCCCCTGGAACAGCCGCGCGATCCCGCCAAATCCTCCCCGCAGGCGCCCATCCGTTTCCCGGCCGCCTGCAAGTGATTGAAAACTTACTCGAATATCAGGGAAATACAAATGTGATGCAGGTCACGGTGCGGCGCGAAAATTTGAGGGAAATTATTAACCCAAACTGGCTCCTATGCCGGCCGAAAGCCGGAAGCTGCCCGCCGGCCGCGGGGGCCTATTCCAGCGGTTAGTCAAGGCTTTTTCGCGTATTGCCGGGGGACTTGAGGTGGGTTAAAGGAGCGTTTGTTGCAGTGCCGCAAATTAAGCTCAATTAGCTGGCAAAACCATGGCAACCCCTCAAACCTAGACGGCTTTCGCGCGACTAATCTGCGCGCCTTCGGCCACGACCAGGAATGAATGTGATGCAAGTACCGCCATTTCTCTCTCGCCGATCGATCACCATCGCCGTCGCGTTGACGGGCGTGGTGTCGCTGGCGATTGGTGCCCATGCGGCGCTCAGCATGCGCGCGCTCGATGCCGCCAAGGCGATCGCGACCGAGCAGGACAACCCGACCGCGAAGCATACCTCGCGGGTCGCACTGGTGATCGGCAACGGCCACTATCCCGACGCGTCAGCCCCGCTCGGCCAGCCGATCAACGATGCGCGGGCGCTCACCGCCACCTTGCGCCGCAGCGGCTTCGAGGTCGATGTGGTGGAAGACGCCAGCAAGGACGACATGACCCGGGCGGTGGCCCGGTTGAAATCCCGCATCCGCCCCGACTCGGTGGTGATGCTGTTCTTCGGCGGCTACGGCGTTCAGGTCGGCCGCGAGAGCTACATGATCCCGGTCGATGCGGCGATCTGGAAGGCAGCCGATGTGCGCCGCGACGGCGTCAGCATTGAATCGGTGCTCGACGTGATGAAGGAGCGCGGCGCCCGCGCCAAGCTCGTCGTGGTCGACGCCTCCCGCCGCAACCCCTATGAGCGCCGCTTCCGCGCCTTCTCCCACGGCCTGGCGCCGATCTCGGCCCCCGACAACGCGTTGATCCTGTCCTCGGCGACGCCGGGCCAGGTCACCGACGATTCCAAGGGCGCCAACAGCGTGCTGGTCGCCGAACTGCTGAACAACCTTAACCCCCAGGCCGGTATCGAATCCTCCTTCAACAAAACCCGCGTCGCCATCTCCCGCGCCTCCGAAGGCGTCCAGGTCCCGTCAGTGTCGTCCTCGCTGCTGGAAGACGTGCATTTCGGCGCCGACAGCGCCGGCGGCTGAGGGGCGCCTGCTGCCGCAGGCGACCGCGCTACTCCGCAATCTAAATACCGTCATTCCGGGGCGCGCTCTTGCGCGAACCCGGAATCCCGAGATGTTCAGCTATTGCTGCCGATGAGCAGCTCTGGATTCCGGGTTCGCGACTGCGTCGCGCCCCGGAATGACGGGCGCCCGTCACTTCCCCTCGGCACTCGCCGTCACCGGCCGCACCGGATCTCCTTCACGCAAAATCGCGCCGGCGCGGGCGACCACCATGTCGCCTTCCGCCAGGCCGTCGCGGATCTCGACCTGGCCGCCGGACATCAGGCCGACTTCGACCCGCTTGGTCTCGACCCGCGCGCGGCGCACCACCTGCACCACGGTGCCGGCGCTGCCATAGAGCACCGCGGTGAGCGGCACCGACACGCCGCAGCTCTGGCTGGTCTTGATCAGCGCACGCCCGGATGAATTCACCAGCAGGCGCTGGGTCGAGGTCACCGCCAGCGTGACCTGGCCGAGCTGGCTGTCGGGCTGCACGGTCGGCGCCACCCGGGTCACCTTGCCGTCGACCTCGGGCGCGCCGACCACCTTGATCCGCGCGGTCTGGTTGACCTTCAATTTGCCGAGGTCGCGGGTCGGCACCACGCCGATCAGGTCGAACTCGCTGCGGGCGATGATCGAGAACAGCGCTTCGCCGCGCCCCGACGCGATCGCGCCGATCACCGCCGACGACGCGGCGATCAGCCCCGCCACCGGCGCCTGCACCAGCACGGTGCCGCCCTCGGGCAGGCTGAGCCGCGCCAAGGTCTGGCCGGCGGTGACGGTGTCGCCGGCGTCGGCCAGGATATCGGTCACCTTCAACCCCTGCCGTTCGGGTCTGACCGCGGTTTCCTCGCGGGCGCGCACGATGCCCGACACCTCGACGATCGCCGGGAAGCAGGCCTTGGTGGCCTTCAGCACCGTGACCGACGAGCCCTTCGGCGCCGCCTCCGCATCGTCGGCGCGCCCCGGCTGCGCCGCGACGCAACACAACGCCGCCGCCATCATCAGCGCCTTCAGTTCAAGCGAAAACCCGCGCCCGGTGATCTCGGTCATCGACGTTCATTCCCGTTTTCGAGGGAATGGATACCAGACCGGGGGCTAAGGGGGGAAGCGAGAAGGGGTGCGGCGGCAGGGCTTTAGTGACGCGGGTCACGATGGGGGCTGCGCTTTCGAGCAGCCTCGGCTTTGCCTGCGGCTGTGGACGAATTGACGGATGCGCCGACCGCATGAATATCATACGTGCGCATTTTCCTCGGTCCTTGCGTTCAGTGGAAAGCTCTGATGATGCGGTTTGAATTCGACTGGGACTCGGCAAAAGCGGAGAGCAATCGGCGCAAGCATGGCGTCGCTTTCGAGGACGCCATGGGCGTGTTCAGCGATCCCCTGGCCCTGTCCCGGCTTGACGATGGGTCTGGCGAAGGGGAGGAGCGATGGGTTACCATAGGCCTGAATACGGTCACCAATTTACTGTTGGTCGTTCATACCTACATCGAACTGTCCGCCGAACAGGCAGCGATACGCATCATTTCGGCTCGCCGCCCGACACGCCGCGAAGTCCAGCAATATCACGAAGGGTGATCCGATGAAGGACGAATATGACTTCTCGACCGCCGAGCGCGGCAAATTTTTTCGCGAAGGCGCGCGCCTGGTGCCACCGGTGCATCTGGACCCGGACGTGCTGGACTATCTGTCCGAGCGTGCCTCGGCGCGGGGAATCTCGCTGAGTTCGTTGGTGAACACGCTGCTCAAGAAGGATATCGAACTGATCGACGCGGGCAAATAATCGTAACAGTCGGTAACGCAAAGCTTCCTTGCTTACGCCGCGTCAGCGACGACGCGCACTTCAAGATGCACGCCGGTCTCGGCCTGCAATACGCAGATGACGCCGAGCAGATTTTCGGCAGTGGGATTGCCGCCGGGCCCGAACATCCGCATCAGGCTCTTTTGCGGTTTTCCAAGCGCGGCACTCAATTTTTCGAATCCGACCGTGGCGTTGATGGTGTCGCGCATGGCCGCGCGGCCGGCGTCGATGTCGCCCTGCAGCAGGCTCTGCACCGCCTCCTGGAACAGTGCCTTGCGAAAGGCCGGATCGCGCGCCGCGCGCGCCTGCACTGTCCGACGAAAATCTTTGGTCAATGGCATCGTCATCCTTTCCTGCCGTCGGCCTTGCGTCGCTTGTAATCGCGCCAACGCCGCAGCGCCGCCTCGATATCATTGTGCTGTCGTCGCTTGGTGCCGCCACCCAACAGGATCACCAGCACCTTGCCGTCCCAACCGAAATAGATCCGATAGCCCGGCCCCCGATCGATCCTGAGTTCGGCGGCACCTTCGCCGATCGGTTTGACATTGGAGGTGTTGCCATCCCCGAGCCGGCCGATCGCCGTCGTGACAATCGCCGCGGCCTGGGCATCGAGGCTATCAAACCATTGCCGGAACGGACTTTCGTTTTCGTTCGAAACGTATTCCTGGATCAGGATCATTTAGTATCATTTATGTTACCAAAAGACAACCAGAATATTATGGCACAACCGAAGCAGAGACGGGGTGGCGGAAGGAGCGAGAATGGGAGTCGTGGCTAGCTGAGTCGAGTCATGCACGTCTTGGGGGGCGGCCTTACGCCGTCAACCTAGTCTCGATTTCTATGAGGTGGGGACGCTGGCGCGTTGCTGCGCGACGCGGTAAGTCTTTGATCATTCGGCCTCACTCCATGAGATTATGAGCAGGTAGTGTACGTGAAAGGAATTTTCGACACTAAAGCGGATTCTGGCTACAAAGATGAAATCATGCGCCGCTACCAGTTTCCACCTCAATACCGAAAGGTGGCCGAGCAATTGGTCGGTGATTGGATTGTCTATCGAGAACCACAGCGAAATAATGGGCGCCGCGCTTACATCGCCGTTGCGAGGGTGCTTCGGATAGATTCAGATCCGGAACACGCCGGCTATTCCTATGCGTACATCGGCGATTATTTGCCGTTTGATCGACCGGTATCATTCGCTCGCAACGGCACCTATGCCGAGGCCGCTCTGCGTGAGATTAGTAGTCCGAGCCGTGTCGGGGCCTATTTGCAAGGGAAATCGATTCGTGGTGTTTCCGAAGCAGATTTTGCGGCAATCGTGAGCGCCGGATTCCCTGAGACGCTCTCACCCACAGATCGAATACCTCTCGCACTCGATCCGTATCAAATGGACGAGGAAGCCGCGGAATTTCTCTACGCTCCGCCGACGGCGCCGACTAGACGAATCGAGCAAGTCCTTCTCAATCGAAAATTTCGAGAGGCTAGCTTTCGCTGGCAGGTTTGTGAGGCTTACGAAAATCGCTGTGCCGTAACAGGGCTTCGAATTATCAACGGCGGCGGAAGAGCGGAGGTTCAAGCTGCGCACATTTGGTCTGTAGCCTCTGGCGGCCCTGACGTGGTTCAGAATGGCTTGGCGTTGTCTGGCACCGTGCACTGGCTCTTCGATCGTCATCTCATTTCACTTACCGATGATTATGGTTTGCTCGTCTCCCACAATAAGGTGCCGGCCGAATTACGCGGACTCTTTGCCAAGCAGTTGGATCGCATCCACCTTCCGAAAGAACCAAAGCTGTGGCCACATCGCGGCTATGTCGCGAGACACCGCGAAGCATTTAGTTCAGCCTGACGCGGTAACGCCCACCAGCGAGTCTGACGACGATTCGATCCCAACAAAGCCCTGCACAGCGATTTATGCATTTCCCGGTCAATCTAATTAGTCCCGCGAATTCAACGTGATTTGCCCTGTCCAGCCCCGTCCTCAAAAATTTACGTTTGACTCCGAACCCAAATCACCGGCCTATTTTCTCCCGTCCCGGCCCCCTCAGAGGGGCGTATCAATGTCGTCTTGAACGTTGGGCATGGGATGCGGTGGACGCGGCAGCGTCGGGTTTGCGGTTTCGTAAGCCAGACGAACGATGCTGAAGCGGACGGCGAAGTCGTGTGGTCCTGACGCCCCAGTGGTTGGTGTCAAGTTCGCGATGATGTCTGCGCATCACGTAAGTGATGTCGCTCGCGCATCACGCGGGCGACGGTGACAAACAAGCCAGGTCTCGCCGGGGAGAGCACGATATAAGTCGTAAAACCATTGCGCAGGGAAGGCCGGACTGCTTCCGCTGAACCTGTATGCTCATGTGCGTTTTCCTTTTTACCATTGCACATGAGACCGCGGGTGCAGCGCGCACCCGGTCTTCCCTGCGCCCTCTCTTGAGGGTCGCCTGCCTCCCTCTTGGGATGGCACTGCGCCCTCTGAATTTTGGGGCGAATGAATTTGCAAAACTCGGGCGGGGGGTGTCGCGAGAATGCAGGGGTGTGTCATTCATTCCGTCGTCCCGGCGAAACGCCGGGACACACCGGAACCGTCATCCTGAGGAGCGGCCACTTGGCCGCGTCTCGAAGGATGGCTGCACGCACTGCGTGGAACAACATCCTTCGAGGCTCGCAAGGGCTCGCACCTCAGGATGACGTCCGAGATAGCTTCCAGGGACGACGATAACTTGGCTGTCTGAAATCTTCGGGAAACTAATCGCGCCGCCCACTCACGACGGCTGCTTCCGCCGTCGCGCCGCGGGCGCCGCATCGACCACGTTATCGACTTCCTTGCGCCAGCTGATGATCTCCGCGGCGAGGATCGGGTGATTGAAACCCTTCAGGTTGAGATCGTCGATCGGGCGTCCCTCGACCCATTGTTCGACCATGCCAAAGACTCTGCGGCCGACCACGATCTGGTTGGCCTTGGCTTCGTCGCACAGCCTTGAAGCCAGGTTGGTGACGCTGCCGATCGCGGCATATTCCAGCCGCTGCTCGAAGCCGATCTGGCCGAGGGTCGCGTAGCCCAGCGCGATGCCGATGCCGAAGCCGAGATTGTGGCCGCGGTTGCGCCACTTTTCGGTCAGCGCGCCGATGGTGTCGCGCATCTCCACCGACATTTTCACCGCGCGCTTGACGTGATCTTCGAACTGGATCGGCGCATTGAACAGGATCATCACGCCGTCGCCGGCATAGCGATCGAGCGTGCCTTCATAGCGAAAGATCAGCTCGCCCAAGGCGGCGTGATATTCCCGCAGCACGTTCATCGCCTCTTCCGGCTCGGTGGATTCGGTGAACGCGGTAAAACCGCGGAGATCGCAGAACACCACGGTGACTTCGCGGCGGTGGCTGTCGAGCAGGCCTTCATGGCCGTCGCCGGAGGCGATCAGTTGCGCGACCTGCGGCGCGAGGAAGCGTTCGAGCCGGCGGATGCGTTCGATCTCGCCGAGCTGGGTCTCGACCCGCTCCTCCAGCGACTTGTTCCAATCCTTGAGCTGGTCGGTCTGCTCCTGCAGCTTGTCGGCCTGCTCGCGCACGGTGGAATGCGCGGTCGCGAGTTCGCGGCCCTTCTGGTCCACTTCGGTAAACAGCCGCGCATTGCGCATCGCCAGCACCGATTGGTGCGCGAAGGTGCGCATCAGGCCGATCAGATTGGGCGAGAACTCGCCGGTGTTTCGCCGCAGCACCACCAGCGATCCCAGCACGCCCTTCTGGTCGACCAGCGGCACCACCAGCACCGAATGAAAGCCGGCGGAGATCGCAAGGTCGCGCAGCACATGGTCGGCGGTGTCGGCGAGGTCGGGTATCGCGATCGGCTCGCCCTTGCTGGCGGCCTCGCCGAGTACGCTGGCGCCCTGATCGATCGCGAGATGTTCGCCTTCGGCCGTCTTGTCGATGCCGATGGATTCGGCGAGGTCGAAGCGGCTATGGGCGGCGTCATAGCCGTAGATCAGCACCGCGTCGGCATGGGTGATTTCGAGCGCGCGCGCCGCCACCGTCGGCAGCACCGCATTGAGATCGAGCGAGGACGACACCGCGCGGCCGACCTCTTCGAGCACCTTGAGTTCGTTGATCGATTGCGCGAGGTCGCGCGTGCGTTCTTCCACCTTGGCTTCGAGGCCGGAATACGTCTCCGCCAATTGGCCGGCCATGCTGTTGAACTGGCTCGCCAGTTCTTCCAGTTCATCCGAGGTGTGGACGTCGATGCGGTGGCTGAAATCGCCGGCGCCGAGCCGCCTTGCACCGGCGCGCAAGGCGGTGATCGGAATCAGCATCCGGCGCGCGAGCAAGGTGCCGGCCAGGATCGCGACCGCGAGTCCGAGCGCGATCAGAAGCGCGATCCGCAGCAGCTGATCCCGGATCGGCGCCAGCGCCTGCGCGGTCGGTTGCTCGAAGAAAACGCTCCAGCCGAGCTTCGGAACTGTACTGGCCGCGGTCAGCACCGAATGGCCGTCGGCGTCGGCGCCCGAGGCCAGCGGCGCGTTGCCCGGGATCATCAAGGCGGCGACCTGCGGCAGCGCCGAAAGATCGGCGCCGATATCGGGGCCCTTGGCCGAGGTCGCCAGCACCTTGCCGCGGGAATCCACCACATAGGCGAAGGTGGCCTTGCCGACCTGGGCGTCGCCGAGGAAGTCGGTGAGGAAGGTAAGGTCGATGTCGGCGACGGTGACGCCGGCATTGAAACCGGAATGCGACACCGAGATCGACATGAAGGGTTGCTGGCTGCGGAATTCGGCCGGCGCGTAATTGACGCCGCGGGTCACGGTTTCGGTAAAGCGCAGGTCGCGGGAGAAATCCGCCCCGCCGTTGACCAGGATGGTGGTGCGGGTCAGCCGCAGCGATTCATGGCCGTTGCCGCTCAGCAGCGACAGCTGGCTGACCGCGGGCACGCCGGCCAGCAATTGGGCGTAGTCGGCGCGGTGCTGTTCGAGGCTGACGGCGCTGGCGCGGGTCACCCAGCTGATCTGGCGTTCCAGATCGGAGATCGACTGCTCGATCCGCTTGGCGGTCGCCTCGGCCTTTTCCGACATCGCATCGGTCAAGGTAGCCTTGGTGGCGCGGTAGCTGATCCAGGTCTCGAACGCGCCGTTGACCGCCAGCACGAACACGACGAGGCCGACCAAAGCGATGACGTATTTGGCGAACAAGCCCTGACGCATAAACCGGATTTTGTCCTTGACCCCGATCATCCAGATCCTCGGAAGCAGCAGGCAATACGCGCCGCCGCGTTCATGGCCGTTTCGGCGGCCACGTTAGCATATTTCGAGGCCCTTGGCCGGGCCTCTGCCAAGGTGGTTAGCCGGGGAGCGTGCAACAAGGGAAAGCTAGCGATTGAACAATTGCCGCAGCACGTCGTTCATTGGCTGACTCTCCTGCGCCGGTTGCGGCGCGGAATCGCTCGGCGTCTGAGCCGTCGGCGCCGATGGGGCCGCGCTGTCCGGCGTCGAAAGGGCGCGGCTTCGGCCTTGAACATTGCCTTGCGGCGTACCTTGGACATTGCCCTGGCGGCTTTGGCTGAGCCCCTGCTGGATCAAATTGCCGAGCGCCTGCCCGAGGTTGCCGCCCAGCGGATCGGACGTGCCGTTGCCGCCGGGGGCATTTCCGGCGGGCGGGCTTCCGGCCGGCGCGGTGCCGCCGAGCAGATTGCCGCCGAGGCCGCTGAGCGCGCCGTTGGGCCCGAACAGGCCTTTGCCCATGTCCTTCAGCTTGGCATAGGCCGCGTCCGGGTTGTCGAGGATGCCGGCCATGTCAGGATAGAAGCGTGGTTCGGCCCACGGACCGTCGATCACGACCGGGATGCCCAGGCCAACAGGATCGGAAGCGCGGCCCTGGCCCTGGGTGGTCATCACCAGCTTCGGTTCGGTGCGCAACGCCAGCGTTTTCTCGCCGAGGTCGATGGTGCCGGTACCGGTCACGCGCACCAGCGGGCCCACCAGGTTGAGATCGGTGGTGGCGGCCTTGCCCTTTTCGACGCGGAACGAGGCCGAAAGCTGGGTCATATCGGTGGTCTGCTGGTTGTTCTCCTGCCATCCCGACAACGTACCCGAGGTCAGCGAGCGGATCATCTGGGCGACGTTGACGCCGCGGATCACGCCGTCCTGAAAAACCACGAACGCGGTGCCGTCGAGGTTCGACATGATGGCGCGCTGGCTGCCGCCGGACGATTGCAGCGACAGTTTCGCCTGCAGTTTGCCGTCGAGCCGGTCGAAATCGGCAGCGCTTCGCAGCAGCGGCAACGCGCGGACGCCGGTGAGATCGCCGCGCAGCGCGTAGGCCGGGATCGCGGCGGAGGCGTCGACAATCAGGTCGCCATTGGCCTGGCCGCCATAGGCGCCGAGGTTGGCGAACCGGCATTTCAGCACGCCGTTGGCCAGCGTGGCTTCCATCGCGACCGGCGCGACACGGGCGTCGCCGAGATTGATTTCGGCAGCGGAGATCTTGGCCTGCAGATCGACATAGTTCAGTCCGCTGAGGTCGATCGAGGCATTGCTCCAGGGCTGCGGCGCGGATCCGGTATTGCCTTTGGCCATTGCGATATCGAGCCGCTGGAAATCGAGGTCGAGTTTCACCAGCGGCTTGCTCGAAATATCCACCGACGCCCAGCCGTTGAACGCGCCGTCGCCGAGCGCGCCGGTGACGCCGTTGATCATCACGACCGAGCCGTTGAGCCGCACCTCGGCCTTGGCCGACAGCGGATCGTGCAGCAGGCCGGGCGCCTCGAATGTCACCTCGACGGGAACGGTTTGCCGGTCGATCGGCCCGGCCGGTGGCGTTGCCTTGATGACGAATTTGACCGGACGGTCGCCGGCACGGGCGTTGCCGGTGACCCGGATGTTGCGATCGTCATTGATGGTGGCGTTGGCGTTGATGCCGTCGACGCGATTGCTGACGCGGTCGCGCAGGCTGGAAAAGATAATGGCGCCGTCGATGATGGTGACGCGATCAATCGCGACATGATTAGTATTGGCTTCAGCCTCGGTCGAGGTCACCACGCCCCGCGGCGCCGTACTGCGCTGCACCGCGCGCTCGCGCAGCAGCGGCAGCGTCAGCACCGGATGGTCGATGACGAGTTCGGTGACTTCAGGCTGACCCGACCACAGGCTGGCGAGCTTGATGTCGGCCTGGATGCTCGCGACGGTGAGGCGATCGCTGGTGTCGCGGTCCTTGGGGTCTTGCAGCGTGACGTTGTTGAGCGTCACGTTCAGCGACGGCCACAGCCCGATCCTGGTCGAGCCCGCGATGGTCAGCCGGTATCCGGTCTCGCGTTCGACCCGCGTCTGGATCGTTGAAGTCAGGAAACCGGAGGGAATCCCTATCAACAGCAGGAGCCCGGCGACCACGATGATGGCGGCGACGGCGGCCCCGGCGATTTTCACTACTCTCATGACGGTATTCCAGACCCGGGCAAACAGCGTCTATTGCAGCCACGCCACCGATGGCCTGAGCTTATCCCGGAAAGGGCTGGCGGCTCAAAGGAGCCCAAAAATAATCCGCGGCTGCTGCAAAGTTATGTGACCTGTGACACACTTCGCGTGGCGCATTGTTGCTAGGCCTGATTTGACGCTTTGGAAGGTATTGGAATGAGCAAGCAATCCGAATTCGCCATTATTTTGAAGATGAACCCGATGTTCGCGGATCTCGGCACCGACGAGCTGCAGCGGATGTCCAGTCTTTGCCATACCCAGCAGCTGGGTGCCGGTGAGGTGCTGTTCCAGAAGGGCGACCCTGGTGACGCCCTGTTCGGGGTCCGGCGCGGCCAGATCCGGATCGAGACTGGCGCCTCCGATGGCAACCGGCTGACGCTCAACTTCATGGGATCGGGCGACCTGTTTGGCGAGGTCGCGGTGCTCGATGGCCAGAGCCGCACTGCCGACGCGATGGCGGGTGAGGCTACCGAATTGTTCGTGCTGCGGCGGCAGGATTTCCTGGCGTTCCTCGAGCGCGAGCCCAAGGTCGCGATCAAGATCATGCAGCTGCTCTGTCAGCGTATCCGCTGGCAGAGCGAACGGATGGAAGAATCCGTGCTGCAGCCGCTGCCGATCCGGCTGGCGCGAAGGCTGGTCGCGCTGGCTTCCGATTACGGTTCCGAGGTGCACATTTCGCAGGAACAACTCGGCGTCTTCGTCGGTGCCGCGCGCGAAAGCGTCAATCGTCAGCTTCAGTCATGGCGCAAGGATGGTATTCTGGACCTGCAGCGCGGCCGCATCCTGCTGCAGAACATGACCAAGCTGACCGCCGTGGCGCGCAACGAGTAGGCGCGCCGCACCCTTCATCCATCTGGCCTGTGTCGTCATCCCCCCGCGAAAACCGGGGGATCGCGTTTGAGGCCCGGCCTACTCCGCCGCAGGCGAATGCACGATGCTGGGCGGGGGCGGTTCCTTGTGATCGGTGGCGTGGCTGGCCGCAGGCTGCTCGGGCTCGCCATGCGAGACCAACAGCTTCTTGCCGAAGCGCCAGATGAAGGCGCCGACATCGTCCATCAGGATGAACATCGCCGGCACGAACACCAGCGACAGCACCGTGGAGAACACCAGGCCGCCGATCACGGCCAACGCCATCGGCGAACGGAATTCGCCGCCGGCGCCGAACGCCAGCGCTGACGGCATCATGCCGGCGGCCATCGCGACGGTGGTCATGACGATGGGGCGCGCGCGCTTCATGCCGGCGTCGATGATCGCCTCTTCGCGCGGCTTGCCGTCGCGGATCGCTTCGACCGCGAACTCCACCAGCATGATGGCGTTCTTGGTCACGATGCCCATCAACATCAGCATGCCGATCCAGACCGGCACCGTGAGTTGCTTGCCGGTCAGCAGCAGCGCTGCGATCGCGCCGCCGATCGAAAGCGGCAGCGAGAACAGGATGGTGATCGGCTGCAGGAAGGTTCCGAACAGCAATACCAGCACCGCGTAAACCATCATCAGGCCAGCGGTCATCGCGGTGGCGAAGCCCGCCGAGAGGTCGGCCAACGCCTCGGCGTCGCCGGAGGGTCCGACCTTGACGCCCTTCGGCAGGCTCTTCATGACCGGCAGTTCGTTGATCTTCTTGGTGGCGTCGCCGAGCGCCGCGTTGCCGACGAGATCGGCGGCCACGGTGGCCTGGCGTTCCCGGTCATAGCGATTGATGCTGGTCGGGCCCTGATCGAGATTGATGTCGGCGACGACGGACAGCGGAACGCCGCCTTTTTCGCCGTGCTCGCCCAGCGGCACGCGCAACTCCTCCAGGGTCTGCAAATCGCTGCGGGCTGAGTCCTCAAGCTGGACGCGGATCGGCACCAGCCGGTCGCCGGCGTCGAACTTCGCCAATGCCGGACCGACGTCGCCGATGGTAGCGACACGGATGGTTTGCGACAGGACCTCGGTGGATACCCCGAGCCGAGCCGCCAGATCCGCGCGCGGCTGAATGCGCAATTCGGGCCGGTCGAGCGAGGTCTCGGAAATCACGTTGGCGATCTGCGGGATACGCTTCATCTGATTCCCCAGCTCGCTGGCGACATTGCCGACGATGTTGCTGTCGGCGCCGGTCACCACGAGCTGGATCGCGCGCTGGCCGTTCTCGTCGAGGAACCAGAACCGGATATCCGGCACGTTTTCGAGGTCCTTGCTGATCGCGAGTTCCAGCTGACGCTGGGTGACGCTGCGTTGTTTCTTGGGGGTGTAATTGATGATCAGCGCTGCGCGACGCACCTCGAGCGTTCCCGGCGGCACCCGGCCGCCATCGACGAACACGCTCTTGACCTCGGGGTGCTTGCGTAAGCGTGCGACGATCTCTTCGGTCACTTTTTCGGTATAAGCGAGCTGCGAACCCGGCGGCAATTCCATCGCCAGCAGCGAACGTGCGGCATCCTGCGCCGGCAGATAGCCTTGCGGCAGCAGATAGATGCTCCAGATCGAGGCCGCGAAGATGCCAAAGCCGATCAACAGCGTGACGAGATAATGGCGCACCGACCAGGTGACGAGCTTGTGGTAGGCGTTAAGCGCGCGACCCGGCGGCGGATCGTCATGGGCGTGGTCCTTGAGGAAGTAGGCCGCCAGCACCGGCGTCACGAAGCGCGCGGCGAGCAGCGAGAAGAACACCTGCACCGACACCGTGATGCCGAATTGCTTGAAGAACTGGCCGGCGATGCCGCCCATGAAGCTCGCCGGCGCGAAGATCGCGATGATGGTGAGGCTGATCGCGATCACGGCGAGGCCGATTTCATCGGCGGCCTCGAGCGCGGCGCGATACGGCGTCTTGCCCATCCGCATATGGCGGACGATGTTCTCGATCTCGACGATGGCGTCGTCGACCAGAATACCCGTCGACAGCGTGATGGCAAGGAAGCTGACCAGATTGAGCGAGAAGCCAAGGATGTCCATCGCCCAAAACGCCGGGAAGATCGACAGGGGTAGCGAGATCGCCGCGATGATGGTGGCGCGGATGTCGCGCAGGAACAGCAATACGATCACGACGGCGAGAATGGCGCCTTCGAACAGGGTCGAGATTGCCGCCTCGTAATTGCCCCTGGTGAATTCGACCGAGGTGTCGATCAGTTTGAGATCGACGTCGGGATAGGCTTCCTTGAGCGCGTCGATCCGCTTCTGCACCAGCCCGCCGACCACCACGTCGCTGGCGCCCTTGGCACGCTTGATGCCGAGTGCGACCACCGGCTCGCCGTTGAAGCGGGCGAAGGTGCGACGGTCGGCGATGGTGTCGGTGACGGTGCCGAGATCGTCCAGCCGCACTTCGCCGCCTGCGAACAGCGGGATCATGGTGCCAGCGAGTTCGTTGAGCGTCTTGGCGCCGGCCAGCGTGCGGATTGCCTGGTCGTTCTTGCCGATTTCGGCTCGTCCCCCGGCCAGATCGACGTTGGTGCCGCGCAGACTCTGACTGACATTGACCGCGGTCAGCCCCGCCGCCTGCAGCCGGTCCGGATCGAGCGACACCAGAATTTCGCGCTCGACACCGCCGATACGCTCGACCTGCGACACGCCGCGCACGCCCTGCAGCGCGCGTTTGACGACGTCGTCGACGAAATAGGACAATTGCTCGGGCGTTTTGCCCGGCGATATCGCGGCGTAAGTCACGATCGGCAGGCCGATCACGTCGACGCGCTGAATCAGCGGCTCGTTGACGTTTTGCGGCAAATTGCTGCGAACGCGGGTGACGGCGTCCTTGACGTCATTAAGCGCGCGGTCGGTATTGGTCTCCAGCGCAAACTCGATTGTCGTGACCGACAGGCCGTCGGTAATCGACGATGAAATGTGCCGCACACCCTCGACGCCCGACACGCCGTCTTCAATGGTCTTGGTGATCTGCGATTCGAGTTCGGACGGCGCAGCGCCGAACTGGCCAACGGCGACCGAGATCACTGGAATGTCGGCACTGGGCAGGCGCGTTACGGCGAGCTTGGTGAAACTGATCCAGCCCAGCGCCAGCAGGATGATCGAAAACACCACCGATGGCAGCGGGTTCCGGATCGACCATGCCGAGATATTCAAAGCCATCAGCGTACCCGTGTTCGATCGAGGTCTTCGGCGAACATGGTCTTGATCTGGTCGCCGTCGTGCAGCGAACTGCCGGCGTCGGCCACGACGGTTTCGCCGACGTCTAGGCCCTCCAGAATTTCAATGCTGGTGTCGGATGTCAGGCCGACCCGCACATTGCGCGTCTCGACCGTATTCGCCTTGACCACCTGCACGGTCAGATGGTCAATGGCGGTGCGCGGGATGGCGACGCCGCAACTGCGCTTGGCGTCGATGCTGGCGCGGGCGAACATGCCGATCTTCACCGATGGATTGCTGCTCAGCGATATCCTGACATGGCCGAGCTGATTGGCGCGATTGATCTCCGGGGAAACCAGTCGGACGCGGCCGACCAGATCGGGCGCGTCGTCGCGGCTGATGCGCACCGTGGCTCCCGGGTTGAGCTTCAGCATGTGGACGGCGGGCACCTGGGCGTCCAGCTCGACCTCGTTGTTAACAGCAATTCGAAACATCGGTCCGGCCTGCGGCGAGGCCGGCGCGCCGACGATGGTCTTGACCTCGGTGACCAGGCCGGCGGCCGGTGCGCGCAGCGAAATCGGTCCCTGGTTGGGCCGCGCGGGTGCGCCCGGCTGCTGCTGCGGCGCGCTCAATCGTGCCAGTTCCTGATTGTCGGTGACGGTGTCGCCTTCGCGCACGAAGAGATCGGTGACCTTGGAACCTTCCTGGTCGGCACCAACCACCGCTTCCCGCCGCGGCACCACAAATCCGGTGACCCGTACCAGATCGGAGAAGCAGGCATTGGTGGATTTGACGACGATGACGTGCGCCTCGGTCGGCGTATCCTTTTGCTCGGGCGGGGAGCGGAGATCGAACCAGTAATATCCGGCGCCCAGGACGACAACGGCGACCACCGCCAGCGCGGGCTTGAGGTATTCGGAGAGCGTCATCGCCGGATCAATCCAGACCGTTTTTGTATCGAGTATCGTGTCGAGCGGCTATCAGGGCACGGCTTCGGTCGTCCGGGGACAGCGAGAGTGAGCTTCCGAAACGACGCGTCCCGCGGGTGGGCGGGACGCATTGTAGCTGCAAAACTTTACCCAGCGCCACGTCCGTCCAACCGAACGCTTATTTGGACGCGGTTTCCTTGTTCTGTAAATTGACCACCTGGACGCGGCGGTTCGCCTCCGCCATCGGATTGCCAGCGTCCTTGAGTTTGGTCTTGCCGTATCCGACCGTCACGAGGTCGCTGCCGGCGATGCCGAATTTGTCGGTCAAATAGCGTTTGATCGCGTCCGCGCGTCGCTCCGACAGATCCTGATTGTAGGTCTCGCCGCCGGCCGCGTCGGTATAACCCGCGACCACGAAGGTCGAGCCCTTCAGGTCAGGGTTCGTCAGTGCCTTGCCGAGTGCCTGTACCGACGGCATCGACTTGCTGCTGATGTCGGCTGAATTGTAGTCGAAGTTGATCTCCAGATCGATATTCGGCTTTTCCTTGGCGATCGTCGCGATTTCCTCGCGCTCGCCGTTGGAAAGCGACCGGGTGGCCCGGTTACGGAGTTTCTGAACGAAGGCGCCTTCGGCAGCGACCTTGGCCGGATCGGCCTGCGGTCCGACCGAGAGACCCCGGGTCAGCGGCTTCGTCGGCGCCAGCGCGTGGAGGATTTGATCCTCGGTGACGGTGGCATCGCCCGCGATGGCCGTGCCCGCGTCGACGGAAAGTGCGGCGCCCACGGTCGCGATCGAAAGCATCGCGGCCAGTTTTCCCGTTCCAAATATCTTCGTCATTGCCAGTCCCTCCTGCTCAATGAGCATGGTCTAGTGCAGCTTGAAATGGGCCACGGTGACAAAAGTCACAGATCGCGGCGTTACTGCCTTGCCGGGGATATTGCCCCGTTAGTATGTCTTTGGCGCCCGTCCCAAGGTTCGAGAAAGCACCGGTTCCTTCACTCAAATTTTGGTCAATTGACCCCGTAACCGGCGAATTCCTTGACGATATTCGGATCCATCGCCTTGGCGTTGGTAAGATCCAGCTCGCCTTCGGCGGCCGAACCATTGCGTTGCTTGGCGAGGCCGCGCCCGTACAGCGACGAGGTCAGCCTCGGATTGATCTTGAGGGCGGCGTCGAAATCGGCAATCGCGTTCTTGGTCTGCCCGCTTTTCAAATTGAGCAGGCCGCGGCTGTCGAGGGCGTCGACAAAGCTCGGACGCAGCCGAAGCGCCTCGTTGCAATCCTTCAAGGCGGCCTGCAGGTCGCCGATCACGGTGCGCGCCCAGCAGCGGTTATTGTAGGCTTCGACGTCCTTTGAATTCAGCCGCAGCGAGTCCGAGAAGTCGTTGATGGCAAGCGTATAGGCCCCCTTGCTGGCATAGACCTGTCCGCGCCGGTAAAGCGCGTTGGCGTCGTCAGGGTTCTTGGCGAGCTTTTCGTTCAGGTCCTTGATATTCGGGTCATCGGCCAGCGCCGAGGCGGGCGGCCCATTATCCTGAGGTTTGACCGCTGGCGGCGTAGGGGATTCGAGCGGCTTGACCACCGGCGGCGGATCAAATTTCGGCAACGCCGGAGGCTCAGGAGGTGTCTGAGGGGTGTTGAGCGCTACCGGGGGCTGCGGCGGCGGCGGAGTCGATGGTCCATTTGAGATTTTGGGGCCGCTCGCACCCGTACCCGGGATGAATGCGAAATCCTCCGCCAAGGACGACGAAATCCACGGCACCTGTTCACTGCGCGAGGCGCGGGTGACGCCGACCCGGGTCCGGTTCAGCGTCTCTTCCGCCATCAGGTCGGGAACGCGGATTTCCTTGAGCAACTCCTGCACGAACAGGCTGTGATCGCTGCCATTGTCCGAGATGACCGAGCTGAGCGCGGCCGAATACATCACCAGCGTACCGTTCGGCGCGATCACCGGCGCGAGGCCGGCGGAGAAGCTGCGGAATCGACGCTCGAACGGATTGCGCCTGGAGGCGTCGATCAGCGCGATTTTGACGCCAGCGCCGCGATTGTTGATTTCACCCAGAACGGTCTCGAGGCTGAAGCCGTCGCGGCGGACATCCGGTTCGGTCCAGATCTGGGCGTCGACCGGGATCATGTAGCTCTGGCGCGCAGCCTGCACACCGAAGCCGCTGAAGAAAACCAGCACCACGGAGCCGGGCTTGATGCGGCCATACAATTTGTCGAAGGCCCGGCGCATGCCGTCGCCGGTCAGGTTTTCCCCGACATCGACGCTGAACCCGTCGCGCTTGAGTTCGTCGGCGACGTCGCGGGCGTCGTTGATCGGCTCCTTGAGCGGGGCGTCGGCATCCGGATATTTCGCGTTGCCGATCACCAATGCAAAGCGGTCCGCCGCCGCCGATCGGTTGATCGGCGCAATCGCCAAAATCGAGGTCACAAGCAATGCGAGGCAAATTCTCATGCGACGGGGGTCCAGCCAACAAGGCGCCGATCCCAGCTTGCGCCTCGGCGACCTTACTCTACACAATCTGCATTATCAAACCGGGGTCGCGACCCGTCAACCGCTTGTGGCATCGGGCTTATCGCGACAATTAACCGCGACGATACCGCCGCCCTCGATGGGAATAATCTCGCTCAAGATGACCCCGCGATGACGACCCGCCGGACGCCCGGGTTCCCGGCCGAAATCCGCGCCAAAATGCGATCGGCCTCACATTGCGTGGCGGATGTCATGCGAGCGACATCCAGCCGCAACCTTGGCGTGGGTTTGACCTTTGCCAATGACAATGGCTTGGTATGGCGGTCGGCCGATCCTCGCAACCAAGAAAAGTGAATCCGATGGGAAACGTCTACGAAATTTACGCGCTCCGCTACGCCACGATGTCGCCGCGCACGCCTCATTTGAATTATCTGGTGCCCGACCCGCACGAGACCACGGCCCAGGACCTCGATTATTTCGTCTGGCTGGTCCGCGGCGGCGGCCGCGATATCCTGGTCGATACCGGCTTCAACGCCGAGGAAGCACAACTGCGCGGGCGCAAGCTGACGCTCAATCCGGTCGATGCGCTGGAGCGTTTCGGGGTCAAGGCCGACAGCATCAAGGATGTCGTCGTCACCCACCTGCATTATGACCACGCCGGCAATCTCGATCGTTTTCCCGCCGCGCGCTTCCATCTGCAGGATCGCGAGATGAGCTACGCCACCGGCCGCTGCATGTGCAACGGCATGCTGCGGCATCCGTTTTCAGTCGAGCACGTGACCTTGATGGTGCGCCACGTCTATGGCGAGCGCGTTACCTTCCATTCCGGCGACGGCGAGATTGCGCCGGGTGTGACGGTGCATCGGGTCGGCGGTCATTCCGACGGCCTGCAGGTGGTGCGGGTCGAAACCGCGCGCGGACCGGTGGTGCTGGCGTCGGACGCGGCGCATTATTTCGGCAATCTGCACAAACGCAGCCCGTTTCCGATCGTCTACAACGTCGGCGACATGGCGCAGGGCTGGGAAATCGTCGAGCGGCTGGCGGGTCACCCCGATCGCGTCATTCCCGGCCACGATCCTATCGTGAGCGAGATCTATCCGCGCGCCAGCGACAAGGTCGATGCCTTTGCATTGCATCTGTCGCCGTCGCGCTCGTTCGTGAAGTAGCGTCTGATATCATCAGCGAGCGAAAGATGTCAGCGCATAAAACCATCGGGTTCATCGGCCTCGGCGTGATGGGCGAGCCGATCTGCCGCAACCTCGTGAAGAAGAGCGGTGTCGGTGTGATCGTGTTCGATCTCGCACCGGAGCCTTTGGCGCGCCTGGGTGCCGAAGGCGCCAGTTTGGCCGGCACCGTCGCGGAGGTCGTGAGCAAAAGCGATATCGTGTTCCTGTGCTTGCCCAGTGCAAAGCATGCGCGTGCGGTGTTCGAAGGCGACGGCATTCTGAAAAATATCCGCCAAGGCCAGATCGTCGTCGATCTCGGCACATCGGCGGTCAATCAGACCCGTGATTTCGCCCGGCAATTGCAGGCCAAGGGGGCGTCATGGGCCGACGCGCCGATCGCGCGAACCCGGCAGGCGGCACAGGACGGCACACTCAGCGTGATGGTCGGCGCCTCGCCTGAATTATACGCGGCGCTCGAACCCTTGATCCGCTGTTTCGCCACTGACGTAACGCATTGCGGCGATGTCGGTGCCGGGCAGGTGACAAAAATCCTCAACAACATGGTGCTGTTCGAGACCGTCAACGCCTTGGCCGAAGCGGTCGCGGTGGCCAAACGCAACGGTGTCGATCCGGCATTATTGCTCGACACGCTCTCCAAAGGCTCCGCTGACAGCTTCGCGCTGCGTAATCACGGCATGAAGGCGATCGTGCCGGGTCATTTCCCGGATCGGGCGTTCTCGACTGAATATGCCCTGAAAGACCTGTCCTATGCGCTGGAACTGGCCAGCGATGCCGGCATCAAGATCCGCGGTGCCGAATTGATCGGACAGATCCTGCAGGAAGCGATCGACGCGGGTTCGGGCGGCGCCTATTTCCCCGTCATCGCCAAGCACATCGGCGACAAAGCCTAGATTTGAGGGAGCAGTCCATGATCACGCGTTTTCCGGGGCTCACTCCAACCCGCAGCCGCGCGGTGGTTCACGATGATCTCGTGTTCACGGTCGCGGTCGCACCCGATCCGGTGACGCCGTCGATGTACGAGCAGACCACCAAGGCGCTCGTGCGCATCGACGAGAGTCTGGCGTTGTGCGGCACCGACAAGAGCAAGATCCTGTCCGCGATCGTCTACATCACCGATATGAAGCGAAAGAGCGAGATGAACCGTGCCTGGGACGAATGGGTCGATCCCAAAAATCCGCCGATGCGCGCCTGCATCGGCGTCGATCTGGAAGCGCCGCATATCGTGGAGATCGTGGTGACGGCCGTGAAGTAGGGGGATGGCGGCCACCTGAATGACAGTGTCATTCCGGGATGCGCCTCTTGGCGCAGACCCGGAATCTCGAGATTCCCCGATGTGCAATTGCACATCTGAGGTTCACGCGAAGACGCGCGCCCTCAACGACAAACGCTTCGCGTTTGCGCGGGGAAATGACGAGCGTCAATACGCCGCTTTCGCGCTCGCCTCGTGCGCGGTCTGCACCAGATCGAGGCTTTGCTCGATCTTGCCGAGCATGATGGCAAAATCCTTTTGCTCCCGCGCGGAGAGGCACGACAAAATGTCCTGCTCCTTGCGCCGCAGGCGCGGGATCAGCTCCTCGTAGAGCGACTTGCCCTTGCGGGTCAGGCGCAAACGGTATTCGCGGCGATCATCTTCGTTTTCGACGCGCTCGACCAGCTGCCGCGTCATCAACGCGGTGACCGCGCGGCTGATGGTGGATTTGTGCGTCCGTGTGCAATAGGCGATGTACTGCGCGCTGCAGGCCTCGTTGCGAAAGCCGAGCGTCGCCAGCACCCGCCATTCCGGAATATCCAGCCCGTAGCGTTGGCGATATTCGCCTGACAGGGCGGCACTGACTTCGGCCGCCAGCCGGTTCAACCGAAACGGCACGAAACGAAACAGATCGAGGCTGGCATCAGGAGGCGACGCGCCGGGTTGGCGCGCAGGCGCTTCGTCCCCGGATCGGGTCCGGGGCAGGCGTTCGCGGGAAGACGCTTTTGGCAAAAATCGCTCCAATTTGAGTTGACGCCGGAAGCGGACGGGAGTTTAGATAGTTGCAGTTGCGACTATCTTAGCGGCAACGATGTCCGTTGGCCAGAGCAACCTGAACGCATGGCGCAGTCTTCCAACATGGCGTCCTCCAAAATCCAGTTCGGCTATCGCCGATCTCCCGACCAGGACCGTAACCACGGCGATGCGGCGCACCACGCCGTTGTGGTGGTCGGCGCCGGGCCGGTCGGGCTGTCGCTGGCGATCGACATCGCGCAACGCGGCCAATCGGTTGTGCTGCTCGACGATGCCGACCGGATCGGCGAGGGATCGCGCGCGATCTGCTTCTCCAAGCGATCGCTGGAGTTTTGGGACCGGCTTGGCGTCGGCCAGCGCATGGTCGACAAGGGCGTGGTCTGGAGCGTCGGCAAGATCTTTCACGGCGATCGGCATCTGTATCAGTTCGACCTGCTGCCGGAGGAGGGCCACAAGCGGCCCGCCTTCATCAACCTCCAGCAATTCTACGCCGAAGCCTATCTGGTCGACCGGGTGCAGGAATTGCCCTCCATCGACCTGCGCTGGCGCAACAAGGTGATTGGGCTCGAGCCCCGCAACGACCATGTGGCGTTGACGATCGACACACCGGATGGGTCGTATCGGATTCGTGCCGATTACGTGGTGGCCTGCGACGGCGCGCGGTCGTCGCTGCGGCAGATGGTGGGCGCGGAGTTCGCCGGCGAGGTATTCGAAGACCAGTTCCTGATCGCCGACGTCAAGATGACCGCGGCATTTCCGACCGAGCGGTGGTTCTGGTTCGATCCGCCGTTTCATGCGGGGCGCTCGGCGCTGCTGCACAAGCAGCCGGACGATATCTGGCGGATCGATCTGCAGCTCAATCCGGACGCCGATCCGGTGGCGGAGAAGCGGCCGGAGAATGTACGGCCGCGGATCGCACGCATGCTGGGTCACGAGCAATTCGAATTCGAATGGATATCGCTGTACAAGTTTCAGTGTCGGCGGATGGAGCAGTTTTTGCACGGCCGCGTGATGTTCGCCGGCGATGCCGCGCATCAGGTCTCGCCGTTCGGCGCGCGGGGCGCCAATTCGGGACTCGAAGACGCCGAAAATCTCGCCTGGAAGCTCGACCGCGTACTACGCGGGCGTTCGCCGGAAGCGTTGCTGCGGAGCTACCACACTGAACGAAGCGCGGCGGCGGACGAGAATATCCGGGAATCGACCCGCTCGACCGATTTCATGGCGCCGGTTTCGCGTCAGGAAGCGCGATTGCGCCAGGCGGTGTTGTCGCTCGCCAAGGAAACCGAATTTGGCAAGCGCATGATCAATGGCGGGCGGTTGTCGGTGCCTTCGATCTACGATTCGCCGCTGTCTTCGGCCGATCGCGACATCTGGCAAGGCGGCCCGCGGCCGGGTGCGTCGCTGCCCGATGCTCCCCTGGGCAACGGGGCTGGATTTTTGACCGAGGCCTTCATCAAGGCGGGAAAGCGATTTACGCTGCTTGAGTTCGGCAATGGCGCCGCGGCCGACGTTCCCGATGAGGTCGGCGTGATCCGTATCGGCGGGCCCGATGGCTTGGCGGATGCGGAAGGATTGGCGGGCCGGCGCTATGATGCCGAACCCGGCACCGCCTATCTGCTGCGGCCGGACGGCTATGTCGCGGCGCGCTTCCGGCACCCCAATCGCGCCATGCTCGACGCCGCATTGGCGCGCGCCAGCGGCTTTAAGTGAAGGCTTGGATATCGGAGGCTTGGACGATGGCACTGTCGACGGACTCGAATTTCAGCAAGCCGGACGACGCGTTTCGCGCCGTCGTTGAGGCGCATCGCGGACTGAGCGACGCGCAAAGCGCCGATCTGGATGCAGCGCTGGTGCTGATTCTCGCCAATCATATCGGCGATCTCGGTGTGCTGCGCGAGGCGATCGAGCTCGCGAAACGGCGGCTGGTGACTTCAGAGCAGCAGGCGCAGCAACAGCAATAGAGGGAGTGCCTATTCGTCATTGCGAGCGGAGCGAAGCAATCCAGGACTACAGGCAAAAGCTGGATTGCTTCGTCGGTCCGCTCCTCGCAATGACGATCTTGAATTCAGAGACAAAATATCAAAAAGGAATGGAATTAATGGCCAAGGGTTTCGCATCCACCACCGATCTCGCGGAAAAGAAAATCACCTTCTCCGAAATCGGCACTGATCTTTATGCCTTTACCGCCGAGGGCGATCCGAACTCGGCCGTGATCGTCGGCGACGACGGCTGCCTGGTGTTCGACGCGCAGGCGACGCCGGCGATGGCCAACAAGGTGATCGAGCGGGTCCGCAAGGTCACCGACAAGCCGATCAAATATGTGGTGCTGTCGCATTATCATGCGGTGCGCGTGCTCGGCGCGTCCGCCTACAAGGCGCAAGGCATCATCGCCTCGCAGGAAACCCATCGGTTGGTGGCGGAGCGCGGCCAGCAGGATTGGGATTCCGAATATGGCCGCTTCCCGCGGCTGTTCCAGGATGCCCAGAGCATTCCGGGCCTGACCTGGCCGACGCTGACCTTCGAAGGCCAGATGTCGATTTATCTCGGCAAACGCGAAGTGCGGCTGATGCAGCTCGGCGCCGGCCACACCTCGGGTGATATCGTCGCCTGGGTGCCGGATGCCGAGGTGATGTTCTCCGGCGATCTGATCGAATATCATTCCGCGTGCTATTGCGGCGACGCGCATTTGCGCGAATGGCCGGCAACCCTGAACGAAATTCGCGCCTTCAATCCGAAGGCGATCGCGCCCGGGCGCGGCGACGCGCTGAAAGGCGTTGCGACCGGCCGCGACGCCATTGCGATGACGCGCGATTTCGTCTCGACGCTGTATGGCGCGGCCGAAAGCGCGGTCGCCAAGGGCCGCGATCTCAAGCAGACGATGGCGTCCACCCGCGAGGTGATGGATCCCAAGTTCAGGGATTTTGCGATCTACGAACACTGCCTGCCGTTCAACGTCTCGCGCGCGTTCGACGAGGCGTCCGGAATCGACGATCCCGTGATCTGGACCGACAAGCGCGACCAGGAAATGTGGGCCAGCCTGCAAGGAGGATGACCATGAATATCACCGCCTCGCCCGATCTGATCAACCGCAACTCGATCAACATCACGCCGGGCTACATGTCCGGCTTCGGCAACAGTTTCGAGACCGAAGCGTTGCCGGGCGCATTGCCTGTTGGGCGCAACTCGCCGCAGCGCTGCGCTTACGGGCTTTATGCCGAGCAGCTCTCCGGCTCGCCGTTCACGGCACCACGTGGCAGCAACGAACGTTCATGGCTCTATCGGATCAGGCCGTCGGTGAGGCACTCCGGCCGCTTTGCCAAGGCCGATGCCGGGCTATGGCGTACCGCGCCGTGCCACGAGGTCGAGTTGCCGATCGCGCAATTGCGCTGGGACCCGGCGCCGATTCCCAAACAGGACACGACGTTCCTGCAGGGCGTGCAGACCATGACCACGGCAGGCGATGCCAACACCCAGGCCGGCATGGCCGCGCATGTCTTTCTCATCACCCAGTCGATGGTCGAGCAGCATTTCTACAATGCCGATGGCGAGATGCTGTTCGTGCCGCAGCAGGGCAATCTGCGTTTCGTCACCGAGTTTGGCCGCATCGATATCGAGCCCGGCGAGATCGCGGTGATTCCACGCGGCGTGAAATTCCGGGTGGAGATTCCCGGGGGCCCGGCGCGCGGCTATCTCTGCGAGAATTACGGCGGCGCGTTCACCTTGCCCGAGCGCGGCCCGATCGGCGCCAATTGCCTGGCCAACGCGCGCGATTTCCTGACGCCGGTAGCGGCCTATGAAGACAAGGACACGCCGACCGAATTGTTCGTGAAATGGGGCGGCTCGCTGTTCAAGACCACCTTGCCGCATTCGCCGATTGACGTGGTGGCGTGGCACGGCAATTACGCGCCGTACAAATACGATCTGCGCACCTTCTCGCCGGTCGGCGCGATCGGGTTCGACCATCCGGATCCGTCGATCTTCACGGTGATGACGTCGCCATCGGAGACCGCGGGCACCGCGAATATCGATTTCGTCATTTTCCCGGAACGCTGGGCGGTGGCGGAAAACACCTTCCGGCCGCCCTGGTATCACATGAATATCATGTCGGAGTTCATGGGGCTGATCTACGGCGTCTATGACGCCAAGCCGCAGGGCTTTACGCCGGGTGGCATCAGCCTTCACAACATGATGCTGCCGCACGGACCGGATCGGGAGGCGTTCAATCACGCCAGCAATTCCGAACTCAAGCCGGTCAAGCTGACCGGCACCATGGCCTTCATGTTCGAAACCCGGTATTCGCAGCGCGTCACCAAACACGCCGCTGAAACCTCGACCCTGCAGGATGATTACGCGGATTGCTGGAAGGGGCTGGAGAAGCGGTTCGATCCGAACAAGCCGTGATTTGCTCCCGCGCCGTCCACTCCGTCATGCGTGGGCTTGTCCCGGGCATCCACGTCTTACGAAAGCGAAGTCGTGGATGGCCGGGACGAGCCCGGCCATGACGATGCTCTAATCGGAGAAATAGTGTGACCCATCCCAACGACCCCAAGCTCCGTTCCTTCATCGATGTCGACCCGACATCCGACTTCCCGATCCAGAACCTGCCTTACGGCGTGTTCTCGTCGAGGGACCGCCTTGCCCCGCGTGTCGGCGTTGCGATTGGCAATTACGTACTCGATCTCCGGGAACTCGAACAAGATTCCAGGCTCGATGTCGGTGCGCTCGGGGTGTTCTCGGCGTCGTCGCTCAATCCATTCATGGCGCTGGGACCAAAAGTGTGGTCGCGCATCCGCGCTCGCATCAGCGAATTGCTGCGTTATGACAACCCGGAGCTGCGCGACAATCGCGAGCTGCGCGCCCGCGCGCTGGTGCCGATGGCGGACGCCACGCTCCATCTGCCGATGGCGGTCGCCGGTTACACCGATTTCTATTCGTCGAAGGAGCACGCCACCAATGTCGGCGTCATGTTCCGTGGCAAGGACAATGCGCTGCAGCCGAACTGGCTTCACATGCCGATCGGCTACAACGGCCGCGCCTCGACGGTGGTCGTCAGCGGCACCAAAGTGCGTCGGCCGCGCGGTCAGTTGAAGCCGCCAGCTGCCGACGCACCGACGTTCGGCGCTTGCAAGCGGCTCGATTTCGAACTCGAGATGGGTTTTGTCGTGGGTCAGCCGTCGAAGATGGGCGAGATGCTCACCGAGAGCCAGGCGGAAGAGATGATCTTCGGCTTTACGATTCTCAATGACTGGAGCGCGCGTGACATCCAGCAGTGGGAATATGTGCCGCTCGGTCCGTTCCAGGCCAAGGCGTTCGCGACCTCGATCAGCCCGTGGATCGTCACGCGCGAGGCGTTGGAGCCGTTCCGCGTGCACGGCCCGGCGCAGGATCCCGCGCCGCTGCCCTATCTGAAGCAGACATTGGCCAACAATTACGATCTGCAGCTCGACGTCGGCCTGCGCACCGCCGGGATGAACGAGGCGATGCGGATCTGCCGCACCAATTTCAAATACATGTACTGGTCGTCGGTGCAGCAATTGGTGCATCACGCTTCCTCCGGCTGCGCCATGAATGTCGGCGATCTCCTGGGGAGCGGCACCATCAGCGGCCCGGACAAGGATTCGCGCGGCAGCCTCCTGGAGATCAGCTGGAACGGCACCGAGCCGATCGAGTTGCCCGGCGGTGCCAAGCGCACCTTCCTCGAAGACGGCGATTCATTGGTGATGCGCGGCTGGTGCCAGGGCGATGGCTACCGCGTCGGATTTGGCGAAGTCGAGGGGACGATACTGCCGGCAGAGTAAAAGTCCGTCATTCCGGGATGGTGCGCAGCATCAGACCCGGAATCTCGAGATTCCCCGATGCGCAATTGCGCATCTGAGGTTCGATGCTTCGCATCGCCCCGGAATGACAGCCTAAATATCTAGCGCTCTTCGGGTCGAATATCTCTGACTCTTGCCGCATGCGCGGCGACGTCCTCACGGCTGAACTTGAGATGGAGGCGCTTGTCGGATGGCGGCTGCGCTTCGACGCAGACGCCGGGCCGCCATGGCTTCGCGGGCCGGATCGGCCGTGGCGCAAAGCCGCCGCCGCAATTCGGGCAGACGTTTTGCAATTTGCTCTCGGCGCAGTCCGCGCAGAACGTGCATTCATAGCCCGCAAATGCGGGCATCGGTCGAAGCCGGTGGTAGATCCTTGTCGCAATATTCGCAGTTCGGTCGGAGTTGCAGCGCCATGGCTGGGGTGTCCTGTCTGGTCAAAGCGAATTATCGCAAATCGCAACGCGAAGGCGATGGCGAATTTCCCTCGATTTGGGACATGCTAATTCCGCAACACCTTCAGCGGCAGCTTGGCGCTTTCCTTTAAGCGATCCAGCACGATCGACGAGCGCACATGGGCTACGCTCTGGTGCGGCATCAACACGTTGTTGACGATGTCGGACAGGCTCTTGAGGTCGCGCAAGATCACCTTCAGCAAATAATCGGCGTCGCCGGTCAGGGAATAGGCCTCCTGGATATCGTCGATCCGGTTGACCAGCGCGCGGAATCGCTTGGCATTGTCGGGCGAATGGGTCGCCAGCGTGATGTGGATGAAGGCGATCAAACCGAAGCCGAGCTGCTCGCTGGCCAAATCGGCGTGGTAGCCCGCGATCACTTTCTCCTCTTCCAGCCGCATCCGCCGCCGCGAGCATTGCGACGCCGACAGGCCGACCAGATCGGCCAATTGCTGGTTGGTGAGGCGGCCATCGTCCTGCAGCGCGCCCAGTATTTTAAGGTCAAACCCGTCGACAGATATCATGCGTAAATCATCCATTTCATGCACAGATCATGCATCGTGTTAGCCGAAAGCGGTTCCGTTTGCATGCACTTTGCAGCGTTGGTGGAAGAAAATGCCCTCAATCAGAATCAAGGAGATTGCCATGGGTCCGTTCCCGCACGACGCACCGGCCGCGAAAATCAGCGCCGACAACCCGATGGGCACCGACGGCTTCGAGTTCGTCGAATATGCGCATCCCCGACCCGAAGAGTTGCACGCGCTGTTCAAACTGATGGGCTACCTGCCGGTCGCGCGCCACCGAACCAAGAAGGTCACGGTCTATCGCCAGGGCGACATCAACTATCTCGTTAACGAAGAGCCCGGCACCCACGGTTTTGATTTCGTCGCCGCGCACGGGCCGTGCGCGCCTTCGATGGCGTTCCGCGTGGTCGATGCCAGGCAGGCCTATGAACGCGCGCTGTCGCTCGGCGCGGAGCCGGCCGACCTTCCATCAGCGCAAAAGACGCTCGATGTGCCAGCGATCAAGGGCATTGGCGGCAGCCTGTTGTATTTCGTCGATCGCTACGGCGCCAAGGGATCGGCCTACGACGCCGAGTTCGAATGGTTGGGTGCGAAAAACCCCCGGCCGGAAGGCGCCGGGTTGTTTTATCTGGATCATCTCACCCACAATGTTCACCGCGGTCGCATGGATGTGTGGACCGGGTTCTATGAAAGACTGTTCAATTTCCGTCAGATTCGCTTCTTTGACATCGAAGGCCGCGCCTCCGGCCTGTTCTCCCGCGCGCTGACCAGTCCCGACGGCAAGATCCGGATTCCGATCAACGAAGATGCCGGCGATTCCGGTCAGATCGAGGAATATCTCAACGTCTATCGCGGTGAAGGCATCCAGCACATCGCCTGCGGCGCCCAGGATATCTATCGCACCATCGAGACGCTGCGCGTCGACGGCCTGCCGTTCATGCCGCCGCCGCCACAGACCTATTTCGAGAAGATCGATGCGCGCCTGCCGCAACATGGCGAGGATGTCGCGCGCCTCCGGCGTGATGGCATCCTGATCGACGGCGAAGGCGTGGTCGAAGGCGGCCACACCAAGGTGCTGCTGCAGATCTTTTCGGCGAACGCGATCGGACCGATCTTCTTCGAGTTCATCCAGCGCAAGGGCGACGACGGTTTCGGCGAAGGCAATTTCAAGGCGCTATTCGAGTCGATCGAGGAAGACCAGATCAGGCGCGGTGTGCTGAAGGTCGATGACGCGGCGTAAGGCTCCGCTGCCGTTTCGTCATTCCGGGATACGCCACTTGGCGCAGGCCCGGAATGACGGTGGATACTACCGTTCCACGCCCCACTCGTTCGTCAGCTCACCAATATCCGCCTTTTCCGCATCGCGGATTGCCGAAGGCGTGCGTGAAAACCTTGGCGCAGGCGCGGGTTGGGTGACGCCGTGGCGGGTGACAAACGTTTCGCGCGCGGCCATGTGTGGATGACTCGGGGCTTCCTGCATGGTCAGGATCGGCGCGAAACAGATGTCGGTGCCTTCCATGATCTTGCACCACTCGTCGCGGCTCTTGGTCTTGAACACTTCGATCAGTTTTTCTTTCAACGCCGGCCACGCGTTGCGATCGAGCTGCGCGTCGAAGCAGGTTTCCGACAGGCCGGCACGCTCGCGCAGCAGCGCGTAGAATTGCGGCTCGATCGAGCCGATCGAGATGAATTGGCCGCAGGAGCATTCATAGACGCCGTAGAAATGCGCGCCGCCGTCGAGGAAATTGGTCTCGCGCTGATCGGTCCAGCGGCCCGCAGCCGCCATGTCAAAGAACATCGACATCAGCGACGCCGCACCGTCGCACATTGCGGCGTCGACCACCTGGCCCTTGCCGGATTTCCTGGCTTCCAATAGGGCGGCGAGCACGCCGACCACGAGATAGAGAGCGCCGCCGCCGAAATCGCCGACCAGATTGAGCGGCGGTACCGGCTTTTCCTTAGGTCCGATCGCGGCCAGGGCGCCGGTCACCGAGATATAATTGATGTCATGGCCGGCGGCCTGCGCCAGCGGGCCTTCCTGGCCCCATCCGGTCATGCGACCGTAGACCAGCCGTGGATTGCGCGCCAGCACCACGTCAGGCCCGAGACCCAACCGCTCCATCACGCCGGGGCGAAAGCCTTCGATCAGCGCGTCGGCATTGGCCAGCAGATCCAGCACTTGCGGGATCGACGCCTTGTCCTTGAGGTCGAGTTCGACCACCTTCCGCCCACGCCCGGCCACCGATTTCAGATTTTTCTTGGCGCCGACCCGATCGAGCGTGACCACTTCCGCGCCCATGTCGGCCAACATCATGCAGGCAAAGGGGCCGGGGCCGATGCCGGCGAATTCGACGATGCGAAAACCTGACAGGGGGCCGGAGGCGCGGGTGGAAGCTTGCGGGGCTGATTTATCGAGCACGTTGTTTTTCCATTGAAGACTGAGAGTTAAGGAGTCACGGAGGTCTTGCTGCCGTGGCGGTTGGGATCGCTGAGCGTCACCTTGGCGGTGTCGGCCCATAATTTGGCGTTCTGCTTCTGGCGCTCGGTTCCGGTGCCTTCTTCCGCAACCTTGCGGCCGAGCGCAACATAGACCGGGATGTCTTCATCCCGCATCGGCTGCCGCGCCTGCTTGCGGGCCATCGCCTTCTCGATATAGGGCGCGAGTTCCTGCCGCTTTTGTTTTTCGCGTTCGATCTCGCGCGCCTTGAATTCCGGCATCACATCGTTGGCGAACAACTCAAGCGCGTCGCAGATATCGCGGTGCCTGTTGCGCCCGCCCTGCTGGATAAACACGGTCTGATCGACGCCCGACTCCTCGAAGTGCCGCAGATGGGTGCGCAATTGTTCCGGCGTGCCGATGCCGTGATCGGCGCCGGCGGGCGGCAGCGCATGCCGCGCCTTCTCGAAATTGGCCCAGATGTCGGTTCGGCCCGGTCTGTGTTCGCCGAAGATATAATGATGCGCCAGCCCGTAGCGGAAGAAACGCAGGCCGTCTTCGCCGCGCCGGCGTGCCTCCATTTCGTCGGGATGCACCGAGAAGCCGGTCACCATCGCAACATTGGGATTGACGGCGTGGCCGATCGGCACGCATTCCTCCTTGAAGATGCGATAGTAGTCATCAACCCATTGCCGGGCCTCGCGCGGATCCACGAATGCGAAGGTGAGGGCGCCGATACCGTGGCGCGCGGCCATCTTGATGGTCTCGCGGTTGGAGCAGGCCACCCACAATGGCGGGTGCGGCTTTTGCACCGGCTTCGGCACCACGTTGCGACATGGCATTTCGAAGAACTCGCCCTTGAAGCCGGGATATGGGTCCATCACCATCATGTCGGTGCATTGCGCGACGCCTTCGGCCCACATCCGCCGTTTCTCGGCGGCATCGAAGCCGACATTGAACCCGCCGAGTTCCATCAGCGATGCGCTTTCACCGGTGCCGAATTCGACGCGCCCGTTGGAGACGAGATCGAGCGTGGCGATGCGTTCGGCGACCCGGGCGGGATGGTTATATTTCGGCGGCATCAGGCAGATGCCGTGCCCCAGACGGATCTGTTTGGTGCGTTGCGAGCATGCGGCCAGAAAAATCTCCGGCGCGGAGGAGTGCGAATATTCCTCGAGGAAGTGGTGCTCGACTTCCCAGGCGTAATCGATGCCGAGTTTGTCGGCGAGTTCGACCTGATCGAGCGCCTCCTGGAACAACCTGTGCTCGTCGCCATCATTCCATGGACGCGGCAACTGGTGCTCGTAGAAAATGCCGAACTTCATGGAATCTCCCGGAAGGTATTCAGGTCCAGCCTTTTAATTAGCTGATTAGCTAAATTGTCTCGCCTTCGGAGGAGCGTGGCAAGCACCTTTTGTCAGAATATGCCCAAATGCAGAGCGGCGCGCATCGCTGCGCGCCGCTCGCTTGATTCGAGACCGGATTCGGCGATCAGCCGGCTTCTATGACCGCGCGCTGCGCCATCACCTTGATCAAGTTGGCACGATAGGCGGCCGATCCGTGGATATCGGCCAGCAGGCCGTCGGCGGAAATCTTGACGCTGTCGAGTGCGCCGGCCGACCAGTTCGCCTTCAAGGCCGCTTCGATGGCCGGTACCCGCATGACGCCGCTTTGCGATGCCCCCGTGGCCGCGACCCTGACGTCCCCTGCTTTGGTCCTGGCGACGAACACGGCGGTGAGCGCGAAACGTGACGCGGGATGTCGCATCTTGGCGTAGCCCGCCTTGGCTGGAACCGGGAACGCGACCTGCGTGATGATCTCGCCATCCTCAAGCGCGGTCGTGAACAGGCCCTTGAAGAAATCATCCGCCGATATCGACCGCTTGTTGGTCTTCACGGTGGCGCCGAGCGCCAATAGCGCGGCCGGATAATCCGCGGCCGGATCGTTGTTGGCGATCGATCCGCCGATCGTGCCGCGGTGACGTACCGCGGGATCGCCGAGCACCGAGGTGAGGTAGGCGATCGCCGGGATCAATTTCTTTACGTCGGCGCTTTGCATGATGTCGAAATAGGTCGTCGCGGCCTTGATCGTCAGCGTATCGCCTGACGCTTCGATGCCGACCAGATCCTTGATCCTGGCAAGATCGATCACATCGGATGGCGAGGCCAGCCGCTGCTTCATCACCGGGATCAGCGTATGGCCGCCCGCGAGATATTTCGATTCCGAACCCTTGGCGAACATCGCCGCGGCTTCGTCGACCGAGGAGGGGCGGTGATAGATTGTCTCGTACATGATCGTGCTCCCTTTGATCTCTTACTGTCATTCCGGGATGCGCGCGCTCAGCGCGCAGACCCGGAATCTCGGCGTTAAATGTGTTTCAGATTCCGGGTTCGACGCGTTGCGTCGCCCCGGAATGACGAAATTTCAACCGTGGATGGCGTGCCACACCCGGTCGGGCGTCGCCGGCATCTCGAGCTTGTTATTGCCGATTGCATCGGTGATGGCGTTGATCACGGCCGCGGATGCGCCGATCGCACCGGCCTCGCCGCAGCCTTTGACCCCGAGCGGATTGCCCGGGCACAGCGTCGTGGTGTGGGACAGTTTGAACGATGGCAGATCGTCGGCGCGCGGCATCGAGTAGTCCATGAACGACGCGGTCAGGAGCTGGCCGTTATCATCGTAGACCGCGCCTTCGAGCAGTGCCTGACCGATGCCCTGGGCAAGGCCGCCATGGACCTGACCTTCGACGATCATCGGGTTGATCAGCCGGCCGAAATCGTCGGCCGCGACGAAGTTGATGAAGGAGGTCTTGCCGGTGCCGGAATCGACTTCGATTTCGCAGATGTAGGAACCGGCCGGGAAGGTGAAGTTGGTGGGATCGTAGAACGCCGTTTCCTTCAAGCCTGGCTCCATACCGTCGGGCAGATTGTGCGCGGTGTAGGCCGCGAGCGCCACCATCGGCAGCGCGATCGACTTGTCGGTGCCGGTGACCTTGAACTCGCCGTTCTCGATGACAATGTCGTCTTCCGAGGCTTCGAGCTGGTGCGCCGCGATTTTCTTCGCTTTGGCTTCCATTTTCTCCATGGCCTTGATGATCGCGCTGCCGCCGACCGCCAGCGAGCGCGAGCCATAAGTGCCCATGCCGAATTGCACTTTGTCGGTGTCGCCATGAACGATCTGGACCTGGCTGATCGGCACGCCAAGTCGTTCCGAGATCAGTTGGGCGAACGTCGTCTCATGACCCTGGCCGTGGCTGTGCGAACCGGTGAGTATTTCGATGGTGCCGACCGGATTGACGCGAACTTCCGCAGATTCCCACAGACCGACACCGGCACCCAGACTGCCGACCGCTTTCGAGGGTGCGATGCCGCAGGCTTCGATATAGCAGGACAAACCGATGCCGCGGAGCTTGCCTTCCTTCTTGGCCTTCTCCTTGCGCGCGGGGAAGCCGGCATAGTCGATCGCCTTCAAGGCGCTATCGAGCGAGGCACCAAAATCACCGATATCGTAGGCCATGATGACCGGCGTTTGATGCGGGAATTGGGTGATGAAATTCTTGCGGCGCAACTCAGCCGGATCGACCTTGAGCTGCCGCGCCGCCGTTTCCATCAGCCGCTCGATCACGAAGCTCGCTTCCGGACGGCCCGCGCCCCGATACGCGTCGACCGGGGTGGTGTTGGTGTAGACGCTGATGACCTCCGCATAGATGTTCGGGATGTTGTACTGGCCCGACAGCAGCGTCGCGTAGAGATAGGTCGGCACCGAGGAGGAGAACAGCGACATATAGGCGCCGAGATTGGCATGGGTTTTGACCCGCAGGCCAAGGATCTTGTTGTCCTTGTCAAACGCGATCTCGGCTTTGGTCAGGTGATCGCGACCGTGGGCGTCGGTGAGGAAGGCCTCGGAACGATCGCCGGTCCACTTCACCGGGCGTCCGACTTTCTTGGAAGCCCACAGGGCCACCATTTCTTCCGGATAGATAAAGATTTTCGAGCCGAAACCGCCGCCGACGTCGGGCGCGATCACCCGCAGCTTGTGCTCCTGCGCGATATTGTAGAATGCCGACAGCACAAGGCGAGCGACATGCGGATTTTGCGACGTCGTGTAGAGCGTGAAGTGCTCTTCGGCTTCATTGTATTCCGCGATCGCCGCACGCGGCTCCATCGCATTCGGCACCAGCCGGTTATTGACGATGTCCAGCGCCACGACATTGGCGGCCTTCTTGAAGGCCTCGTTCGTCGCGACTTCTTCGCCGATGTGCCAGTCGTAGATCACATTGCCTGGCGCTTCCGGATGAAGCTGCGGCGCGCCCGGTTTGATCGCCGCGCGAATATTGGCAACGGCCGGGAGCTCTTCGTAATTGACCACGACGGCTTCCGCCGCATCCTTGGCCTGATTTTTGGTCTCGGCGATGACCACCGCGACAGCCTGTCCGACGAAGCGCACTGTTTCCGGCGCCATCGCCGGCCACGCGCCCATTTTCATGCCGGTGCCGTCCTTGGAGGTAATCGCCCAGCCGCAGATCAGATTGCCGATCTTGTCGTCGACGATCTGCTGACCGGTCAACACGCCGACAACGCCCGGCATTTTCATCGCCGCGGCCGAATCGATGCTTTTTACCTTGGCGTGGGCGTGTGGGCTGCGGATGAAATGGGCGTGGGTCATGCCCAGCACCTTGATGTCGTCGACGTAGCGGCCCTTGCCGGTGATAAAACGTCGGTCTTCCTTGCGCACGACACTTGCGCCAATGCCTTCAACGCCCATAGCCTGATCTCCCTACCGGAGTTTTTGATGTCCGCCTGTTTTCATCAAAACAAGGCGGTCTGAAGCAGTCGTCGTTCGCCAGCGGCAGCTATTCCGCCGCTTGCGAAACCTTCATGCGTCCGGCGGCGTCGAGCACCGACTTGACGATATTGTGATAGCCGGTGCAGCGGCAGATGTTGCCTTCGAGCTCGTGGCGGACGGTTTCCTCGTCGAGATTGCCGCTGTGCCGATGCACGATGTCGATCGCCGACATGATCATGCCCGGCGTGCAATAGCCGCATTGCAGTCCGTGATTGTCGCGGAACGCGGCCTGCATCGGATGCAGTTCGTCGCCCTTCGAAATGCCCTCGATGGTGGTGACATTGACGCCGTTGGCCTGGCCGACCAGCACGGTGCAGGACTTGACCGCTTTGCCGTCGATATGGACGACGCAGGCGCCGCATTGGCTGGTGTCGCAGCCGACATGGGTGCCGGTGAGATTGAGATGATCGCGCAGGAGATGGACAAGGAGCGTCCGGTCCTCGATCTCAGCCGAGACCGCCTTGCCGTTCACCGTCAGTTTGACTGTAGACACGCTGGTACCTCCCGATGTCTTTTAATTATTCCAATTAGAAGGAGGGAGGCGGAACTTTGCAACTAGGAACTTCGTCGCGGAAGCTGATGGCGCTGCGATCCGGGGTGGCAGGTTTCCTTCCCCGGTCGCCGCCCGCCGGGGCATAAGCGACGGTCTTTGCGGGATGTTGTTGCCGGGCCATTGCCGCAAAGGGTCCATTGTTGCGCTGTCCCGCACCCAGGCAGGCGGTATTCCGCCTCGAGAAGCGGCCGATCCGCCGCAACTTGCGGGTGAGAACTCGGTGTGGAAAGCGTCGGTATATTTACGGCCTTTTATCCATTGTACCCTAGTTTACCTATCCGGGGCTGGGGACGCGCGTTTTCGATTGCGCCGCTCTTTTGCAAAGAAAATGGGGGGGCAAGGTGGGATCGTCGAAACGTGCCGGGCTGCAATCGCTCACATCGAAGCTTCCAACCCTGCGGTTTCGTGGAAAAATCATGCTCGGCTTTGCCGTCGTGCTCGCGATCACGGCCGTCAGTATGGGCTTCGCCTATCTTGGCTTCGAGGGGGTTTCGGCCGGTGTGGCCACGTACCGAAAAAGCGTGTCGGAAGCCGATCTGGCCCGCAATATCGACCGCGAGCTGATCTCTTACCGTGGTCTGGCGCGCTATTATGTGGTGACCGGGAAGGAAGACGACGGCAAAGCGGCCCTGAACGCTGAAGCCAGCCTGAAAGGCGTGATCGAGCAGGCGATGAAGGGCACCACGAACCCCGCCGCCCTGGACCAGATCACCCGCCTTGCCAGGGAATTCGGCGCCTTCACCAAGATTTTTGCCGAGATTCTCAAGGTCAAGGGCGAGAGCGCGCTGGTCGCGCAGAACCAGCTCAGCCGCGGCGGCAATATGCTGAAGTACAAGCTCGATGAGCTTTTGGGTAACGCCGGCGAAGCCGAGCTCCCGGCCGTCGAACTCGGCATCAAGCAGGTGACCGCGCAATATCAGGCGATGGCGGCGCTTGCTAACATGTTTGTCGTCAATTCCGACCAGACCGTTGCCACCAGCGCGCTGGCGCGGCTCAAATTCGTCGAGAACTCGCTGCATGCGATCTCGACAACCGACGACAAGATCGTACCAGGACTGAAGGAAGCCTTCAGTCTGCTGGAGGAATACAAGCAAGCCCTGAGCAAACTGGTCGAAAATTCCAAATCGATCGTGGAATTGACCGCGGAGATGACCGATTCCGCGGCCGCGATCATGAAGGGCTCAAGCGCGATGAAAGCAAACCTGCTTTCGGATCAGCAACGGCTGGAGACGGAGTCCGACGGCACCATCATGCAGACCGAGCATTTGATCGTGGCGCTGGCGGGCGGTGGCTTCCTGCTCGGCGCCGTGCTGGCGATCTTGCTGGGCAAGGGGATCTCGCGGCCGATGACGGCGATGTGCAAGGCGATGCGTGAACTTGCCGGCGGTAATTTCGACGTCGTGCTGCCGGGCCTCGGCCGCAAGGATGAACTTGGCGAAATGGCCGACGCCGTCGAGGAGTTCAAGCTGCAGGCCGTCGCCAAGGCCGAGCGCGATGCCGCGGCGCAGGAGACGCAGAACAAGGCGAGCAGCGCGGCGCGCCGCACCGAACTCATTCGCTTCGCCGACGAATTCGAAACCGCGGTGGGGGCCATCGTTTCGAATGTCTCGGCCTCCGCCGTGCAGCTTGAATCCGCGGCGGGAACGCTGACGCGGACCGCGGAAATCACCCAGAACCTGTCCAGCAAGGTCGCGGGCTCCTCCGATGAGGCTTCCAGCAACATGCAATCGGTCGCTTCTGCCACCGAGGAGCTGTCGGCGTCGGTCGATGAAATCGGCAAGCGGGTCCGCGAATCCAGCCGGATCGCGGAGGCCGCCGTCGTCCAGGCGCAACAGACCGATGGCCGGATCGGCAAATTGTCCCGCGCGGCGCAGGAGATCGGCGACGTCGTCAAATTGATCACGGCGATTGCCGAGCAGACCAATCTCCTGGCGCTCAACGCCACCATCGAAGCCGCCCGTGCCGGCGACGCCGGACGTGGATTTGCCGTCGTCGCCTCCGAGGTCAAATCGCTGGCGAGCCAGACCGCGAAGGCGACCGACGAGATATCCTCGCACATTCTGGGGATGCAGGGCGCGACCCAGGAATCGGTCGCCGCGATCAAGGAGATCGGCGGTACCATCAGCCAGATATCGGATATCGCCTCGTCGATTTCGACCGCCGTGGAGCAGCAAAGCTCGGCGACGCAGGAAATCGCCCGCAGCGTTCAGAATGTCGCGAAGGGCACCGACGAAGCCGCGGCTGACATCATGGAGGTCAATCGCGGCGCGACCGAAACCGGCTCTGCGTCGGCAGACGTGCTCAACTCGGCGCGCACGCTCTCCAGCGAAAGCACGCGGCTGCGGGCGGAACTCGACCGCTTCATGGCCAACATCCGCGCGGCGTAGGGCGGTTCCCGTCCCGGCCGGACAGGGCCGGGCGTCCTGCCATTTACGGCCCTTTATCCATTCTGATCTAGCCTGCCGCTGAGGGTGGGCAGGTTTGCTTGCCTGCTTCCCTTTGCCCGTCACAAAAAGACCGGGGGACTGAGGTGGAAATGTCGAAGCGCGCCGGGCTGCAATCGCTCACATCGAAGCTTCCAACCCTGCGGTTTCGCGGAAAGATCATGCTCGGCTTTGCCGTCGTGCTCGCGATCACGGCGGTCAGCATGGGCTTCGCCTATCTTGGCTTCGAGGGTGTTTCCGGAGGCGTCGACTCCTACCGCAACAGCGTCGCGGAAGCCGATCTGGCCCGTAATATCGACCGCGAGCTGATCTCCTACCGTGGCTTGGCCCGCTATTATGTCGTGACCGGCAAGGAGGACGACGGCAAGGCCGCGTTGCAGGCCGAAGCCAGCCTGAAGGAAGCCATCGACCAGGCTATCAAAAACACTGGAGATCCGGCCCGGCTCGAAGGGGTCAAGCACCTGGCCGGGGAGTTTGATAATTTTGCCTCGACCTTTGCCAACATTCTCAAGCTCAAGCGCGAGACCGCGCAGATTGTGCAGAATCAGTTGACGCACGGCGGGGCCACGCTGCGCCAAAAGCTCGACGACCTCGCCAACACCGCCTCGGAGGAGTTGCTTCCGGACGTCGAGACCGCCGCCAAGCAGGTGGGAGCGCAATATCAGTCGATGGCGACACTCGCCAATACATTTGTCCTCAACTCCGACGTCACGATCGCCAAAAATGCGCTGGCGGGGTTGAAATTTGTCGAGAGCACGCTGAAGGCGATCCCCACCGCCAATGCGAAGATCGCACCCGGCGTCAAGGAGGCCGCTGGAATGCTCGCAGAATACACGCAAGCCCTCGGCAAGCTGGTCGACAACACTCAGACGATCGCCGATCTGGTGACCCAGATGACCGGGTCCGCCGGCGCGATCATGCGGGGATCGAGCGCGATGAAGGCGGATCTGGTTTCCGATCAGCGGCGGCTTGAGACCGAGTCCCATGCTGCCATCGCCCGGACCGAACATTTGATCGCAATGCTAGCGGGCGGCGGCCTCCTGCTTGGCGCGGTACTGGCGTTCCTGCTCGGCACGGGCATCTCCCGGCCGATGATCGCGATGTGCAAGGCGATGCGCGAATTGGCCAGCGGCAATTTCGACGTGGTGCTGCCCGGTCTCGGCCGCAGGGACGAGATCGGCGAGATGGCCGGCGCGGTCGAGGAGTTCAAGCTGCAGGCCGTCGCCAAGGCCGAACGCGACGCCGCGGCGCAGGAAGCGCAGAACAAAGCCTCCAGCGAGGCGCGCCGGATCGAACTCATTCGTTTCGCCGACGAGTTCGAGGGCGCGGTCGGCGCCATCGTTTCGAACGTCTCGGCCTCCGCCGTGCAGCTTGAATCCGCGGCGGGAACGCTGACGCGGACCGCGGAAACCACCCAGAACCTGTCCAGCAAGGTGGCGGGTGCTTCGGAACAAGCCTCAGGCAGCATGCAATCGGTGGCGTCGGCGACCGAGGAGCTCTCCACCTCGGTCGATGAGATCGGCAAACGCGTGCGTGAATCCAACCGGATCGCGGACGCCGCCGTGCAGCAGGCCGCGCAGACCGACGCACGGATCGGCAAATTGTCGCGCGCCGCCCAGCAGATCGGCGACGTGGTCAAGCTGATTACCGCGATCGCCGAACAAACCAACCTTCTGGCGCTCAACGCCACCATCGAGGCCGCGCGCGCCGGCGAATCCGGCCGCGGCTTCGCGGTCGTCGCCGCCGAGGTGAAGTCGCTGGCGACCCAGACCGCGCGAGCCACCGACGAGATATCCTCGCACATCTCCGGCATGCAGGACGCGACCCAGGAATCGGTCGCCGCGATCAAGGAGATCGGCAACACCATCGGCCAGATCTCGGAGATCGCCTCGTCGATCTCGGCCGCGGTCGAGCAGCAGAGCTCGGCCACGCAGGAGATCGCCCGCAGCGTCCAGAACGTCGCGCAAGGCACCGACGAGGCGGCTTCCAACATCATGGAAGTCAATCGCGGCGCGACCGAGACCGGCTCGGCGTCGGCAGAGGTGCTGAACTCGGCGCGCACGCTCTCGGGCGAAAGCACGCGGCTCCGGGCGGAGCTCGACCGCTTCATGGCCAACATCCGCGCAGCGTAGAAATTCGCTCCAGCGCAGCTCGCAAGATCGTCTCGGCGCCCGGTCCGAGACGACCTTGAACGCCGTCATCGACGCGCGTAGCAGTGATAACGAAGTATAGCAGAAAATCAGCCGGCCCACCTGCCGCGATGCAGGAACCCTGACCGCGCGCGGGCGTTGTCGTGCGTGGCAATCATCATGATTGTCGGGATCACATTTTGAGAACCTTGGAACGGCGTGTTCCGGGGCATTTCTAATTGGCACATTCGGATGGCTTTGCACGGATGCGACTCGGGTCGACTGCCAACGCCTTCGCTGTAGCTTCTGCGCCCGTGCAGCAGGACAACGATCGCGTCATCGAGACCAGCATTCCCGCCCGGCTCGACAATCTGCGCTGGAACGGCTTTCACACCCGCGTGGTGCTCGCGCTCGGGATCACCTGGATCCTCGACGGATTGGAGGTCACGCTCGCTGGTGCATTGGCGGGGGCGCTGAAGGAAAGCCCGACCATGCATTTTTCCAATTTCGATGTCGGGCTTGCCAACAGCGCGTATCTCGCGGGCGCCGTGCTCGGCGCGCTCGGCTTCGGCTGGCTGACCGACCGGATCGGGCGCCGAAAGCTGTTCTTCATTACGCTGGCGCTCTATCTCACCGCGACGGCGGCCACCGCGGTGTCCTGGAGCGTTGCAAGCTACGCGCTGTTTCGTTTTCTGACCGGGGCCGGCATCGGCGGCGAATATACCGCGATCAACTCGACGATCCAGGAACTGGTGCCGGCGCGCTATCGCGGCTGGACGGATTTGCTGATCAACGGCAGTTTCTGGATTGGCGCGGCGATCGGGGCGACCGCCGCGATCGTGCTGCTCGATCCCGCAACCGTTGGACCGGATCATGGCTGGCGGCTGGCCTATCTCATTGGTGCCTGCCTCGGCCTGGTCGTGCTGGTGATGCGGATGTGGATTCCGGAAAGCCCGCGCTGGCTGATGATCCACGGTCATCCCGAGCAGGCCGATGTCATTGTCGCCGACATCGAGAAATCGGTGATCGGACATGTGCAGCAACAGGATCTGCCGAAGATCAAGCTCAGGATGCGCGATCATACCCCGCTCGGCGAGGTCGCCCACACGCTGTTGACCACCTATCGGCAGCGGTCGCTGGTCGGCTTGGCGCTGATGGTCGCGCAGGCGTTCTTCTATAATGCGATCTTCTTCACCTTCGCGCTGGTGCTGACGGATTTCTTTCATATCCCGGCCGATCACGTCGGATGGTACCTGCTGCCGTTCGCGGCCGGTAATTTTCTTGGACCACTGGTGCTTGGCCGTCTGTTCGACACGCTGGGCCGCCGCACCATGATCACGCTGACCTATGGCGTGTCGGGCGTTCTGCTGGCGCTGTCGGGCTATCTGTTCTCGATCGGCGCCTTGAGCGCGCAGGGGCAGACTATTGCGTGGATGGTGATTTTCTTTTTTGCCTCGCCGGCGGCGAGCGCGGCCTATCTCACCGTTAGCGAGACGTTTCCGCTGGAAGTCCGTGCGCTGGCGATCGCGCTGTTTTACGCGATCGGAACCGCCATCGGCGGGGTGGCGGGTCCCGCTTTGTTTGGCGCGCTGATCGACACCGGATCGCGCAACAGCGTTTTCGCCGGTTACCTGTTGGGGTCGGCATTGATGGTGGCGGCGGCGGCAGTCGCGTGGCGCTATGCCATCGCGGCCGAGCGCAAATCGCTCGAATCTGTCGCACAGCCGCTCGCCTTTGTGGAGTAGGATGACATGAATGAGGAACTGGCCGAAATGCCGCTGCGTGAAGATCTGTTGCCGCAAGACGAACAGGCGCCGGACGCCGTGCCAGTGCCGCGCGCGGTGGTACCGCATTTGAGCGAGATCGCCGTTCTGCTTGATATCGACGGCACGCTACTGGATCTCGCGCCGACGCCGCGCGAGGTATGGGTGCCGCCCGGCCTCGCAAGGACGCTCAGTGGTTTGCTGCAGCGGACCTCGGGTGCGCTAGCGCTGGTCAGTGGACGTTCGCTCAATGATATCGATTTGATCTTTGCGCCTGAACAATTTCCAGCGGTCGGCGGCCACGGCGCCGAAATGCGGCTTTCAACCGATAGCGAAGCGGTCGCGACCCATGCGCCGCCGATGGACAAGGAATTGAAACGGCGGCTGGCTGCGATAGCCAAACTCAGTCCGGGAATTCTGCTCGAAGACAAAGGCTATTCGCTGGCGCTGCATTACAGGTTGGCGCCGCATGCCGAGAAGGCGATTTACGAAGCGGTCTCGCTGATCCGGGCCGATCTGCCCAATGCCCCAATCGAGGTGCTGCCCGGAAAATGCGTCTGCGAGATCAAGCATTCCGGATTCAACAAGGCGTCGGGCGTGCTCGAATTGATGAAGCACGAACCGTTCAAGGGGCGACGACCGATTTTCATCGGCGATGATGTCACCGACGAAACGGTGTTCGCGATCATGCCCGATCTCAATGGTCTGGCGTTTTCGGTCGGCCGGCGGGCTCAAGGCGTCGCGGGTCATTTCGATGAACCCAGCGACGTGCGGGCCTTTCTCGCGCGGCTGATCGATGACGCCGTCGCGATCGGGTAATGGCCGGCGTTGGTCAATAGCGGCCGGATTGTGTTCGCAGCGATTTGTTTTTGGCGCTATTAAAGTCGACCATTGGGTTTTGCACGGTGGAACCATTGAGTTCCACCGTGCAAGGCCCGAATTTGGTTTCATTTCGTTGAAAGGGTGACTGGGAACCATATTGATGAATGGTTGTTAACACGCGAGCACCATCAGGAGGGGACCCTGTGAATCTCGTCGTCGTTTCAAATCGTGTATCGCGCGGTAAGGCCAACGAGCCCATGACGGGAGGGCTCGCAGCCGCTTTATTGCCGGTGGTGGAAAAATCCGGCGCGATTTGGGTCGGTTCCAGCGGTCGCGTTCGCGATGGTGCGCAGAAGGAGCCGTTTGCCGAAGTCGAAGCTCTTGGATCTGGTGCGCTGGCGATGCTTGATCTGCCGGCCGCGCATTACGGCGGCTATTACGAGGGCTTTGCCAATTCGGCGTTATGGCCGGCGCTGCATTCACGCACCGATCTGATTCGGACCTCGCAGGACGATTATTTCTCCTATCGCGAGGTGAATGCGTTCATGGCCAAGGCGCTGCTCCGGTTCCAGAAACCGGAGACGGCGTTCTGGATCCAGGATTACCATTTCCTCGCACTCGGCGCGGAGTTGCGCGATCTCGGCGTCAAACAGCCGATCGGCTTCTTCCTGCATACGCCGTGGCCCGCGCGCGCCGTAATCGGCGGCGTGCCGCATCATCGCGAATTGGTCGAGGCGATGCTGGCGTATGATCTGATCGGGTTCCAGACCCAGGATGATTGCGACAATTTCGTCGACTATCTTTCGCAGGATCTCGGTCTTGATGTCGAAAACCGGGTGGTCACCTCGCGCTACGGCACGTCGCAGGTGAAGGTATTTCCGATCGGAATCGATCCGCAGAAGTTCGCCGAACAGGCGGCGAAGGCCGTCTCGCACCCCGACGTGTCACGGCTGCGGCGCAGCCTGAATGGCGAGAAGCTCGCGATCGGCGTCGACCGGCTGGACTACTCCAAAGGTCTCGTCAATCGCATCAACGCTTTCGACCGGATGTGGACGCAGCAGCCGGCGCTGGCGCGTACGGTGTCGTTGCTGCAGATCGCGACGCCGTCCCGCGGCGCGATCGAAGCCTATGGCAATCTGCAGAACGAACTCGCCAAATTGGTCAGCGACGTCAACGGCCGCCATGGTGAAGTCGACTGGACCCCGATCCGCTATCTCAACAAGGGGTATAGCCAGACCGTGCTGGCAGGCCTGTATCGAACCGCGCAGGTCGGCGTCGTGACACCGCTGCATGACGGCATGAATCTGGTCGCCAAGGAATACGTCGCGGCGCAGAATCCCACCGACCCCGGCGTCCTCGTGCTGTCGAAATTCGCCGGCGCCGCCAACGAGCTGGATACCGCTTTATTGGTCAATCCGCATGACATCGACGGCATGGCGCGCACCATCGCGACCGCGGTCTCTATGCCGCTCGCCGAACGACGCATGCGGTGGGAAGCGATGATGGTCAAGCTTCGATCCGGCACCATCCAGCAATGGTTCGCCGATTTTGTCGATGCGCTGGAGGAGACCCGGCTCGACGAGATCCCCGCTGCGCCGATCATGGTCGAACCTCCGCCCCCGTGGCCGCTCCGCTCGGCCAACTCCAACGCGCGCTATCATTAGTCTTCGAAGATTTCGCCAGAGCGGGATGACTTATCTTCGAATCGTCATCCGCTGTGACTTTTTGTTTGAGCATGATCCCGGAGCAAACGCTTCGCGTTTGTCGCGAGGGAAAACCGGTTCCCACTTTTCCGGATCATGCTCCAGTCTAATTGCAATACGACGCGCCATCGAGCGTCGCGCAGCGCATCTTGTTTGGCGCGCTCGGATTGTCCAGCGGCACCACGCCTTTGCCCTGGCCGACGAACACGCCCTGTCCGACGATGACGGAAGCCTTGTTGCCGATGATGACGTTCGGGTGCGGCGTCAGGCTCGATCGCGTGCCGTCGGGCCAGACGATCGCATCGCCCGACAACAATCCGCGACGGCCGTCATTGCACATCACGACAGGACCGTCATGGGTGCAGGCCTGCGCCAGCGCCGGTCCCGCGGTGCCCAAGACGACTGTGGCGGCGATTGCGGCCACGCCAATCGAGAACGCCCAGTCGATGCTCATGTCGCCTCCGTAAATCGGGTTGCCGTTCTGGAGCCCTTATCGGTTCTGATAATCGGGCTCCAGGTCTTGGTTTGACGCGCTTTCTCCACGCGAACCGAGGACCACTTCGCTCGAAAATGCCATGGCTTGTCGTCTGCGCCGATCGATTTTCGGTTCAACGATGTTTGGTTGCGCGCGCCGGGCATCGACGATAATGACAAATTAGCAATATATTTCAATGGATTACGAAAATAGCCACGAAGCCGGTCGCAGTCCCTTGCAAAAGTCCTCCTGCCCCTTCAAGAGAGGGCTTCCGGAGAGATGGCCGAGTGGCTTAAGGCGCACGCTTGGAAAGCGTGTGTGCGGGAAACCGTACCGTGGGTTCGAATCCCACTCTCTCCGCCACCGTATCGATTTAAGATATTGTATTTGTTAAAGATTTTCAACCAGTTTTATGGACTGCCCCACAATTAACCCCACATTTTCTTAAGGCTGGTCCGGCGCTTGC
>JBDTKZ010000075.1:0-3295 GCA_039935075.1 Bradyrhizobium sp.
ACTGCATCTCCGGCCGCTACCGGCCGACCGAAGGCCAGTTGTTCTATGGCGGCCGCGATATCACCGCGCTCAATCCGAACGCGCGGCCCCGGCTCGGCATCGGCCGCACCTTCCAGAACCTGGCGCTGTTCGGTCATATGAGCGTGCTCGACAACATCATGGTCGGGCGCCACCATTTGCTGAAGAACAATTTCATCACGGGATCGCTGTACTGGCTTACCGGCGCGCGGCGCGAGGAGCTCGAGCATCGCCGCAAGGTCGAGGAGATCATCGACTTCCTCGATCTGCAGTCGGTGCGCAAGGCGACCGCGGGAACGCTGCCCTACGGCTTGCGCAAGCGCGTCGAACTGGCGCGCGCGATGGCGCTGGAACCGCAACTGATCCTGGTCGACGAACCGATGGCCGGCATGAACTTCGAGGAAAAGGAGGACATGGCGCGCTACATCGTCGATCTCAACGAAGAATTCGGCATGACCGTCGTGATGATCGAACACGACATGGGCGTGGTGATGGACATCTCGCACCGGGTCATGGTGCTGGATTTCGGCCGCAAGATCGCGGAAGGCGATCCCGCTTCGGTGCTGGCCGACCCGCATGTGAAGCGCGCTTATCTCGGCGAAGAAGACGAAGTGCTGGTCGATCCGGACGATGCGGCGCAACCTGCGGGGAGCGCGGCATGATGGATTACGCCGGCCGCGTCGCCCAGGCTGACACCTATCCGAAACTGCTGCGACTCAATGCCCGTGAATACGGCAACGAGATTGCGCTGCGCGAAAAGGATTTTGGGCTGTGGCGGTTGTTCACCTGGAACGACTACCAGAGCCGCGTGCATGATTTCGCGCTCGGCATGGTCGAGCTCGGTCTTGGCCGCGGCGACGTGATCGGTATCATCGGCGACAACCGGCCGGACTGGGTGTCGGCCGAAATCGCTGCCCACGCGATCGGCGCCATGAGCCTCGGCCTCTATCGCGACGTGCTCGACGAGGAAGCTGCATATCTATTGAGCTACGGCGAAGCCAAACTGGTATTCGCCGAAGACGAAGAGCAGGTCGACAAGCTGCTGACCTTGGCCGATCGCGTGCCCCATCTCAAGCACATCGTTTATTCCGACCCGCGGGGGATGCGGAAATATGACGATCCGCGCTTGATGGAAGCCGACACGCTGGCCGACATGGGCCGCGCCCGCGCCGCGCGCGAGCCCGGCCTTTACGATAGCCTGGTGGACGCGACCAAAGGCGAGGACGTCGCGATCCTCTGCACCACATCGGGCACCACGGCCAACCCGAAACTCGCGATGCTGGCCGCCGGCCGGGTGCTGCGCCATTGCGCGACCTATCTGGCGTTCGACCCGAAGGGGCCAGACGACGAATACGTCTCGGTGCTGCCGCTGCCATGGATCATGGAACAGGTCTATGTACTCGGCAAAGGCCTGCTGTGCCGAATGAAAGTCAACTTCGTCGAACAGTCCGACACCATGATGAACGATTTCCGCGAGATCGCGCCGACTTTTGTGCTGTTCGCGCCGCGGGTGTGGGAATCGATTGCCGCCGACGTGCGCGCGGGCGTGATGGATTCTTCGCCGCTGAAGCAGAGCCTCTACGCGCTCGGCATGAAGACCGGGCTGTCGGCGCTGGCGCAGGGCAAGCATTCCGTGATCGCCGACGCACTGCTGTTCCGCGCATTGCGGGACCGGCTCGGCTTCACCCGGTTGCGCTCGGCCGCGACCGGCGGCGCGGCGCTAGGGCCTGAAACCTTCAAGTTCTTCCAGGCGATGGGCGTGCCGTTGCGCACACTGTACGGCCAGACCGAATTGCTCGGCGCCTACACGCTGCATCCGGACGGCGAGGTCGATCCGGATACCACGGGCGTTCCGATGGCCGACAGCGTCGAGATCCGGATCGACAACCCCGACGTCCATGGCGTCGGCGAGATCGTGGTGCGTCATCCCAATATGTTTCTCGGCTATTACAAAAGCCCCGAGGCATCCACGGCCGATATCAAGGACGGCTGGATGCAATCCGGCGACGCTGGCTATTTCAACGCTAACCAGCAGCTCGTGGTGATCGACCGCATCAAGGATCTGGCCGAGACGGCGCGTGGCGAGCGGTTCTCGCCGCAATATATCGAGAACAAGCTGAAATTCTCGCCCTACATCGCCGAGACGGTGGTGCTGGGTGCTGGCCGCGACGCGCTCGCGGCGATGATCTGTATCCGCTACTCCATCATCTCGAAATGGGCGGAGAAGAACCGAATCTCGTTCACCACCTACACCGATCTGGCCTCGCGGCCCGAAGTCTATGCGCTATTGCGCAAGGAAGTCGAAACCGTCAACGCCACATTGCCGCCGGCGCAGCGCATCTCGCGCTTCCTGCTGCTCTACAAGGAACTCGACGCCGACGACGGCGAATTGACCCGCACCCGAAAAGTCCGCCGCAGCGTCATCAACGACAAATACGCCGGTATCATCGACGCCATCTATGGCGGTAAACGCGACATCCCGATCAACACCGTGATCCGTTTCCAGGACGGCACCACGCAGCGCATCCGCACTACGCTGGCGGTGGTGGATCTCGGCCGCGACGCAATCGTGACGGAGGCGGCGGAATGAACCTCCAGTTCCTGATCCAGCTGCTGGTCAACGGCCTCGTGGTGGGCACGCTTTATGGCGTGGTCGCGATGTCGTTTGTGCTGATCTACAAGGCCACCCAGGTGGTGAATTTCGCGCAGGGCGAATTGCTGCTGATCGGCGCCTGGGTATGCTGGGCGCTACTGACAAAATACCAGGTGCCGTTCTGGGTCGGCATGCCGCTGACGCTGGTCTTCATGTTCGTGTTCGGCATTGCGATCCAGGTCGTGATCCTGCGGCCGATGATCGGCGAGCCGATCATTTCGGTGATCATGGTGACGATCGGACTGTCGACCGTGTTCCAGGCAGCCCTGAAATGGATCTTTGGCGTCAACCCGCAACCGTTCCCGCGCGTGTTCACCAGCCAATCCGTCCATTTCCTCGGGCTACAGATCCAGACCGTTTACGTCATGAGCCTGGTGGTCTCGGTAGCGATGATGATCGGCATGGCCTGGTTCTTCCGCGCCTCGAAATACGGTCTGGCGATGCGCGCCACCGCCTTCGACCAGCAGGTGGCGCAATCGCTCGGCATCTCCGTCAAGAACGTGTTCGCGATGGCGTGGGCGATCTCCGCCGCCGTCTCGGCGGTCGCGGGCGTCGTGGTCGCCGTTGTCAACGGCGTGTCGTCGGGATTGTCGGCTTACGGCATCAAGGTGTTCCCGGCAGCGA
>JBDTKZ010000076.1:0-34631 GCA_039935075.1 Bradyrhizobium sp.
GGCGGCGAGCGCCGCGGCGGTGCCGGAATAAACGATGATGCCGTTATCCAGAACATAGGCGTTGTCGGCGATCTCCAAACTCATCCGCGCATTCTGTTCCACCAGCAACACCGATATGCCTTCGTCCTTCATCTGCTGGACGATACGAAACACCTCACGCACGATCAGCGGCGCCAGGCCCTGCGATGGCTCGTCGAGAATCAAAAGTTTCGGGTTGAGCAGCAAGGCCCGGGCGATCGACAGCATCTCCTGTTCGCCGCCAGACAGTTGCCGGCCGCGATTGTCCTTTCGTTCCTCCAGGCGGGGAAATAGCTGATAGATCCGCGCGATGGTCCACGGACCGTCACGTTCGAGCGGAACCATGAGGTTTTCCTCGACACTGAGATTGGCGAAGATGCGCCGTCCCTCCGGCACAAAACCCACGCCTTGTGCTGCGATACGGAAGGTCGGCCAGCGCGTGGTGTCCCGTCCGAACATCGTGATCTTGCCCTCGCGCGCCGGGGTCAGGCCCATCAGGCTGCGCAGCGTCGTGCTTTTGCCGGCGCCGTTGCGTCCCAGCAGGGCGGTGATCTTGCCTTCTTCCACTTCCAGGCTGACGCCGTGCAGGATGTGGCTCTTGCCGTAATAAGTGTGAAGGCCTTCGGCGGTCAGCGCTGCGGTCATGCGGTGGTGCCCAGATAAGCGGCCTGAACGGTTTCGTTGTCGGCGATTTCCTTCGGCGTGCCCTGCGCCAGCATCCGGCCCTGATCGAGCACGCAGATACGGTCGGCGAGATGGAACACCACGCGCATGTCGTGCTCGATCAGCACGATGGTGTAGTTGCTGTCGCGATGCAGCCGGCGGATCAGCTGGGTGATCTGGTAGGTTTCCTGGTCGCCCATGCCGGCGGTCGGCTCGTCGAGCAGCAGCAAATGCGGCTGCAGCGCCAGCGCCATCGCGATCTCGGCGGCGCGTTGGTCGCCATGCGCGAGTTCACCGACCAGCCGATCGGTCTTGCTCTCCAGTGACACCAGCTTGAGCGTCTCCTCGACACGCTGGTGAACCTTGGCCGCCTCGGCGCGGTTGATCCAGGGCCTCAAGCGATATCCGCCGGCGACTTCGGCGGCGATACGGACATTCTCGAACACGGTCAACTCGGGAAATATCTCGGTGATCTGGAACGTCCGCGCCATGCCGCGGGCGACCCGCTCATGGGTCGCGAGTTTGGTGATGTCCTGGCCATCGAACCGGATCGCGCCCGAGGTCGGCGGAAAAAAGCCGCTGATCAGGTTGAAGAAGGTGGTCTTGCCGGCGCCATTCGGCCCGATGATGGCGCACATCTCGCCTTTGGCGACATTCAGCGAGACGTCGCGTACCGCCACCAGATTGCCAAATCGCTTGGTGACGCCCTGGATTTCGAGAACGTTCATGGCCTCGCTCATGCCTTGCTCCGCTGCAGGAAGCCGAGCAGCCCGCGCGGGAAGAACAACACCACCAGGACGAACAGCAACCCGACGAACGACATCCAGTTGACCGTCAGGCTCGACAGATAGTCCTGCAGCACCACGAATACGGCAGCCCCCAGCAGCGGGCCCCAGAAGCTGCGCATGCCGCCCATCACCGCCATCATGACGAAATCGCCGGATTGGCTGTAATGCAGGCCGCGCGGGTCGGCGAAATTATTGACCAGCGCATAGAGCGCGCCGGCAAATCCCATGAAGAAACAGGACAGCGAGAACGCGATCCAGATATGGCGTTCGACAGGAATGCCCAGGAAGCGGGCACGGCGTTCGTTCTCGCGGATCGCGATCATGGTGCGCCCGAACGGTGAGCGCAGGATGAATCCCATCACCGCCAGCGCCAGGGCAAAGCAAAACAGCACGAAGAAATAGAAGTTCTTCTCGTTGGACAGAATGTCGAACTTGAACAATCCAAAATCGATCGGCTGGCGCGAGAAGCCGCGCAGGCCGTCGTCACCGCCGGTCAGCGAACTCCACTGAAACGCGATGTAGTAGAATACTTGGCCGAACGCGATCGTGACCATCGCAAAGTACACGCCGCGCCGTCGCACGATCAGCATGCCCAACAGGGCGCCGCAAATGCCACCCAGCAGGATTCCGGCGATCAGTGCCAGCGGCGTCGAGGCTGCGAGGTATTTCAGCGTCAACCCCGCGCCATAGGCGCCAAGACCGAAATACGCGGCGTGACCGAACGACAGCACGCCGGTAAATCCCAGCAGGAAGTTCAGCGACATCGCGGCGAGCCCCAGTACCAGCACGCGGGTCGCCAGCGCGGTATAGCCGCCGAGCGGCACCATCCAGTAGGGCGCGAAGATCAGGATCGCCCAGATCGCCGCCAGGACGATCAGTTTGCGGCTTTGTTCGGTATTCAACTCAGCATTCCTTCTTCGCCGAACAATCCACGCGGGCGGATCAGCAGCACCACCGCCATCATGACGTAGATCACGGCCTCACTGGCGGCCGGGAAAAACACCGCCGTCAGTCCTGATGCCAAGCCGATCAACAGGCCGCCAGCCAGCGTTCCCGGCAGGCTGCCGATGCCGCCGACGATGATGGCGATGAAGCTCGGCATCAACAGGCCGGTGCCCATGGTCGGCTCAAGCCCGAGCTGGCCCGCCGCTAGAACGCCGCTGAGGCCGGCCAGGAAAATGCCGACCGCGAAATTGAGTGAGCGCAGCATCTGCACGTTGATGCCGAGCGCCGCGACGGTTTCCAGATCGAGCGTGCCGGCCCGGATGCGAATGCCGAGCCGGGTATACCGCAGCAGCACGAACAACAGCGTTACCGCGACGATCACCACGGCCACCATGAACAGCCGGTACCAGGTGATGAAAAACAGATCGTTGCTGACCGACTGCGACAGGAACGCGGGAATGGTCATCGGCTTGCCTTGGGCGCCGAACAGAAAGCGGGTGCCGTCCTCGATCATGAAGGCGAGGCCAAAGGTCAGCAGCAGGCTGTAGAGCGGATCGCGCCCATAGAGCGGACGGATCAGCACGCGCTCGACAGCCAGACCGATGATCGCCGTCAAAGGCGGCGCCAGCAGCAGCGCGCCCCAGAAGCCGACATAGGGCGTGATCGCATAGGCGATATAGCCGCCGATCACGAGAAATCCGCCATGCGCGAAGTTAATGACGTTGCTCAGGTTCAGGATCAGCGACAGACCGAGCGCCATCAGCACGTAGAATGCGCCGACGATGAGTCCGTTGGTGATGTTAAACAGGAGAAGCTGCGTCATGAATCACCGGGAACAGAAGGCATGCGGCTGCTCCCCTAGGCCGGCCACTGAATGGTGCAGCCGGTCTCGCTGACGGCGGGCGCGGTCTTGTCGCCCGGGATCACTTCATCGACGCGGTAGAGGTCTTCGGGGTCGTCCTTGCCCTTGGATTGCGCCTCGCCGACGAAGGCCGACGTCATCAATTGATGGTCGCCCTTGCGGTAATAGCACTTGTTCGGCTGCAGCTTGACGTCGTCCGGCAGCTCGAAATTCTCCAGCGCCGCCGCGAGCTTGACCGCATCGAGGGTCTTCTGCGCGTTCGCGACCAGCCCAAAACTCATCGCCGACACGTAACCGAACCAGTGCCGCGCGGTCGGCACATTGCCCTTGTTGACCTTGCGAACGTCGGCGACGAATTTGTCGACGCCGGCAACGCCCGGCTGCTTCCAGTACCATTCGAACATCCAGATGCCGATGCGGGCTTCCGGCGGCAGCGCGGCCAGCGATTCAAGCTCCTGCTGGGTGCCGGCCACGTGAACCTGCTTGTCCAGTCCGAACTGCACCACCTGCTTGAGGCAGTTGATCATGTCGGATCCCTGCACCAGCAGGATCATCACGTCCGGACTGGCCGCACGCGCCTTGATCAGATAGGCGGAGAAATCTGTGGTGCCGAGCGGTGTCAATTCGTTGCCGGTCACGGTGCCGCCAAGCTTCTTGAGATCGTCGGTGCAGGCGTCATACAGGGTATGGCCGAAGGCGTAATCGGGCGTGATGAAGTGCCATTTCTTGCCGTACTTGCTGTACAGCACGTTGCAGACCGAATTGGCTTCCATCCGCGTGGTATTGCAAACCCGGAACACGTTCCATTTGCAGTCCTTGCCGGTGATCGAGTCGGTATGGCCGCCGGACACGATATGCAGGATCTTCTTTTCGGCGGTGACCTGCGCGATCGCAGCCGCAATGCCGGAATTGACGTCGCCGATCATGAAGCTGACGCCGTCGCGCTCGATCAGCTTGCGCGCCTTTTGCACGCCGGTGCCGACGTCATTGGCGGAATCTTCCACCAGCAATTCGATCTGCCGGCCGAGGATACCGCCCTTGGCGTTCATTTGCTCGACCGCGAGCTTGGCGCCCATCACCTCGTTGCCGGCGGGCGCGGCATAAACGCCGGTGAGCGGATCGACCATGCCGATTCGGATCGGCGTTTCGCCGCGCGCCTGAATGATGAACGGCGAAGCCACCTGGAACGCGCCCAACGCGGCGGCGCTCTTGATCAGAGTCCGGCGATTGAATTTCGTGTCGAAGGTCGACTCGGTCATAAGTCCTCCGGGGCGGAATTGTCGATTTTTTCTTGAAGCTGGATTCGTGAAGTTCAGATGATAATCAATCAAGCGCAACGCCCGGTGCGTTGCCGCACCGGGCGTTGGCAATCTCGTATCAGGCCGGCCACTGGATCTTGCAGCCGCCTGCCTCGACGGAATTGGAGGCTTTCTCGCCGGGCACGGGGTTTTTCACGGTAAACATGTTGTCGGGATCGCCCTTTGGCGGGTGCGCCTCGCCGACGAACACGGTGCTCATCAGTTCGTGGTCGCCGGCGCGGTATTCCGGCGCGCCCGGCTGCAGCGCCACCTCGGGCGGCAGCTTGAAGCCGGAAAGCGCATGCGCCAGTTTCGGCGCATCCAGCGTCTTCTCCTGGTTGGCGATCAATGCGAACGTCTGGATCGCGGCGTAACCGAACCAGTTGCGCGCGGTAGCCGCACCGCCGGTGATCTTCTTCATGGCGGCATTGAATTCCGCGACATGTGGCACGCCGGGCTGGTCCCACCACCATTCCATGGTCCACCACCCGACCCGCGCGGCATCCGGCACGGCGCGGATGCTCTCGAGTTCGAACAGGGTGCCGCCAACCGCCATCTGCTTGTCGAGGCCGAACTGCACGAACTGCTTCAGGCTTGAGACCTGGTCGCCGCCGCCCATCACGTTGATCAGCACCTGCGGACCGTAGGATTTGGCCTGGATCAGATAGGCGGAATAGTCGGCGGTGCCGAGCGGGACCAGCGCGCCCGAGGAAGTGCCGCCCGCGGCCTTCAGCAGCTTTTCAAAGCCCGCCTGCACCGAGTGGCCATAGGCATAGTCGGGCGTCAGGAAGTACCATTTCTTGCCGAACTTCTCCATCAAGGTGGAGGCGATGGCATTGGCGTCCATCGCGGTGGCGTTGCAGACCCTGAAGACGTTCCAATTGCAACTGGAGCCGGTGATCGGATCGGTGTGGCCGCCGCCGACGATGTGCAGCACCTTCTTTTCGCTGGTGACCTGCGCCATCGCGATCGCGATGCCGGAATTGACGTCGCCGACGATGAAGTTGACGCCATCGCGCTCGATCAGCTTCCGCGTCTTCTGCACGCCGGTGCCGACGTCATTGGCCGAGTCCTCGACCAGCAACTGGACCTCGCGCCCGAGGATGCCGCCCTTCTTGTTGATCTCCTCGGTGGCGTATCTGGCGCCCACCACTTCGTTCTGCGCAAGCGCGGCGTAAACGCCGGTGAGCGGATCGACAAACCCGATCTTGACCGGGGTCTCGCCACGGGCCTTGATGATGTAAGGGGATGAAAATTGCACCGCAGCAATTGCGGCGCTGGTCTTAAGAATGGTCCGCCGATCAACCGACCAGGGCCGTTGCGAGGTAGCCATACTGTCCTCCCAGACAATGATAGTGTGTCTTTATCCGCGGCACTCTTCGATGCCTTGATTGGTTGGGAGCGTAACCTGTCCGGTTTCGTTTTGGCAATGCCGAACGCCGCAAAACCCTGCGACCTTCGGCCTAGTTGCTCGTCCGTCCGTTTCAATGTCCCGCTGCGGTTTTGGCTGCTGTGTTATTGAGCACGATCAATCCGTCGACGGCGACACCGGTCCTGGTGTTGATCAGGAACGGATTGACGTCGATGGAGGCGATGCGGTTGCCGGCATCGGCCATCAGGTTCGACAGCCCGACCAACGCCTTCACGGCGGAGGCCTCGTGCAGCGCCGGCTTGCCGCGATAGCCCTTCAGCTTTACGCCGGCCTTGGTGCGGTTGATCAACGCCCTCGCCTCGGCCGCGTCGAGCGGCGCGCCGGCCAGCGCCACGTCCTTGATCAACTCGATATCGACGCCGCCGGTGCCGAACAGCACCACCGGTCCCATCTCCGCATCGAGCGAGGCGCCGACTACCAGTTCGAGATCGGCCTTGACCTGCTGCGCGATCAGGATGCCTTCGAGTTTCGGTTTGCCTTTCAGTTTCTTCACCCTCGCGGTGATGTCGTTGAACGCCTTCTTCACCTCGGCGGCGTTGTTGATGTTCAGCACCACGCCACCGATGTCGGATTTGTGCAGGATGTCGGCGCTGACCACTTTGGCGACGACCGGAAAGCCGATCTTCCTGGCGATCTTGACGGCGTCCGCCGCGGTCTGCGCGATCTCTTCCTGTGAGACCGGGATGCCATAGGCCCTCAGCAATTTCTTTGAGGCGACTTCGTCGAGTGCCGCACCTTGCGCGCCCTTGAGCGTTTTTTCGAGCGTCGCGCGTGCGGCAGCGCTCGACGTCGATACCGCGTCCGGCACTTCCTTGCGCAGCGAGGCGTACTCGATCAACGATTTGATGGCGCCGACGGCCCGGTCGAGGCCCTGCATGACCGCGATATGCGGCAGCGATTTGCGCAACTCCTTGGTGAATTCGGTGAAGCCGATCGACATCGTGCTGATGTAGATCACGGGCTTGTTGGCTTTGGCCGCCTTCTCGTCGACGATCCGCAAATTCCGTTCGCGCAATTCGTGTGGGGCCTTCGGCAATTCGGCATCGATGATGACGATGTCGGTATCGGGATCGTCGATCATGATCTGGATCGATTGCATGTAGACTGAGGGATCGACCACCGCGGCGAAGCCGGCGTCCAGCGGGTTGCCGACGATGCTGCCGGGGCCGAGCATTTTTGCCAGCTTTCCCGTGGCGCTGGCGCTCAAGGGCGCGAAATTCAGGCCGGCCGAATAGAACGCATCGATCAAGAGGCCGCGTTTGCCGCCCGACAACGACACGGCGGCGAGGCGATTGCTCTCCGGCGGTTCGGCATGCACGAAGCATTCGGTGGTCTCGATCAGTTCATCGAGGCCGCGCACCCGGATCACGCCTTCGCGGGTCGAGATCGCATCAAAAGTCTCGATCGATCCGGCCAGCGCGCCGGTATGCGCCATCGCGGCGGCGCGGCCGCCCTCGGAGGCGCCGAGTTTCAGGGCGATCACGGGTTTGCCGGCGGCCCGCGCGGCCTTGCACGCCTGACGGAACACCTTGGTGTTGCGCACGCCTTCCAGATATACCACGATCACGCGGATCGAGGGATCGGCGGCGAAATAGGCCATCAGGTCCGGTGTCTCCAGCCCGGCTTCGTTGCCGGTGGTGACCATGTAGCCGACGCCGACGCCGCGATCCTCCAGCGCCTGACGGATCGCCATCACGATCGCGCCGGACTGACCGGCGATCGCGACCGGGCCTTGCTCCATGGTGACGATGCGGTCGTCGATATTGGTGAACAGGTTTTCACCGGCGCTCAGATTGCCGAGGCAATTCGGGCCGGTGACCGCGAGCCCGGTCTCCTTGATGGCCTGCTGCAGTTCGCCGGCGAGCCGCTGGCTTTCGGCGTCCTGCAATTCGCTGAAGCCCGAGGTGACGATGGTGGCCGAGCGGGCGCCGGCGGCGGCGGCATCGCGGATCACCTGAACCGCGAAACGCGCCGGCACCAGCACCAGCACGTGATCGGGTTTGTCGGGCAGGCTGGCGAAATCCTTGTAGCAGGGCACGCCCCAGACGCTGTCGCGTTTCGCGTTGACCGGATAAAGCCCGCCAGCGAATTTGTACTTGATCAGATTGTTCCAGATCCGCTCGGCATAGTTGCCGGGCTTGTCGGTGGCGCCGACCAGCACGATGTTGCGCGGGTGCAGCATGGCGTGGATGTTCTTGACGATGTCGCTCGCATCCAGCGCGGGCGACCATTTCCGAACCGAACCTGACGCAATGCTGGTGGGGGCGCTGATTTTGGCTTCCATCGGCGTAATCCTCATTCCTGATTTTCTTCTTGTATTTTTCTTCTCGCGGAATGGCCGATCGGCGGCCGATCATCCCTTCGCGACATGTTTTCCTATCTATTATTGATAGTCGGGGAGGGTGGCAACCGATGCCGCCGGGCGCTGCGGCGCACCCGATATTCGCACCGAAAACTTGCCAGCCAGAATAGTGTCGCTATATCCGGGTTTTCCTGATTTACCCGGACCAGATACCTTAAAACGAGCGAGAAGTATGACCGCCGACACCACGACAGCCAGCCAGTCCCAGCCGTTTCAGGCCGAGGTCGCCGAACTCCTGCATCTGATGGTGCATTCGGTCTATTCGGAAACCGACATTTTCCTGCGCGAGCTGATCTCGAACGCTTCCGATGCCTGCGACAAGCTGCGCTATGAGGCGATCGCCGCCCCCGATCTGATGGCCGATGGGGCCGCCCCCAAAATCCGCATCGCGCCCGACAAGAAGGCCGATACGTTGTCGGTGATCGACAACGGCATCGGGATGGACCGCCAGGAGCTAATCGACAATCTCGGCACCATCGCGCGTTCCGGCACCAAATCATTCCTGTCGCGGCTGACCGAAGCCAAGGATGGCGCCGGCCTGATCGGACAGTTCGGGGTCGGGTTCTATGCCGCGTTCATGGTCGCCGATCGCATCGTCGTCTCCAGCCGCCGCGCCGGAACCGATCAGGTCTGGGTCTGGTCGTCATCGGGCGGCAGCGGATTCGAAATCGCGCCGGGCAGCGAAGAGGACGCCAGCCGCGTCACGCGCGGGACCGAAATCGTCCTGCATCTGAAAGATGATGCCAAGAAATATCTCGAGACCTACGAGATCGAGCGCATCGTCGGCGCTTATTCCGACAACATCCAGTTTCCGATCGAACTGGTGCCGGAAGAAGGCGAGCCGCGCCAGATCAATTCGGCGAGCGCGCTATGGCAGCGGCCGAAATCAGAGCTGACCCCGGAAGACTACACCCAGGCTTATCGCTCGATTGCCGGGGCTTATGACGAGCCCGCGATGACGCTGCACTACCGCGCCGAAGGCCGGCAGTCCTACGCGGTACTGCTGTTCGCGCCCTCCGCAAAACCGTTCGATCTGTTCGAGCCGCATCGCAAGGGCAAGGTGAAGCTCTATGTCCGCCGCGTCTTTATCGCCGACGATGCCGAATTGTTGCCGGCCTATCTGCGCTTCATCCGCGGCGTGATCGACAGCGAGGACCTGCCGCTGAACATTTCGCGTGAGATGCTGCAGAACAATCCGCAGCTCGTGCAAATCAGGAAAGCCGTCACCAGCCGCGTGATATCAGAGCTGGAAAACCTCGGCGACAAGGAGCCGGAGACCTTCGCCAGGATCTGGGACGGGTTCGGTCCGGTGATCAAGGAAGGCATCTGGGAGGATTACGAGCGCCGCGAAAAACTGCTGGGGCTGTCGCGCTTCACCACCACAACAGGCGAGAAGCGCTCGATCAAGCAATATGTCGAAGACCTCAAGCCGAACCAGACCGAGATCTACTATCTCACCGGCGAGAGCGTCGAGCGGCTGAAGGCCAACCCAAAACTTGAGTCGGCCACCGCGCGCGGCATCGAGGTTTTGCTGCTGACCGATCCGGTCGATGCGTTCTGGACCTCGGCGCCGCTCGATTTCGGCGGCAAGCCGCTGAAATCGCTGAGTCAGGGCGATATCGACTTCGGATTGATTCCGCTGCTCGAGGAGAAATCAGCGGAAGAGAAAGACAAGGACACGCCGCGGACGGACGAATCCGCCATCATTGCCGTGATCAAGGATACGCTCGGCGAGCGCGTCTCCGACGTGCGGGTCTCGCAACGCCTGACATCGAGCGCCTCGTGCCTGGTCGCCGGCGGCGACGGGCGCGACCGTGCGCTGGAGCGGTTGCTGGCGGCGCAAAATCGGGGGGCGGCGACCAAGCCGATCCTCGAGATCAACATGCGTCATCCGCTGGTGACGGCGATCGGCGGCGCCGGCGATGCCGCAAAGGATCTGTCATTTCTGTTGCTGGAGCAGGCGCAGATCCTCGACGGCGAATTGCCGGAAGACCCGGCGGCGTTTGCCGTCAGGCTCAATCACCTGGTTTTGAAGGGACTCAACCCGTAACCGCGACGGATCGCAAACCCGAATACAGAACCGTCCGTATCTGGTAGAGCATGATCCGGAACGGGGCATTTGCATCATCATGACCGCGCCCGACGAAAGCGACCGTTTCTACGGCGGCATTGCGGTCTTTCGCGGCTTTGGCCGCCTGATGGACCCGGCGCTGTATGCGCCGCTGCCGGACGATTGGAATATCGGCATCGCCGATGTCGTGGAATCGACCAGGGCAATCGCGGAGGCGCGGTACAAGGCGGTCAACATGGCCGGCGCCTCGGTGGTGGCGTCGATCACCAATGCGCTGGAGGGACGCGAATTTCCATTCGTGTTCGGCGGCGATGGCGCCAGCTTCGCGGTGTCGCCGCGCGATCTCGATCGCGCCCGCGAGGCGCTGGCGGCGACCGCCATCTGGGTCGAGGAGAGCCTCAATCTCACGATGCGGGTGGCGCTGGTGCCGGTGGCGGCGGTGCGGGCGCAAGGGTTTGACGTGCGCGTCGCCCGGTTTGGGCCATCGCCCAACCTATCCTATGCGATGTTCTCGGGCGGCGGCTTGAATTGGGCGGAAGCGGCGATGAAGCGCGGCGAATTCGCCGTCGCCAAGGCGCCGCCCGGCACCCAGCCCGACCTCAGCGGATTGTCCTGCCGTTTCGAGGAAATCCCCGCGATGCGCGGCCTGATCCTGTCGGTGCTGGTGGTCGCCGCGCGGGGCGCCGATCCGGCCGCCTTCCGAAAAGTGATCGAAGATGTGGTCGCGCTGGCCGAGCGTACCCCGGATGCCGGGCGACCGGTCCCGTCGGGTGGTCCGCCGCTGCGATGGCCGCCGGCGGGCGTGGAATATGAAGCGCGTGCGGCGCGCGGCGGCTCGCTGTTCATTCGCCGCGGCTTGGTGCTCGCCAATACGCTGTGGGCCTATCTGGTGATGCGTTTCGGCATCAAGGTCGGCAATTTCGTTCCCAAAACCTATGTGCAGCAGGTGGTGGAGAATTCGGATTTCCGAAAATACGACGACGGCCTGCGCATGATCCTCGACTGCACGCCCGAACTGGAGCAGGCGCTGACGCAGCGGCTTGTCGAGGCCGCCGCCAACAATGTGGTGCGCTATGGCCTGCACCGGCAGGACGCCGCGATGATGACCTGCTTCACGCCCTCGGTGATGCGCAGCGATCACGTGCATTTCATCGACGGCGCGCGCGGCGGCTATGCCTCCGCGGCCACGGCATTGAAGGCAAGTGCGGGGTAGAAATGTTTTAGCGCGACCGGCTCCAGGTCTCGCCGCCGCACAGCGCGCCGACGCAGCCTTCGACGCGCAGCGAGTCCTGACCCAACACCGAGACGTTGCTGGCATAGCTGTTGCCGTCGTCGGCATTGTAGATCTGGCCCGACCATCGATTGGGGCCGGAGGGCTGCATGCCGCTGAACAGCGGCAGGCCGATCATCGGGCGTTTGGCCAGCGCCGGATTCGAATTCTTGTCGTCGACCGCGGGGTTGCCGGTAGCGGGATCGATCGGCGCCTTCAGCCAGACGATGACCCCGCAAATGCCGGCGCCGCATTTGCTGACGCGCACCTTGGCGTCGCCCGCCTGCGTCAGCCAGATACCGCTTGCCTCGCCGCCGGCCTGCGCGCGGGCCTGGGAAGCAAAACACATCGCCCACGCCGCAACCACCAGACCCAAGCCGCAAGCCATTAATTTGAAAGCTGAAAATCGGGGAATCATGAATGATGCGACCGCTATTTTGGCAACGCTGGGAATGTTCCGGAGCCGGACATGCTTAGCAACAAAGCAGATGGGTGCAAATGGTTGGACATGGGTCGGTCACCAGGGCAGGCCGCAGAGATCGATGATTCCGGTTTGAGGCGCGCGGCCCCTGATGTCGTAGGTGTAAGGCGCAATCGCCTCGAAGCGAACGCGGCCCTTTTCCGGCTGATCGGCGTAGATTTCGCCGTCGAACGGTTTCCAGCCCCGTCCCATGTAGAACGGCACATTGTGTGGCTCGCAAAACAACATCGCAAATGCGGCGGAGCCTTCGTCCTTGAGGGTTTGGGCGGCGGCATTGAGCGCAATGCTGGCGTAGCCGCGGCCTCGCGCATCGGCGCGGGTCAGCACCCCGCCGATGCCGGCGGCTGGCACCTTGCGCCCGTTCCAGGCGATCTCGCGGCGGTAGATTCCGACATGGCACAGCGCCTCGCCCGCTTCATCCTGCACCAGCACCCGCAATTCGGCATGGGCAAAGACGATTTCGGCCCAGGGCAGCGTCGCTACCACCCGCGGCGGCCACACCGCGTCGAACAGCGGTTTCGCCAGCGGCCACGATGCGTCTCCGTTCAAAACGTCGATCTCGATGCTCATTTTTACCCTCGCCCGCGCGCGACCCTGGCCTGACCGCCAAATTGCGGTGTTTAAGCCCGATGGAACCTTCTATAAGGGTTCCCGTTAGTGTCTCCCATAGACCCTTGTACCCCTCATTGCGGACATCCCCCATGACCTTCACGCTCCCTAATCTGCCTTACGCCCATGACGCCCTCGCGCCCCATATGTCGAAGGAAACGCTGGAATTCCACCACGACAAGCATCACCAGGCCTACGTGACCAACGGCAACAATGCGATCAAGGGGACCGAATTCGAAGGCAAGTCCCTCGAGGAGATCGTGAAGGGCTCGTTCGGGAAGAATCCCGCGGTCTTCAACAATGCCGGCCAGCATTACAACCATCTGCATTTCTGGAACTGGATGAAGCCCAATGGCGGCGGCAGCAAGCTGCCCGGCAAGCTGGAAAAGAAGATCACCGAGGACCTCGGCGGGCTTGAGAAGTTCAAGGCCGATTTCGCCGCCGCCGGCGTCGGCCAGTTCGGCTCCGGCTGGGCCTGGTTGTCGGTCAAGAACGGCAAGCTGGAGATTTCCAAGACCGCGAACGGCGAGAGCCCGCTGGTTCATGGCGCGACCCCGATCCTCGGCGTCGACGTCTGGGAGCATTCCTATTACATCGACTATCGCAATCGCCGCCCGGACTATCTCAAGGCGTTCGTCGATCATCTCGTGAACTGGGAATATGTCGAGCAGCTGTTCGAAAAGGCCTGACGCTACACGGTCATTCCGGGGCGATGCGAGAGCATCGAACTAGGATGTGCAATTGCACATCCGAGAATCTCGAGATTCCGGGTTCGCCGCTTCGCGCCGCCCCGGAATGACAGCGGAATAAATTCTGGGGCGGCAGCATCGCGCTGCCGCCCTTTTCATTTAAACGGGCTTTCATTTGGACCGCTGTTGATGGTCGCTTGCGGCGATCGCGCCCTTGCGGCAAAACGCATGAGCCGGTTCGCTAGGGAAAAGTCGAAAATGAATTATCTGTTGGTTTTCATCGGCGGCGGCCTGGGCTCGACGCTGCGCTACCTCGTCAACATCGTCTGCCCGCGGTTGTTCGGCGACGCTTTTCCGTACCACACCTTCATCATCAACATTACCGGTTCGACCGTGATGGGCCTGATCGCGGGCTATCTGGCCTTCAAGGGCGAAGCCGCCGCGGCCTGGAAGCTGTTCCTGATGACCGGCATTCTCGGCGGCTACACCACCTTCTCGGCGTTCTCGCTCGATACCGCGATTCTCTATGAACGCGGCGAGATCGGGCTGGCGCTGTTTTACGTGGCAGGTTCGGTGGTGCTGTCGATCGCTGGACTGTTCGCCGGCCTGGCGCTGATGCGCCATCTGGCCTGAGCCACGCTCGCCATCGTCGCGGCCAGTTTACTGCCGCGTGCTGCTCCGGGCTCCGGGGTTATTCCCGCCGTAAGTGGAGGGTCCGGTTCCGCTCAGCGTTGTCGGCCCCGACGCGGTGCCGTTTGGGTTATCTGTCGCCGAACCGCCGCGCATCATATTCATCGAGTGGCGCATGTGGTGATGCCGATGCCCATGTGCCAGCGCGAAGGTGCTAGAGAGGGCAAACACGGAAGCCAGTGCTATGGTCGCGAATCTCATGGTCGTTCTCCAGGGTTTGATTTCATGGCAACCGATCACGTCCGCCGATGTTCCCTCTGTGCGGAGATCTTCGACCAAGCGACGGACACCGCGTCATGTCCGAAAGTGCCCATTCAGCCGTGAGCCACCCTTCCTCCTTTGCGGGCGGTCGTATATGAGGAAATTGTCAACGGTGCGTGCCGATAGTTCCAGGAACGAATGGCTCGACGCAGACACGGATTTCAACCGAGGCATGGCATGGTAAATCGATTGATGACGGCGCGATCCACGGTGCCGATGCGGGGTTACGAGTCTCGCGCCATTGTGACGCTCGCGGCGATGGCCGCACTGGCGGCGCTGACTGTTGGCGCCGCGGCAAAACAGCCGCGCCCCGCGCCCCCAATCGAGGCAACGGCGCCGCGCGCGGCCGGTGAGCCGATCATGGCGATCGTGTCGATCAAGAGCCAGCGGGTCACTTTCTACGACGCCGATGGCTGGATCCTGCGCGCGCCGGTTTCGACCGGCACCACGGGCCGCGAGACGCCAGCCGGCGTTTTCGCCCTGCTGGAGAAGGACAAGGACCACCATTCGACCATGTATGACGATGCCTCGATGCCGAACATGCAGCGCATCACCTGGAACGGCATCGCGTTGCACGGCGGCCCGCTGCCCGGCTATGCGGCCTCGCACGGCTGCGTGCGGATGCCGTTTGGTTTCGCGGAGAAGCTGTTCGACAAGACGCAGATCGGGATGCGGGTGATCATCTCGCCTGTGGATGCCGAGCCGGTCGAGTTCTCCCATCCGGCGCTGTTCGTGCCGAACCCGGCGGCCCTCGCGACAGCTCCTGCCAGGGCCGAGACGCTCGCCCGCGAAGCGGCCGAGGCCGCCAGGACCGCCGACGACGCGAAGAAAGCCGCAGCGTCTGCTACGCGCGAGAGCGCATCGCTCACGGCGTCGCTGCGCAAGCTGGAATCGCTCAAGACCCGCGCCGATGCCGAACTCGCCTACGCCGACAAGGTGCTTGCCGCGGCAAAGACCGATCAGGGCAAGGCGCGGGCGGAAGACCTGAAGCAGAAGGCCGCCGCCAAGGCCACGGATTTGGCGACGCAGCTCGAGGCCGCCAAGGCCGATGCGAAATCGAAGCTCGACGCCGCCGCCGTGGCAAAGGACGCCGCCAAGGCGGCCGGGCCCAGGAAGGTCGACACCGCCAGGGCCGCGAGCGACGCCAAGCTCGCGCTCGAGCCGGTCTCGGTCTACATCAGCCGCGCGACGCAGAAGCTGTACGTGCGGCGCAACACGCACAGGCCGGCGCCGGACGGAGGCGGCGAAGTGTTCGATGCGACCATCGAGGTCCCGATCACCATCCGCAATCCCGACAAGCCGATCGGCACGCATATATTCACGGCGATGGCGAAGAACGACACCGGCCTGCGCTGGAGCGTCGTCACGATCGACAGCGGGGATGACGCCAGGGACGCGCTCGACCGCATCACCATCCCGCAGGAGGTGCTCGATCGCATCGCGCCGACCGCATTGCCGCGATCTTCGATCGTCATTTCGGACGAGCCGCTGAGCGCCGAGACCAATTATCGCACCGAGTTCGTCGCGGTGCTGAGCAACCAGCCCCAGGGCGGCTTCATCACGCGCAAGCCCACGACCGATGTCATCGCAAGCAGCGACACCCAAAACGAGGATGGCTTCGGCTTCGGCTTCTTCAATTTCCAGCGCGATCCGCAACCCCAGCCTGGCAACGCGCGCCGGCGCGTTGGCCAGCCCGATCGTCCTCTGATCCAGCAACGGAGCTGGTGGTGAGGTAATATCCTGCAAGGCTGGAGTACAGTCTGGAGTACAGACATCATGAGCTGGCTTTTTGCACCCTTCGCGGTTCTTCTCGGCGTTGTCCTGACGACACAGGTCGCGACCAATGCGCAGTTGGGAAAAGCGCTTGGCAACGATTACATCCCGGCTGCCGTCAATATGGCGATCGGCCTTGTTGCCACCGCGGTTCTGACGTGGTCGCTGACCTCGCAATGGCCCTCACGCGAAATGATGCGAGCCGCGCCGTGGTACGTCTGGTTCGCCGGCGGCTTGATGGGAACCATCTATCTCACCGGAAATGTTCTTCTTGCGCCACGGCTCGGCGCAGGCGAGTTGATCGGCCTCGTCGTCGCAGGTCAGATCATTTTCTCGGTGTTGCTCGACCATTTCGGCTGGATCGGTTTTGCACAGCATTCCGCCGGCTTGCCGCGTTTGGCGGGGTGCGCGTTCATGATCGTCGGCGTTTTCCTGATCGCGAAATTCTGAGCGGGGTCGAGCCGGGTTGCGTCAGCCCCGGAACCACAATCGTCGCAGCCGACGACATTGACGATTGCGCCGAGGCGTGCGGCCGAATGTCACAATTCCGAACAAGGCTGAAGCCGCGCGATCGGGCATGATCCGCAAAAAATGCGAACCGGCTGTTCCCGCGACAAACGCCAAGACTCCGAAAGATCATGCTCGAACAAGAAGATAGGGCGGGAGATGATGGTTCGAAGGCAAGTCATCCCGCGGCACTGGTGGCGCAATTCATAGTATTTTCTTAACCGAGAAATGCCTTCCGCAGCCCCGCATGCTGTGAACGCATAGGTTGTGTCCTATCCCGCAACGAAGGATTTACCCCTCACCCCCTAACTTGCGCGCAACAAGACGGGCTCGGGAAAATTGCCGTGACAATTGAAGCGTCGACGTCCGCCGCCCGCAGCGGCGAAGCGGATGAGCGCAGAACATGGCGGGCGTTGCTGTCGCAACTCGGCTCGCCTGATGTCCTGTTGCTGGCAGGCGGGCTGGTACTGCCGAACCTGTTGTCGTTTGCGACGCTGATCTCGCTGCTCGATATCGGGCTGCCGCCGCGAACCTGCGCGATCGTGCTCTACGCCAGCCTGGCGATCCTGGCTCGCCGCATTCCGTTCGCGCTGACGGCCGCGCTGTTTCTCTGCCTGCTTGCTTTCGACATGGTGCAGACGCTGTCGCTGATGTTCGGTCTGGCGCCGACGGAAATGATGGCCGCCATCGACGAGGCGCGCCGCATCCATTTCTTCGCCTCGCCGCTTTATCTTTCGCTGATCGCGGTCATGCTCACGACGACGCTCGCGGCATTGGCGTGCCTGAGCCGGCGCAGCGCGCTGGTGCATGGCCGCGCCGCCGTCCTGTTCGTGCTGGCGTTGGCCTTCGCCGCGCTCGACTATGTCAACAATGTCTCGCCGCATTACAGCTTCGGCTCGACATTCGGCCGCGACAAACCGGTTGACTCCGCGGCCGAGGTCTCCGGTTTCAACCTCGCCGCGGGCGCGCACGGCAATAACGTCGTCGTGGTGATCGTCGAAAGCCTCGGCTATCTGCTTGACCAGACCGCCCGCGAGCGCATCGCAGCACCACTGTACGACCCGGCCGTCACCAGGGACTACCTCGTCACCTCCGGTCACACCGTCTATTACGGCGCCACCACCTCCGGCGAGATGCGGGAGTTGTGCAACACGCGCACATTCTATGCCGACTACGTGCGGAAGAACGGATCTTCCTGTCTGCCCAATCTCCTGAAATCGCGCGGCTATACCAGCATCGCCTTGCATGCCTTCTCGGGCGGCATGTTCGATCGCGAGCAATGGTATCCGCAAGTCGGCTTCGACAGGGAATTGTTCGGTGACGAAATCATCAAGACGACGCATCGTTCCTGCGGCGCCGGTTTCCACGGTGCCTGCGATGCCGACTTCGCGCCTGTCATCGCCGACGCTTCCCGGCAGGCCGCGCAGAGCGGCAAGCCGCGTTTCATTTACTGGCTGACGCTCAACACCCACATTCCGGTCGCGCCAGGCGAAGCCCTGATCGATTTTCACTGCACGCTCGACAGCAACGGTTTTGGCCTGCCGAGGGTTTGCCGCATGGCCGAGCTGTGGCACGATGTCTTCACGGCGGTGGCCAGGATCGCGCGCGATCCGGCGGTCGGTCCGGCCGACATCCTGCTGGTCGGCGATCACGCCCCGCCGCTATGGTCGAAGCGCGGCCGCGCGGAATTCGCTGCCGGCCAGGTCGCCTGGTATCGGCTGCAGCCGCGCCGCGACGCAACAGCTGCACTGCGCCTCGGGACGTTCAGCCAGGCCAATTAGATTTCCTGGGTTTACGCTTCTCAGGTTTTCCCGCAACGCCGCTGTTTTGGACTGCCGATAGACGGTGGTTCTGATAGAATGCGTCCCATGGAAAAGCAGGACATCCTTGCCAGGCTCCGCGAGCATGAAGCCGACTTGAAGGCACCCGATGTAGTCAAGCCTGAGGAGGAAGCTGATCTTGATGCTTCGTTGGCCGAGGTTGCGCGCGGCGAGTTCGCGATCGACGAAGCGGTCCACGGGAAAGGCGCGCGAGTACCTTTCATGATTACGCAAGCCCAGAAAGAAGCGCTGCGAAACAAGGGTTTCGACGACGATCAGATTTCGAATATGACGCCTGCAAAGGCACATGACCTGTTGGGCGTGAAATGAAGAGGCCGCCAACCAAGGCAGCTTCTCTAGTTGTTATGCAGCGGTCGAAATCCGCCCTGCGAACTCGGCGATTCAAATAGCACGGCAGGCAGCTGACGTTGCCACCCGTCTGCCTCGGCAACTCGCGCATCGGCTCTTCCACACGGCAGAACAACGTTCTAGGATAATGCCTTCGCGCCTGGCGGGTTACGAAGATGCAATTCCGCATAAGAAAGGCTGCCCATGTCCTGGAACGCATTGGGCTTGCGCTGGCTGGAGCGGCATGCGGACTGTTTGTTGCCGTCCATGTGGGGTCAAGCATCGCGGCGCTCACGTCTCAGCTGTTTCTGCTGGTCATGATGATGGGTGGCGCCATTGGGTTTTACCTGGGAATTGATACTCCGCCGCTGGCTTTTCACGGATCAAATAGCGGGCCTTCAAAAGATGGCTCCGGCCGAAAGATTGATAGAGCAGAATTTCTCAGCGCCGTAGGCACATTTCTCGCGACATTGACGGCTTTTGTATCGGTCGGTGTGATTGTGCTTCGTGAAAATCCACACATCTTTTGGACAAGCATGACGATGCTGGGATGGGTAGTTGGCCTGACGATGCAAATCATCGCCGGAGCCGTTGCACGCACGCGCTCTTGATATGACGCGATTGACCTGAAGCAAGTCATCCTCGGAAAAGCAAGTCATCGTCAGAAGCGTCGTGGATGAAGCGAGACAGTTCATCGCTGACGGGCGGGCGCGTCCGGTCAACCGGTCGAAATCGTGCCGGGAGAGGCCAAGTTGGTCCATGCCCTACTGATGAGGCCCATAGGCCGCTCCCGGCGCGTTGTTCGCAAAGAGCCGCTACGCTGAAGCCCGAACAGATGCGGCAGCGGTTGATGCGGCAGTTCTACCCGGTGGCGTCATTCAACAACCTCCGACGTTTCACGGCCAACGCAGTGCGCGCGTCGGCCTGCTGCCCGTCATGAGGACAGACCCAAAATCTGAGTATCGCTGGCTCATCTGTCAAGATGGTCGCCAAATTTTCAGGGCCCAGCTTGCTATGCCAACGTATGGACGATCACCGGGCCGGCCACCGCGGTGGCTGGGCCAACGAGCAGGGGCGCTAGATTTTGCTCGATCCAGGCGACCGCACGCCGGTTTGCCTCCTCCGCTCCCGCGTACCCGTTGAAGAGACTGATCGCCGTCACGGTGTCGTCGGGTGCATAAACCACATAATAGGCCATGAAGCCTTCAACATCGCTAATGATCGGAATGGCGCCTTCTTTAATTCTGCGCGTGAGCTCTTCAGCCATACCAGTCCTGGCTTTACCCTGACGAATCGCGGCGTACATGGGACCCTCCTTCATCGGCAAGGCTGCCCAGGATCGCGACCGCGGCGATCATTCACCACACCCGAGCGGGGCGGGCAGCAGGATTCCCCGCGCACTGAATAATACGCCATCCGGCATAACCAGACCATCAGGGTCGAACGCGAACTTTCGTGATGGCATGTCTGCTTGCCAGCGTCGCGAGGCATCGAACATCCTGTTCGGCTCCAATTCGCCCTACGAGCTGGAAGCCGCGATCGGGCAACCCTGATGTTCAGAATGGAGATTTTACAAACAATTGAGAATAAACGACTTTTCTTCATATAGAGCCTGACGGGGAAGCGCCCGTGTTTTGGACTGCCGATAGGCTGTCGTTCTGATAGAATGCATCCCATGGAAAAGCAGGACATCCTTGCCAGGCTCCGCGAGCATGAAGCCACCTTGAAAGCTCAAGGGGTGAGCCATGCCGCTCTGTTCGGCTCGCGCGCGCGCGGCGACGCTCGCCCCGACAGCGATATCGACATTCTGGTCGAAATCGCGCCGGAAATTCGAATGGATGTTTTCAGGTATGTTGGAATCGTCCACAGCATCGAAGATATGTTTCCGGTGCGCGTGGACGTTTCGAACCGGATTGCGCTCAAACCCCATGTGAAGCCAATCGCCGCGCGCGAAGCCGTTTATGCTTTCTGAGTCCGTCAAGATCGCCTTGTACGGTGAGTTCGCGAGAGACGAAGATGTCCGCGCCGTCTGGGTGAAGCATGAACTGTGAGGATCCGCTACACGCGTCGGGCGCTTTGGCAACGGGCGAACCCGAAGAGTTCCAGATGAACGGCGCGCAGATACCTTTCATGATTACGCGATCTCAAAAAGAAGCATTGCGAAACAAGGGTTTCGATGACGATCAGATTTCGAATATGACGCCCGCAAAAGCACATGATCTGTTGGGCGTGAAATGAAGAGGTGGCCAACCGAGGCGCGGCCTCTCTTGTTGTACCGCGGCCGAAATTAGCGCGTAGGGCGGACTGAGCCGAAGGTGCAATCCGCCGTTAGCGGCTCCAATCCGCCCTACGAACTGCGCCGATCGTTAGGCCGGCAAGCAATGCACATGGCAACGCGTGTCGAGATTTGACATTCATGATGGCTTCCCCTCAGAGCGAGGTTTACGATTTGCGTGTCGTGCCGAGAACGCCTCGCGCCAGTACGCTATCATTTCGACTGGGACGGTCATCGGCCAGTTCCGCAAAATTCTGTCCTCGTAACCCTTTTGCGTCTTTCCGGGCGCTGATGAACCGATAGGATGCCGGTGATCGGGAGGGAGCGGAGGAATGCGACGGCGTATTTTTTTGATCCTTTGCGGAGCGGCGTTGGTGTCACGGCCGCTTCTGACAAGGGCGCAGGGTAGGGTTCGTCGCGTGGGAGCGCTCGTCACCACGCAGACGAGCAGGGAAGTCCTTGAGAGAGTGCTCGGGCAGCTCGGCTGGACATTGGGCGAAAATCTCCAGATCGAATACCGGATGACGGGCGGCGAGACCGAACGGTCGCGACAAGGGGCTCGCGAACTACTTGCCGGAAAGCCCGACGTCATATTTGCCGCGACGAACACATCAATGGCTGCGCTTCAGGCCGAAGGCTCCCGTGTTCCAACCGTATTCGCCATGGTGAGCGATCCGGTCGGGATGCACTACATTGAGAGCTTTGCGCGGCCCGGCGGAAACGTCACCGGCTTTACGCCCTTCGAGCCTTCCCTGGGTGGCAAGTGGGTATCTCTGCTGAAGGAGATTGCGCCTGACATCAGCCGGCTCGGCCTGATCTACAATCCGGAGCCGGGAAATAATGCCGCGGCGTTCCGGGAATCGATCGACGAGATCGCGCAAAAGACCGGGATCACCTCGATTAAAACTCCGCAGGAGGGCCGGCCAGCATCGAGCGCCTGATCTTCTCGATGCGGGGCATCCCGAACTGCGGACTGGTATTCCTGCCGGACGCCATCACGGCGGTCCTGAAAGATCGAATGATCGAAATCGTCGCAGAGTGCCGGATTCCGACGGTCTATTCGCTGCGTTTATTTTGCGAGGCTGGCGGACTGATCTCCTACGGACCGGATTGGAAAAAGATGTACGCCGGAGCAGCCTCCTACGTCGATCAGATTTTGAGAGGCGCAAATCCGGCGGAAATGCCGGTGCAGGCGCCGACCGAATTCGAACTGGTGGTCAATCAAAAGACCGCCAAGCAGCTCGGAATGCGATTGCCTGATACGGTTCTCGCACGGGCCGACGAAGTTATCGAGTAGACCGGTCTACTTTCGTTACTGGCATGGCACCTACCAACATCTGCGCTGCCGTCAGGCCGATTACACCAGCGCTGGGTCCAGTACGCCTGCCGAAAATATTCCGCTGTTGTTCTGACCCAAATCACGTCTTCCATAGGCCATCCCACCCGATAGAGGGGCGGCTCGCGATCGTCACGAACGTGCGGTGGGATGCGATGGACGGGATCGCCACGATTGACGAGCGTGGCTGATCGCGGACGGTGAAGTCGTGTGGTCCTGACGCCCCGATGCTGGCGTCAAGTTCTTGAGAAGCAAGCTTCTCGGGGATGACGGTGGCAAGAAAGCCGGTCACCGGGGAGAGCTCGAAATAAGCCGTAAAACCATTGCGCAGGGAAGGCCGGACTGCTTCCGCTGAACCTGTATGCTCGTGTGCGTATTCTATCTGCTTTTGCACGCGAGACCGCGGGTGCAGCGCGCACCCGGTCTTCCCTGCGCCCTTCTTGGGGTCGCCTGCGCCTCCTTTTGGAGGTCGCCTGCGCCCTCTCTTGAGGGCGAAATCGATGCAAAGCTCGGGCGATCGGCGCCGCGAGAACGCCGACCCGCGACCGCGCTCATACGTGGACTCCCGTAATGTTATAATATAACATCCGACCATGGATCACACTCATTCCCACGACCACGGACATCCCCACAGCCATGCCCATAGCCACGGCCCGGCCTCGCCGCATCCGGCGCAGACCGCGCCCTGGTCGATCCTGCGCATGACGGGGGTTTCACGCCTCAGCGCAGCGATCGCGGTCAGCGCCGGGCTGTGGGGCATCGTCTGGCTGGCGATGAGGTGAGCATGACCGCGCTTCTGCAATTCCGTGACGTCACCTTGGGCTACGACCGGCACCCGGCGGTGCACCACCTCAGCGGCGAGGTGGCGCCGGGCGCCCTGATCGCGGTGGTCGGTCCCAACGGCGCCGGCAAGTCGACCTTGTTTCGCGGCCTGGTCGGCATCCTCAAGCCGCTGGCGGGGGCCATCGAACGCGGCGGTCTGGATGTCAGGGATATCGCTTATCTGCCGCAGACCGCCGATATCGACCGCAGCTTTCCGATCTCGGTGTTCGATTTCGTCGGCACCGGGCTGTGGCGCGCGACCGGCTTTTTCGGCGGCATCGGCCAACCGGCGCGCGACAAGATCGCCCGGGCGCTGGCGGCGGTCGGCCTCAACGGGTTCGAAAACCGCAACATCGGCACGCTGTCGGGCGGCCAGATGCAGCGCATGCTGTTCGCGCGGGTGCTGCTGCAGGACGCGCGCATGATCGTGCTGGACGAGCCCTTCAACGCCATCGATACCAAAACCTCGGTCGATCTGCTGGCGCTGGTGCGGCGCTGGCACACCGAGGGGCGCACCGTGATGGCGGCGCTGCATGACATGGATCTGGTGCGCGCCCATTTTCCGGAAACGCTGCTGCTGGCGCGCGGCAAGGTCGCCTGGGGAGCCACGCCTGAGGTGCTGACCGCGGAGAACCTCGCGGAAGCACGGCGGATGTGCGAGGCGTTCGATGATACGGCGGCCGCTTGCGTCGCCGACACCGTGCCGTCGCGGGCCGCCTGACCGTGCTGATCTATGACGCGCTGATCGCCCCCTTCACCGAGTTCGAATTCATGCGCCGCGCGCTCGCGGCCGTGATCGCGCTGGCGCTGGGCGGCGCGCCGATCGGCGTGTTTTTGATGTTGCGGCGGATGAGCCTGGTTGGCGACGCCATGGCGCATGCGATCCTGCCCGGAGCGGCGATCGGCTTCCTGCTGTCGGGCCTCAATCTGTTCGCGATGACGATGGGCGGCTTGATCGCAGGCTTCACGGTTGCGATCCTCGCCGGCGTGATCGCCCGCACCACCGAGCTGAAGGAAGACGCCTCGCTGGCGACGTTCTATCTGGTGTCGCTGGCGCTCGGCGTCACCATCGTTTCGATCAAGGGCACCAATATCGATCTGCTGCACGTGCTGTTCGGCAACATCCTGGCGATGGACGACCCGACCCTGCTGGTGATCGCCTTCAACACCACGATCACGCTGCTGGTGCTGGCGGTGATCTATCGCCCGCTGGTGGTCGAATGCGTCGATCCGGTGTTTCTGCGCACCGTCAGCCGCGCCGGGGCGCCGGCGCATCTGGCGTTCCTGGCGCTGGTCGTGGTCAATCTGGTCAACGGCTTTCATGCGCTGGGCACCTTGCTGGCGGTCGGGCTGATGATCCTGCCCGCGGGAATCGCGCGCTTTTGGTCGCGCGACATCACCGGCATGATCTGCATCGCGGTCGCGAGCGCGATCCTGTCGGGCTATCTGGGACTGGTGCTGTCATTTCAGACCCGGGTGCCGTCGGGTCCCGCGATCATTCTGGTGGCGGCGGTGCTTTATGTCGTGTCGGTGTTGTTCGGCAGCGTCAGCGGGCTGGTCCGGCAGATGTTTCCAGGTCGGCATCTGGAAGCTTAGTGTGGGTCTCACTGTGAAGTATCTGCTTCTACGCGCTCTCACCAAGGTGGACGTCATCCCCGGGACGAACGCAATCGCGTTCGCCCGTAGGTGCTCGCCGCCTTCGGCGAGCCTCGAAGGATGTTGTTTAGCGCTGCACTATGCAGCCATCCTTCGAGACGCGGCGAAGACGCCGCTCCTCACGGGCGAACGCTTCGCGTTCGTCCCGGGGATGACGGCCGAGATAGTTTCACAGGCTCGTTCGTTGGGACGACGGATGAAATTTTGGCCCGCCTGTCTGCTACTGGCGACAGCCTCGCCCGCGCACGCGCAAGACCGCCTCAACATCGTCGCCAGCTTCTCCATCCTCGCTGATTTCGCCAAAAATGTCGGCGGCGATCGAATCGAGGTGACCAATTTGGTCGGCGCCAATGGCGACGTGCACGTCTATACGCCGGCGCCTTCAGATGCGAAAAAGATCGCCGATGCGAAGCTCGTGATCATCAACGGCCTCGGCCTGGAGGGCTGGCTGCCGCGGCTGGTGCAGTCTTCCGGCGGCAAGGCCAAAATCGTCACTGCGACCGACGGCATAGCCTCGCTGAACTCGGGCGCCGCGGCCGATCCGCATGCCTGGCAGTCGGTCGCCAACGCCAAAATCTATGTCGCCAATATCCGTGATGCGCTGGTGGCCGCCGATCCCGCCGACACGGCTGCGTTTCGGGCCAATGCGGACTCTTATCTGGCCAGGCTCGACGGGCTCGATCACGAGGTGAAAGCGGCGATGGCGTCGATTCCGCCTGACCGCCGCAAGGTCATCACCACCCACAGCGCCTTCAGCTATTTTGCCGCGGCCTACGGCGTCGAATTCATCGCGCCAACAGGCGTTTCCACCGATTCCGAGGCCAGCGCCCGCGATATCGCCGGGATTATCACCGAGATCAGGGCCGCGAAAATCCCGGCGGTTTTTATCGAAAACATCAGCGATCCCAGGCTAATTCAGCGGATATCGGCCGAGACCGGCGCCCGCATCGGCGGAACGCTGTATTCCGACAGTTTAACCGGCGAAAAGGGCGAAGCCCCCACTTACATTGATATGGTCAGGCACAATATAAAGGCACTGACCGACGCGCTTGAACGTTAGGGTAGGGGCCACCCTGCCACCGGTTGCGCCGCAAAATTCCCGAGGTTCGGAGTTGTTATGCCAGAATTGACGTCTCAAAAAATCCCCGTGACCGTGCTGACGGGCTATCTCGGCGCCGGCAAGACCACGCTGCTCAATCGCATCCTGTCGGAGAACCACGGCAAGAAATACGCCGTGATCGTCAACGAATTCGGCGAGATCGGCATCGATAATGACCTGATCATCGGCGCCGACGAAGAAGTCTTCGAGATGAACAATGGCTGCGTCTGCTGCACCGTGCGCGGCGATCTGGTGCGCATCCTCGACGGCCTGATGAAACGAAAAGGCAAGTTCGACGCCATCATCGTCGAGACCACGGGGCTGGCCGATCCGGCGCCGGTGGCGCAGACTTTCTTCGTCGATGAAGACGTGCAAAAGAACGCCAGGCTCGATGCGGTGGTCACAGTGGCTGACGCCAAATGGCTGAACGACCGGCTCAAGGACGCGCCGGAAGCCAAGAACCAGATCGCGTTCGCCGACGTCATCGTGCTGAACAAGACCGACCTGGTTTCAAAGGCCGAGCTGGCCGAGGTCGAGGCCCGGATCCGCGCCATCAACCCCTACGCCAAACTGCATCGCACCGAGCGCTGCCAGGTCGCGCTGTCGGACGTGCTGGAACGCGGCGCCTTCGATCTCGATCGCATCCTCGAGATCGAGCCGGAATTCCTCGAAGTCGGCGGCGATCACGACCATCATGACCACGATCATGGTCATCACCACGGCCATGATCACGGCCACAGCCACGATAATCACAGCCATGGCGGCCTCAAGCATTATCACGACGAGGATATGCAATCGCTGTCGCTGCGAACCAGCAAGCCACTCGACGCCACCAAATTCATGCCCTGGCTGCAGGGCCTGGTCGCGGCCGAGGGCGCCAAGATCCTGCGCTCGAAGGGTATCCTGGCCTTCAGCGACGATGACGACCGCTATGTGTTCCAGGGCGTGCACATGATGCTGGAGGGCGACCATCAGCGCAAATGGAAGGATGGCGAGGCCCGCGAGAGCCGTCTCGTCTTCATCGGTCGTGAGCTGCCGGAGCAGTTGATCCGGGACGGCTTCGAAAGCTGCATCACCACGTGATGAAACAGTTCGATCCCGGCGACAATTCAGCTTCCATCGTGTCGGTTACCGATCGCGTGCGTCCGCTTGCGATCGGCATGCCTGTGACCGCGGTGCATTTCCTCGGCGAGCAGGCGGCTTTTGTCGGCGCGGAGGAAAGCGTCGCGCTGGTCAACGAGGCGGGTGAGATCTCCAGCGCCACCGTGCATGGCGGCGGCATCCTGTGTGTGGTCTCCGATGGCACGCGCCTGGTGATGGGCGGCGACGATGGCAAGCTCGTCGCATTGGACAAGAAAGGCGAGGTCACGCTGCTCGCGACCGATCCGAAGCGGCGCTGGATCGACAATGTCGCGCTGCATCCCGACGGCGCGGTGGCGTGGTCGGTCGGCAAGACCGCGTTCGTGCGCAGCGGCAAGGCCGAGGACAAATCGTTCGAAGTGCCGTCGACCGTCGGCGGGCTGGCGTTCGCGCCCAAGGGGCTTCGTTTGGCAATCGCGCATTACAACGGCGTGACCTTGTGGTTTCCGAACATGGCCGCCAACGCCGAAGTGCTGGAATGGGCCGGCTCGCATCTCGGCGTGGTGTTCTCGCCGGATAACAAGTTTCTGGTCACCTCGATGCATGAGCCGGCGCTGCATGGCTGGCGGCTGGCCGATCAGCGCCACATGCGGATGACCGGTTATCCCGGCCGCGTCCGCTCGATGTCCTGGAGCGCGGGCGGCAAGGCGCTCGCCACCTCGGGCGCCGACAGCGTGATCATGTGGCCGTTCGCCAGCAAGGACGGCCCGATGGGCAAGGAGCCGGCGATGTTGGCGCCGCTGCAGGCCCGCGTCTCCATGGTCGCCAGCCATCCCAAACAGGATATTCTCGCCGTCGGCTACAGCGACGGTACCATCCTGATGGTCCGGCTCAATGACGGCGCCGAGATCCTAGTGCGCAAAAATGCTACTGTGCCGGTCACAGCATTGGCCTGGAACGCCAAAGGCACGCTGCTGGCGTTTGCCGCGGAAGATGGTGACGGCGGTTTGCTGGAGCTGTAGATAGCCCTCAAGAGCATGATCCGGAAAAGTGGAAACCGATTTTCCGAAAAGATCATGCTCAAAAAAAGATAACGCCAGAACATGATTCAACTCAGTTGAATCATGTTCTGGCGGCGTGACCGGGGGCCCCCGATGCGATTCCTTGCGACCTTTCAGCTCTATGATTTTTTCGACACGCTGGTCAGCCTCGCCACCGCCTTCGTGCTCGGCGCGCTGATCGGGGCCGAGCGGCAATACCGGCAACGCACCGCGGGCCTGCGCACCAACGTGCTGGTCGCGGTCGGGGCGGCCGCGTTCGTCGATCTCGCGATGCATCTGTCCGGCGCCGACGGCGCGGTGCGCGTGATCGCCTATGTGGTGTCCGGGATCGGCTTCCTCGGGGCCGGTGTCATCATGAAGCAGGGGCTCGACGTGCGCGGCCTCAACACCGCGGCAACGCTGTGGGCCTCGGCGGCGGTCGGATCCTGTGCCGGCGCCGACATGGTCGCGCAGGCGGCGGCGTTGACCGTGTTCGTGCTGGCCGGCAACACCCTGCTGCGGCCGCTGGTGAATGCCATCAATCGCATCCCGCTCGATGCGCAATCCTCGGAAGCGACCTATCAGTTCAAACTCGCGGTCACGCCGGAGGCCTTGCCCGCCATGCGCGACTATCTGGTCGAACGGCTGGAAAAGGCCAAATATCCGGTGGCGGACGTCGACGTCGTCGAACATGGCGACGATCTGCTGGAGATCGTGGCGACGCTGGTCTCTACCGCGATCCATCCGGCCGAACTCGAAGCGGTGGTGGCCGACCTGCAGCGTCAGCCCGGCGTTCGCCATGCCACCTGGGAAGTCAGCACCAAGGATTAGAGCGAGCGGATGGTGCCCATGGATCGGTACCGTGGAACCTTGCTTCGCCCTGTCAGTTGAAGTGGACACGCAACTGATGGTGAAACATGGCCACCGACGACAGGAAACGCAGCACTCGAAACGACCTGCTGTTGGCATCTGCCATGGTTGTGGCAGGGCTGGCCGTGTCCGGCGTCGCGCTCGGCCGGATTGCGGTCGATCATCGGCAAGAGATGGCCCAGGCGACGCAACCGTTGCAGGGCACGCCCGCCCCAGTGGACGACAAGGCGCCCGCCGAGTCGAAGCCCGGTGGCATGCGTCCGACCACGCCGGCCCCCGAGCCGGCGCGTCCCGATGCAGAGGCGCAACAGCAAGGCGCCAAGCCGGCGCTGCCTCCGGCACCAGCCGAGAAGACCGCAGCGCCGATATCAGAGAGAAAATAGTCACCTCTGACGTATGGGACGCCGTCGGCTATTTGACGACGACGTGATGACGGCTCGGCCGCCGGTGCCGATTTTACAGCCTCGATTGTTGGCTTCGCGTGCGGCATAATTGGCCGCAGCGCAACAGACGAGGTGAGTGATGAAGATCGACGACGTCAGGCGAAACGCCTATTCGATGCCGCTGACCAACCCGTCATTCCCGCCAGGGCCTTATCGATTCTTCAATCGCGAATATTTCGTCATCACCTACCGCACCGATCCGGAAGCGCTCGCCGCCGTGGTGCCGGAGCCGCTGGAAATTATCGATTCGGTCGTCAAATATGAATTCATCCGGATGCCCGATTCAACGGGCTTCGGCGACTACACCGAAACCGGGCAGGTGATTCCGGTCCGGTTCAACGGCGAGGACGGCGCCTATACCCACGCGATGTATCTGGATGACGATGCGCCGATCGCCGGCGGTCGCGAATTGTGGGGATTTCCCAAGAAGCGCGCCTCCCCCAAGATCGAGGTGGAAAGCGACGTGCTGGTGGGGTCGCTGCATTACGGCTCGGTGCTCTGCGCCTCGGCCACGATGGGCTACAAGCACCGTCCCGTCGATCATGATGCCGTGTTGAAGGGCATGAAGGCGCCGAATTTCATCCTGAAGATCATTCCGCATGTCGATGGCAGTCCGCGGATCTGCGAACTGGTGCGCTTCAGTCTGGAGGATATCACGTTGAAGGAAGCCTGGACCGGCCCTTCGGCGCTCGGCCTGTTTCCGCACGCGCTCTGTGACGTCGCGCGGCTGCCGGTGCGCGAGGTGATCTCGGCGTTGCACTTCAAGGCGGATTTGACGCTGGGCTTGGGCAGCGTCGCGTTCGATTATCTGGCGAAGTGAGGTTGTCATTCCGGGACGATGCGCAGCATCGAACCCGGAATCTCGATGTCGAGTTCGTCAGCGCACCAGCACGTTCCTGAACTGCCACGGATCCGACGTATCGATGTCCTCCGGGAACAGGCCGGGACGATCGGCCAGCGGCGTCCAGTCGGTGTAGTAGCCTTTGACCGGTCCGAGATACGGTATCTGGATTTCCAGCAGGCGATCGAAATCCATCTCGTCGGCTTCGACAATGCCTTCGTTCGGGTTTTCCAACGCCCACACCATGCCGCCGAGCACGGCGGAAGTCACTTGCAGGCCGGTGGCGTTCTGATAGGGCGCGAGTTGGCGAGTCTCTTCGATAGAGAGCTGCGAGCCGTACCAATAGGCATTGTTGTCATGGCCGAATAGCAGAACGCCCAGTTCGTCGATGCCATCGACGATTTCGTTCTCGTCGAGGATGTGGTGCTTTTCCTGCATCTTCGCTGCGCGTCCGAACATTTCATGCAGCGACAGCACGGCATCGTCGGCCGGATGATAGGCGTAGTGGCAGGTCGGCCGATAGACCGCCGTACCCGATGTGTCACGCACTGTGAAGTAATCGGAGATCGAGATCGACTCGTTGTGAGTGACGAGGAAGCCATACTGCGCACCGCGGGTCGGGCACCAGGTGCGCACGCGCGTGTTGGCGCCGGGCTGCATCAGATAGATGGCTGCGCCGCAGCCAGCTTCGTGGGTACGCGCATTCTCGGGCATCCATTTTTCGTGGGTACCCCAACCGAGTTCGGACGGCTGCACGCCTTCCGACAGGAAACCTTCCACCGACCAGGTGTTGACGAAGACGTCCGGCTCTTTCGGCGACTTGGAGCGCTGGGTGTCGCGCTCGGCGATATGGATGCCCTTGACGCCAGCCTGCCGCATCAAGTCGGCCCATTCGGCTTTGGTCTTCGGCTTGGGGGCATTGAGCTTCAGGTCAGCGGCGACATTAAGCAGCGCCTGTTTGACGAAAAAGGAGACCATGCCGGGATTGGCGCCACAGCAGGAGACGGCTGTCGTCGAGCCCGTGGGGCGCGCCTTCTTGGCGGCCAGTGTCGCTTCACGAAGGGCGTAGTTGGAGCGCGCTTCGGGGCCCTTCGATGAATCGAAATAGAAGCCGAGCCAGGGCTCGTTGACGGTGTCGATATAAAGAGCGCCGAGTTCGTTGCATAGCTCCATGATGTCGGTGGAGCCGGTATCGACCGACAGATTGACGCAAAAACCCTGGCCGCCGCCTTCCGTGAGCAGCGGGGTCAGCAAGTCACGATAATTATCCTTGGTCACACCCTGCTGGATGAATCTCACATTTTGTTTCTCGCAATGTGCCTTGCGGCCCTCGTCCTTGGGATCAATCACGGTGATGCGCGACTTGTCGTAATCGAGATGCCGCTCGATCATCGGCAATGTGCCTTTGCCGATGGAGCCGAAGCCGATCATGACGATGGGGCCGGTAATCTTCGCGTAGATCTGCGAGGCGGGGCTCATGGGGTAGTTTCTCCGGAACGTGCTGGCGGACAAATGATGAAAGGTGGATCAGGCGGTGCGGCGCTTGGCGGTCACTTCGATTTCGATCTTCATTTCGGGCTTGTAGAGCCCGGCGGCGACCAGCAGCGTCGCGGCGGGACGGATCTCGCCGAGAACTTCGCCGCAGACCGCGAAGTGGGCGTCCGCGTCGTTGGCGTCGGTGATGTAATAGGTCGCGCGGACGATATCGGCCATCGCGAAGCCGCCCTCCTTGAGGGCGCCCTCGATGGTCTTGAAGCAGTTTCGTGTCTGGCTCGTGACATCGGCGGGCATGGTCATGGTGCTGTAGTCATAGCCGGTGGTGCCCGAAACGAAGGCAAAATCGCCGTCGATCACGGCGCGGCTATAGCCGGCGATCTTCTCGAACGGGGAGCCGGTGGTAACAAGACGGCGTGACATGGACGACCTCGATCAGGGAACAGATTGACGGATTTTCGGGGGCATTGCTGCCCTTTGGCTATCGCACGACGAGCGATATGTCACGCCGGGAGCGGCCGCGCAGCCGGTCCCGGCGGTGGGCAAAGATGTCCCTGACGATCATGACCGCGATCATCAGCAGCAGGACCGTGGTGATGGTGCTGCGGACGCACAAAACCGCGGCACCCGATGTTCCCTGCGGGTTGGTAGACATGGTGCTGGCGTTCAGGCGGCGCGTGGCACGAGCCGCGCGGCCTTCCTGCCGCGCGAAGCCCTGACTTTCGGCGCCACGGCACCGTCGGCCGCGATCATGCCCCAGGCGCCGTCGAGCGCGCCTTCGCGCAGTTCGAGGCCAAGCAGCCGATCGCGTTCGAACGGGCCGGGCAGCGACAGTTCGCCGGTCCCGGCCGCCGAGAAGCCGAAGCGGGCATAATAAGGCGCGTCGCCGAGCAGGATCACCGCGCCATGGCCGCGTTGTTTGGCGGCTTGAAGCGCATGTGCCATCAGCGCCGCCCCGATGCCAAGCTCACGGCAGTCGGCGTCGACCGCGAGCGGCCCCAGCATCAGCGCCGGCTTGCCGCCAGCGCTGACGTGCCACAACCGCACGGTTCCGACCAACCGGTCTTGCCCTCCTTGGCGCACGACCGACAGGGCAAGGCCTTCGGCGGGCGCGCGTCCGTCGCGCAGGCGCTGACAGGTGCGCGTATGGCGGTTCGCGCCAAAGCAGGCATCCAGCAGCGCTTCACGCGCAACGACGTCCGAACCTCGCTCCGCACGGATCGCGAACGGAGCGGCATTCGGCAGCAGGGTAACGGGGGTGTTCCGCGAAGCAGTCATGGCACGTCAGTCCTCGCTTCCAACGGCCATCAGGCCGCCGGAAGCGTTGTCGAAAAAATCCAACGATGGAGGATGGGAGCCGGCGCACCGGCTCCCGGTTAGTCAGGCCTCACTACGGCCGGATCAGATGTGGTAGGTCCGCAGCGGCGGGATGCCGTTGAACGCCACCGACGAGTAGGTCGACGTATAGGCGCCGGTGCCCTCGATCAGCAGCTTGTCACCGATCTCGAGCGTCACCGGGAGCGGATACGGCATCTTCTCGTACAAGACGTCGGCGCTATCGCAGGTCGGCCCAGCGAGCACGCACGGCGTCATGTCCGCACCGTCATGCGGCGTACGGATGGCGTAGCGGATCGACTCGTCCATCGTCTCGGCGAGACCGCCGAACTTGCCGATGTCCAGATACACCCAGCGCACCTCGTCCTCGTCGCTCTTCCTGGAGATCAGGACGACTTCGGTCTCGATGATGCCGGCATTTCCGACCATGCCGCGGCCCGGCTCGATGATGGTTTCCGGAATCTGGTTGCCGAAATGCTTGCGCATCGCACGGAAGATCGACCGGCCATATTGTACGACCGGAGGAACGTCCTTGAGGTACTTGGTCGGGAATCCGCCGCCCATGTTGACCATGGACAGGTTGATCCCGCGCTCGGCGCAGTCGCGGAACACCGTCGAGGCCATCGACAGGGCACGATCCCACGCCTTCACCTTGCGCTGCTGCGAGCCGACATGGAACGAGATGCCGACCGGCTCCAGGCCCAGACGCTTGGCGAGGTCGAGCACCTCGACCGCCATCTCCGGATCGCAGCCGAACTTGCGCGACAGCGGCCACTCGGCGCCTGCGCAGTCATAGAGAATGCGGCAGAACACCTTGGCGCCGGGGGCGGCACGGGCAATCTTTTCGACTTCGGCCGAGCAATCAACCGCGAACAGGCGAATCCCGAGCGTGAAGGCACGCGCGATGTCGCGCTCCTTCTTGATCGTATTGCCATAGGAGATGCGGTCCGGCGTCGCTCCTGCGGCCAGCGCCATTTCGATCTCGGCGACGGTCGCGGTGTCGAAGCACGATCCCATCGAGGCGAGCAGCGACAGCACCTCCGGCGCCGGGTTGGCCTTCACCGCGTAGAACACGCGGCTGTCCGGCAGCGCCCTGGAGAAGGTCTGATAGTTGTCGCGCACGACTTCGAGGTCGACCACGAGGCACGGCTCGGTGTCCTGGCCCTCGCTGCGGCGGTTGCGCAGGAATTCCTGAATACGTTCGGTCATAGCACTCTCCCAAACGGCCCCAGCGACGGGGACGCCGTTCAAAAAATGATGTCGGATAAGAGCGCTTCGGCCACATCGCGCTTTGGAGGCGCCACGAAGCCAAAAGACTCAAACCAGACTGTGCTGCCGTGGATTGGTTGGGAAATTTCCCGCCCGCACACCTGGCAATGAAGGACAAGCCTTTTCAGTAGCCCGCGCCGGCGGTGGAATGCCGGTAGAGACCAAAAAAGCCCGATCCGTCGTT
>JBDTKZ010000077.1:0-30109 GCA_039935075.1 Bradyrhizobium sp.
CGACGCCGGTATCGTTCACGGTTTACAGCACCACCCCGGTCACTCAGGATACCGTCGTCGACTACGCGGTCGTCAGCCCAAACGCAGGTTTCCTGGGTGCGGCGAGTTTCGGCGGGGCCCTTCCGACCGGCCAGGTGACGATCGCGGCTGGAAGCTCCAGCGCGACGGTCTCCATCCCGGTTGCAAGCACCGCGTTGGGCGCAGCTGCCTCCGAGCTACTGCGGGTGCAGATCACCGATGCAGCCGGCGTACCGGTGCTCACGCCGACCGCCGACGTATCGGTCAACAACCCGGCCGTGACGGCCGGCACCCACGCAATTCCTGGCTTCGCCGAAATCTCGGGCGGCGGAACGCTGACCCAGTCGGGCAACAATTACACGCTCGACCTCGGCTCGGTGGCCGAGGGCGGCACCTCTGCTGTGGAAATCGCGGTGTTCAACGGCGCGCCTGCGTCCGCTAATCAGCTCGGCGGCGCCTTCGCGACCACAGGCAGCGGGTTCACCACGACGGGCACGGGACCCTTCTCGGGTATCGCGGCAGGTCAGCTTCAGGCCGGCGTCGATATCGCGGCCGACACCTTCGTACTCGGCGCTCACAGCGAAACCCTCACGCTGCATCCGACGGAAAGTAACCCCAGCGGCTTCAGCGGAACACTGTCCGACATCACTCTCACGATCACGGATGTTGTAGCGCCATGTTACTGCCGAGGTACCTTGATCCTGACCGACCGCGGTGAAAAGCCGGTCGAAGAACTCGCTATCGGGGACAGGGTTAATACCATGTCGGGTGCCGTTCGTCCTATCAAATGGATAGGCAAACGGTCTTACGCCGGACGCTTCGCGCTTGGCCAGAAGGACATCTTGCCCGTCTGTCTCAAGGCAGGTTGTTTAGACGAAGGCGTGCCTCGTCGCGATCTTTGGATTTCACCGCATCATGCGATGTATCTCGAAGGAGTCCTGATTGAAGCCAAAGACCTCGTCAATGGCAAATCGATCGTACAGGTCGATCAAATCGAGACTGTCGAATATTTTCACATTGAACTCGACAGCCATGATGTGATCTTTGCCGAGGGATCATTGTCGGAGAGCTTCGTCGACGACGACAGCCGCGGCATGTTCCACAACGCCCACGAATACCCGGCTCTGTACTCCGACGCCAAGAGCGCGCCGGCGCGTTATTGCGCCCCGCGAGTGCAAGATGGCTACGAACTCGAAGCAGCGAGAGCGAGAATTGAACAGCGGGCAGGCCTGAGGAAGACAGGCGGCGCGCGTCCCTCCGGGTTGCGCGGCTTTATCGATGCCGTAAGCTCGCAGGGTATCACCGGCTGGGCGCAGAATGTGGACCATTCGGAGGCGCCGGTATGTCTCGACATTTACGCAAACGACAGATTGATCGGACAGACATTGGCCAATCAATATCGCGAAGATCTGCTGCAGGCTGGATTGGGCAGTGGTCGGCATGGCTTCGCATTCACCCCGCCGAAAGGCTCCAACGCGTCTCATGCGATCGAGGTGCGGCGCTCGTTCGACGGCGCGGTGCTCCAACTGTCGCATAGGGTAGAAAATTCAAATCCGCCGCTATACGAGCAGCAACGCGCCTCGCCTACAGGGTAATTGCTTTGCAAAGGCCTAAAGCCTTGCGGCCTATCGAGAAAAGTTCGCTCTGCCATCTCGATTTTTTCGGGAGACTGCCAGCAGAAACGGTGTCGATCGCCTACCGCGTGGAGGGGCTGCCAGCCGCTCGACGTTTGCGCGGTTTGCTAGAGAGGCGTGCAACGTTTATAGAACTGGCGTAGGTAATGGTAGAGGAAACAGAATGCTCAACGATCGAGATAAAATCTTAAGTGCATTGCGCGAAAAGCCGCACAAGGTCTTCGAGGTAATGAAGCGCGCGAACATCTCAAATCAGGAAGCTTGCCAATCGCTCTTGCTGAAAATGCGGGATGAGGGCTCGGTGAAGTTCGACATTCACAAAGGCCAATGGCTCATCGCCTGACTGCGCCGTTGCATGATCGAATGGTTCTTCCAACGCCGTCATAATAGGACCTCGCATCGCCGCCTCGATCGCTACAGCCACAATATTTTCTTGCGATATTCCAGATCGGTAAGGAGTGGGAGTGCGGGTCCCTGGTGAAATACCGCGCCGCGCTCCAGCGCGAAGACGCGATCGGCCAGCGCGAGCACGAGATCAAGATTGTGTTCGACGATGATGATGGAAGTATGCCGTCGCAGCAGGTCGAACACCTTGAACAGTTCGAGCACCACGGTGGGCGCGAGGCCCTCGAACGGCTCGTCCAGCAGCAGCAGTTTGACGTTGCCGGACATGGCGCGCGCCACCGCGACCATCTGTTGCTCGCCGCCGGAGAGATAATCCGCCGCGATATCCATGCGCTGCTTCAGGCGCGGAAAATATTCGAAGATCTGTTCCTCGTTCCACACCATGCCGGTACTGCCATCGGTCTTGCGTGCCAGGCGGCCCAGCGAGAGATTTTCCCGCACCGTCATGCCCGCGAACAGCCCACGCCCCTGTGGCACATAGCCGACACCCATGCGCGCGATATCCGGCGCCGGCAGTCCGGCGATGTCGCGGCCTTCATATTCGATCGTGCCTGACGCCAGCGGAACCAGTCCGGCCAGGGTTTTCAGAAGCGTGGACTTGCCGGCGCCGTTGCGGCCGAGCAGCGCCACGATCTCGCCCTGGCGCACGTCCAGCGTGGCTTCGTTGAGAATATGACTCTTGCCGTAGAAGGTGTTGACGTCCTCGAAACGCAGAATGGGTTCAGCGTCCTGGCCCGCATCGTCGATGCGGTGGTGCACGATTTGCGGGATGCCGGTGCCGGTATAGATTTCCTGCACGCGCCGGTCGGCACGCACCGCGTCGGGCGAGCCGGTCATCAGCACTTCGCCCTGGTTCATCACGGTGACCGCTTGCGAAAAACCGAGCACGCGGTCGATGTCGTGCTCGACGATCAGGACCGGAATGTTCACCGCCACGCTCTTGATCAGGTTCGACACTCGCTCGCGCTCGGCGGCGGCAAGTCCCGCCAGCGGCTCGTCGAGCAACAGCACCTGCGGCTTGGAACCGAGTGCAATGCCGAGGTCCACCAGCCGCTGCCCGCCATACGAGAGTTCGCCGCCTTCGATCTCTTCGATGCCCTCCAGGCCAAGAAATTTGATCAACTCGGCGGTCTCGGTGTGGACGTCGGGATAACTATCGATGTCGCGCCAGATGTTGAAGCGCATGGCGCTTCGCGCCTGCAGCGACAGACGCAGATTTTCGTAGATCGATAAACCGCGAAACAGGTTGGTGATCTGGAACGATCGCGCCAGCCCGCGGTGACAGATCAAGTCGGACGGCACGCCGTGAATCTCGCGGCCATTGAGACGGATGGTCCCGCCGTCGGGCGCGAACAGCCCCGAGATCAGGTTGAACAATGTGGTCTTGCCGGCGCCGTTCGGGCCGATCAGCGCGTGGATTTCGCCGGCGCCGATCCGGAGACTGGCGCCGGATACCGCGCGAATACCGCCGAATTTCTTCGAGATGCCGCTGACCTCGAGCACGGTACCTTGAAGTCCTTTGGGCGTCAGGAAGCCGGGCAGGGCTAAGCCTTCGTAAATCTTGCGCTTGCTCATGGCGGCGGCTTCTTCCGGCGCCGGCCACCAACGCCGCCGCAGGATGTCCCAGATGCCGACCAGGCCACCCGGCGAATAGAGCACGAAGGCGACGAAGATCAGCCCAAACCACAACAGCCAGTTCGGCGTCCAGATCGAAAACAATTCGCGGAACAGGACAAAGAACAGCGCGCCAAGCGCCGGCCCAAGCATGCTGCGCATGCCGCCGATGACGACGATGGCCAGCAGCTCGCCCGAGAAAGGCACTGATACGGCTTCGGCCGAAACCAGATAATTCTGGAACGCGACCAGCGCACCGGCGAGCCCGGTCACCACGGCCGAGATCACGAAGATCCCGAGCTTGTAGCGCTCGACCGGATAGCCCTGGAACGTGGCCCGGACGTGATTCTCGCGGATCGCCATCAGGACGTGGCCGAATGGCGATCGCACCAGTCGCAGCAGGACATAAAGTGCGGCCAGCCCGATCAGCGCGACCGCGATGTAATAGCTCAGCGCGTTGTCGAGGCTGAAGGGTCCGATGCTGCCGCGCTTCAAGCCGCCGAGGCCGTCCTCGCCGCCGGTCACCTCGCTCCAGCGGAATGCGGTAGTGTAGGTGAGCGCGGCCAGCGCCAGCGTCAGCAGCGAGAAATACACGCCGCGCCGCCGCAAAATCAGAATTCCGATGCCTGTGGAGATGACGGCTACTATCGCCATCGACAGCAGCAGCGGCAGCCAGATCTCGCCGCCGAACCAGTACAGCTGGATCAGGCCTGCCGCATAAGCGCCGATGCCGAACCAGATGCCATGGCCGAACGACACCAGTCCGGTGTAGCCGACACATAGATTGAGTCCCATGGCCGCGAGCGTAAGGGCCGCGATCTGGGTTCCGCTATTCAGCGAGAGGCCGAGGGCTCTTAGCGCGAACGGCAACGCGATCAGCGCCAGGCTGGCGTACAGCAACGGCCGGTATTTCGAGGCGATCGATGCGGTCTTCATTCGAATCTCTCGATCCGCTCGCCCAGCAGCCCGCGCGGACGTACCAGCAACACCACAAACATCAGGATGTAGATCGAGGCTTCGCCGGCGGCCGGTGCGAAGTGAATGGTGATGCCGCGGACCACGCCGACCAGCAATGCGGCGATCACAACGCCCCAGAAACTGCCGAGGCCCCCGATCACCACCACGACAAAGGCGATGGTGATGATCTCGTCGCCCATGGCCGGCTGCACGATCGTGATCGGCGCAAAGAAGGCGCCGCCCATCGCGGCCATGCCGACGCCGAGCATGACGACGGCGGTCATATAGGGTTGCAATCGGATGCCCAGTGCGGCGACCATGTCCGGCCGCTGGATACCGGCCCGTACCACTCGGCCGAACGCGGTCTTGTGCAGCAGCAGCCAGATCCCCAGCAGCATCGCCGCCACCACGGCGAGAATGAGCAGGCGGTAGCGCGAGAACAGGAACTCGCCGATGATGATCGAGCCGCGAAAGATCGGCGGAATCGATGCCGACAACGGCGCTGAGCCCCACACGATCCGGATCGCCTGCTCGGTGACCATGGCGAGGCCGAATGTCACCAGCAAGCTCAGGATCGGATCCGCGGTATAGAACCGACGCAGGATGTAGCGCTCAAACAGGATGCCCAGCATGGCCACCGCGATCGGCGACAGCACCACGGCGGGACCGAAGCCGAGATATCCAGTGATTTCGACGGAAACATAGGCGCCGAGTGCGTAAAACGCGCCATGCGCGAGATTGACCACGCCGCCGACGCTGAAAATCAGCGACAGACCGAGCGAGATCAGCAGGTAGTAGCCTCCGAGCACAAGGCCATTCACCACCTGTTCCAGCAAGAACCCGAACTGCATTCCCGATTCCTGCAAGGGCACTAAGGTCTCGGCGGCGGCAATCGACCGGGCCGGGAAACGAGGTCATCCGGCGCGCGCCGGATGGCCGCGAACGCCGGGTGATTGAGGTGGCGACTACATGGAGCAGGGGTTCTGCTCTTTGGTGAGCGCGATGGTTTCCAGCGATTCATTTGGTCCCGGAATCGCTGCACCCAGTTCGAGCATGTCCCATTTGTCCTTGGCGTGGCCTTTGGGCTTGACCGTGAAGGGATAGGCTTCCTGCATCAGCTGGTGATCCCACGACCTGAAGTAGCCTTTGCGTCCCTTCAAGATGTCGAACTGGGTTTCCTTTTCGAAATAGGCGATCAGCTTGTCGGTATCGGTCGACTTGGTCTCGTTCATGGCCTGTGCCATCATTTTCAGCGAGACGTATTCGATCCAGGCGTGGTTTTCCGGCGGCTTGCCGTTCTTCTTGATGAAGTTGGCCACGAACGTCCTGGAAGCTGGGACGTCCAACGTGTGGTACCAGACCGTCGGCCAGGTGCCGCTCAGATTGCCGTCGCCGGCGGCCCATGCGTCGGCGGTGTTGAGGTTGAAGCCGACGATCGGATAGGGCAGATCGAATTCGGCGTATTGCTTGATCAGGTTGGTGACCTGGTTGCCGGCGAGGTTGGAGCAGACTACGTCCGGCTTGGACTGACGGATTTTCAACAGATACGGACTGAAGTCCGTGACATCGGTCGCGACCAGTTCGTCACCGATGATCTTGCCGCCATTGGCGTCGAAGAATGACTTGGCGGCGCGGGCGAGGTCATGGCCGAAAATGTAGTCGGCGGTCAGCGTGTAGAATTTCTTGTCCTTCATCATGTTGTCGCGCACCAGCGCCTTGCCGACGGCGTTGACCATCACCGTGCTCGGGATGTCGACGTGGAAGGTGTATTTGTTGCAATTCTTGCCGCGAAGCGCGTCGGAGCGAGCGCCGATTTGCATGTAGAGCCGCTTGTTGCGCGCGGCGACCTGCATAATGGTCAGCGCCGAAGCCGAGTTGATCTCGCCCATCAACACGGTGACGCCGTCCTGCTCCAGCATGCGCTGAGCCTTGGTCGCGGCGGTGGCGGGATTGACGGAATCTTCCGACGTGATGTCGATCTGCCGGCCCATGACGCCGCCGGCCTGGTTGATTTCCTCCTCGGCCATGCGAATGCCGAGCTGGGCATAGGCGCCGAGCGCGCCGAGAAAACCCGTCAGCGGCGTCAAATGGCCGATCTTTATCTTGTCGGTCTGGCCACTGACGATGGACGGAAATCCGATCGCCGAAGTGCCGGCAAAGGCGGCGCTCGCTTTCAACAAGGTTCGACGGTTGTAGCGGATCATCGTTGTCTCCTCCCCTGGGGCCCATCGCGATGTCCCCCTTCGATTTTCGCCGTATGCGAGAATGTGAGAGACGTTTTTCTATTATCGGATGATATTTCAGGAGGTGATGGCCGCTGTCAACGCCAAATGCGCCGTCCTTCGCCTTAAGTCGATTTCGCCGCATCCCTGGCGCCGAATTCGGCCGACAGGCGATTGGCCGCGGCGCGCACCGTTTTGGCGTGGCTTTGCAAAACCTGGTTGGACAGCCGCCAGATCGGGCCGGAAATACCTAGCGCACCGACGATCTGGCCGGTGAAATCCATCACCGGCACGGCGATGCAGCGCACCTCCGGATTGAACTCGCCATCGTCGAAGGCAATACCGCTGTGCTTGATCTCGGCAATTTCGCGCATCAAGGCCGGAACGTCGGTGATCGACTTGTTGGTCGATGGCTTCATCTCGACGCGTTCAAGGAAGCGCTTGAGCTGATCGGAGCGCAGCGAGGCGAGGATGATCTTGCCGAGCGCGGTGCAATGTGCCGGTCGCACTACGCCGACACGGTCGGTCAATTGAAACGCGCCGGGGCCGCTGGTGCGGGCGATCACGACGACGGCGTCACCCATGCGCACCGCAAAATGCCCGCTTTCGCCGGTTTCCCGCGACAGATCCTCCAGCACCGGGGTCGCAACATTCACCATTTCGATTTCGTCGAGTGCGCTGGCGGCCAGCGCGAATAGCGGCCGGCCGACGCGGTATCGCTTGGAATCCTTTTCCTGCCGGATATAGCCCAGCGAGACCATGGTCTTGGCGAGGTGGAAAGTGGTGGAGTTGTGCAAGCCGACCAGCTTGCTCAGATCGGCCAAACCAATTCCTTCGCGGTGCCGCGCGACTTCCTCGAGAATCGAAAAGGCGCGGCCGAGCGACTGCACGCCAACGCGCTGCTTGTCGTCGGCATCGTCATCGATATCGGCCTGCACCGGTTGCACCAGTTTGGCGATGGTCGCCTTGCGCGGACTGGCTTGCTTTTCACTGGTCTTTTGTTTGGTACGCGGTCCCACAGGATCAAGCCTCCACCCGACAGTGCCGAACTGTATCAGGCCATTCGAATAATTGAACAGCACCGCGATCACGCCGCGCGCTCTACGATATACTACAATATCAATTGACGTACAGTATTATGGGAAATAGGGTGCCGCGCGCTAAACAGCGATGCGGACGGCGACGCGTTTCACGTCGATCCCCCATTGTTGAGCAACTGGGAGAGAGATCCGATGTCGCCGCGCAATTCGCTCAATGGTGCCCAGGTTATCGTCGACTATCTGATCCAGGAAAAAGTGCCGCAGGTATTCGGCCTTTGCGGCCATGGCAATATCCAGTTCATCGACGCGCTGTATGAGCGCGCCGACGAACTCAAGACCATCTCGGTGCATCACGAGAGCGTCGCCGGCTTCATGGCGGATGTCTACTACCGGGTGTCAGGGCGGCCGACCGCGACCTTCACATCCTGCGGGCCGGGTTCGGCGAACCTGCCGATTTCTCTCGGCAATGCGTTTCTCGACTCGGTGCCGTTTCTGGCGGTGACCGGCAACGTGCCGACCAGTCAGTTCAACCGCGGCGCGTTTCAGGAATTGTACCGGCATTATCAGGCGGACTTTCCCTCCACGGTACGTTCCTATTGCAAGAAAGTGTTCCAGCCGACGCGCGGCGAGATGGTGCCGCTGGCAATCCGGCAAGCCTGGAAGACCATGACGACGGGCCGTCCGGGTCCGGTGGTGCTGGACGTGCCCTTTGACGTGTTCCTGGAGTCCGCCGCCGAGGAGGCGCCAAACGCGCATGACTGGAACGGCAATATTTCGAGCCGCTGCGGCGCCGATCCGGAAGGCGTGGTCAAGGCGGTCGACATGCTGCTCGGCGCCGAGCGGCCGGTGATGATCGTCGGCCAGGGCGTGCGCTATGGCGGCGCCGCCGAGGAATTGCGCAAACTCGCCGAACGGCTGCAAATTCCGGTGGCGTCGTCCGCCAGCGGCCTTGGCGCGCTCGATTGCAATCATCCGCTGGCGCTTGGTCTGGTCGCGCGCGCAGGTCACTATCAGGCCAATCATGCGACGCGCCAGGCCGACGTGCTGTTGGCGATGGGGATGCGCTTTGACGATCGTACCTCGAGTTCGTGGATCCCGGGCTATTCCTTCACCATCCCGCCGACCCGGTTGATTCACGTCGATATCGATCCGGAGGAGATCGGCCGCAATTATCCGGTCGCGCTCGGCCTGATGGCCGATGTGCGCACCTTCCTGCGGCAGGTTCACGCCGAACTCGATCGTCGTGCCGACCTCACCCAACGCGCCGATGCCCGCCAGAAATGGCTCGCGCAGATCGACACTTACCGCCAGGAATGGGACAAGTTCGTCGCCCCCGGCTTCTCCGACGACACCACGCCGATCAATCCACAGCGCGCCGCGCTCGAGATCGACAAGGCGCTGCCGGAGAATGCGATCCTGGTGAGCGATATCGGCGTCCACCACAATTGGCTGTTGAGTTTCTGCAAGCCGAAGCGGCCGGACTCGCTGATCGGCTCGATGGGCTTTGGTCCAATGGGATTTGGTGTCGCGGGGGTGATGGGTGCGAAGTTCGCAGCGCCCGACCGGCCGTGCGTGTCGGTGTGCGGTGACGGCGCGTTCTTCATGCATGCCAATGTGCTGGGAACGGCGGTCGAATATAATCTGCCCGTGGTCTGGGTGGTCTGGAACAATTACGCCTATGCCTCGATCCGCGGCCTGCAGCGCGGCTATCTCGAAGGCCGCGAACTCGCCACCGACTTTCACGATCCCGTCAGCGGCCAGCGTTACAATCCGGATTTCGCTGCCATGGCGCGCTCCTGCGGTGTGGAAGGCGTGCGCGTCGATCGCGCCGGCGATCTCGGCGAGGCCATTCGCAAGGGTATAGCCGCCAACAAGCCCTATCTGATCGACGTCGATATCGCCGCCGATATCAATCCGAGTGGCGCCGGCGTGTGGGAGCTTCCAGGCCTCGGGCGAAGCAAGCCTGGTATCGGTGTCCGCTACGAACCGACCTGATCGTCATCCGCCCGCCAAACTATCGAGGAAACGTCATGATGCTCGCAGGAAAAAAGGTCGTTGTCGTCGGCGGCTCGTCCGGGATTGGTTTTTCGACCGCCGAACTTGCCAAGCGGGAAGGCGCCGATGTCATTATCGCCTCCCGCAACGCCGATCGGCTGAATGCGGCCGCGGAAAAACTGGGCGCGAAGGCCATTTCGGCGGATGTCACGAGTGACAACAGCATCGAGGATCTGTTTCGCGCCTGCGGTCCGGTCGATCATGTGGTGGTCACCGCGGCGCAGCTTCGCTCCGGTCCGTTCAAGACCGTCGCCATGGAAGACGTGCGCGCCACCATGGAAGGCAAGTTCTGGGGCGCCTGGCGCGTCGCGCGATCGGCCGAAATCCGCCCCGGCGGATCGCTCACGCTGGTCTCCGGCTATTTGAGCATTCGTCCACGGCCTAACTCCGCCATCGTTGGAGCCGCCAATGGCGCGATCGAGTCGCTGGCACGCAGCCTGGCGCTCGAACTGGCGCCAGTGCGGGTCAACGCCGTCTCGCCGGGGATCATCGACACGCCGATCCGTGCTGCGATGCCGGAGGCTGCGCGCCTCGATATGCTCGCTAAAACGGCGGCCGGGTTGCCGGTCGGCCGTGTCGGTCTGGGCGAGGATATTGCGCGACAGATCCTTGCCTTCATGACGATCGGCTTTGCGACCGGATCGATTGTCTATATCGACGGTGGCGCTCTGATCGTTTGAGCCTCGGGTTGAGCCAAGAATGTGCCGGTGACGCCAAAACCTCGAAAGCTGGTTGTTGTTGGGCACGGCGCGGCCGGCCTCGCCGCCGCACTTTCAGCGGCCGAGCAGGCGCGAGCTTGCGGCTTGCGTATCGACATTACCCTGCTGGAAAAATCGCGCGAAGATGAAGCCGGCGGCAATACCCGCTGGAGTCCTTCTTATATGCGGCTGGATGCGCCCGATCGGATCGCGCCCGGCTTTGAAGATGACATGCGCCAGTCCTCCGGCGGATTGGCGGATCGAAACTATTTTCGCACGCTGGCGCAGAATGCGGTCGAGACCGTCGGCTGGCTCCAGAGCCACGGCGTCGAGTTCACCATTCCCGTCTATTATCTCAGCGCCGGTCCGGCCCGTATCCAACCGGTCGGCGGCGGCCACGCCATCGTCGAAAAGCTGGCAAACGCCGCCAAAAAAGCCGGCGTGAAGGTTCTTTACGAGGCCGCTGTGGAGCGGCTCGTGATGACAGTGGATCGTCGCGTAGGCGGCGTGGAAATCAGGTCCGGCGGTGGCGCCGCCGCGACGCTCGAGGCCGATGCCGTCATTCTCGCCTGCGGTGGATTCCAGGGCAACGCTGCGATGATGCGCACGCATTTCGGGCCTGGCGGGGATACCGTCAGGCTGATTTCGCCGGGAACGCGTTTCGACACCGGAGACGGCATCCGCATCGCCATGGAGCAGGGCGCCAGCGTGTCAGGCGACTGGAACGGCATGCACATCGAGCCGGTCGATCCGCGTAGCACTCAGTCCGCACCGGTCGTGCTGGTGTACCCATACGGCATCGTGGTCGATCAGGAGGGACGCCGTTTCTTCGATGAAGGCGGGGGCCTCGTGCATGAGACATGGGAAGTCTTCGCCCGGGATATCCACTTCGCGCGGCCGCAGAGTATCGCCTACGCGATCCTCGATTCCCGGCTGTTCGATATTCCAGGCTTCGGGCGCGCGATCCGGTCGGACGTGCCGCCCTATCAATCCCGGGAAATCGAGGGGCTTGCCGCGCAGATCGGAATTCCCCCGTACCATTTGCGAGAAGCCGTCGACGCCTACAATGCCGCGGCGACAGGTAATGGTGCGCGGTTCGATGTTGCGCGTTGCGATGGAGTAGCGGCGGCCAAGGAACTGAATCCGCCGAAATCGAACTGGGCGCGTGCGATCACCAAGTCGCCGTTTCTGGCGTATCCTCTGGTCGGCGCCGTCGCTTATACCTTTGGCGGTCTTTCGACCAACGAAAGGGCGGAAGTCCTTTGCGAGCGAGGGCCGCTGCCCGGTCTGTACGCCGCCGGAGAAACCACCGGCCATTTTTACGGCACCGCGCCGAATGCGGTGTCGGTGCTGCGCGCTTTGGTGTTTGGAAAAATTGCGGGACACGAGGCTATAGTCTTCCTGCAGACCGGGTAGCCTCGAATCCGGATCGTTCGAGATATCACCTTGAACAAGGAACATGACAATGGCTTCTGAAGATAACGGCGCCTTCATCCGCAACATCGCCGAAGTGCCCTGGCGCGAATTTCCCAATCACTTCGGCGGCGCGCTATCGAAGCCGCTGGTGATGCCGGAATCGGACGGCTCGCGTCATCTGGATTACCGGATTTCGATGTATCAGCCGATGGCGCACGTCGCCAGGCACAAGCACCAGGTTCAGGAACAGATCTATCATGTGCTCGAAGGTGAGGGGCTGATGGAAATCGCCGGCAAGAACCATGTCGTGCGCAAGCACGATTACATCTTCCTGCCGCCGGGTGTCGAGCACGCGATTTCGAATTCGGGTCTCGGTGACCTCATATTCCTGGTGATCACGTCCCCGACCTCCGATGGAGACAAGCCGGTTTGACCGCGGCCGGACAATGCGCTCCGCTGGGCTCTTCAACATGAGGATGTCATGACACCTGAGGTGAGAGTCACATTTGACCGGCTGAAAGCGTTCATTTGTGAGGCGATGATCAAATTGGGCTTGCCTGAGGCGGATGCCGCTGATGTCGCCGAGCTGATGGCGCAGGCGGATCTGCAGGGGTCGGACGGACACGGCGTCAGCCGGCTTCCGCAATATGCCCGCCGCATCAAGGCGGGCGGCTTCAACACCCGGCCGAACATTCATGTGGTGCATGAGCACGCCGGCACGGCGCTGCTGAACGGCGACAACGGCATGGGGCACCTCGTCATGAAGCGTGCCGCCGGGATGGCCATCGAGAAGGCGCGCACCACCGGCATCGGATGGGTGAACTCGCAGTTCAGCAACCATGCCGGCCCGGCGTCGCTCTATGCGAGCATGCCGCTCGCGCACGATATGATCGGGCTTTATTTCGCGGTAGGTAACGCCAACCATCTGCCGCCATGGGGTGGCCTCGATATGCTGCTCTCCACCAATCCGATCGCAGCGGCGATTCCGGCCGGTGACGAGCAGCCCATCATTCTGGACATGGCGACGACCGTGGCCGCCTACGGAAAAGTGAAAACCAAGGCGCTGCGCGGCGAAATGATGCCGGAGGGATGGATGATCGATCGCCTCGGCAAACCGCTGACGGATCCGAAACGGGCCGATGAAGGAATGCTGTTGCCCCTTGGCGGCATGGAAGCCGGTTACAAGGGCTACGGCCTTGCGCTGATCATCGGCCTGCTCGCGGGCACGCTCGGTGGCGCGGCCATGGGCAAGGACGTGATCGACTTCAACCATGATGACGACAGCGTCACCAATACCGGACAGGCGATCGCGGCCATCAACATCAGCGCGTTTGGCGACGTCGCAATGTTCAAGGCGAGCGTCGATACGCTGGTGCGCGATCTCCGCGGCAGCAACCGAATGCCTGGCGTCGACCGGATTTCGGTGCCGGGCGAGCGTAGCCATGAAACGCGGCTCGCCCGCAAACGCGATGGAATTCCGATCGCACCCGCGCTGCTGCACGGCCTGGATCAGGTTGCCGGCGAACTTGGAATGGCAAAACTCGCGTAGTTTTGGTGTCGCGCCATCAGTGCGGCAGGAAGTCAGGCAGATCATTCATGCCGGTTCCTTCGCCGTCAGGAATGGCGTCCAGCTGCTCCGGGGTTGTTTCCGGTTTCGGCAACCAGTATCGCGACGGCCGTCACGGCCGAGGACGTCAAGCGCGCGGCCGTAGCCGGAGTTGTGCATTTCCGGTTGTCAGCTTGATATCGGCGTAGTCGAGGCGGGGGACTCGAAGTAACGTCCGAGTGCGGCACGCCGATTTCTTTGAGGAAACGATACGTCATGAGCCAAATACAGGATGTTGCCGGTCTGTCGGCCATAGGCGCCGCGAACGGCGACGAAGCCGAGGCCCGGAAGGTGCTGTGGGGATCGGCGCTCGGCTACGCCATGGATGGATTTGATCTGCTGATTCTCGGCTTCATGCTGCGCGCGATTTCGGCCGACCTGCATCTGACCGCGACGCAGGCGGCGTCGCTTGTCACGGCGACGCTGGTCGGTGCGGTGCTCGGCGGATTCATTTTCGGCATCCTGTCCGATCGGTTGGGGCGGGTACGGGTGCTGACCTGGACCATCGTGCTGTTTGCTGTCTTCACCGGGCTTTGCGCAATGGCCCAGGGCTACTGGGATCTGCTGATTTACCGCGGCATCGCCGGTATCGGATTGGGCGGCGAGTTCGGGATCGGAATGGCGCTGGTAGCCGAAGCCTGGCCCGCTTCGAAGCGGGCGCGGGTGTCATCCTATGTCGGTCTCGGCTGGCAAAGCGGGGTGCTGGTGGCGGCGATCGTGACGCCGTTGCTGCTGCCGGTGATAGGTTGGCGCGGCATGTTCGCGATCGGCATTTTTCCGGCCATCGCGGCTTATTTCATCCGGCTCAAGCTGCATGAACCGGAGGTTTTTATTGCCAACAGAGCGCGGGATCGCTCTGCGGTGTTTTCGCTACGCAGCCTCGTCGCCGACACGGCGACAACCAGGACCAGCCTCGGGATGGTCATTCTCTGCTCGGTGCAGAATTTCGGCTATTACGGCATCATGATCTGGCTGCCGAACTACCTCTCGACCCGGTTCGGTTACGGGTTAACCCAATCCGCGGTGTGGACCGCCGTGACCATCGCCGGCATGGCGCTCGGCATCTTCCTGTTCGGCGGCTTCGCGGACCGCTTCGGCCGCCGTCCCGCATTCCTCAGCTACATGCTCGGCGCGGCCATCATGGTCGTGGTCTATTCCCGGCTGGTCGATCCGACGGCCCTGTTGATCGGGGGCGCGGTGATGGGTTTCTTCGTCAACGGTATGCTGGGCGGTTACGGCGCACTGATGAGTGAACTCTATCCGACATCGGCGCGGGCCACCGCGCAGAACGTGTTCTTCAACATCGGCCGGGCGGTGGCGGGCTTTGGTCCGTTAGCGGTCGGGGCCGTGAGTGCGTCCTACGGTTTCCAGACCGCGATCGCGTTGTTGTCACTGCTTTATCTCGTCGACATCGCAGCGCTTCTCCTGCTGGTGCCGGAGCGCCGGGGGGCCGAACTGGCCTGAATGGCGATTGCAAGCGCGCGAATCTTCCCTATATTATCGGGGCGGGGTCAGTAACCCCAAGCAATTCAATTGGTTTTCCGGTCGGGCCCGTCGTTCAGGCGGGCCGTTGCCGTTTTGGGATCACCGAAAGATGAGCCAGTCCAATCGTCCCGACCACATTCGCCTGACATCGCATCCGGTGCCCGGCGCCAAGCATGAATATCCCATCGTTTGGGGGGCGCTGACCGCGCGCGAGCGCGGCCCGATCATCGGAACGGTGTCGCGTCCACAGGATCGCAACGTGATCGGCACGCACGGCGGTTCCTATGCTGTCTACCGGGCGCTCGCGGTGTCGTCAGGGGCGCTCGATCCGATCCGCCGCCCCGACCTCACCAACACCTTTCCGGCCGCGACCATCGGGCCGTTTTCACAATGGATCGATCCGGAGCGTATCGTGGCGCTCGACCCGTGGGGGCACCTGGTCGCGGAAAACTTCCGCACCGAAATCAGCGAAGGCGTCGATATCCGGCCGAGCATTGCGATCACGCGCGCCCGGCTCGATCTGCCGGAAATCCAGGCCGCGCTGGCGGCGAAGCGACTGGTGCCGGATGGCGAGTTCGTTCACGCCAGCGGTTCGGTCTCCGTCGTCAAGATCGCGATCGATCCGGTGTGGTACCTTCCCGGCATTGCGCAGCGCTTCGGCACCAGCGAAAATAATCTGCGCCGCGCGCTGTTCGAGCAGACCGCCGGCATGTTCCCCGAACTCGTCACCCGTCCCGACCTGCAGGTGTTCCTGCCGCCGATCGGCGGCACCACCGTCTATCTGTTCGGCGATGTCTCCAAGCTCCCGGATCACCGCACCAGGATCACCTGCCGCGTTCACGACGAATGCAACGGCTCGGACGTGTTCGGTTCGGATATCTGCACCTGCCGTCCCTATTTGATTCAAGGTATCGAGGAGTGCGCGCGCGCCGGACAGACCGGCGGCCTCGGCATTATCGTCTACAACCGCAAAGAGGGCCGGGCGCTCGGCGAGGTCACCAAGTTTTTGGTCTACAATGCGCGCAAGCGCCAGGAGGGTGGCGACGACGCGGCCGCCTATTTCGAGCGAACCGAATGCGTGGCGGGCGTGCAGGACGCGCGCTTCCAGCAATTGATGCCTGACGTGATTCACTGGCTGGGCCTGAAGCGCATCGATCGCTTCATCTCGATGAGCGACATGAAGCATGACGCGCTGACCGGACAGGGCATTGAAATTGTCGAGCGGGTGCCGATCCCCGACCATTTGATTCCGGCCGACGCCAATGTCGAGATGGCCGCCAAGAAGGCGGCGGGATATTTTTCACTCGATCCCAATCCGCATGATCCGAAAGGCTCCGTGGGGCGGCCGCTCGAAAAATATTGACGCGGGCCGGACCATTCATGGTGACAGTCGACACGACGCAAGACGCCCTTTCCCTTCTTAACGCCGAGGCAGTGCGCGCGCGCGCCCACCGCATGCTCGAGATCGGCCTGAACGACCGGCTCCGGCATTTCCGTATCGACCTTGGCCGGCTTGATGCAACCGTCGAGATGGTGCTCGCGACCACGCGCAAGGCCTACCCTACCTTCGATGTCCCGTTCCATTCGCGCTGGCGGCATTTTGTGGTCGGCGGCGTCGATCGTTGGGCCGCGTTGGCCGATGCCAGGCATTGGCGCGACGGCAACGCGCGCGCCCGGACTGAATTCGACCTCGCTATCGTCAGTGTGCTGCTCGACGCTGGTGCGGGACCGGCCTGGCGCTACAACGATGCCGTGACAGGCACGAAAATTGGCCGTTCCGAAGGTCTGGCGCTCGCCAGCCTGGAGATGTTTGCGCGCGGCGTTTTTTCCGACCGGGCCGCCGATCCGCTGCGCGCCGACGCCGCAGCACTTGAACGATTGACCGTTGCTGATTTGCAGGCTGGCTTTCAGGTCCGCGATGACAACCCGCTGGTGGGCCTCGAGGGTCGCGTCGGCCTGCTTCGCCGGTTGGGCCAGCAGGTCGCGGCAGCGCCGCAGATCTTTGGCATCAGCGACGCGCCGCGGCCGGGCGGGCTGTTCGACCATTTCGCAGGCGAAGCCAAGCAAGGATCGATGCTGGCGACCACCATCCTGTCGGGGCTGTTGCGGCAGCTTGGGCCGATCTGGCCGTCACGCATCACGCTCGGCAGAATTTCGTTGGGCGATTGCTGGCGTCATCCGGATATCACGACCGCAGACGCCACCAGTGAATTGGTGCCGCTGCACAAGCTGTCGCAATGGCTGTCCTATTCGCTGATAGAGCCGCTGCAGCGCGCGGGGCTTGATGTGACCGACATCGATGGCCTGACCGGGCTCGCGGAATACCGCAACGGTGGCCTGTTCATCGACACTGGCGTTCTCGTGCTTCGCGACACCCTTGATGTCGAGCGCGAGCACGATGTTTCTTCACATTTGGTGGTCGAGTGGCGCGCATTGACGGTGGCGCTGCTGGACCGGCTTGCGGATTCGCTGCGGCGGCGCGTCGGTCTTGATGCTGTCACGCTTCCGCTGGCAAAGATCCTTCAAGGCGGTACCTGGGCGACCGGCCGGGAGGCCGCTTTTGCGCGCCGTCCCGACGGTTCGCCACCCATCAAGATCATCAGCGACGGTACGGTGTTCTGAACGCTGGTCCGTCACTCGCAGGGAGCAAAGCCATGCAAGGCGTTACGATCGTCGATCATCCGCTGGTCCAGCACAAACTGACGCTGATCCGCGACAAGACCATCTCGACCAAATCCTTTCGCGAACTCCTCAAGGAGATCGGGATGCTGTTGTGTTACGAGGTGACGCGCGACTTGCCGCTGACCGAGGTGGAGATCGAGACGCCGCTGGCAAAAATGCACTCCGCCAAGATCGCAGGCAAGAAGCTGGTGTTCGTGCCGGTGTTGCGGGCCGGGGTGACGTTCGTCGACGGCATGCTGGATCTGGTGCCGACCGCTCGCGTCGCGCATATCGGACTCTATCGCGAACCGCAGACATTTACCGCGGTCGAGTATTTCTTCAAGGCGCCGTCGGATATCAGCGAGCGGTTGGCGATCGTGGTGTCGCCGGTTCTCGCGACCGCGAATACGGCAGTCGCCGCCGTCGACCGGCTCAAGGAGCGCGGCGCCCGCGACATCAGGATGGTGTGCCTGCTCGCCGCCCCCGAAGGCGTCGAGCGTTTTCGCGGGTTGCATCCGGATGTCCCGCTGTGGACGGCCGGTATCGACCAGGGGCTGGACGAGAACGCGTTCATCCTGCCGGGCCTCGGCGACGCCGGCGATCGCGCTTACGGGACGCGATAGCTGAACTCTCATAGAGCGGTTATGCTGCGAAGATGACTTGATGTCGGGAGTACAAGCACATGGCGGCAGACGGATTGATCAAGGTTCGAAGCAGCCATGGCCCGGCCGACACGATGGAACGGCTTGTGGCCGAGATTGGCGCCAGGGGCCTGACGGTCTTTGCCCGGATCAATCATGCGGCAGGGGCGGAAGAAGCCGGCTTGGCGTTGCGGCCGACCGAGCTTGTCATTTTCGGCAACGCCAAGGGCGGTACGCCGCTGATGCAGTCCAATCAGGAGATCGGAATCGATCTGCCACTCAAGGCGCTGGTGTGGCAGGACGCATCCGGCGGCACCTGGATTTCGTACAACGATCCTGCCTCGCTCGCAAAGCGGCATGAACTGGGTTTGGAAGTCGAAGCGCCGGTCAAGGTCATGACGGCGATGCTGAGCGCGGTCACGCGGGCGGCGGCAGGGAACAATTAAGGGATTCCAAAAGGCCAGCTTCCGGCCTGGCTTCATGAATGCGCCGCGTCCTGCTTCACGCCGGCGCCTTCGGCCGACCATCGAGCTTCGACTTCCTTGGTCTTCAGTGCGAGTTCGGTTGGCGTAAGGATTCCCTTGCGAAAGAGGATGTTGGCAAAGGCCACGATCCAGCGCTCGTAATAGCTCAACTTGCCGACCATCTCCGCGCCCAGTGCCTCGACGCCGCAGCGCTTCTCTTCGGTATTGAGGATCTTGTGATAGTCAAGCACGTCGGCGAGTGCGTGGCAGCGTTTTTCCCACGGCTCGAGTTCGTGCTCGATGCGCTGGATCGGGTCGCCCGGCAATCCGCCAATATCGTTCGGCAGGCGCTTTACGAGGTTTTCTGTCTGGGTCATTACGCCGTCCTCTGGGATGGGATGCTGGCAGGGACCACGCCGATCATGGTGTCGCGCGTCACGAGGGCGGCCAACTGCTCCTCGCTATAATTGTCTGTGCCCTTGGGGCGCATCGGCAGCACTAGATAGCGGACCATGGCGGTGGAGTCGCTGACGCGAACCTCGACATCGTCGGGAATCATCGTGCCGAATTCAGCGAGTACGGCGCGCGGTTCGGTGACGGCGCGCGAGCGATAAGGCTTCAACTTGTACCAGTCCGGCGGCAATCCCAGCACCGGTCGCGGGTAGCACGAACACAGTGTGCAAACGATCAGGTTGTGAACCGCCTCGGTATTCTCCAGCACGATCAGCTGGGTGTCGTCGTAAAAGCTGATGCCGAGTTCTTCGCAAGCGGTGCGGCCATTGGCGAGCAGCCTCGACTTGAACGCCGGATCGACCCAGGCTCGTGCGACGACCTTGGCCCCAAGCGCCGGCGTACGCGAATCCAGAAGCTCGATCTGATGACGAATCTCATCGGCGGCGAACAGCTTCTTTTCGATGAGAAGCTCGCGAACCGCGGTTTCCATGATGTCATAGAAACCGGGGCGCCCGGATTGGCTGATCTCGGCATGCGGATGATCATGACCATGGTCGTGATCATGGTGGGTGTGTTCGCTCATTCTCAGATCCTTTCCAGCCAGGTCTCGAACACTTCGATATACAGTCCGTCGCGGGGCGAGCCGGCGTAATCGGACCAGATTTCCGTCATGGGAACTGCGACGCGGTAATAATGCAAACGCGATCCCGCGTTGCGGCCAAAGCCTTCTTCCTCATTGTCGACGGCCGTTGGCTCGATCACGACCTCCACCCTGCCGATTTTGCCCCTGAGATAGATCGGAACGCGGTAATGGCCGATCGGTGAACGATTCAAAATCCGGATGGCGTCGCCGGGCTTGAGGATCGGCCGCTCTCCCAGGGCATAGACCAGGCCCGGTACCGATTGGACGGATTCATTCATGGGCTGCTCCATCGCGTATCTGATTTTCAGCGATATAGATTCCATCGATCGATGGTCAAGCCAAGACAAACCTTGCCTCTTCAGCCCGCACAACCGGGTTCCGGGAGATTTTCTATCCCGGGCTGGAGGCGATCTCCTCGCAGGTCTTCGAAAGTTCCTGTCCGAATTGGATGCGCCGGAGCCCCGGCGTCGTCAAAACATCGAAATTTGGTGCGTGTCCATGGCGCAATACGATCGAGCATGCCTAGTACTCGGAATCAGAGTTAGGTGATACGGATAAACGCTATACGTACCGCCGAATTCTGAATCACCTTTTGACGATAGTGGGTACTAGGTTCACTGGAAAGATTATCAAGCGACCGTGAAAGAATCCACCGTTTGGGATAACTTGTGGCCACGCTCGATTACTGCAAGATTTGCCACGGGTTTGGCGGTGTCTTCGTAAGGTTTGGCGATGCGGACGATGAAGAATTTAATGGTCGTGCTGGCCATCGCGGTGCCCGCCGGCTTGCTTTGCGCCGCACGGGCTCAGCAGGCACCAGACGTTAGTGCCGCCGGCAGCGAAATCCGTATCGGAAATGTCATGCCGTATACCGGGGCATTGGCCGCGTTCGCATCGATCGGCAGGACTGAGGCAGCGTATTTCGACATGATCAACGAGCGCGGCGGCATCAACGGCCATAAGGTCAAGTTCCTGTCATACGATGATAATTCAGACCCGGTAACCGCGTCCGGTCAACTCCACAAGCTGGCCGAGGACGATAAAGTCCTGTTGATGTTCGGCTCTTTCGGAATGCAGGGCAATCTCGCGATCCGGACGTATTTGAACGAAGAAAAGATTCCGCAGCTCTTCATCGCATCCGGAAATGAAGAGTGGGGCAACCCGAAGACGTTCCCCTGGACCATGGGTTGGCAGCCGGCATTTCGCGCCGAGGGGCGGATTTACGCCAACTACATCCAGGCGTTTTATCCCGAGCAAAAGATCGCGGTGCTCTGGCAGAACGATGAATTCGGACGCGATCTGTTCAGGGGACTGCAGGAAGGCCTCGGTGATTGGGCGCGAATGATCGTCGCCGACACCACGTTCGATGTGGCGGATAAATCGATCGATTCCCAGATTGATCTTATGCAGGAGTCAGGCGCTCAAATCTTCATCTTCGATGGCGCGCCGGCGGTTGCGGCGCTCGCGCTGCGGCGAATGGCCGAGATCGACTGGCATCCGGTGTTTCTGCTCGACAACGCGTCGGCATCGATCGCGAATGCGCTGCGGCCCGCCGGGATGGAGAATTCGATCGGCGTGATCTCGACCGCCTTCCTGAAGGACGCCGGCGATCCCGCCTGGAAGGATGACCCCGCCATGAAGGACTGGTCGGCATTCATGGATAAATACTATCCCGACGGCGACAAGGCCGACGGCAACACCGTGTTCGGCTACGCCGCGGCCGAGACGTTGGCGCAGGTACTCAAACAGTGCGGCGAGGATCTTTCGCGCGAGAACGTCATGCGGCAGGCCGCCTCCCTGAAGGATTACCAGAACCCGCTCGCGCTTCCCGGCATCGTCATCAATACCGGTCCGGCTGATTTTCGTCCGATCGAGCAAATGCGGTTGGTACAGTTTGACGGCAAGACCTGGCAGCCGATCGGTGAAGTGATCGAAAGCGCGTTCCTCGGGTCAGGCGCTCCGGCGGCGGCACCGCGGCGGTGAGGCCATCCTGAGAAATCAAGAATTGGCGGTGTAACGGATGCCGAAGACCAATCTGCCGCTGGACGCGGATCGTATCTGGGCCGATGTGATGAGGCTCGCCGACATCACCGACCCGGCACGGCCCTACACGCGACGTTCGTTCACGGCGTTGTTTCTGGAGGGGCGAGCATGGCTGACGCAGCGGTTCGCCGACGCCGGGCTCTCGACGCACATCGATGCCGCCGGCAATCTGATCGGCCGGCTTGAGGGCAGCAATCCTGCGCTCGGCGTCATCGCGATCGGCTCGCATAGCGACACCGTGCCGGCGGGCGGGCGGTTCGACGGCATTGCCGGGGTCGCCACCGGCCTTGAGATCGTGCGGGCGTTCCGTGATGCCGGCCTGCGACCGCGGCACAGCATCGAGGTGATCGACTTCCTGGCGGAGGAACCCAGCGAATACGGGCTGTCGTGCATCGGCAGCCGCGGCATCAGCGGCGCGCTCGATGACAAGATGCTGGATCTCAAGGAGCCGGGCGGCGAGAAGTTGCGCGATGCGCTGCGCCGCGTCGGTGGTGATCCCGACCTTCTCGACCGGGCCAGGCGCAGCGATATCCGCGCCTATCTGGAATTGCATATCGAGCAGGGCATCGTGCTCGAATCCCGGTCGCTCGATGTCGGCATCGTCAGCTCGATCGTGGGTATCCGCCGGTTCGAAATCATATTCCAGGGTGAGGCCGATCATGCCGGCGCCACGCCGATGACGCTGCGTCACGACGCGCTGGTGCCCGCGGCGCATACGGTGACGTCGGTGCGCCGGATCGCCGATCAGCTGGCAGCTGAAGGCTCCGGCTACTTCGTCGCCACCGTCGGCATCCTCGATGTCGACCCTTCGGCCTCGAACATCGTGCCGGGACGGTGCCGCCTTGTCGTCGATGTCCGGACCACGGCGCCCGAGCTGATGCAGCGCTTTACCGATACGCTCGATCGGGAAAGTCTCGCGCATGCGGCGACGGCGCGGGTGACGCGCGCCTGCTTTACCATACTGTCCGACGGGCCGCCGACCGCCTGTGACGTGAATCTCCGCGCCGCCTTGCGCCGGGGCGCGCGCGAACTGGGGCTAAGTGATATCGATCTCGCCAGCGGCGCGGGTCACGATGCGGTGTATATGAGCCGCATCTGTCCCTCCGCGATGGTTTTCATTCCCTGTCGGGCCGGCAAGAGCCACGCGCCGGAAGAATGGGCGGATCGCGAAGCGATCGCAGCGGGCGCGGCCGTCATTTACCAGGCGGTGCGGGAACTCGATCAAGTTCGGTCGTGAAGCAGGCCGCGGATATCCAGCTGGATTTTTCCCGAATTTCAATTGACTCGCGCCGGGCCCGATGGGATGCGATGTCTGTCGTCAGGAGATCGAGAGACCGGCCAATGGCGGATTCAGCGGGAAACATGCGTGGCAGCCAGCGTGTCGCGGTGGTCGGACTCGGGTCGATCGGCAGGAAAGTCGTGGAAGCCCTCGACAACGGCATCGACGGATTGGTTCTGGCGGCGGTCTCGGTCCAGGATACCGCCAAGCATCAGGGCTTTCTCGCCGCGTTGAACAAGCCACCGGCAATCCTCCCAATCGACGGTCTTGCCGAAGTTGCCAACATGGTCATCGAATGCGCGCCGAGCAAGCTCGTGCGATCGATCGTGGCGCCGTTTGTCAGCCGCGGCAAAATCGCCGTCGTCCTCAGCGTCGGCGCGCTGCTTGAGAATGAAGACCTGATCGAGCTTGCAAGGCAGAACGGCGGCCAGATCGTGGTCCCCACTGGAGCGCTGATCGGCCTCGATGCCATGACCGCGGCGGCGGAAGGCAACATCGTGTCGGTCAGGATGGTGACCCGCAAGCCGGTGACGGGCCTCCTTGGCGCCCCCTATCTGGTCCAGAACAACATCGACATCGAGCGCATCACCGAGCCGCTCAGGATATTCGAAGGCACCGCGCGCGAGGCGGCCAAGGGCTTTCCGGCGAATCTCAATGTCGCCGTCGCCCTGTCGCTGGCAGGTCTCGGGCCGGATCGGACCACGCTTGAAATCTGGGCCGATCCGGCACTGACACGTAACGTGCATCGGATCGAGGTGGAATCCGATTCCGCCCGCTTCTCGATGTCGATTGAAAACATCCCGTCCGAAAACCCGAAGACCGGCCGCATCACCGCGCTGTCGGTGATCGCCTATTTGCGCAAGCAACGCTCAGCCTTGCGCGTCGGGACGTAGGCTCTCGTCTCTTCAATGCTTCACGGCCTTCATTCTGCCGACCAGCAACGGCGGCTCGCGCGGTGACTAAAAGTCCATCGGCGCATTGTCGACGACTTCCTTCATGACGAAAAATGTTCGTGTCTGGCGCACGCCCGGTAGCGCGATCAGTTTCTCGCCGTGGATCCTGTTGAAATCCGCCATGTCGCCGACCCGAATTTTCAGGAAGTAGTCGAAGTCTCCGGCTACCAGGTGGCAGTCGAGAACGAATTTCAGTTTTGCCACCGCCCTTTCAAAATCGGCGAAGCTCTCCGGCGTCGAGCGGTCCAGCACCACGCCGACCATGACCAGCGCGCCGCGATTGATTTTCCTGGGGTTGATGATCGCGCGCACATGCGTGACATATCCTTGGCTCAGCAGCCGTTGCGTTCGCCGGTGGCAGGTCGCCGGACTGACGTCAACCGCTTGCGCGAGCTCCGCATTTGAAATTCGGCCGTCCTTTTGCAGCGCGCGAAGCATCTTGATGTCGATGCCGTCGATGGTTTCGAGCATGGAAGAATCTTTCATATTTTGCGACTTATTCGTAGAAAACATAAACAAATGGCATTAGTAAAGAATATAGCATCACATCGAGACGTAAACTTGAAAGCACCATTCGCGATGTAAATGCTAGGAATTGCGGCGCCGGAACACCAGACCGATCAGAAAGAGCCGCATGCTGGAGAAATTCGAACGATACCCGCTCACATTCGGTCCCACGCATATCGAGAAGCTGGAACGCTTGACCGAGCATCTCGGCGGCAAGGTTCAGCTTTATGCCAAGCGCGAAGACTGCAATTCCGGTTTGGCTTTCGGCGGCAACAAACTTCGCAAGCTTGAATATATCATTCCCGACGCGATCGCCTCCAACGCCGACACGCTGGTGTCGATCGGCGGCGTGCAGTCCAACCACACCCGCATGATCGCCGCCGTCGCGGCCAAGATCGGCTTCAAGTGCCGGCTGGTGCAGGAGAGCTGGGTGCCGCACGAGGACGCCGTCTATGACCGCGTCGGCAACATCCTGCTCAGCCGCATCATGGGCGCTGACGTCCAGATGGTCGATGAAGGCTTCGATATCGGCATCCGCCAGAGCTGGGAGGATGCCATCGCCGACGTGAAGGCGAAGGGCGGCAAGCCCTATGCGATCCCGGCCGGCGCTTCCGTGCACAAGTTCGGCGGCCTCGGTTATGTCGGCTTTGCCGAGGAAGTCCGCGCCCAGGAGAAGGAGTTGGGCTTTACCTTCGACTACATCATCGTCTGCACGGTGACCGGATCGACCCACGCCGGCATGTCGGTTGGCTTCGCCGCCGACGGGCGCGAGCGGAAGGTGATCGGTATCGATGCCTCCTTCACGCCGAAACAGACCAAGGCTCAGGTGCTGGAGATCGTGCGCCGGACGGCTGAATTGGTCGAACTGGGCAAAGAACTCCGCGAGGACGACATTGTGCTGGTGGAAGACTATGCGTATCCGGCCTATGGCGTGCCCTCGGACGAAACCAAGGATGCAATCCGCCTGTGTGCGCGGCTGGAGGGCATGATCACCGACCCGGTCTATGAGGGCAAGTCGATGCAGGGGATGATCGACCTGGTACGGAAAGGGTATTTTCCCGAGGGGTCGAAAGTGCTCTACGCGCATCTCGGCGGTGCGCCGGCCCTGAACGGATACGCCTATGCGTTCCGCAACGGCTGATCGCACATCGCGTGATGGTGTCGCGGACGCTTCCTAAAGCGCAACGGGGGCGGGGTTGGCGGTCGTGATCGAGTAGACGGCACGCGCTTATTGCATCAAGGCAATCGGCACTACTTCTATCGCGGCCACGACTTTATTGCGGAAGTACGTCGCGTCGAACGCCACCGGCGGTCTCGTCACGTTTGACCTCGGGAAACAGCCACATGGCGAAGATCATGAAGAAGCCGAGGAACGCGACCAGATACTGGACGCGGTCATGGCCGAGCCTATGCTGAAAATAGGCGGCAATGGCCGCCACAAGGACGACGCCGAACGACAGGCCGAGCTTGATTTTAACAGGCATCGCTCAATTCTCCGAAAAGGTTCACGGCAGGTTTGGTTCACGACAGGTTTGCCCAGGCGGGCGCGGCAATTTTCGCCAATGTCGCCAGCGCCAACGCTTGAATCGCGATCAGTGTGACGAGGCCCGTTTTTCCATCGCGCAGCGACGACGGCCAGGCCTGGAAAAGCCCCGGTGCGAACAGCACGATCAGGCCGGTGACGACGATCAGGGTGCTCCAGCGAAGTTCGACATATCCGTAAAAGCCCGTCGCGGCCAGAAGGGTCACAAGCAGGATGGCATTGCTGCCGATCAACCATGTCATGCCGCCGGCTCTGGCTGAATCCGGACGCGATCGAAGCGGAAACATGCCGGCGACGACAAGAAACGCCAGCGCGCAGATCGTCGACGTGCTGGTGCGGATACGCGCGACCGGATTATGTCACACCGATCTCGAGGTGATCGAGGGAGCGTTGCGCTATCCGATGCCGATCGTGCTTGGGCACGAAGCCGCCGGGATCGTCGAACAGATCGGTCCGGCCGCGTGCGGCGTGAAAGTCGGCGACCATGTCGTGCTGTCGTGGAATCCGCATTGCGGACATTGTTTCTACTGCGATCGCGATTCACCGATCCTGTGCGAGGAATATCTCGGCAAGGGACCACAAGCTGTGTCGTTCGACGGCGACGTCCGTGCCACGCTCGGCAATGGCGAGGCGCTCCGGCAATTGATGTACCTCGGATCGTTCGGCGAATACTGCATCGTGCCTGACCAGCAGGCCATTGCGGTGCCGAAGGAAATACCATTCGACCGGGCCTGCCTGATCGGTTGCGGCGTCATGACCGGGGTCGGCGCGGCGCTCAATCTCGGTGCGATCGCGCATGGCGACAGCGTGATGGTGATCGGCTGCGGCGCGGTCGGTCTGGCGGCGGTGCAGGGCGCCCGGCTCGCCGGCGCCGGGACGATCATGGCGGTCGATCTCAATCCTGCGAAATTGGCGCTTGCCACGAAAATGGGCGCGACGCACGGCATTGACGCGTCGAAGGACGACGCGGTGGCTATCGCCAAACGCGAGACAGGTGGCCGTGGCGTCGATGTCGTGATTGAATCCGCCGGCAGTCCCGCGGCGTTTCGCACCTCCACCGAGGCGGTACGGCCCGGCGGCCATGTGATCTGGCTCGGCAAGATCGACGTCGACAAGGACACATCGTTTCGCTGGGGCTCGTTGATGCAGGAAAAGCGCATCCGTCGCGTCAGCTATGGCAACACCCGTCCGCGCCGGGATTTCCCGTTGCTGGCGCGGGCTTATCTTGAGGGATCGCTGCTGCTCGACGATCTGATTTCGCGCCGGATCGCGCTGGACGAGATCAACGATGGCTTCGCGGCGCTGAAGCGCGGCGAGACCATTCGCAGCGTCGTGACGTTCGATTGAGGAGGCTTCAGGTATCGAGCGTCTTGCGCGCGAAATCCTCGATATAATCGATCAGCCGGTCGGACGCGGTCGCAGCCGCCTTTGCTTTCTTTTGCGACACGGCCTCGGCCACTGCTGCGTGCAGCTTGGCGGTCAGCGGCAGATCCGCCACCTGCTGATAGTGCTGATACCAGAACCGCCGCGACAACGCGTTCATCAGCCCCATCGACCGCCGCGCGAATTCGTTGCGGGCGGCTTCCGCGATCAGGATGTTGAAACGCTGGTCGAGCCGCATGAAGGCGATATCGTCGGCCTTGGCGGCGGCGGTGAGCATGGCCGCCGCCATCCCGGCGAATTCGCGGCGCTCCTCCGGTGTGGCGCGTTCGGCAGCCAGGCGCGCCATCAGCCGCTCCAGCTCGCGCCGCACTTCGAGCAAACGCAGCTGAAGCCGCAGATTGATCTCGGAGACCATGATGCCGCGCCGGGGCATGATCACGACGAGGCCATCCCGGGCCAGCCGCTGCAACGCTTCGCGGATCGGGGTTCGTCCGATCTTCAGCCGCAGCGCCAGTGCCTGCTCCGAAAGCACGGTGCCGGGCGACAATTGCAGGGTGACGATCATCTCTTCGAGTTCGCGATAGGCGCGGTCCGTCAGCGTGCCATCTTCGGCCTTGGCGGCCCGAGCCGGGCGCTTTGACGGGGTTGTTGGCTTCAATGTTCCTCGCAACCGCAGATCTCTGCAAGCTCATCCCAAGCGTATATCGGTCATATATCATGAGCAAGCCGGTAGGATGGGTGGAGGGGAGCGATACCCATCACTTTTGTCGCAGCACGCTAGTCGTTGATATGTTGGCGCGACCGATCAATTCATCGTCGAGGGCGATGCGATGGGTTTCGCAAGAGCTCAACCGATCCTACGAGCTGGTTCTGGCACGAACCGGATCAACTCGCGCGCTCTTACGATGTCCGTTGTTCGGGGTAGACTGGAAGTGGCGTTTCGAGTTGGTCGGGGCCGCGTTTGACCCTCTACGGACGTACTCCCAATATCGCGGGACAAATGCAAATTGCCGTTCCGTGGCTCGTGCTTTGCTGCTTTAATCCCTTCTAACGCGCAAATGGCGCGGGCTTTCAGCCTTTGAGGTGGTGACGATGGGGCGGCTTGACCTTTCGGCGGGATATTTTCTTTCAACGGCGTTGGTCTGTGTCGCGTCGTTACTCCAGACGACGCAAGTCGCGAGGGCAGACGACGCCGCTTGTGTTGCTCGAATCTCGGCTCAGGGTAGGGTTGTAGCAGCAAGAGGATTCAAGTTGGCGGCCCAACTTAAACATACAGGTAACTGCGCCCTCGTTCCGTCAATCCTGGCCTCGAATGATCAATTCTCCGCTCTGTGCCACCGGATGGTCTCGGAGTGCGGCGGCTGGTGCAAAGAACCCAATTCTCGCGCGGCTTACGAGAGACGTTTACGAGGATATTGCCACGAGACAACTGTCGCAACCGGCACACAGCAACAAAAGGTAGTATCGACGCCGTCGCCACCAGCGCCTCCACAGCAACAAGCGGCAGCACCACCACCAGCCACAGCCTCGTGCGGCAGCGATATAACGGGCACTGACAACGCTTTGCCTGCTCCAAATGCGAGTGATTGCAAGGATGCCCGTCGGTCACTGAACGCCGCTCGCCAACTGCGAAGACAAAAGCAGTTCTCTCTTCTCGCCCCTGAGGAGTACAAAAAGGCAGCCGCAGCGGCGCAGCGAGCGGGCGACACAGAGCTCATGTTAAAAATTATTCAAGAGGCTGGGCAACCCGATGCACCGACGACGGATAAGCCGGATCCATACAAAGAAGGACTCGTGCGATCGGCAAATGTCATGATCGGTGGTGCGCAAGAGATATTAAGCAAACCTGCAACCTGCAGCGATATGAAGGATGCCGCGGCAATGTATCTGAGTGCTGCAAGGAGCTTCCTCGACGCTGACGAATTTGCGAAAACCAACGAAATGAACGACAAACATAATGCGGTCGCCGAAACGGTGGACCGCCTCGAAGCGGAAGGAAAATGCCACTCCCCGCAGCCCTCCGCCAAGCTGCCATCTACTCCCACCGCGGATAATCGAGCCAACGATCCCGCGAAGTGCCAAGAGGCGCTGGATAGTCTCAAAAAGCTAGGTGACCAATCCGCCAACATGGCCTCTATCGGGGAGCCGGCTGGCAGAAACGATAGCCTTGTTGTTGCAAGAATGAAGCTCGCAGCGGAAGGCTGCAGCGTGCCAAATGCCCAGCCGTATTCGCTTAGAGAATGTATTGGCGCTCGACTATTTATGACCGAACAGAAGACCCCCGGTAACGAAATTTCCGCTATCGTCGAACGTGCCGGCTGCCCGAAATAGGACGACGCAGCGGCGTGCTCACTGGCAGCTTTGCGTCAGAGCCCGTCGTAATCCCTCG